>NZ_AYYR01000068.1 GCF_001435975.1 Secundilactobacillus collinoides DSM 20515 = JCM 1123
CTTTGATGTGGCACAAACTAGCGGTGAACCAGTGTTAAGTGCTAAAGACTTTGTCACAGAAAATTTGGCCGATCATCAGAATGTGACAAGCTTGTATAACGCATTCAAGGACTATCTAAACCAGCAAACCGACCTTAAAGTCAGTGAAGTGCCCTTAGCAACGCTAAATGGGGCTAAAGGGTATTTTCAACCCAGCACTAATGAAATCGTCATTGGTGGCGATGAGCCCGACAA
>NZ_AYYR01000069.1 GCF_001435975.1 Secundilactobacillus collinoides DSM 20515 = JCM 1123
TTTAAATTGCGCTTTCTGTTGTGGACTAGTTGCTTGTTGAATTTGTTGTTGCAAGCTTTTATATGACTTATTAAGTGCTTGGGCTGATTCATGTTCAGGTTCTTTTTGTGCTTCTTGTAAACCTAATTGTTTGGTTAAGCCATCGCTAAGTTCAATCACTTTGTTGCTAACTTGTTGGATTTCACTTAAAGCATTATGGATCACGGCTTTATCTTTGGCCCAGGTTGCCACATAACCGAGGGAGTAATTACCCGTATCAATCCCAATATTTTGCATGGCAACATATGCAACCGCTTCGGCTTGGGTTTCTTGATAGGCTCGCGGCCGATCTTTAAAGGCTGATTTTAACCCATGTAACTGACTATGCGCATATTCGTGATATAACGTCTTTAGTTTCAAAGCATTGTCGGGCTCATCGCCACCAATGACGATTTCATTAGTGCTGGGTTGAAAATACCC
>NZ_AYYR01000009.1:0-51640 GCF_001435975.1 Secundilactobacillus collinoides DSM 20515 = JCM 1123
AAGCTAGTCTAATTGGTCTAGTTATCAAGTGTTGCACTTCAATTTTAAATCGGGGGTTATTTTTATTTTGTTAACCGAACAGAGAAAACGGTAAGAGAAGAAAAATAATTAAATTGCTCACGCTCTTCACCTCAGATTGATTAATGCACAAGTGTGGTCAAAAGTGGTTCAATAGCCGAGATTTCACAAGTGTTAACAAGGCTTGAAAAATAAAAAACCAGACTTGCGCGATGGCAAATCTGGCTTTAGTTTATAAATCAGTAATTTACTTGTTTAAACGGTAAAACCATTGACGGTGATCGCGTTGGATCAGTTCGTCAGCTGCGGCTGGACCCATTGAACCTGGTGTGTAGTTAGGGAACTCTGGTTGTTGCAAGTCCCAAACTTTTCTGATTTGGTCCACGAAACGCCATGCGTAGGAAACTTCTGACCAACTAGCAAAGTTGGTACCGTCACCCTTCAAGGTGTCATGCAGCAAACGTTCGTATGGTTCTGGCGTATCCTTTGAATCCTTGTCATCAACAAAGTAATCCAAGTTGATTGGCATGGTCTGGAAGCCTTGACCGTTTGTCTTGGCATTCAACCGCAGTGAGAAACCAGCCTTTGGTTCGATGAACATCGTCAAAACGTTGGCTTCCAGTGGGGCGTTGTGGTTTTGTGGGAATGAGAAGATGTCGATCAGCGGCTTCTTGAAGACAACGTCCACACGGGTGAACTTGTCAGCTAACATCTTACCAGTCCGGATGTAGAATGGGGTACCTGACCAACGGTAGTTATCAAACAATAACTTACCAGCAACAAACGTTTCGTTGGTTGAATCGTGAGGGACGTTGTCCTCATCACGGTAAGCCCGTTGTGAATCACCGGCACCATATTGGCCACGGACGAAGTTAGTTGAAGCATCAGCAACATTGTAAACGCGCAGTGAACGCAAAGCCTTCACTTTTTCAGCCCGGATATCAACGTCGGTAAATGACACTGGTTGTTCCATGGCTAACAGGCTGACAATTTGCATGATATGGTTTTGCACCATGTCACGAAGAGCACCTGAGTTGTCGTAGTATGATGCACGTTCTTCGACACCCAGTTTTTCTGAAAGGGTGACTTGGATGTTGTCGATGTAACGGTTGTTCCAAAGGGATTCGACCAAGGTGTTACCAAAGCGGACAGCTTCGATGTTTTGAATCATTTCCTTACCTAAGTAGTGGTCGATCCGGAAGATTTGATTTTCTTCAAAGGACTTGCTTAAGGCGTCGTTTAATTGTTTTGCTGAGTCAAAGTCACGGCCAAATGGCTTTTCAATGATCAGACAATCAGTGCCCTTACTATCAGTCAAACCGGTTTCCTTCAGGTAGCCGGCAACAGTGCCGAAGAATGAAGGGGCAAGTGACAGATAGAAGATCCGGTTGCCTTGTAACTTGAATTGCTTGTCAAGTTCATCAGCACGGTCACGCAGAACAGAATAGTGTTCCTTGTCAGTAACATCGTGGGCTTCATAGAAGAAGTGAGAGATAAACTTCTCTGCTTCCTTATCGCTCTTAGCGGTGCCAAGTGATTTACGGACCTCGTCTTGGAAGCCTTGGTCAGTTAATTTGTTACGAGAAGTCCCAATAACAGCGAAATGTTCGCGAAGGGTTCCCTTCTTGTATAAGTTGAACATTGATGGGTACAGTTTACGGTAAGCTAGGTCGCCAGTACCCCCAAAGAAGATAAATAGTGAAGTGCGTTCAGTAGCCAATAAAATTCACTCCTTAAATGAAATAGATAAAGTAGTAGGTATCAGTGCGCCTAAACGAAAATCGGGCAACCCATTTCGTCTAGACCACTTGTTGTCGAAGTTATTATATAACAAATTTGAAGTAAAAAAAGGGGTTCGACTCAACTTTCTTAACCGTGGGTGACTTCATATCGAAAATGTACGTTAGGAGCCCTTTTGAAAACTGCTTTCACGCAAAACTATCTTTTTGAAAGAAAATGAATTGAAAGTGTTTTCCAAATCTTTTTTAGTAAAATTCAACCGGTTGCAGTAAATATTATTCGTCTTAATGGTATAAACCAATTATACATGATTTCTCTTAATTAGGCTACCCTTAATTCAATGCTGGCGTTGCTGAAAAGATAAAGGTTGAATTTTCTGGAATTTCGAGTAAACTAGCCCTTGTTTAAAAAAACGAAACGCATCATTTTTTTGAAAAAATGCGCTAAACGAAGGGATTGGTTGACTCATGACATTGGCAGAATTAGCAGCTAAATCGGGCGTGACGACCGAAACGATAGCCGGCTATACAAAAGCGGGATTACTGCCCTGTAAGGATGAGAGAACAACGTACACAGATAGGAATCTCTATTGGCTCGATATGATTACCTGTTTCGTGGATAACGGATCGAGTTTGACTGAGATGCGGGCGTTGATGCCTATTTGCGAGAGAGCAGAGGAAGGTGTTTAGCGGGCAGTGACTTGCCTTCTAAAAATCGAGTAATTTCAGGGACAGGAGAACACGCAACGGATTGGTCGCCCTGACTTATTAGACTTCAACGCTCGATTGCAGATACGTTTCATCAATGTTTCGACAGAAATAACAAGCATTAACTGACTTGAAATCGAAGTTTTTAGTAGCAACCGAGGTATCATACGAATGAACCATCACTTTAAACGATAAAGAGGAACTGGGACAGCACGTCCAGTTCCTCTTTTTTTATTTTTGTTATAGGTACTCCCTATTATATAAGTTAAGAAATAAGACTTATCTATCTCTGCACAGGGTTGGTACACTTGGGGGAGTTTAGCCTCTGTCAGCAGTCAGTGTGACGAGGCGCGGCTGGTTTTTGTCGGTATGGCTTTTATGCTGGGGTGGGTATTATTAAACTCGCAGAAGCTTGTTCGCTGTCCTCACATAGCCGAAACGTGCTCTCGCTGCCCTCGCATAGCCGAAACGTGCTCTCACCGCTCTCACATAGCCGAAACGTGCTCCGGGAAGCAAGGGGTTGCTGCGTAAGGGACTTTGACCCAAAAAGTCAGGACCGGACTTTTTGGGTCAAAGTCCCTTACGCTCCGCCCCTTAACCGCTTCCTTCCGCACTCTAGGCATACTTATGCGCTATCTTAGCTCCCGCTGCTGCCGCTACTGCGGCGATAATGTCGTCTAGGAACGTATTGACGCCCTCATCTTTAACGGTGTCTAATTCCTTCAAGATGCCTCGTTTTTCCCGGTCTAGATAACCGAAATTGGTTGAGGCGATTTTGCCGTATATCCCTGAAATGCCACCTTCTGCTAACAGCTCGTCGACGCCGAAGACGCCTGAGTCGTTTTCGACAATGCTTTGGAGGGGTTCTGGCAACTGGTGCGTTGTTGCTAGTTGGTCCAGCGCGATGCCGACCATGGCGTTATTCATGACTTCACGTTTGTGGAGAACGTCGATGACAGCGTCAACGGCTTCTGGCCGAGTCAGTTCCGGTTCGTATTTCAGTTGCATGGCGTAAGTGATGTCGGCGATATCCTCAACATGAATGCTTTTGGATTCAAAATAGGACATCATAAATTTGTATGCAGCGGTGTCTGGGTACTTAAAGTTTTTGTTATTCAAACTCATCATCCCTTCTTTTAACACAGTGTACCAATAAATGAAGAAGAATGGCATGGACTTTTCATAATTTGGTCATGAAAAACCAACGATACCGCCCTAAATCTGGTATCATTAAGGCTAAAGTTGACCATTAAAAAACGTGGGAGCAATGCCGATGAAGAAGGGAAAATGGTTGGTTGCCGTTCTGCTGACAGTGGGGTTGGCCGGGTGCCAGTCGCCGCATACGCCGGGCGCGGCTAATCAGCAAAACGAGGACAGTACAGATGATACAACGGCAGTGACGGCTAACGTGACGCAGACTGAACACCAGACGCGCCACCACGGTGATATTGACGGGGTGAAATTACGAGAATGGGTGCTGCCGAATTTTGAAAATACGATGCAGGCAACGGATCAGATGGTGGCGGATGCCAGTAAACACACGAAAGTACCAGCGAGCCTCATCGATGACCTGGATGACTACCGTCAAAATCGGGAGGCTGTGATTGACTATTTCAGCAATTATCACGGCCACAATATTACCGTTGGGACCTCTGCTATTTATGACTGTGACGAACTGGTGACGGTGGCCCGTAATGTGGTTCAGGCGAGTCGGCAGCACCAGTCCATGAAGACTACCATGCAGCAGTATGATACGGCGCGGCAGTCACTGCTGACGGATGAAGCTACAATTAACCGCCTGTCGAACTATTCGTAGGGCAGTTACTAAACTTAGGTAAGCGGCCATGTTAAAATGGCAATACGACTATGATTAATGAGAGAAGAGAATCAACAATTGGGTGTTATTCGAATTCATAACTTACGCTTTCATACTTTTAACGGGGTCTTGCCGGAAGAGCGGCGCAACGGCCAGCAGCTGGCAATTGATGTTGCGCTGACCTACCCGATCGAGGCCCGCGTTCAGCATGATGCTCTGAACGAGACGATTAGTTACGCGGATGTGCGCGATACGATCGATAAATTTGTGAACACGCACTCGTATAAGCTGATCGAGTCGCTGGCAAACGAGCTGTTAAAGAAGATTTTGGGTGATTACGCCATGACGACACACGTGAATCTGAAGATCCGCAAGTACAGTGTGCCGATGCCGGGCATTTTTGACGATGTCGAGATCGAAGTCGCCGGGGATCAAGTTGTGGAAAATCAGGTGTTAGGCAGTCCGGCCTCCGGTGATGAGAAATGACGGAACAGGTTTACTTGAGTATTGGGTCAAATATGGGCGATCAACTGGCCAATTTAAACGCCGCGGTGCAGCGCTTAACTGACCAAGAGGACGTCATGGTGACCGCAGTGTCGTCTGTCTACGAGACCGAACCATGGGGCAAACGCGATCAGGCCAATTTCTACAACATCGCAGTGGCGCTGACAACTCGTTTGGACCCGGAATCGCTTTTAACGGTACTGCACGACATTGAACAGTCGCTGCATCGACAACGGCTCGTTCACTGGGGCCCGCGGACTGTCGACTTAGACATCATTTATTGGGGCAATCGCGACATACATACCGCCGACCTCACAGTCCCGCATCCTCACGCGGCTGAACGTAATTTTGTGCTGCTGCCGATCCAAGAGATTGCCGGCGACGATAGTGAAACGAAACAACGGGTTGAACAAGCCTTAGCACAACAAGCAGATCAGAGTTGGATACGAAAATTAGAAGGTGTGACGATAGCTTATGATTGATAAGACAAATCAGGAAAAAATTGAAAAGGCGGTACGGATGATCTTAGAAGCCGTTGGTGAAGACCCGGACCGCCCAGGATTAGTAGAAACGCCAGCGCGGGTCGCCCGCAGTTACGGTGAGATCTTCTCATCGTTAAACGCCCCGGCCTTTGATAACTACAAACTATTCCCCGTTGAGGAGACCACGGAAATGGTCCTGATCAAGGACATTCCCTTCTACTCAATGTGTGAACACCACCTGCTGCCATTTTTCGGAACGGTACAGGTGGCATACGTGCCAGATCATAAACGGGTCATGGGTCTCAGCAAGATCCCACGCCTGATCGACTACTGTGCCAAACGGCCAAACGTTCAAGAACGGCTGACCGTGAATATTGCCAAGGAGCTGAATCGCATTCTGGATCCCAATGGGGTTGCCGTTTCGATCTCGGCTCGTCACATGTGCATGGAAATGCGCGGAGTAGAAAAGACCGGCAGTCAAACGGAATCCAGTTACTACACCGGCAACTTTAAAACCGATACAGTCCTTAAACAAGAGTTTCTGCAACGTATTAACGGGTGATCAGCAATGGCGACAGAAGCGGAAATACATGCGTTATACACGAAATTGATCGACCAGTTTAATCAATCACGGCTCGTTGGCGACACTAATCGGGTGCCGCTGCTGAAAAAAATTGTGGCAGCCCTCGGCCATCCCGACCAGACCTACCATGTGATCCACATTGCCGGAACCAACGGCAAGGGGTCCACGGGAGCCATGCTGGGGGCGGTCCTGGAACAGCAGGGGTACCGCGTGGGCCGGTTCAGCAGTCCCGCCATCCTAAACGACCGCGAGCAGATTCAGCTCAACCACAAGTGGATCAGCGAAGCCGCGTTTATTGACAGCTATGAAGAAATTAAACCGGTTGTGACACGACTGGGACTGCCACTGGACGGTGTGTCCATTTTTGAATGGCAGTTTTTAGTGACCCTGATCTGGTTTAAAAATCAGCGGGTAGACTACGCCATTTTAGAAGCTGGTCTGGGCGGACTAACGGACGCGACGAACGCCATCAGCGCACCGCAACTGACGATTTTTACAAAGATCGCCATGGACCATATGGCGATCTTAGGTGATACGATCACAAAGATTGCGACCCAGAAATCGAAAATCATCAAACCCGTAACGACTGCGGTCACACTGGCTGCGCAACCAGCAGATGCCATGCGTGTTTTGCAGGCCGAAGCGGACAGGCAAGGGGTATCGCTTAGCGCCCCGGAAACACGAGTGACGGATGTGACGATTGCCCCGACTTGGATTGAAGCCACACTGCAGAACACGTTATTTTCGTGGGTAGGATTGCGCGTTAACGTTACCGGTACATTTCAACTTCAGAATCTGACCTTGATTCTGACCGCAATCGCTGAACTGCGCCGACAGCACGTCGTTATTACGGATGAGGCTGTTCGCAACGGATTACAGCACGTTCATCTGCCCGGTCGGTTTACGCAACTGAGCGCCTCACCGCTGACCTTTGCGGACGTTGCGCACAATCCGGATGGCATGGCCGCGCTAGTTCAGAGTATCCAAGCAATCGATCCTGAACCGAATGTGACGTGGATCCTCGGTGTATTGGCAGATAAGGCGGTGACGCCCATGCTGACCAGCCTTTTACCCACAGCAAAGGCCGTTTACACGGTGACACCGGATAACCCGGCGCGCGCTTTGCCGGCCCAGCAGCTGGCTGCCGACATTGCGACTCTGAATCCGAACGTGTCAGTGCAAGCGATGCCTGACATGCCAACTGCTTGGCAGACGGTACATCAAACGGCTACTGACGGGCCGATCGTGGTTAGCGGTTCCTTTTACGTGGTCCGCGAACTCGCTGAAATGGGGGTCAAACTAGATGGCTGAATGGCTGATCGCTTCAAATAATCAATACAAAACGGCCGACTTAATTGCCTGCCTCAACCGCGCGGGTATCAGCGCCAAACCGTACACGGATGATTGGCCGCCAATGACCTTTCCCGTTGAAACAACTGACAGCTACGCGGACAATGCCCGGTTAAAGGCGCAGTTCCTGGCTCAAGTCACTGGAGAGCCGGTAATTGCGGATGATAGCGGCCTTGAAGTGCCGTTTATCGGCGATACCCTTGGCGTCACCACTAAACGGTACTTGCATCAGGACCATCAGCACAGTGATAACGAAACGTTGTTACTGGCGTTGAAGGAGGCGCCTGATGATCAGCGTACAGCCACGATGACCTGCACGCTCTGTGCCGTTTCCCAAAACGCGGATCCGGTATTGGCCACAGGTACAGTGACCGGCACCATTGCACAGGCTGAACAGGGCCATTATTCGACCGGCTTTGACAAACTCTTTGTGCTTTCGGCCACTCACCAGACTTTGGCGGAGCTGCCCGACGATACACGTATCCCGCTGACCCACCGCGGCCAGGCTGCTGTTCGGCTCGCCCAATTGTTGAAGTCAGCGAGAAACCAATAATTAATCCGCAGAAAATAGTTTATTTAGCAGAAAATAGCGGCCGTGTTTGACAGACTTGATGAAGCCGATTGTCATGCGGTCCGTTGAAACATGTTCCCACACGAGGCAAAAATCGACTAGCTAGTCACATAAGAGAGAAGAGACCTGATATGCAAATTCATGACACCACCAAGGCATTGGCCGGTCAAAACGATTTCGCCAGCCAAGCGCTGTTTAAACTCACTCAGGATCAAACACTGATCCAGCTGCAATTTACCGATGCGACCTCAGCTCAAGCTGACGCGTTAAGGACCCGCCTGCGCCAATTTGACGGCACCGTGACCCGCAAGGGGACAACGGTCAGCGGACTGTTGGCGTATGAGGCCACCAAACAACTGAGCGACAACTGGCTGACCTGGTTCCCCGGCGAACAGGAAGCGGACAAACAACTGACCAACGTTTTGGCCAGCTATGAACTTGGCTGGCAGGCCAACGATTTCCGGTTTGAACTGCGCGAGAAACCAATGATCTACGCCATTATGAACATCACACCGGATTCCTTTTACGATGGTGGTCGTTACCAGACTAAGGAAGCGGTCAGCGCCCACATTGCCGAGATGGTGGAAGCTGGCGCCGACCTCATCGAAGTCAATGGCCAAACGACCCGTCCCGGTTACACCGAAGTCACACCGGAAGTAGAAATTGAACGCACGATTCCGTACATTAAACAGATCAAACTGCTGTACCCCGACATGGCCGTGGGAATCGATACCTACAAATTGCCCGTCATGAAAGCGGCTATCGATGCCGGGGTTGACGTCATTAACGACGTCAACAGCTTTATGGATGACCCTGAAAAATTACCTTACTTGGCAAAACAACGTGTCGGACTGCTGACCATGCTCAACGGTCGCGGCAACGACTTTACAAATTTATCAGAAGAGATGCACACGTTCTTTGAAGATAATATCAAGGCAATCACGGACGCTGGTGTGGCTTTCGACCGCATCGCCTTAGATCAGGGTATCGGCTACTCCAAACTCCCCGACAGCAAGCAGGATTTTGTTATGATGCGTAACGTCGATCAGTTCAACGACCTCAACCGGCCAATGATGGTCGCCGTGTCACGCAAGGGCTTCTACAAGCAGCTGCTTGGCCTAGAAAAAGACGACCGCTTGCCAATGACACTGATCACTGAAACTGAAATGATGCTGAAGGGCGGGCGAATCATTCGCGTGCACGATGTTGAAGAGACGCGGCAGATGATCACGTTCTTAGATGAGATTGAGAAGGGGTATTGGCTGGCTTAGTTTTGCCTTCTGTGTTCGTTGCATGCAGCGAGTGAACGTAGTGTGGTAATGGCTCGCGAAAATTGTCGAACGCCATTCATTATGACCCGCAGTTGCGTTTTTATTGATGCCAAGTACCACAATCACTTTAAAAATAGTTCACGACGTATTTGCGCACAACGGAACGGAACGACATTTTTAACCAAGACTGATGCGCACTCTCTTAAAATTAAAATTAGATTAAAGGTTGACGCGATAAGGTTAATATGTTTTAATGTAATCAACATTTACTAGAAGGGAACTAATGACGATGACAAAGACTTTAACCAAAGTTAATGCGTATTATTACGGCTACTACTTTAGTTAGCGTCCGCAGCGAGATGCGGACGCCTAACCACGCGTTCGCGTCTAAAGCTAAGCCGTCAATTTGTCGTGCCAGCTAGACGTGAAGTTCTAGCCGGTACTAGTCATTTATTCCGTTTACGGATAAAAAACTAACCAGCTAGGACAGTTGTCTAGCTGGTTTTTTCTTTATCAAAAACAAGGAGTGAGTGGAAATGTCAAAGCCTCAGAAACGAATCTTATCGATATGCCTCTACCTGAACTACTTGGTTCACGGGTTCGGGCTGATTATCCTAACACAAAATATGCAATCCCTCGGGCGCTTTTGGAGCGTACCGATTGCCACCGTGTCATACGTGGTATCAGGGATCGGGATCGGCCGGTTACTTGCCTACTTTGTGTTTGGTTACCTATCAGACCGGTTCGGACGCAAGTTTCTGATTTACGTTGGCGTTTTCTCCTACTTGATCTTCTTCCTGGGCATGCCGTTCGTGAAGAACATTCAGTTGGCTTACCTGTTTGCTATCATGGCTGGGATCGCCAACTCTGCACTGGATTCAGGGACTTACCCGACCTTCGTTGAAATGGGCGGCAAGTCCAGCGCATCAAACGTCTTCATTAAGGCATTCATGTCCGTAGGGGAATTCATCTTGCCGCTGCTGGTTGCAACGCTGGATACCCAAAAGATGTGGTTCGGCTGGTCCTTCATGGTCGCCGCTGTTATCTTAGTGGCTAACTTCTTCTTGTTAAACCGGGTGACGTTCCCGAAGCGCAATCAGGTCGATGAAACGACTGAACTGGCACAGGAACATTTATCCCGGCCGAAGAAATGGATCGCCACCGCAGCCCTGTCTATTTACGGTTACACCAGCATGGCCATCATGATCCTGTTCACTCAGTGGATCACGATGTTTGCCACCAACGAATTGAACTACAGCGCGCTGATTGGGCACGGCTTACTCTCACTCTATAGTATCGGGTCTATCTCAGGGGTCATCGTTACCTTCGCACTGCTTCGTCGGCAAGTTTCTGAAGCCGGACTGCTGGTGGTCAACAACGCCCTATCACTGGTTGCCTTAGTTATTCTTTGTACCACATCGATTCAATGGCTGTCCGCAGCGGTTTGCTTCGTCTTTGGGTTTACCGCGGCTGGTGGGATGATGCAGGTGGCCTTAAACATCTTCCTGCGGCTCTACCCGCAACACAAGGGGCTCGTTACTGGGACGTACTTCACATTCGGCAGTGTCGCCACATTTACCGTTCCAGTGGTCACCGGGTGGCTCTCTAAACAGAGCATCGCCCGCGCCATGGACGCCGACATTATCGTCGGTATCCTCGGCACCATCGTCGTTTTGCTGGTTGCCATGACGGTTGGCCGGCAAGCCTCACTGACAACGGCGCGCAAAGAAATCAATCATCTGGACAAAGATATTGTTAAACTCTTGGCAAAACGCTTCGACGCTGTCACCATGGTCAATGAAGCCAAACGTGCTTCGAATTTACCCGTCATGGATCATGGGCGGGAAGACCAAGTGCTCAAACGGGTCGCTGAAAATGATCCGAACCCGGAAACGCGCGCATACATGCAGGACATTTACACCCACATCATGCGTAATTCCCGCGAATACCAAGCTAAACTCACGACTGAAAACGCGCTGAAGGATAAGGAAACGGTCAAGCACGACAAACCGCTCCCAGCTTCCAGCCAACTCACAAATAAGTAACGGAAAGGAATCACTCACTTATGAACTACTTAACTGCAGGAGAATCACACGGCCCCCAACTCACCGGTATTATTGAGGGACTGCCGGCCGGCCTGACGCTGGATATCGACGCCATTAACGCCCAACTGGCAGCCCGCCAAGGCGGTTATGGCCGCGGCAACCGGCAGAAGATCGAACACGATGAGGTCACCATTGTCGGCGGGGTTCGCCACAAAAAAACTTTAGGGTCACCAATTGCACTGGTCGTAAATAACCGCGACCACGCGCACTGGTCCGAGATTATGGACCCGATTGCTGATGAAACAGCTGCTAATTCAGTTCGTAAGGTTGAACGGCCGCGTCCCGGACACGCTGATTTAGTCGGCGGCATGAAGTACGGTCACCGCGATTTACGAAACGTCCTGGAACGCTCATCAGCCCGTGAAACAGCCATCCGGGTCGCCATCGGCGCAGTATGCAAGCAGTTTCTGGAACAACTTGGCATCAAGCTGGTTGGCTACGTTCAGCAAATCGGTCCCGTTAAGGCGGATGACCAGAACCCGTTAAACGTGGCCGATATCGAAAAAACAATTTTGGCTAACGATTTACGAATCGTACAGCCGGACAAGATTGATGAGATCCACGACCTGATCGACAAGACCAAGAAGGACGGGGACACCCTCGGCG
Source organism: Secundilactobacillus collinoides DSM 20515 = JCM 1123 (assembly GCF_001435975.1). Classification (GTDB taxonomy): domain Bacteria; phylum Bacillota; class Bacilli; order Lactobacillales; family Lactobacillaceae; genus Secundilactobacillus; species Secundilactobacillus collinoides. The sequence continues at coordinate 11,754 of NZ_AYYR01000009.1, forward strand.
GTATCATTCGCGTGGTGGCCACCAACGTACCGGCTGGTTTAGGCAGTTACATCAGCTGGGACACCAAGTTAGACGCTAAGTTGGCAGCCGCTGTTGTCGGCGTTAACGCCATGAAGGGGGTTGAGATTGGCGACGGCTTCAAGGCCGCGACCAGCTTCGGCAGTGACGTCATGGACGAGATCGACTGGCACGATGGCGAAGGGTTCGACCGCGAAAGCGACCACTTAGGCGGCTTTGAAGGCGGAATGACTAACGGGATGCCAATTATTATCAAGGCAGCCATGAAGCCGATTCCAACCCTCTACAAACCACTGCAGTCCGTTGATGTTGACACTAAGGAAGTTAAGAAGGCCAACGTGGAACGTTCCGATACAACAGCCATCGTGCCCGCTTCGATCGTGATCGAGAGTGTCGTGGCCATTGAACTCGCTAAGGCTATCACCGACACCTTTGATGGCAGCAACATGAGCCGACTCAAGCAACAAATTGCAGACTACCGTAATGAATTGAAAAATTTCTAAGTCATTTATATTTCCAAAAGACAAACGATGCGTTATCTTACCTATTAACTATTTATTGGAGGCCCCAGATTGAAAACACTGAACGGAAAACCAAGCACCGATTTACACGGCACTCTGGTGGTGCCCGGTGATAAGAGTATTTCTCATCGGGGCATCATGCTAGGTGCCATCAGCGAAGGCACCACACACTTATCCCATTTTCTAACCTCTGCTGACTGTCTATCAACGTTAGCCGCCTTTCAGCAATTAGGTGTGCACATTGAACGAGACGGTCAAGATGTGACCATCCACGGGGTGGGCTTACATGGACTGAAGCCGAGTGCCCAACCACTAGATATGGGCAACTCGGGGACGACGACCCGCCTGATATCCGGCCTGTTGGCAGGCCAGTCGTTTACCAGTACTTTGATTGGCGACGCCTCACTCTCAAAACGGCCGATGAAACGGGTCAGCGTGCCGCTTAGCGAAATGGGTGCGAACATTGAAACGACTGACGGCCACTTGCCGATGACCATCACCGGAAGCCCGCTTCACAGCGTGACCTACCAGCTTCAGGTTGCCAGTGCACAGGTCAAAAGCGCGCTGATTCTGGCAGCGTTACAGGCTGACAAGCCCAGCACCTTGGTGGAACAGCTGCCGACCCGGGACCACACCGAACGGATGCTGACCCAGTTCGGCGGTGACATCGCTACGGCAGCTGACGGGGTAACGATCACCGTTCAGCCGCAACCGCACCTCACCGGTCAAACCATGACGGTGCCCGGCGACATGTCCTCCGCGGCGTTCTTCATGGTTGCCGCTAGCCTGGTGCCGAATTCCAAGATCACACTGAAGGATGTGGGGTTGAACAAGACGCGGACCGGTCTGCTGAACATTCTGCAGCGCATGGGCGGTAAGGTCAGCATTGACGCCGCGCCAACTGACGGCGAACCGATTGGTGATTTAACCATTGAAACGGCTGACCTGCACCCCATTAACATCGGCGCGGCAGATATTCCAGCCGTGATCGATGAACTGCCGCTGGTTGCTTTGCTGGCAGCGAAGGCGGATGGCATCAGCCGAATCACTGGTGCCGAAGAACTGCGGGTCAAAGAAACTGACCGAATTGCCGCCATCGTGCAAGAGTTTACGAAGCTTGGTATCAACATCGAAGAACTGCCAGACGGGTTCGTCATTGATGGGCGAATGCCGTGGCACGTAACAGATAACCAGCTGGACGCGCACGATGATCACCGGATCGGGATGGTTCTAGGCGTTGCCGGCTTGCTGGTCGACAAACCGGTGCAACTTGCCGGTGCCGACAGTGTTCGCATTTCTTATCCTGAATTTTTCGACGACCTCAACACACTGTTACCAAAGGAGTGACGCAATGACGACGGTATTTATCAGCGGCCTGGGACTGATCGGCAGTTCCCTGGCCCGAATCATGCAACAGATTGACACTGACACCACGGTGTTAGGCGCCGACCCCAACGACGATACCAGCCAGTTTCTGCTGGCCCAGGGGGTGATCGATGCCCGTACCACGTTTGCTGAAGGCAGCGCGAAGGCGGACGTAATCATTCTAGCTGGACCGGTATCTGTGATTACGAAACAACTTGCTGCGCTGGCCGACCTGCCGCTGAAGCCAAACGTGGTGGTCATCGATGTTGGCAGCACAAAACGTCAGGTAATGGCAGCTGCAAAACCATTACAGAAAAAGGGCATCGCCTTTATGGGCGGCCATCCGATGGCCGGTTCCCACGAAACTGGGGGTCGGGCCGGTCGGGTCAACCTCTTTGACGGCGCGGTGTACTTTCTGGTCGACGGTTCCCAGAGGCTGGAACAGCGCCAACTGTTTCAACGCCTATTGGCGCCCGCACAGTTACGCTGGGTGACCATTGAAGCCGAACAGCACGATCAACTTGTCAGCCAGATCAGTCACGTGCCGCACGTTTTGGCGGCTACCCTGATCAACACAGCAGTGGCAGAGTTAAAGAATGACCCTGTCGGCCTCAAGGCCGCCGCGGGCGGGTTTAAGAGTACCACCCGCATTGCCGCGTCTGACCCCACCATGTGGACGGCCATTATGCTGAGTAATACCGAAGCCATAACATCACAGTTAGATGATTACATTGCCACGTTAACTAAGATCAAAACCGCCATTGCGGCGGGTGATGAACCACAGATCCACGATTTTTTTGAACAGGCGCAACGCACGCGCCAACAACTTGACCGCACCACCGAGGAGGGCTAACTTATGAAAGCAATTTTAGTAGGATTCATGGGCAGTGGCAAAACCACTGTCGGCCAACTTTTGGCAGACGAGCTACATACGGAACACAGTGATTTGGATGATTTGATCGTGCAACATGCCGGCAAATCCATTCCCGAAATTTTTGACCAGGACGGCGAATTTGCTTTCCGACGCATGGAACACGATGTTTTGGCAGATGCAATGAAGAACACCCAAGGCATCTTATCAACTGGCGGCGGGACACCGATTCAAGAATCAAACTTCAACCTCTTAAGAGCCAGTGACGTCCCAGTTATTTTACTGAACGTCAAGCCAGAAACAGTTTTGGCACGCATTGGCGGCGCGGATGGCCGACCAGTTATCAAAAAAGTTGGCATCGACGGTATCGCTGGGCTGAAGGCACAACGGGACCCGCATTACCACAGTGTTAGTGACGTTGAAATCGAAACCGACAACCTGACACCAGAGGAGGTCGTTGCGGCCATTTGTCGATTTCACCAATTTGAATTAGACGATCAAGCTGACATTATTTAATATGGAACACATCACGTTACCACTGGTCCTCGATAAGGCTATTAAACAGCGCTACGCCGACGGTACCAGCCTTTCCTACGTTGTTACCCGCAACCCGTTTGAAACGACCCAGTATGGCGTTCATTTGGATCTGATGGACAAGCGGGGAAAGATCTATCACAAAACTGAAGTGTATTTTGATCCTGGTGAATTAATTTCCCAACCGTTTGAAGTTAATGGCGGTGCGTTTGAACTGGAATTGAAGCCGGATGATTGATTTTAAGACCCGTTGTCGCTGGGTCTTTTTGTCATGTTTCATAGTGTGCAGTTTGATACAACGTCAGCAGCAATACATAGCATTTAGCCAACAAGCATTATTTTTTTTCGAGGTTGCTGTTGCATCATTCGCAATGTGCCGCCTCTCTTTGGACGTTGCTTAATCACGAAGAGGAACGCAAATTGACCTTGGTTGGTATTGAAGATACAAGCATCGTCCCACAGCTGTCTGGCAGGTCGGCAGAGTAAGTAAAAGGGTCATTTTTGTCCAGACTAGTCGCCTGAATCCGGAAAGCTCTGCCAAGCCAATGTTACCAATTCGTAGCGAGAATTTAATTTTTGACACAGAAATCGAACGAGTTCTTAAAATGCGTTAAAAACTTGTAAAAGTTTCAAAATACCCCTTGGTTTTGACATCATAAAACGTTACACTTACAAACGGAAATTAGTTTAGTGGGTCAGACCGCTAAGCATTTAAATTAAAGGAGCGATTAAGTAATGAAAAAAATGGCTGTCGTTACTGCCAGTTTGGTGGCAGCATTTGGATTAATGGGTATCGGGGCACAAAGCTACACGTCTCAAACTACTGCCCAAGCCGCAACTTCAACTAGTCCAACCATCTCTGTCAACACGATCTACAACAACTCTACCAAGGTTACTGGTAAGGCCACTAAGGGTGTTGCCGTTGTTATCCGCAACGCTAAGAACAAGACCATTGCTAAGGGAACGGCTTCTTCTACTACCGGCGCTTACAGTGTTAAGCTGCCAGCTAAGCAAAAGACCGGGACTAAACTCTACGTCTACGCTCACAACAACAAGACCGGCCGCTACTTCTACCGGATCATGACTGTTAAGGCTGCTTCTACCAAGTCAAGCACGACCTCAACAACCTCATCTACTACGAGCAAGACCACTAGCTCAACTTCATCAAGTTCAACGAAGTCAAGTACCGCAAGTTTTAAGATTTCAACACCTACTGGTACTTGGAAGAGCGCAACATACAAGGGCTGGGCAATTCAATACACCTTCAGCCAAAAGACCGGTTTAACTGAAAAGGTTACTTACGGCAAGAAGACTGCTTACCCAGTGAAGTTGGCTACTTACAGCGTTACTACTAAGACCCCAACCTTCTGGAAGATCAACGTTACCCCTAAGACGGGCAAAAAGACTTCGTTCTACATGCGTTTCACTGCTAAGAACAAGTTCGTCATCGTTAACAGCAAGAACCAAAAGATCAAGGCTTCAGTTGGTAAGGCCCCAGCAGCTTACTACACTTACACCTTACAAAAGTAATTCGGCTTTAATGCCGCTCAAAAACGTCCAAACCAGAAATGGCTTGGACGTTTTTATTGTTGTCTGATTTTGATTGGCCGCGGTTATTTCCCCTTGCAGTCCGCAATTTGGGGGGTCCGTACTTAGCTATATTGGGTTAAGTGCTGATTAGCAGGTTCGTCAGCGTTCGTTGTTTCCATAAGCTGACAAGCAATAAAATTTTTTTGCTGAAAAGGCTGCAACCTAGAAGCTGACGAATAGATTAATTTACCAGTATCTCTAAAGGGTACCTAACGTTGGGATGCCGGCAGTTAGGCGCAAATGACGACCCACATTTATCGTTAAACGCTACTTTTCAGCACCCTTACCCAGTAAATTACCGACGACTGGCAGCTTGCCATAATCGGCGGCACTGTCAGAAGGCACAACAACGAGGTTGGCTGGGGATGAGGCGAGTTCGGAGTAAGCGTTGATAGATTGGTTTTGGAAGTATTTGTCATCGGCGTTGGACAGGCCGGCTTGGACGGTGTCGATCCGGTAACGCTCTGCATCGGCGCGGGTCTTGGTGGCGTCGGCTTCCGCTTTGGCGGTGGCCATCAGGGCGTCGTTTTTAGCCTTTGTGGTCAGCTCGATGGACTTGGCTTCCCCTTCAGCTTTTGCGATGGCTGCAATCCGTTCCCGGTCGGCGGTCAGTTGTTTATCCATGGCTTCTTGAATGGCCTGTGACGGGGTCAGTTCATCGATGTTTATCCGGTCAACGTTGACGCCGTACGTATTGGTCAGGTCACCAATGGCTAAGGTCAATTCCTGGTTGATCTTGGCGGTCGAACCCAGCGCTTCGTTCAGGTCCATTCGGCCGATGATATCCCGCAAGTGCCCACGGACCAGTTGCGCCATGGATTCGATGGAGTCGGTGTTTTCGTACTGGTACTTCACGGCGTCAGTGACGTGAAAGTTCAGCGTCAGACTGGCTGACACATCGGCGTTATCCTTTGTGATGATCGAATAATTCGGCAGGGCGAGCGGTTCCATTGCTAAACTCACCCGGCGAATTTTTTGAATCATGGGAATGTAAAAATGCAGACCCGAGTTGACACTGTGACTGTATTTTCCCAGCGTTTCAACAAGTCCTTGGTTATTTTGCGGGACGATTTTAAATCCTAATGGCATGTGGTTTTCCCCCTATAATTGGCGCAGCGTCAAACTATTGCCGTTGGCGGCGATGACAACGTACTTGGCGGTTGGGTCAACTGGCTGCTGGTCGGTCAGCTGGTATCGGTAATAGATACCGGCCACGGACACAAGATCGTCAGCAGCCAGCGCACGGCCGGTAACGATTTGGCCGATCACCTGGCGCTTCTCGAAGGTTTCCGAAACCTTGACCTGTTCCAAAACGCTGACGATATAGGCTTCCAGTGGCAGCCCCTTGGCCGCCGCAATGGCCGCCAGGCGGCTGTACAGCTGCGCATCTAAATGCAGGTTCAGCTCATTATCGTTTTCCAATGTTCCTTTGGTTGTCATAGTCACCACTCCTATGCGTGTTGCGCTGCAATATACCTTGATTATCCGTGAGTCGCGCTGCGCCGTCAAGCACCGGCACTATCAAGATTTAAGCTGGCCTGCCCAAGGTTTGAAAATCCGTTTGCGTCAACGGTGGCATCATGGGCGTTATCTAGGTTACAATGGGGCTAACGAAAAAAACGGAGGCAATCGATATGGCAAAAATGAAAGCAATCGGCGCGTTAAAGGCGCTCGAGACAAGTGATGAACAGTTTTTAACAGATCTCACACTGGACAAGCCAACGCCGACCGGCCGTCAGGTTTTAGTTGCAGTCAGCGCCGTATCGGTCAATCCGGTCGACACGAAAATGCGGCTGACAGTCACAGATGAAACGGCACCCAAGATTCTCGGCTACGACGCCGTGGGAAAGGTGGCAGCTGTCGGCCCCGACGTGGAAAAATTCAAGGTGGGTGACCGGTTGTACTACGCTGGCAGCTCTCAGGTAGACGGGTCCGATGAAGAATACCAATTAGTTGATGAGCGACTGGCCTGCAGCGCACCCAAAGCGTTATCGGATGCGGAAGCTGCTGCTATGCCGCTGACGACACTGACCGCCTATGAACTCTTGTTTGAAAAAATGCACTTCGTTCCAAAAGGCAACCAAAATCAAAATAAAACACTGTTGATCGTGAACGGCAGCGGCGGTGTCGGTTCCATCCTGAGCCAACTCGCACACTGGGCGGGGTTGACGGTTCTGGCCACCAGCAGCCCCAAAAATTTCGACTGGTTGAAACGCCACGGTGTTGATTATCCGCTGGACTACCATGAAGACCTGCTGAGCCAGATTCACGATCTCGGCTATCAGCAGTTGGACGCCATCGCTATTTTATACGCACCGGAGGCCTACTTTAAGGTGGCCAGTGAACTGGTCAAACCATTCGGCCATATTGGCTCGATCGTGGGCAGCACCGTCGATCTGCCGCTATATTTGATCAAAAACAAGGCCGCCAGTTTTGACTGGGAGTACATGTTTGCCAAGTCGGATGCGAACTACCGCGTCCACACCCAAGGAAAAATTCTGCAGCTGGCTTGCCGACTGCTGGATCAGGGCGTTTTAGAATCAACGCTGACGACCAACATCGAAACGGGCATCAACGCTGCTAATTTACGAAAAGCACACCAGCTAGTTGAAGCTGGCCACACGCTTGGTAAGTTAGTCGTGAGCGGACCGTTTAACGGTAAGGCCTAGTCAATCACGCATGTTCCAGTGAACCAATCAGGTTGGGTGCCTAGTAGCTCAGCCCTTTTGGTATGCCCTGAGCACGACATGCGATAAGGGGAGAACACAATGTCATCACTATTTGCCAAAAAGAAACAAATCAGCCTCACAGCCGTTTTCTGGGCGACATTACTGCTGAATACCGGGGCAGCTTTTATGTGGCCGCTGACCACGATCTACATGAATAAAATGCTGCATAAGTCGCTGACCACAGCCGGGACAACGCTGCTGGTCATGTCACTGATGATGATGGTCGGCAACTATGTCGGCGGGATCCTGTTTGATTGCTGGTCGCCGTACCTGGCCGGCCTTGTGGGGGCAGGCATGTCACTGATTGCCATGATTCTGCTGATCTTCTTTCACAGCTGGCCCATTTTCGGGATTCTGCTGGTGGTTGTCGGCTTCGGTGACGGTATCAGTCTGACCATCGATAATTCGTTTGCCGCGACCATTACCCACCATAAAACGCGGCAGGTGTTTAACGTCCTCTACATCGCGTTAAACGTTGGTGTCGTCATCGGCACCCTCTTGGTCGGCTACTTGCTGGCACTGGGTATCACGGTCATTTTCACGGTCACAACAGTGTGCTACATCGTGCTCTTCATCATCATGGCCACGGCTTTTCGGGTGGACGTCGATGCAATGAAGCCTGCAAAAAAAGAGGCCAATCACGTGGCGCCTCATCGCATGCAGCTGATTTTACTGATGTGCCTGATGGTGTTTGCTATCTACGCGAGTTACGCGCTGTGGGAGAGTGTTATTTCAGTTCACATGACCAACCTCGGGATTCCGTTTAGAAACTACAGCCTGTTATGGACGTTAAACGGGTTTATGATCGTCATCGGACAACCGTTTGTGAATCGACTGTTCGTTAACTTAAAGTTGCCAGTTCAAATTGGTATCGGTGTGTTCATTTTTGCAACCTCGTTTTTCCTGCTCGTTTTTACCAGCCAGTACTACATGTTTATCATTGTGATGGTCGTGCTGACGATTGGCGAAATGATTGGGTTTCCGGGCATGCCGGCGTGGATCGACGCCCTGGCTGTCAACGGGCGCAAGGGCAAGTATCAGGGCATGTACAACGTTGCCATTTCCATGGGGCGGGCTGTTGGACCGCTATTTGGCGGCATCATGATTGATGAATTCAGTTATCAAGCGCTGTTCTTAACGGCGACGATTGCCATCGTGGTCGCCCTGTTCTTATTGATGGGACGGTATTTGCAAGTCGGGAGATGAGAGAATGACCCCTGAACAACGGGCGTTAGCAATGAATAACCTGATTGACGAAGTGTGGAATCATCGGTTTCAGTTTCATGGCGACTGGGGTGATGCCCTAGGCAAACGACAGCTGAAACTGCGCTTTTTACAGGAGCTGAAACGGGTTCTTGGCCGCGCTTACGATTTCACGCCCTACCAGGCCGAATTCGTCATCAACGAAGCCATGAACGGTGTCCTGTTGAAAAGCAACGAGGACATGTTTGTCAGTCGCGACCCCCGCAAGGCTGCGAAGCTGGTGCGGGCGAGTTTCAATCGTGCCGGGCACTATTACCGGTTTTTGTACGGTGGATAACCGTTTTTGCCAGTTGTGTGGTACTGCCGTTGCTGCCCACACAACTGGGTGGCCGTAGTCTTGCGATGAAGCACATTCTACACCGTTCAATTGGCACTTCAGGGTTTAGGTTACCTTAATTTGAAAACACAAAAAAACTTCCCCGTAGTTTGGGAAGTTTTTTTAGACTAATCGTGTTTCTAATGCTGTTGAAATTGTCTGCATGCGCGCTGCCAAGGCGTGCAATTTGTCGGTTGGATCGGTTTCATCGATCAGAACTACCGCCATGCTGGCAAGTACCTCGTGGCGGTAGTTGCGGATACCCACTGAGACACAGTTGACGTTTGGTGCCTGTTCGCCTAAGTCGTACGCTAAATTAGCTTGGCGAATCTTTATCAATTCGCGATTCAATTTACGTACTTCAGTTTCGGTGAGTTTGCCGGTTTGTTCCAACTGGTCAAGGTAGACTGTTAACTCCGCTGGTAAAAACGTACTGAGCAGCGTTTTGCCTGCTGCGGTGTTGTACAGGAAGCTGTCACTGGTGGTATTTGTGACCTCCCCCATTTTTGGAGGCAGATCCGCATCAACCTTTGCGATATAGTGGACACGCTGATCCTGCAGCACTGTCAAAAAAATGGCTTCGTGAAATTCATTGGCCACGACCTGTAAATAAGGGTGTACCAGCCGTGTCAGCTGGTCGTTTGACAGTGGTTGACCATACGTGATCAGTTTTGGACCAATGGAATAACCGCTAGAAATGGGATTTTTGTATGCAAAACCTTGTTGGCACAGCGTTTCAGCAATGCCAAACAAGGTTGTTTTTGAAATATTAAGGTGGGCGCTGAGCTCACTGAGTTTTGCCTCGGGGCGGTCGGCCAGATAGTCGAGAATTGAACTTGCCCGTGCGACGGATCGAATTGGTTTTGCCATACGTGTTTTGCTCCTCTAAATCAGTCGCTGTTCCAGTTCAGCGGAAATGGCCTGCATGCGTTCTGCAATAGCTGCCATCCGTTCTGAAACATCCTCGTTGCGCTGCATCAACACAGCCATGCTGGCAAGAATCTCGTGGCGCGAGTTACGAATGCCAACGGCCACACAGTTGATATCAGGCGACTGGCCGCCTAGGTCGTAGGATAAATTGTCTTGGCGCACCTTGGTTAAGTCCCGGTTTAAATCTCGGACTTGCGGTTCAGTGAGTTTGCCTGACTCGTGTAACTGATCAAGGTAAACGGTGAGTTCTGCGGGCAGGAAACTGCTCAACATCATTTTTCCGGCAGCGGTGTTATAGAGGAAGTCGTCCGTGGTCGTCGGCACTTTCTTATGCTGCGGCAGGTCGGCTTCAATCGTTGCAATGTAGTGGACGTGCTGGTCTTGAATGATTGCTAAATAAATATCTTCGCCAAACTCGTTGCAGACCACCTGCAGGTATGGTGTCAGCAGGCGAATCAGCTGGTCGTTATTTAAAGGTTTCGCATAGCGAATAAATTTGGAACCAATGGAATAGCCGCTAGAGAGGGGATTCTTATACAAGACGCCATCCTGACAAAGCGTTTCAGCAATGCCAAACAGCGTGGTTTTAGAGATCCCCAAGCGCGTGCTTAGTTCACTGATCTTGGTCTCGGGGCGTTCCGCCAGGTAATCAATGATCCTGGTGGCCCGTTCGACGGATTGAATAGGTTTTGTCATTTGTTTACTCCTCCAGAGAAGTGGAACAAGCCGGTTGGAGGGCGGCATATAAGCGGGTTTTGGCTTGAAATGCCGGTTTGGCTTTCAGACCAGAAGTTGCTTACACAGGAGCCTGCTGGCTTGTGTAACGCGGTTAGGCAATGGATCCCAGCCACTAGACTAAGTATAAGTTTGCGAACTTAGCCTATCTATCGCAAGGCGCTTAGTAGTATCCCTCGTGTCTTGCGGACGCGATTTGGCAACGCAATCCAGAAAGTGGGCATAAAATCTCAAGGGATTTTATGCCGGCAGTCATATTTAAAGGACAAGCGTGTCCAAGCGGGATTATTAAGCAATATACCAGAAAAACACAACATATTACAACTGTTTTTGATGCAAAACGTAAACTCAATCAGGCTACTCCCAGTCTAATCCAGTTTGAATCCCTGTTGTTTCACCAAAGCAGCTAAATCGGCTCGAACGTTCAGGTCCCGTGATAACTCGCGCACCAAATGGTGGCTGAAGTTTTCCTGTTTGGTATTACTGTCACGCTGCTGATAGTAGGCGGTCAATTCGTCATCATAGTCAGCTAATTGCGCCTTAAAATCGGCCGGCAGCTGATAGGTGTCGGCAAAGTGCATCATCGTTTGCGGCATTCGCGGTTTCAGATCAGGCTGGTATGCCGGATGGCCGACCGCTATGCCAAGCAGCGGAAAAGTCAGTTCTGGCAGGCTAAGCAGGTTAATTACCTGACCCGCATGGTTTAAAATACTGCCCATAATTGTGCTGCCGAGCCCCATACTCTCAGCGGCAATCACGATGTTTTCCGTGGCGATGGCGGTGTCGAACACACTGGCAAGAAACTTGTCGGTCGAATGCAGCAGGGTGGTATCCCGGTTAGCTGATTCAGTAATCTGCAGGTTGCGGTACTGATCTGCGACCATGACAAAGTAGTGGCCGCTGGACTTCAGCCAAGCGTGCCCGGTTATGGTCGCGAGCGCTTGAAGTGTGGCCGGGTCGGTGATGCTGATAATGGAATATTGCTGGGAAAACGTGCTGGTCGGCGCGTGTTGCGCAGCGTTGACCAGCGTTTCGATTTCGGTTTCAGTGAGGGCAACGTCCGTGAATTGGCGGATGCTGCGGTGATTGTTGAGTTGGTCTAAGATTGGGTTGGTCAAGATGATGCCCCTTACTGTTCAAGCAGTTGCACGCGGGCAACCAGCTTGTTGTAGATGCGGCTTTCGTCAGCTGGAAGGCCGCGCAGTTCGTAGTCGGCAATGAATGGTGCATCGAATTGTTCGCAGTAGCGCCGAGCGGTTAAACAATATTGTTCATTGAAGTTTCGGTTACCGCTGCCGACAACGCCGATCAACTGGTCAGCGTTATCGTGGTAGGCAAGGTATTCGCCCATCACGTTGGTCATTAATTCTTTCACGCCGGTGTCGATGCCATTCCCGCCATCCAAGTAGGTGGGTACGAAGCAAAAGTAGGGTGTTGTTTCATCAGTAAAATCAGTTTGTTCTGAAATTTCGGTGGATTCGATAGTCGGCAGGGCCTTGTTTTTCAGGTTCTGCGCCATAGCATACCGGGTCAGGTGTTCGACAAAGTTCCGGGTATTGCCTTCGATTGAGATGTATAAGATACGAATTGGGTCCATCTTGATTAGCCTCCAGTAGTGCTATAAATTGTGGGTTGAATTGTTATCTTTACTATATAAGATACCATATTTAGTGTTACAATTTTTATTGTACTCTAAAACCATTAAAGGTGTTAGCGGAACTTAAAGACAACCAGAAGCCGGGGTGAGCCAGAGTGACAGAAAAACAAGATTTGCGGGTCCGTCGCACAAACGAACAGATTGAACGGGCATTTTTTCTCTTATTAAAGAAGCGGGAATTCAAAACAATTACCGTCCAAGACATATCTAAAACAGCAAAAATAGGGCGTTCAACGTTTTATAGCCACTATTATGACAAATATGATCTTCTTGAGCAGCTCGTGAACTATTATACAAGTGTATTTGAAGACATCGTCAATCAACGGTTTAGTATACATACACCGGAAATCGGATCCAACACAGTGAAAGTTTTGATCTTGGCGTTAACTCAGTACCGCGATATTTTGTTGCAGCTTTTTGATATCCACACGGAATCCGCCGACCTTGAGCGTAATTTTCAGGAAATATTACGCAAAACGGCCAGGGCGTACTTCGACCACATCGATTTGGCTGGCAAAACCGGCTTGCCGCTGGGGTATTTGAGCGATCTATATTCAAGTAACGTGATGTTGTTTTTGCTGTGGCAGCTGCGTAACGGTAAGAACGACGCCGTCATCGAATTCGGTGACCGGCTGCAGGAATTTGTTTTGAATCCTTAGTATTATTTTTGGTGTTGCCCACACTGACATGGGGCGTTCACTGCAACCTAAGTGCTGCGTGGGCAACGCAGCGCGACTGCATATTATTTCGACAGTCAGTCTTTTAAGACAGTAAACACGGCTATTATGTGTTGACCATAAGTGACTGGTAAGACAAAATAGGCTCATCAATACGTGATTAAGCAAAACGTATTGGTGAGCCATTTTAGTGATTTTGAATGACAGCCTGCCGCGTCATCGTTAAAGGACTTGACTGTCAGCTACGGTAAAATTAATGCAGCAAACTTGCCACAAACGCCCACAGCAGACGCACCCCGTAGCCCATCATGATGACGCCGCAGACCCGGTTGATCAGTACCAGTATTCTGAGATTGATTTTTGCCTTCAACAGGCTGAAAATGGTGGTTAATGAATTGAACCAGATAAATGAAGAGGCCATGACACCGACGAGGAAAATGTCGCCGGCGGTTCCAGGCAGCGATGCCCGAAACGCCCCGAGCAGCAGGGTGCCGTCTAAAATTGCCTGTGGGTTCAGCCAGGCGATTGTAAAGGCAGCAGTGACCGCCTTCCTATAGCTGAACGTTTCAGGTTCAGTCATTGTTTGGTCGTCACTGCCCTTGTCGGTGAGCAGCGAAAATCCCATGTAGGCGACTAACCCGCCACCGATGAGCCATAAGCCCTGCTTAATGAGCGGGATAGCTTTCAACAGCTGACCGACTCCTAAGAAACAGGCCAGGGAAAGCGAGATGTCGAAGAAAATCACGATGATCGTCGTGATAAAAGCTTTGTGTCGCGGTTGCTTTAATGCGGTATTAATGACGTAAAGATTTTGCATACCGATTGGGGCAACGTATGCGAGGCCGAATAATAGGCCCTTAATTAAATTGATCATAATTACTCCTTATAACACGAAAGAGGATGACAGTATGGGACAACGCATTGAAATGACTTGGCAGCCAGACCAGCAGTCAGCCACACCGAAGTATCAACAGATCATCAGCTATTTTCTAACGAGAATTCAGGCGGGTGATTGGCCCATTGGCGACCAATTGCCGACCCAACGTCAGCTAGCACAGCAATTTGGTGTGAATCGGAGCACCGTTTCGCAGGCAATGACGATCCTGCTGGCGGATGGCGTGCTGACCACTGCCCATGGCGGCGGGACACGAATTGCCAGCAACAGTTGGTCAGTTATGATGGCCCATGACCCCATGAATTGGCAGGATTACATTTCGTCTGGTGAATTTGTGGCGAACCAACCCGCCATTCAGCGCATCAATGACTTAGAGGGCCGGGGTGATCTGATTCGGATGAGTACTGGTGAGCTGGGGCCTGATCTGTATCCGAAAACGTTTATTCAACGCGCTATGCGGCAGGCAACCGGCCAGTTGACGAACCTCAATTACCTGCCGCCGCTTGGCTTAAAGGAACTTCGGGAAGCACTCGTTCAGCGGCTTCGCAAGTGGGGCATCGACACGACGCCCGATAACGTGCTGATCACATCGGGGTCGTTGCAGTCGCTGCAGTTGATCGCGGTGTCGCTGCTTGAAAAGGGCGCAACGGTCTACACGACGCCAGCCAGTTACTTGAAATCGTTGCGGGTCCTTCAGTCGGTCAACGCCAACTTTGCGGAACTGCCGGTAGATGATAACGGTCCGCAATACTGGCACATTAAACCCACCGACCGTCAGCGGCTGCTCTACACGATCCCCACGTTTGATAATCCCGGTGGTACCGTGATGGGCGCGCAACGCCGGGCAGATTTGCTGAGCTTTGCTAAGAGCCACCAGTTACCGATTATCGAAGATACTGCTTACCAGGACATTTGGTTGGATGAACAACCGCCAAAGCCCTTGAAGGCAAACGATATTGCCGGAAACGTCCTCTATCTGGGGTCAATCTCAAAATCGCTGGCCCCCGGCATGCGGCTGGGGTGGCTGGTGGGATCCGCAGCCATCATTAAACGCCTTGCGGATGTGAAAATGCAGACAGATTATGGTGCAAGTTCACTGTCACAGCAGGTGTTGACAGCCATCTTTGCCGATCCCGGTTATGACGATTACTTGACGGGGATGCGGGCGGCGATTCGGACACGTCGCGACAACGCGCAACGTGAATTGGAACGTCAGCTAGGTGATGTTGCCACGTGGAACCGGCCAAGCGGCGGCTTCTATATCTGGGTCACTTTGGCCCCAGAAATTTCGGTCGCAAAACTTTTTGATGCGGCTGTGACTGCTGGTGTCTTGCTGAATCCAGGTGTGGTTTACGATAGCCAGGCTACCCAACAGATTCGACTTTCATACGGGTACGAGACGCCGGAACGTTTTACTGAAGGACTGACCATCATTGCGTCTTTAATTCATCAACAATTGCGATGACCCAACCAAATCATGGCAATCATGCTTTGTTTTATTGGGTATGGTGGGTAGGATAACAGTAATTTGGTGTATCGAACCCAACCAAGATAATTATTTTGACCCAACCAAGAAAATTTTGGGTGGGTAGTCAGATAGTAAATCTGAAAGAACACGACCCTGTGAGCAATCCGTTTGAGATTTCTCACAGGGTCGTGTTTATTTGCGATATAAATCAGAAATAATTAGGCGAGTGTGTGCTTTTATTGAGCCTTTGCGTAGTTTGAGAAGGCAGCTGCTGATAGTTTCTCAGTGAATGTTGCAGTTTTCGGGAAATGAGCATTAACGCTACTTTGTGTTTAGTTTGCAGATATGGGCGCTCACTTTGAGGGGCGCTGCGTTATACAATGGTATTGTTTGCGACGAGTAAAGGCGCGGAAAAAACGGTTTTACTCATAGAGTTAAAGGCGGGGCTTAGTTATTTGTTGACTGTTAAAGTGAGATAAACTGAACATGCTGAAGCTATTATTTTAGCCTGTATTAGAGATAATAAGGACTTTTGTTTGATAATTTCAATCCGTGAAAAACGCAAAACTAATTGCTTGCGCAAACAAATTAAATCGGTTAAACTCTCGTCAGAAAGGTGGGGGTCGCCATGGGTGCAATACAGCGATGGACTATTTTGATGACGCTGGGGCTGTTTTTTTTCATGGTGATCGTTGATGGGACAATCGTGAGTATTGCGATTCCAACCATCGCCCAAACGGTCCACGTGGCGACAGCTCAAGCAACCCTATTAGTTAGTCTCTATCTGGTTGTCATCAGTGCTCTGCTTTTGTTTTTTGGACAGCTTGGTGATGCAGTCGGACGCTTTCGGCTCTTTTTCTGGGGCACTGTCGTGTTTGTTATCAGTTCGTTGATTGCGGGCATCAGCAGTGACTTTACCATCGTGATGGCGGCGCGATTTTTTCAGGCAGTTGGCGCGGCCATCACCATGGCAACGAGTTTTGCGCTTGTAACCGAGATTTTTCCCTCTGATCAACTGGGGTTTGCGTTGGGCATTGAGAGTATCTTTATTTCCCTTGGTGCGCTGGCAGGCCCTGGCTTGGGCGGAATCATTCTTGCATCGTTTTCGTGGCACGTCATTTTCCTGGTCAACGTTCCAGTTGGTGTGCTGTGTATTCTGGTTGAGTTAGTGGTGCTGCCAAAAAGTGGGACAAGAATTGCCTCGATTCATCTGGACTGGCTTGGGCTCGCATGGATGATGGCGTTGGCTATGACAGCTTATCTGTTAAGTGCTCAGGTCGGCGCAAACCCACTCGTTATTTTGGGGCTTTTAGGTTTACTGCTAGTTTTGCTGGCGGGTTTTTGGCATCACGAACGACGCACAAAATATCCGCTCATGGTACCTGAAATTTGGCAAAATCTCGTTTTTCGCCGTAACGTGACCGCCACGTTCATTAATTTTTTGGTCGCATACAGTTTTACGTTGTTGGCACCGTTGTATTTACAGTTGGGGCTGGGGTACACAAGCCAAACGACAGGATTACTACTCATGATTCCACCGCTCGTTGCGCTCGTGGTGAACCCGCTTGCTGGAATTCTCGTTGACCGGGTAAATCAGGCCTCGGTGGCAGCTGTTGGTGCGGGCTTATTACTTGCGGCTGAGGTGGGGTTGGTCTGGGATCAGCAGCAGAATGAACCCTTTACGTTTGCCGCAATCAGTGTTGTGATGGCAATCGGGACCGGGTTATTCAGCACCGCGAATAACACCATGATTATGCAGAGCGTCTCGCGGGACCAGCGGGGAAGTGCAGGTGCAGTTAACTCGTTGACCCGGGAATTCGGCATGATGATGGGTGCAACTGGATCGACAATTTTGTATTATGCGGTCATCAGCCACCAACTCGGTCAGCGGACTGTCACCGCCATAGACGTCCCTAACACAGCAAGACTGGCAGCCCAATCGATTGTTTATCTGGTCGGCGCTGGTTTGTTGATTAGTATCTGGTGGCTGATGATGTCACTGAGGAGGCACATAAATGATAGAAAAGAAAGCAGAAATTGATCGCACGATATCGTTTTTAAACATTGCGTCCAGGAACGCACAGGTATTGTTAGATCAAGCATTGAAACCGTTAAACCTGAACACCAGCAACTACTACTTTATTCTAAAAATAGCTGGTCATGCTGACCTCACGCAGAATCAGTTGTTTAATTTGATCCACCTTGATCACAGCAACGTGACGCGTCGATTGGATCAGTTGATGCAGCTCGGAATGGTCACAAAAATTCGGTCAACAAAAGACGGCCGTCAATGGCGGTTGTCATTGACTGACAGCGGTCTGGCCTTAGTACCGCAGATTGAACAGGCCGTCACTGCAGTTAACGCGAAGTTCTTTCATCGGTTGACACCTGTTCAGGTTCAGACTTTGACTGTACTTTTGACGCATTTGCAAGAGGAATGACACTCGAGGGGGAATTAAAAATGAAATTAGCAATCAACGGCCAGCCGACTGGGCTGACTATTCCCGATGACTATGTAGAAGTGGCACATGATCGCCGAATTCGTAACGGAGAACCGGTTCGGGTCGAACGCCTGCAGTCGCAATCGAAAATTACACCGGAAAACGAGCATTTGACACTGGTCTGGGGGTCCGATGAGCGGCTGATCAGTTACAATTTATCCGCAGGTGATGCTGCTGGTGTGCTGCCTAGTGGCACCGAGGCCCGCCGAATTGCCCAAAACATTTTTGCGCAAATCGACCCTGAATACGAGCTGGGACTAGACTTTATGCGGGTGGATCGCCAAGTGCGGTCGTACCGAAAAAACAATCAAACGATTCAGATACCGATCCAGTGGGTGAAATTCGGTCACCGCAATGGGACCTATAACTGGGTATCAGTGGGGCCTGATGGTCGTATCATCGAGCTGGAACGTGAATCAGAATGGGACTATCTTGGCGGGCGGCGTGCGACTGAAATGTGGAATTATGATGACTGGGTGCTTGCACGTGAAGGTCAGGGACCGCAAATTGCAGCGCCCAATGCTTTAGCCTAGCGCTGGGGGGTGAGCGGATGAACAGTTATGAAGAGGATCAACTGATTGATCAGTTAGGTGCATTGCGTGACCGAGAACGCCGGCTTGAAGAAAACGACTACATGACAGCTTACTATAAGGGTTATAGCGCAGACGGCGCAACGCTGCAGGAGATTCAAGACCAATTGGAAGCGTTGCGGGATGAAATTGCGAGATTGGAAGCTGTTTTAGATGGTTTTACCTAAAAAAGCGCTCCTAGCTGGAAATCCCGAACGGTTTTCTTGCTAGGAGCGCTTTTATGGATGGCCGGCGACGGCCGTTTGTCGCACGTTTAGGTGAGATAACTAGGACGCGCTGGAATGATAATTTTATTGCCTTTAAGGTGTTTTATAAAGCTCATTGATGGTGTGTAGATTGTCTAAGCATGTTTAAGCGGTTCATTAGTCACCTTCATCGTCATCATCTTCATCGTCGTCCACAAAATCTTTCGGATCGTGAACGGTGACTTCAAACCAATTGATAAACGAGTTTTCATAATCGAGGACTTTAAAGTCGAAGTTAGCGACTTTGATGATATCGCCCTGTTTCAAATCAGGGTGATTATCGATCATTGAACCAGCAATGGTCACAATATCGTTTGTTTCAAATTCTTTCAGATCAGTATCAAAGTAGCGCTCAAAATCGTAAGTTGTCATTTTCCCACTAACTTGATACTTGCCGTTTGGTTGTTTAAAAATATCTTCGGTCGAAGAATCATCAATTTCGTCGCGGACAGTGCCGAAGAGTTCTTCGTAAATATCTTTGTCGGTGATGATTCCAGAAGTCCCACCATATTCATCCACAACGACCACGATTGGGGTCCGTTTGCGAATCATTTGCTGGAGAACTTCGGTAATCGGCGTCGATTCCGGGGTGGTTGAGATATTTCGCAGCAACTTATCAATGTGAATACCAGAGTTGACTTGTTGCTGGCGAATCAAGTCATAGTTGTAGACGTACCCGAGGATCTTATCTTTGTCGTTATCAGCAACCACTGGCAGGCGGCTAAACTTCTCTTGGAGATAAACGTTGATGGCCGTTTTTACCGAGGTCGTGATATCAATCACCACCAGAGCTGTCCGGTCGATCATGATATCCTTAGCCACCTTGTCGTTTAACTCAAACGCCCGCTGCATGTATACGTAATCGTTCTTTTCCAATTCCCCGCCCTCAACGGCGTTACGGGACAGGCTCAAAATTTCCGCCTGTGAAAAGACCTCATCATTTTCATTTGCGACGGGGAAGCCCAGCAGTCTGACGACACCGTTTGCGGAAACGTTCAGTAACCAGACGAACGGGTAAAACAGGATGTGGAAATAGTGCAGCGGCGTTGTTACCCAGCGCAGCACCTGCATCGGCATGTCGATCGAGATGTTTTTCGGCACGATTTCCGTGAAGACCACTTCCAGGTAAGTTAATACGAGAACCCCCACGACGGCGCCAATCGCATGAGCGGTGGCGCCACCTGGATTCGTGTGGGTAATATCTAGCAGATCAATTAATATGGCAGAAAGTGTGGACTCACCCAGCCAGCCTAAGATAATGCCGGCAACTGAGACCCCAACTTGTGTCGTCGATAGGTATTCGTTAAGGTTCGTTACCATCTTCAGCGAGCGCTTCAGACGGGCCTTTGAGCCTTCTCCGTTGTCCAAGGCCTCTTCAAGGGCGCTTGGTCTGGTTTGCACCAGTGCAAATTCGCAGGCCACGAAAAACGCGGCAAAACAGAAAGTGATTAAAATAACAATTAAATTGATAATTATCTGACCACTATCCAAAGATACATTCCTCATTTCGTTAAAGCGTGTATTGTAAAACTACCACTCATTATACCGCGTTGTTACCCGTTTTTTAAGTAGCGTTTCAATTAATTATTTAAGGCAGATGCCTGTTAGCCGACGGATGTTTATGGATTGTCGCAATTTATTGAAAATTTGATAATCGAGGCATTGTTTTTCAGGATTAAACGCTTCGCCCATTTTGAAGGTGGTCTGTTTACTAATAAGCAAAAAGTTCCTTATTGTTCCAATACCAGTAACTACGCAATGATTAATAAAAACACGCTATTATTTCCGATAGTTTTTATTTGCGCTGGTATGCGCTTTCAGTGATAGAATTAAGATGTCTATTAAAACAAAGGAGATCTTATTATGGCAGACAAAAAAGCAGATGGCGCAACGGCTACTGAGCCGACTTACGACTTTTCCGACGAGGTGGTCGAAAAAGCTGCTGACCTGATTGCCAAGCAAGGCTACGTGACACGCAACGACATTCCAGAGATGAAGGATTTGCTATGGGCAGACGCCTTTGGCAAGAAGATGGACGAATACTTCCTGGCAAAACAGGCAGACCGGTTCATCTACTACGAAAACTTTGACTATGTAGGCGGCGAAATTGACGCGATCATCTTCGATATGAATCAAGTGAAGACTCGTGACGACGCCCTCCACGTACTGGGCAAGGCACTCGGCCTGAGAATCGTTGATGGTAGTTTGGATGAGATTGAGAAAAATATTACGAACTAGAGAGTGTGAGGCGAGCCGGTTAGGCCGCGGAGCATAAGAGAAGAGCACCAATAACCCCTGAACTTGGGATTATTGGTGCTCTTCTCTTATGTAGCAGCGGTCTGGCTCACCAAACACGTTTAAGCTGCAAAGAAGGAAATCCGCAATGAAGCTGGGGCCTTTAGTAAAAATAAGAGAACAAGGTACAGAAAATAAAATAGAAAATCGGTACAAAGGAATCTCGAAACGTAGAATTTACTGTTGCTCTTCTCTTGTGCAGGCGCGGTCTGGCTCGCCAAACACAAATAGGCTGCCCAGAAGAAAATCCAAAAAAATTGGCACCACTGATAAAATAAGATTAATTTGCCATTCTTCACAAAAAGGGGTGAGCCAGCCTCTCACCTAACCCGATCAACCATCATCAGGTTTATAAAATATTGAGCTGCATTTGCACTGAGCAACAATCCCTCACATCCCAAACTTAGACAATAATCACAATAAAAAGGCTTGATAAGTAAAGTAACCGGCCAGTCAAAACTATCGTTCACAATAGGTATAACTCGTTTTTATTGAACATATTGCCGTCATTTGCTTGTGAAATAGAACCAGAGTTTACGGCCAGTATACTTAGTGATTTCTAATGAACATTTTTGTGAAATAAGTATAATAAATAACTAAGAACGCCGTTAGAATACGGTTCAGTGGGTTAACCAAAATGCACGATACCAACATATTAAACGTTTACAATTCACAAACACGGTGGTATTATTTCAGTGTGAACTTAATAACAAAGATTTTATGAGGAGCGTTTATACCATGAAAGAAAATTTTGATTTCTTAATGCCAAGTGTTAACTTTTTTGGTAAGGGTGTCATTGAAAAGATTGGCGATCGTGCCAAGATGTTGAACATGAAGAAACCTTTGATCGTTACGGATTCATTCTTGCGCGGCATGGACAATGGGCCAGTTGCTCAAACCTTAGCTTCACTGGACGCTGCCGGCGTTGACTACGCTATTTACGATGGTGTAGAACCAAACCCTAAAGTTCGCAACATTAAAGCTGCTAAGCAAGTTTATTTAGATGAAAAATGTGACAGTATTATCACCGTTGGTGGTGGCTCGTCTCATGACTGTGGGAAAGGTACTGGGATCATCTTGACGAACGGTGATGATATCACCAAGTTAGCCGGGATCGAAACTTTGGACAACCCACTGCCACCACTGATGGCCGTTAACACCACTGCCGGGACCGCTTCAGAATTGACCCGTCACTGTGTTATCACTAACGAAGAAACCAAGCTGAAGTTCGTTGTCGTTTCATGGCGTAACATCCCGTTGGTATCATTCAACGACCCAATGTTAATGTTGGATGTACCAGCTGGGTTAACTGCTTCAACTGGGATGGACACTTTCGTTCAATTGATCGAACCATACGTCTCAACCAACCGTAACGAAATCACTGACGGTCAATGTATCCAAGGCATCAAGCTTTGTGAGGAAGCCCTTCGTGACGCCGTAGCCAACGGCCACAACATCGAAGCCCGGACCAAGATGGTTGAAGCTGAAATGCTTGGTGGGATGGCTTTCAATAACGCTGACTTAGGTTACGTTCACGCTATGGCACATCAATTGGGCGGTCAATACGATGCCCCTCATGGTGTCTGCTGTGCCATCCTGTTACCAATCGTTGAAAAGTATAACATCGTTGCTTGCCCAGACCGGTTCGCACAATTAGCTAAGTTCATGGGTGAAAATACCGATGGCTTATCAACTCGCGACGCCGCTGATTTGGCAATCAAGGGCATGCGTCAAATGGCCGACGATGTAAACATCCCACGCAGCATCAAGGCAATCGGTGCAAAGCCAGAAGACTTTGAATTGATGGCTGAAAATGCTTTGAAGGACGGCAACGCCTTCTCTAACCCTCGTAAGGGGACTAAAGAAGAAATCGTGAAGTTGTTCCAGGAAGCTTATGATGCAGAGTAGAGCGTAAAAAAGGGCGGTTAGCCCCCAGAGTATAAGCAAAATAACGATAAGTCCCTGAACTTGGGACTTATCGTTATTTTGCTTATACGGCCGGGGGCTGCCCTTTTTTACGCGTTTCGGCTATATAGAAGAGAACCACGCAAAATTAAAACTAGGTCCCCGAATTTGGGATCTGGTTTTTATTTTGCTTATACGGCCGGGGGCTGCCCTTTTTTGCGCGTTTCGGCTATGTAAAAGAGAACCACGCAAAATAACGATAAGTCCCCGAACTTGGGACCTAGTTATTATTTTGCTTATACGGCCGAGGGCTGCCCTTATTTGCGCGTTTCACCTGTACCAGCAGGCCAAATTAATGCCTCAAATTAAAATTAACCAAGATGCAAAAACAATATACACATATTCATATCACTGTGTATATAAAATTTGACCTTTAAAACTAAAACAAAGCAAATCCCATCACTTTAAACATTTTTAATAACTTTTTTAACATCGTAAGTCCCTGTCATATCAATGATTAAAGGCACATTTAACAAAAACAGTTTTAGCACTCTCGATAAAAGAGTGCTAAATACTTGAAACTTTGACCAATACTGACTATTATATATCTTGCAAGGTTAGATAAGGGTCATCACCAACATCTAACCGAACCTAGATGAAGATTCTGAAAGGGGTTTTTAACATGATGCGTTATTTACCAAATGAGAACACTGTATTTGATCCAATGGACGTTTTTGACGGCTTCGACCAGGACTTCTTTGGGGGCAGTACCACAATGAAGACTGACATTAAGGAAACTGACAATGATTATCAAGTGAAGGCTGAACTGCCAGGATTTAAGAAGGACGGCATTCACGTTGATTACAACAACGACACATTGCGGGTCAACGCAAACCACGATTTGACCAAGGAACACAAGGATGAAAAGGGTCGGGTCCTTCGTCAGGAACGCAGCTCATCCAATATCAGCCGTAGTTTCTATCTGCCAGGCGCTGATGCAAGCAAAATTTCAGCAACATACGATGGCGGAATTCTCAAACTGACGTTGCCAAAGCAGGCACCGGAAGCAGAAGACAGTCACCACATTGATATTAACTAAGGACTAACGCTAACTGACAAACAGGCCCTCATTTAGTATGGGGCTTGGTTAAACTTTGACTTGTATTAGCACTCTAAATGTTAGAATGCTAAAAAATAAACTAACTACAAAATAAACTAACTACAAAAGGGGTTTTAATTATGGCACGTTATTTAATCAACAGAAACAATGATTTTGATCCAATGAACATCTTTAACGAAATGGGCAACTTTGGTCGCAACTTCTTCAACGGCAATACCACGATGAAGACTGACATTAACGAAACTGATAAGGACTACGAAGTTAAGGCTGAACTTCCTGGTTTCAAGAAGGAAGGCATTCACCTTGACTACCGTGATGATACGTTAAGAATCAACGCCTCCCATGATGTTGCCAAGGAAGACAAGGATGAGGATGGCCGTGTCTTACGTCAAGAACGCAGCTCCAGTAACATCACCCGCAGTTTCTATCTGCCAGGTGTTGACCAAGATAACGTCAAGGCAACGTACGATGGCGGTATCTTAACCTTGACTTTACCAAAGGTGACTGAAGATAAGGCCGACACCCACCACATTGAGATTGACTAATCACTATCCGCTAATCAACAAGTAACACACTCATCTAACCTAAACTAAGACACACAAAAGCGCCCGACGATTTCGCCGGGCGCTTTTTGTCGACACTTTATTCGTCGTGTCCTAATGCTTTCGCAACTTATACTGTTTTCCAAGTTCATAAACGAGTTCCGGTTCCCGGCCAGTTCGCTGGTTGCGGTTCATGATGTTGATCATGTCGACCTCGTCTTCCGTCAAATCAAAGTCTAACTGGTAGTTTTCTTTGATTCGTTCAGGGTTAGCTGACTTCGGCACCACTGCCAGACCATTCATGGTGTGCCAGCGTAAAACCAGCTGTGCCACCGACACGTTATGGTGGGCCGCCATCTTTTTAAGCATTGGATCATCCAATACAGCGCCGTGACCCAGTGGACTCCAAGCCTGCGTCACGATGTCGTTTTCCTTGTCGAATTGAACGAGCGGTTTCTGGCTCATGTAGGGGTGGCATTCGACTTGGTTGACTACGGGCATCTCTTCAGCTTGCGTTTTTAACAATTCGAGGTGCGACATTTCAAAGTTGGCGACCCCAATCGACCGCACTTTACCATCTTTTTTAAGTTGTTCAAGCGCCTTCCAGGTCTCAAAAAAGTGCTCGTGGACCGGCCAGTGCACCAGAACGAGGTCCAGGTAGGGGGTCTTTAGCCGGGTCAATGAATCATCGATGCTGGCAATCGCGTTATCGTATCCTTGACTGATTTCAGCGACCTTTGAAGTGATAAAAATCTGGTCGCGGGCAATTCCCAACTTAGTTAACGTATCACCAAGCAGGTCTTCGTTGCGGTAGAGTTGTGCCGTATCAAAGAGTCGGTAGCCGGCCTCGTATGCGGCTTTAATGCTGGTATCCATCAGTTCCGGGGTATTGATCAAGTAAGTGCCTAAACCGACAGTGGGCATTTTTGTCCCGTCGGCGAGTTTAATTGTGTCTAATTCTGCTGTCATAAGGTCATCCTCCATTTGGTTCTTCCTACCCATTATAGCAAACCGCTTTCATTTCTTGGCTTTTATTTAAGACGACAGCATATTTCCGCCAGATTGTGGGAAATTTAGTTACAATATAAGTAGCGAATAATGGACGAGGAGGCGCTGGGATGACACCCACGAATTTAGAAACGGGTTTAACGAACACAGATGTACAGCAACGAATCGCTGCTGGTCAGCAAAATGACCCGGCGCCCTCGTTGACCCGGTCAGTGAAACGCATCTTCAGTGATAATCTGCTGACCTGGTTTAACTTAATTAATGTTTTACTGGCGGCCTTAGTGTTCTTTACGGGCAGCTATAAGAATATGCTGTTCTTAGGGGTGGCGTTTTTCAACACTGCCATCGGTATCTTTCAGGAAATTCGTTCCAAACGGCAAATCGATAAAATGAGTTTTTTGTCGGAAGCCACGTATCAATTAAAACGCGAGGGTAAGCTCATTCGGGTCCACCAAGACGCCATTGTCAAGGATGACCTGATTATGCTTTCTCGTGGTGATCAGCTGCCGGTGGACGCCCATATTGTTTCCACTCAGGGGCTTGAAGTTGATGAGTCACAGATCACGGGTGAGTCCACACCGATTGCCAAGCAGGTGGGCGACCCGCTGACGTCGGGAAGCTTTCTGGTCAGCGGCCAAGCCGTCGCTCAGGTGACCGGGGTCGGCCGCACCAGTTTCATTCGTGAACTATCTAGTGAAGTCAAAACAGAGCACGCCAGCCACAGCCAACTTCTTGATACAATTAATCGCATTATTAAAATTCTAACCATCGTCATCGTTCCTCTTGGTGCAGCGCTGTTCATTTCCAAGATGGTCAACGGCAATTCACTGAATGCCGCTATTTTAGGGACAGTTGCCGGAATGGTGGGGATGATTCCTGAAGGACTTGTCTTGCTGACCTCTGTGTCCCTTGCTGTTTCCGCCATGAATCTCGCCCGGCGTCATGTCCTAGTGCGCGAACTGCCCGCAATCGAAGGCTTGGCCCGTGTGGACGTTCTTTGCTTGGATAAAACGGGGACTATTACCAGCGGCAAACTAAAGTTTGATCAGGTGGTCCCACTTGGCAACACTACTTCGGATGACTTACAAACGGTCACCAGCGGTCTGATTCACGCCATTGGTGACGAAAATGAAACCGCAACGGCGTTGAAAGATGCCTGGCCGAACCCCAATTGGACGGCCAGCAAAGTGATGCCGTTCTCCTCAGCACGAAAGTGGAGCGGAGCGGAGTTTGACACTGGCGCGTACGTACTGGGGGCACCGGAATTTATTTTGCCGGAACCGGATCCGGAACTGCAAAAACGGGTGCACAAATACGCATCAGAAGGGTATCGGGTATTGTTCGTTGCTCGGGTTAGTCAACTAACGGCGGATGATCTCGGTACTGTGACACCAATGGGCTTGGTACTCATCACGGATGAATTGCGTGAGAATGCCACGAACACGTTTGCTTACTTTGCCAATCAGGATGTCGCTTTAAAGGTCATTTCCGGTGATAATCCCACCACGGTGGCCAGCATTGCCAGTCGCGCCGGTATCGCTGGTTGTGAACACCTCGTCGACATGAGCACGCTGGAAGCGCCCATCGACTACGATCATTTAGCCGCAACTTACACTGTTTTCGGCCGCGTGACGCCCACTCAGAAACGGGAACTCGTCAAGGCTTGGCAGCGGGCTGACCACACGGTTGCCATGACCGGCGATGGTGTCAACGACATCTTAGCGTTGCGCCAAGCAGACTGTGGTATTGCCATGGCCAGCGGAAGCGAAGCAACTAAGAGTATCGCGGACTTTGTGCTGATTGATTCCAACTTTGACGCCATGCTCAACGTTTTGAACGAGGGCCGGCGAGTCGTCAACAACATTGAACGGGTCGCCGCGTTGTACCTGATCAAAACGATGTATTCGGTGGCACTGAGCCTCATTTTTGTCTTCATGGCCAGCAGCTATCCGTTTCAACCGATTCAACTGACACCGATTTCCATGTTTACGGTGGGCATTCCGTCGTTCTTCCTAGCGCTGGAACCCAATCATGAACGGTTAAGTGGTCAGTTTATGAAACAGGTCATGGTCATTGCAGCCCCAGCAGCCATCTGTATTGTTTCTTACATCATGTTTGTGTTTCTGGTCGGCGGCGTGCAACTGCAGATGCCGTACGTGCAAACGTCAACGCTGAGTGTCATGATGACTGGGGCGGTTGGCTTCATGGCCCTGCTGATGTGCGCACGGCCGCTTAACCGGATGAAGATCGGACTTGTGGTCATCATGCTGACGTGCTTCATCCTGGTCTTTGTCTTCTTGGGTCACCTGTTCTCACTGTCCTCCATCTTTAACTTCCGTCTGGCAATGTTTTACTTACCGTTGCTGGTGTCAGTCTACCCGTTCTTTTATGTGGTTCAGGAACTGCTTGGGAAACGGCTATTTAGCCGAATCCGGTGGCGGTGACTGAGCATTTGCCGTTTGGGGTTGAACATGAAGCCTTTCGTTAGCCAATCCCAACTACCATAAGGTGACTATGCAGATCATATAGGATCAGCAAAGTCGCCTGTCGCACTCTTAGTATTGAATTCTAACGAAATAGTCACTACTTTGTATTATCTAGTTTCAAAAACTAGATTGTCGTGTTATCATTAAGACAACGAAACAAAAGGGATGCAGGAAGGGTGACAGACATGGCAGAGTTTGATCAGTATCATCGTTGGGAAAATCAGATTCGCGGGCTGCGGCTACCGCACTGGAGCGAATTGCCGAAATTTGATTTGTACATGGATCAGGTGATTGCTTTTATTAATGATGCGTTGGGGCCGCTTGGCATTGACCCGATGACACCAGCGATGATCAACAATTACGTCAAACACCAGGTGATTTTGTCCCCGGTGAAGAAAAAGTATCAGACAATGCACCTGGCTGATTTGCTGTTGATCGGTCTGCTGAAGCCGCTCTTTAGCACGGATACAATTCGAAACGGCATCGATCAGGTCACGGCGGGGGATTTTCCCAAACAGGCTTATGACAACTTTGTCGATGCCTTAAACGATGCGCTGGCACATATCGGTGAGCAGCACGACGTCAAAACGGCAACCACGCTGAACGAAAAACTCATGCAGGTAGCCATTGACGCCGTGATCAGCCGGATTCAATCTGAGAAGTTGCTGACCATGATTCAAAAACCGGTTCGACGCGTAAAGAAAATCTAAGTAAATCAGGTTAAAGTAAGACCCAACTAATTCCACAGTTAGATGGGTCTTTTTATATGTTGAAAATGAAAATAAAAATCGGCATTTATGAAAATATTTTTTGACTTCGTATTTAGGTTCACAATAAGAAAATAAAAGCGCTTTCATTGCCTGTTTTTCTATGAAAGTGATGTAACTGCTGATATAGCAGTATTGAACATCGATGAGCAAATGACAAAAAAAGTTTTATCAAAACTGTTTACATTAAAAAAATAGGTGTTATAGTAATACATGTGAAAGAGATAACAAACAAGTTTTCATGACGGAGGTCGGAAAATGTTAAAAGAAATGAACCAAGACAAAAACCAAAAAACTACTACTAAGACTACTAAAGAAGAGACCGTAGATCAGATGATCGACCGGTTGACCGCCAACGCACACGATGCACTTTGTGCCATGGATGATTTTTCTCAAGAAAAAGTGGACCACATTGTCCACCAAATGGCAATTGCCGGTCTGGACAACCACATGAAACTCGCCAAGTTAGCTTTTGAAGAAACTGGCCGTGGGGTTACCGAAGACAAAGCCATTAAGAACATGTTCGCTACCGAAGAAATTTGGAACAGCATCAAGAATGACAAAACGGTCGGTATTATCAACGATGACCGCGAACGTCAAATGATTACAGTTGCTGAACCACTGGGCATCTTAGCCGGGGTCACCCCAGTTACCAACCCAACTTCTACTACTTTATTCAAATCATTAATTGCCGTTAAGACGCGGAACCCAATTATCTTTGGTTTCCACCCGCAAGCTCAAAAATCGTCCGTTGAAGCAGCCCGGATCGTTCGCGATGCCGCCGTTGCTGCCGGCGCCCCAGAAGGCGTTATTCAGTGGATCGACAAACCAAGTTTGGAAGCTACCAGCGCTCTGATGAACCATCCAATGGTTGCCTCAGTATTGGCAACTGGTGGTCCCGGCATGGTCAAAGCGGCTTACTCAACTGGGAAACCGGCTTTGGGTGTTGGCCCTGGTAACGGTCCAGCTTACATCGAAAAGACCGCTAACATCAAGCGTGCTGTTAACGATATCGTCCTTTCAAAGACGTTTGACAACGGGATGGTTTGTGCCTCAGAAAACAGCGCCGTTATCGATGCTGATATCTATGACGACGTCAAAAAAGAAATGCAGGACCGCAAAGTCTTCTTCATTAAGAAGAACCAGCAAAAAGCCCTCGCCGAAGCAATGTTTGACGAAAAACGCGGCGGTGTTAAAGGACCGATTCCTGGGATGTCAGCCGTAGCTATTGCTAAGATGGCCGGTATCGACGTACCAGAAGACACCAAAGTTTTGGCCGCTGAAATCAATGTGGTTGGCCCTAAGAATTGGTTGTCAGCTGAAAAACTTTGCCCAGTGATCTCAATCTTCAAGTCAGCTGA
The DNA here is from genome assembly GCF_001435975.1 of Secundilactobacillus collinoides DSM 20515 = JCM 1123. Classification (GTDB taxonomy): domain Bacteria; phylum Bacillota; class Bacilli; order Lactobacillales; family Lactobacillaceae; genus Secundilactobacillus; species Secundilactobacillus collinoides. The sequence continues at coordinate 42,143 of NZ_AYYR01000009.1, forward strand.
TCACAAAGAAGGCTTCAGCATCTGTAATGACCTGCTCCACTTCGGCGGTCTTGGTCACACCGCAGCCATCCACACCATGGACGACGATTTAGCTACTGAGTTTGGCATTAAAATGAAGGCCAGCCGGGTCTTGGTCAACACACCATCAGCTATCGGCGGGATCGGTAACATTTACAACGAAATGATTCCTTCACTGACCCTTGGGACTGGTTCATGGGGCAAGAACTCTATTTCCCACAACGTCTCATCATTTGACCTGTTAAACATCAAAACAATCGCAAAGCGGCGGAACAATATGCAATGGATTAAATTACCTCGAGTATACTTTGAAAAGACTTCAGTACGTTACCTCAACTCAATGCCTGGTGTTCAACGCGTGTTCATCGTGGCTTCACCTGCCATGATTTCCCACGGTTACGTTGACAAGGTGCTTGGTGAATTGAAGCGGCGTTCAAACGAAATCCAGTACCAGTTATTCTCAGTAACTGAATCGGACCCAACGACTGACACGGTCGAAAAAGGGACTGAACAGATGAATAACTTCAACCCAGACACGATCATCGCACTGGGTGGCGGTTCTCCAATGGATGCTGCCAAGGGAATGTGGTTATTCTACGAGCATCCAGATGCAAGTTTCTTCGGCGCAAAGCAGAAGTTCTTGGATATCCGGAAACGGACTTACCAGTTAGAAAAGCCAGCTAAGGCGCAATTCGTTGCTATCCCAACCACTTCAGGGACTGGTTCAGAAGTAACACCATTCGCCGTTATCACTGACTCAGCAACGCACGTGAAGTATCCACTGGCCGATTACGCATTGACTCCAGACGTTGCCATCGTTGACTCTCAATTCGTTGAAACGGTGCCAAAGAAGACCGTTGCCTACTCTGGCTTGGACACCTTAACTCACGCCATCGAATCATTCGTTTCAAACATGGCGTCCGACTACACCCGGCCATTGTCACTGCAAGCAATCAAGCTGGTATTTGAAAACTTGACCGCATCTTACAACGGCGATATTGACGCCCGTGAAAAGATGCACAATGCGGCTACTTTAGCTGGGATGGCCTTTGCCAATGCCTTCTTGGGTGTTGACCACTCCATCGCGCACAAACTGGGTGGCGAATTCGGCTTACCTCATGGTTTAGCCATTGCCATCACCCTTCCACATGTTATCCGTTACAACTTTAAGGAACCTCGCAAACTCACAATGTGGCCTAAGTACGAATACTTCCGTGCTGACGAAGACTACGCTGAGATTGCCCGTTACATCGGTTTGACTGGCAAAAACAAGGAAGAACTCAAAGAAGCCTTGGTCAACAAGATTATTGACCTTGCGCACTCCGTTGACACGACCTTGAGCTTAAAGGCTAACGGCGTTGACAAGAAGCACTTTGATGCCTCAGTCGACAAACTTGCCGAACTTGCTTACGAAGACCAATGCACGACTGCCAACCCTAAAGAACCATTGATCGGTGAACTGCGTCAGATCATGATTGATGAATACGACGGTAAAGGCGTTGAAAAATAAATAGTTTTTTAGAAACCACTCCTGCGCAAATGACGGGGTGGTTTTTTTGTGTGTTGGGGCGTGTGCGGGATGTCGTATCGCGGGACAGCATGCCACCCAACTCAATGTTGATAGGCTAATCGTGGTACGATACCGAAATTGGGTGACGAAGCGTCATTCAAGCCAGCCATAATTGCCACTTTGTCTCAAAAAGTCACACTTAATTCACAGAACAGTTACACATTTTTCACTATTTGATGAGAAAATTAATTTAGAAATAAATAATGATTTTGTTTAGGCAAAATTTATGCAATAACGTGGAGATTGTCGTTATTGGTGTTAGTGAATCGGTTTTACAGTTTCTCTAATTTGGCTAAAAGTAACATTCTTCCTAAGAGATGGTGGTATTTAGTGACAAGACGGTGTGAGATACGGTATACTATTACCGTGGTTTTTAGGATAACCGCTTCGATTGACAGGTGTCGTGTGAGGAAGCAACGGTTTGTTAATCTTTTTACAAAGTATGGGCAAATTGGTTGAACAGCTGTCGAAGTGTGTTAAAATAAAGAAAGATTAGAGAACGATTAAAATATATTGAGAGTGGTGGTTAATTGTGGCTGATGCAATTTACTTATTAACCCCGGAAGATAAAAATTTTATATCCCACGTGTGCCGTAATTTAGAGACGTACGCAATGTGGGTCAACGCGTCCGATCATCCAGAAGCCTATCCAGTCATGGAAGATCGAAAGGAGACCGCTGAGTATTTAGTGGATCACTTTTTAAAGGAATATCATTTTGAAGTGACAGATAAGCAACAGATGATTCGAGTTCTGGTAAACGGGGTATTATCAGACTCACCAGTCGATGTCGTGGCGGTCATAAAGGAGATTGCAACGCTGTTGGATACCTACGCAGCAAGCGTTCAATGATTAAAGAGCAAAAGGTTCCAAGTGCAAATTTCTGAATTTGCGCTTGGAACTTTTTGTTTGCGGCAGCGGCGGTTGCTTCAAGCCACCAAAGGGTCTCTCAGCACTGGTGACAGGTAAAACCGCGCGGGGGTTATTCCAGACTAATGATTAATATGCGTGTAAATACTGGAAAGCCCGGATATGTATGGTAAACTTTTCACTATAGAGAAACCGGATTCAAATTGGTTGAACTGTAGAAAGAGAGGGCACCATGCTTAGTTATTTTGCCTTGATCACGCTGGTTAAACTGTCAGGACTCCTGATTCCGTTTATCTGGTATTTGGTGGTCAGTACCAGACGCTGGCGACTATGGGGAATCGTTGCCGTCGTTGTGTTATTTATTGTGAGTTACATCAATACCTACTTCAATTTGCCGGATTTGGCTTACCCATCACTGATCGATGGTTGGTTGATGTGGTTGATTGGTGGATTGATTTTCGTTGCCGTTTTGCGCCGGTTTGTGTTTACCCACGGTGTTGTTAACGAGGGGGCGCCGTCTAGCAAGGATAGCTGGCTGACCAAATTATTACGGCAGTTCGGTATCACCGCCGGCTGGTTGACGAAAATGATTGGGGCTGCCGTGGCAGCGCTGGTCATCTTCTTCATCGTTGGCAGTATTTCACAAGTGATTACGCAAATGAATCCGAAACCATCAGTTGCATCCATTAAAACCGATATCAACAACTCGACGGACACCGCGCCGATGCCGGTTATTAAAGACAACGCTGAGAAGCCTGTGGTTAATGCACCGCAGACCGTTTCAACGGATATGAACAACTCGCTGAACAGTTTTAAGAATTCGAACGTCTACGATTTAAATTCAATGCGGGTTCAAATGTACAAGGGCAAGATGGTCTACGTTGCGCCCGTTGCGTTTACCGGTGGGTTCTGGCGTTACCTGCACTACCAAAAGGTGCCTGGTTACTTCATGACGAACGCGACCGATAAAAAAGCCGACCCGAAGTTTGTCAGCAAACCAATGCGGTACACGCCCAGCGCCTACTTTAACCGCGACGCCGACCGCCGGATCAGCGCGCACAGCTTAGGGTACACGATGGTCGGCAACACGTCGCAATTGGAAGTTGACAACAACGGGACACCATACTATGTACGGACCCTGGCCAAACCACTGTCGTACTTTAACCGGAACTATGACTATCGGCATTATAAAGTTGCTGTTTTGAATACGGTGACCGGGAAGGTGAAGGTCTATTCGCCAAACAACGTGCCGAAGTTTGTGGACGTTGCGGTGAGTCCAGACTTGGTTGCTAAAGAAATCACGATGTTCGGCAAGTACCGGCACGGGTTCTGGAACGCCACTAGTTTTGGTGGCCACAGCGATGTCATGAAGCCCACGGAAGCCGGGACTGAAGGCGGTAAAAAGCTGACGCCGTACGCTTACAAAGGGCGAATCTATTACTTCTCTGGGATGACGAGTATCAATAACCACCAAAGCTCTGTTTTGGGGTACACCTTCGTTGACGCGCGCACCAACGTGATGCACTACTACAAGGAGCACGGCAACGTCATGACCCCGGAACGGGCGATTTCCTACGCTCAGCAAGACATTAATCCTCAAGACTACAGGGGGACGCTGCCGTTGCTGTACCGGATCTCCGGCAAACCAACCTGGGTCGTTTCCATGCTCGACCGCGATAATAACTCGTTTATGAAATTCGTTTACCTGCAGGCCGATGGCAACAACCAGAGCGGCACGTACGCTGTGGGTGACGATGCAACGAGTACGCTGGCCCTGTTTGAACAACGGACCGGTATTAAATCCACAGCCGCCACGCCAAAGGTGACGGGGAAGACGATTTCGGGCACTGTTGAACGGGTGGTCAAGCCGGATGACAAGCAGATCTTGTTCATTTTGAAAGGCGATAGCCACGTCTACCGGATGGATACCACATCAAAGAGCTTCAAGCCAATTTACCAGTTCGTGCAAGCGGGCGACAAGGTCAGCTTTAAGGCTACGGCCACGACAAAGACCCAGCTGGCAACGGCTAACGTTGGTCTGGATACGTTTAAGAATAGTAGTTTGAGTAACTAAAACGGTTACGCTATTTGACAGGCTGGCAATGAAACAGGGCTAGTTTCGCGGACGGTTTCATTGTGGTGCCTTATCTTGACGGGCATCATGTGCAATTTTAGATGACAGGCCAAGACCGATGAACGCCACATCAATCGTAAAAAAAGGTACCAGGCACTCGCTTTGAGTGACTGGTACCTTTTTGTGTACATAAATTATTTAGCAGCCGCATCAGCAGCTTCGATTTCAGCAAGCGTTGGAATTGAAGGATGTGCCCCCATGCGTTGAACGGTGATGGATGAAGCACGGTTTGCGAACCGAATAGCTTCGGGCAGGTTGCTCATATCTTTCTTGAGTTGGGAGCTTAATGCCCCAATAAAGGTGTCGCCAGCAGCGGTTGTATCTACGGCTTTGACCTTGAACGCGTCCACGAAACCGGTGTTGCCATCGGCCGTGTGGTAGAAAGCCCCCTTACTGCCAACGGTGATGATGACACACTTGGCACCCATGGCGTGCATCTTGTCGGCAGCCTTGACCATCGAGGCCTCATCGGTAATTTCAACGCCGGTTAAGGTTTGACTTTCGGTCTCGTTTGGTACGACCAGGTCGCTTACAGCGAGCAGGCTGGCAGGAATCGCTTGGCGGGCGGGAGCCGGGTTTAGGATGGTGACCACGTCGTTGGCTTTTGCAGTCTTAAAGGCGGCTTCTGCAACGTCCAATGGGGTTTCAAACTGGGTGATGATAAAGTCGCTGTCGGCAATCGTGTTTTCCGCGTTCTTAACATCGTCAACGGCAAGTTTTTGGTTCGCACCCCCGTAAACGAGAATCGAGTTTTGACCCTTATCATCCAATAAAATGAAAGCTTGACCGGTTTTAGCGTCCTTGGTGATGGTGACCTGATCAACGTTGATGCCGGATTCTTTCATGGAGTTGATCATGAATTTACCGTTGGTATCGTCGCCAATTTTGCCGATGAAATAGGTATCAGCACCGGCGCGACCCGCTGCGATGCCCTGGTTTGAACCTTTGCCGCCGCCGGCAAAGGACTGGTTATGCATGGCCAGGGTTTCACCAGGCTTTGGTAAACGTGGGATTTCCAGGATCGTATCAACATTTAAGCTTCCAATAACAGTTACGCGGTTGGTCATAGTAGTTAGCCTCTCATTTCATGTTTGTTCAGTAATTGATTAAGGTAAGTAAAACGTTTTACGTATTTCGCACTCCATAATATAACAGATAATGTAAGCCATTTCAACCTTAAACCGATTATTCACAATTAATTATACTGACTCAACCGAAGAAACGCCAGTCGAATGCGATGAGAGTGGGGTAAAAGATGATAATGTGTGCAAAAAAACGACCGCGGTTAAAATTCCGATGGGAATCCATCTGCGTTCGCTTATGTGGCCGAAAAGAGGCTGTTGAAACGGATTATCTATTTTGATGCAAAAAAATCTTCTACTATGTTAACGGGCTGGTTTCCAGTCCCTCAATATTTGGCGCAAGGGTGGTCAAGATTTGACGTGTCTGTTCCACACTGAGTTGGCCCGGGGCCGATTGACTATGGACCGAAGCAAAGGTCAAACAACTGTTGAACGTTTGGCCGGCAATGCGGGTCACGGCACCCAGTGCACCCATGGCCATGGTGATTAACGGCTGGTCAATGGCAGCACTCACTTGGTGCGTGGCGTTCATCAGCGCCAGAACATCGTCGCTGGTTTTTGGCATTACCGCTAATTTCACCACGCTGCCGTGCGTCCGCGCCATGGCGGTCAGCTGATTGACCATGTCGGTCTCAGCCGGTGTGTGGTTGAATTCGTGGTGACTGATGACGGTCCGAACGTGGTTAGAGTCGGCCAACGCAATCAAATTTTTAATTGTATCGGGGTCACGCTGCCATTCAAGATCGATGGCCGTGATTTTAGTTTTGGTTAAAAGCTGTGTATAAATATCGCGATAGTCTGTATCTGCAATCTGGCGTTTGCCGCCTTCAGTTCGGTCACGTAACGTGGCAATGAGTGGTAATTCGCCAAGAATCTCAGTTAATCGGTTGGCCGTTTTCACGAGTTGGTCCAAATCTTCGAGGTTGTTAAGGTAATCCAAGCGCCATTCCACTAAATCGGTGGATGACGACACGACTTCGCCAGCTTGGCCAATGACTTTGGTGACATCAGTGCCAGTGATGGGCACGCAGATCTTAGGCAGGCCGTTACCCAACGTTAAATGTTTAAAAGTTACGGGGGTCATAACTACTGAACTCCTCCTCATCTAATCTAATTATCATTAACGACGATAGCATTTTACCTCCTAAAGTACAAGTGGGCTTGTTTTCAGAAAAATCGACTGAGATGAAATTTGCCAAACAGCATGGTGGTATAATACAATTTAATCCGGTTTTAACATCAAATCGGAAAACTATCGCAACATAATATTTAAGAATTAGGTGACATACATTGGAAGCAACCGAGCAATTAACGACAATTGAACAGTACGCAACCCAACAGCTGGCTGCTGACAAATCAGGCCACGGGTTGGACCATATTAACCGGGTCGTGACGAACGCAAAGATGCTGTTGGCGGAAGAACCTTCAGCTGACTATGTCCTGACCCTTGCCGCGGCATACCTGCACGATGTGATTGACGATAAATTGGTTGACGATGTTCCTGACGCTGAGCAGCACGTTATCGATCTATTAAAGTCGGTTGAAATGCCGGAAGCAAAGATCGAGACGATCATGCTTATCATCAAAAACATGTCCTTCAGCAAAACACTGACGGATGACCAGCAACCATTACCGCTGGAAGGCCAGATTGTTCAGGATTCTGACCGGCTGGATGCTATTGGCGCAATTGGCATCACCCGAGCTATCTACTACGGCGGGCATCACAGCGAGAAAATCTACGACCCGCAAATTGCACCCCGCAAGCACATGACTAAGGAAGAATACCGCAACCTTAACAACGAAACCATCATCAACCATTTTTACGAGAAGTTGTTAAAGTTAGCAGAACAAATGAACACCCCAGTGGCCCAACGGATTGCAAAGAAGCGCCAGCAAACGATGCTGGACTTTCTTGACGCGTTTAAGGGCGAGTGGAATGGGATGAGGTAGAGAGTGTGGAGAAAGGCGGTTAAGGAGTGGAGCATAAGCTGACTCTGGCATAAATTCCCGAACTTGGAATTTGTGCCAGAGTCGGCTTATGTGCAACTCCTTGCCTTTCGGAACACGTTTAGACGCCAAATTAGCAACGTGCAAGAGTTGACCGGGTCTTTAGGCTATATAATTGTGTCGAAGAGAGTGTGCCAGAGTTGCTTATGTGCAACTCCTTGCCTTTCGGAGCACGTTTAGACGCCAAGTTAGCAACGCGCAAGAGTTGACCGGGTCTTTAACCGATATCAGTGCAGAAAACGACGCTAAAGACGCCTAGCCCAACACAACGCGGTTCAAAATAAAGTCTCAAAGAAACTAAAAAAGCCGGGAATTATAAATTCCCGGCTTTTAATATTCCTTATTCTTCCAACAAATCCACAAATTCACCATGAACCAATTTGCACAGTGTTTCGGCGTTCACTTTCACCGACCGGCCGATTTGACCAGAAGAGACAATCAGTTCTCCTTGTTCCTTGGCGGTGTTATCCAAGTAGATCGGATACTTCAACTTTTCCCAGATGCCGATGGGGGTGTTGGCGCCGTGTTCGTAACCGGTTGTTTTAACCAGTTCTTTTAACGGCACCATGCTGACCTTTTTGTTACCGGAAGCTTTGGCGAACTTTTTTAGGTCCAAATGGGTGTCAATAGGGAGGACACCGACTACGGGACCCGTTTCTTTACCGGATGCGACCAATGTCTTGTAGATTGTATGCTGATCCAGCGTGCTTTCGTCAATATCCATTTGCGCAACATCGCCTTCTTCGTGAGTCGCGAAGGATAATTGTTCATACGCAATCTTATTTTTGTCGAGAATTTGTTCGACCAATGTTTTATGTAACCGTGACTTTTTGTTCTTTTTTGACATGGTATCAATTCCTTATCCTATAGTTTTGGTGCAGTCCAAATATATTATTGAATAGAACCAATTTTATTAATAGTGCGTTTCAATGTAGGCGAAACGGTTAAAATCTGTTATACTCGGTGTAACTACAGAATCAAGTTAGTTGGTTGCAAGGAGAAGTCATGAAAGATTTAGTTTATCGAAAAGTGCTGCATGATTTAAAAGCGCGCATCCACGACAATCAGTTTCCTAACAAACGACTACCAGATGAGCGAAGCCTAAGTGAAGCATACAACGTAAGCCGTAGTACAATCAAGCGGGCACTTAGCGTTTTAGCCAATCAAGGCATTATTTTTAAGAAACGCGGGTCTGGCACCTTCATTAATCCGCTGTACATGCGAAACCAGACCATTTTTCACTACGAAGGCACAAATCTGGGGATTACCGACAGCTTTAAAAGCGATGGTCAGACCCAGGGTATTAAGTTACTCTCATTTAAAGTGGTGCCCGCAAGCGAAGACCTGCAACAGGACTTGTTCCTGTCTCAGGGCGATTTCGTTTACGAGATCAAACGGTTGCGGCTGTTTGATGATAAACCGTTCATGATCGAACAGGGGTACATCCCAATTAAGATCGTGCCGGAATTGTCAGAAAAAGTCGTTTCAGGCTCGATTTTTAATTACTTGGAAGACGAGCAGAGCAAAGTCGTTACCAAGTCGTTTATGACAATCAGGGCAGAACCGTCCACGGCGGACGACCAGAAATTGTTGGGCCTGAAGCCAACGGAACCGACCTCCATTATGGAAGGTATTTTCTTCTTGGATGATGGCACCCCGTTTGAAGTGTCGAATATGCGGATGCGTTATGATTACTTTAATTATAATACGTTTGTGACGTTGGACGAGGAGTAGAGTGTGGAGCAAGGCGTTTAAGGGGCGGGGCAGAAGCGACTCTGGGCAGAAAAGTCCGGGTCTGACTTTTGTGCCCAGAGTCGCT
>NZ_AYYR01000009.1:51671-333335 GCF_001435975.1 Secundilactobacillus collinoides DSM 20515 = JCM 1123
CTTGCCTTGAGGAACACGTTTCGGCTCCGAGACCTAAAACAGGCGCAGCCATAAACAACGCAGTAAATCGATCACAGAATTTAAAACTGAAATCTATCCACAGAAGCATTTACAATAATAAATTCAATCAGCCGTCCAAACCGTCCGTCCCAAAAGACAGCAGTTTACTCACCAAACAAGTACTAAGACCAAAGAAAAAGCTTCACAACGAAAATAAATCGATAAAAAAAACGACCACGAAAAAATCGCAGGGTCGTTTTTTGCGTAGTTAGAGGGGTAAAGGGAGACCAAAAACGGTAACCCTGTGGCAAACTCATAGATTTCCTTAAACCCGCGTCAAATCAGTGGACAAGACGTTCGAAATTTGACATAATGCACAGGAGTTGATCGATACGGGACTTACTTATTTTATAATTGGACCGTATCAATTTATAAAAAGGTTGACTTTTGTTCAAAACAGTTTAATATAGTGTTTGTAAATTATCAGTATAAAAATTTTGTATTGGTAATTTCGCACCATAATTTCTATCAGCTAAGATTATGTAGTTATCTTAAATCAATCAAAGGAGTGTTACTCTAATGGCAGTAGATTACGATTCCAAACAATATTTGGAAGGCGTTGACAAGTACTGGCGTGCCGCTAACTATCTTTCAGTAGGTCAATTATTCTTACGGGACAACCCATTGTTGGACCGGGATTTGACTTCTGACGACGTTAAGGTTAAGCCTATTGGTCACTGGGGAACTATCGTTTCTCAAAACTTTATTTACGCTCACTTAAACCGTGTGATTAACAAGTATGATTTGAACATGTTCTATATTGAAGGTTCAGGTCATGGTGGCCAAGTTATGGTTTCTAACTCATACCTTGACGGTAGCTACTCAGACATTTATCCAAACATTTCTCAAGACAAAGAAGGTCTTAAGAAATTATTCAAGCAATTCTCATTCCCAGGTGGGGTTGCCTCACATGCCGCTCCTGAAACTCCAGGTTCAATCCACGAAGGTGGCGAACTTGGTTACTCACTTTCACACGGTACTGGTGCAATCTTAGATAACCCAGATGTAATTGCCGCTGTTGAAATTGGTGATGGCGAAGCTGAAACCGGCCCATTGGCTGCTTCATGGTTCTCAGACAAGTTCATCAACCCAATCAAAGATGGTGCTGTATTACCAATCATCAACATGAACGGTTTCAAGATTTCTAACCCAACTATCCTTTCACGGATGTCCGATGAAGACTTAACAAGTTACTTCAAAGGTATGGGCTGGGATCCTAAGTTCGTCGAAGTCGCAGACCCAGACGTTCACGAACCAGTTCACGAAGCAATGGCTAAGACTTTGGACGAAGCCATTACTGAAATCAAAGCAATTCAAAAGAACGCTCGCGAGAACAACGATAACTCATTGCCTAACTGGCCAATGATCATCTTCCGTTCACCAAAGGGCTGGACTGGTCCTAAGGAAGACTTCGATGGTAACCCTGTTGAAGGTTCATTCCGTGCTCACCAAGTTCCGCTACCTATCGCAGCTGACAGCATGGAACATGCTGACAAGTTGGTTAGCTGGTTGAAGTCATACAAGCCTGAAGAAATCTTCAACGCTGATGGCACTATCAAGCAAGAAGTCCGCGACTTCGCTCCTAAGGGCGACCAACGGATGTCAGTTAACCCTATCACTAACGGTGGTATCGATCCTAAGCCATTGAAGCTCCCTAACTACAAGGACTACGCCGTTAAGGTCACTACTCCAGGTGCTACTGAAGCCCAAGACATGATCGTTTGGTCTGACTGGGTTGCTGACACCATGAAGCTTAACCCAGACAACTTCCGTGCATTCGGTCCTGACGAATCTAAGTCAAACCGTCTGTACAGCATGCTTGATCATGGTAAGCGTCAATGGGAAGAGGGCATCAACGAACCTTACGACGAAGACTTGGCCCCACAAGGTCGTGTCATCGACTCACAACTTTCAGAACACCAAGCTGAAGGTTGGTTAGAAGGTTACGTATTAACTGGTCGTCACGGTTTCTTCGCTACTTACGAATCATTTGGTCGTGTTGTCGACTCAATGTTGACTCAACACATGAAGTGGTTGCGTAAAGCTGCAGAACAATCATGGCGTAACCAATACCCATCACTGAACTTTGTTGATACTTCAACTGTATTCCAACAAGATCACAACGGTTATACCCACCAAGATCCAGGTATGTTAACTCACTTGGCTGAAAAGAAGCCTGAGTTTATCCGTGAATACCTGCCAGGTGACGCTAACACCTTGTTAGCTGTTGCTGACGTTGCTTTCCGTTCATACGAAAAGATCAACTTGCTGGTTACTTCAAAGCACCCACGTCCACAATGGTTCTCAATTGACGAAGCCACTAACCTTGTACACAATGGTTTGGGCTACATCGACTGGGCTTCTACTGACCAAGGTCAGGAACCTGACATTGTGTTTGCTGCTGCTGGTAGTGAACCAACTTGGGAAGTCTTCGCCGCTGTATCATTATTACACGACGAATTCCCAGAAATGAAGATTCGTGTTATCAACGTTGTTGATATCTTGAAGCTTCGTTCACCAAAGAACGACCCTCGTGGCATTAGCGACGACGAATTCGATCGTTACTTCACTGTTGACAAGCCTGTAATCTTTGCATTCCATGGCTTCGAAGACTTAGTTAAGGACATCTTCTTCGACCGTCACAACCACAACCTTCATGTTCATGGTTACCGTGAGAACGGTGACATCACCACACCATTTGACATGCGTGTCTTGAACGAACTTGATCGTTACCACTTGGCCAAGGATGCCGTATTAAGCATTCCAGAATACGCTGTTAAAGGTGCATACTTCGAACAACGTATGGATGACATGGTTGCTAAGCACAATGCTTACATCCGTGAAAACGGTACTGATATGCCAGAAGTTAACAACTGGAAGTGGCAACCACTCAAGTAATTCACTCGCTGAATTAGCTTGATAAACTGCCTAAGCGTGTCAACCTTCACGGGTTGACGCGCTTTTTTGTGTTTCCAGAATTTTATTTACGTATGTTCTGTTTTGTTGCACGCGGCCTTAATATGCTGTTTTAAACTGACTACGAGTTAACTTTCCTTTTGCACTAAGAAGCAAATTGCAAGTTAAAACCGGTTCACAGAAGCGAAGGCCAACAGTTACATTTATCAAGGTTATGCAGGCCTGGTCTATTGGCAGTCGAGGGAGATCCAATCAAATGGCGCGTCGTGACAGTTGATTTAGCTCACTCGAAAGCCACTGCAGTATCGTGCTAAATTGCAGAATGCACCGGAATACAGTTACGAAATATCGAACTTAATTAAAAAAATCGTTAGTTACTGTTGACAAGAACTAACTAACTGGTTAGAATTGTCATCGTTAGTTAGCGGTAACACAACCTAACTAAATTAGAAATCAAAATCATAACGTAAAAAAGGATGATTAAGATGAATCGCAAAACTACCGCAGATTTAACGATTACTTCTGGCAAGCAGCACCGCGACACCCGCTCCGTACACGAACAGGTGAAGGGGCTCACCAACCAGATGAATCACTATGCTAGCTTGACACGTCCAATTGATTGGGTGATGTTGAGCACCGAAGATGATGAAGATGAATTGTTGTTTGAAATACCGCTGAAGTTTGACCCAGACGTCATGGTTTCAAGCTTCAGTGGCAACCGGGACCATGTATGGGCTTTAGAAGCCGGTCAACCAGGATACATTTTTAAATTACATACAGATGCTGGTCAGGGCCAGAACCTGTTTGAGATGGTTCGCCAAATGCACAAGGTGGTTAATCCGGACGCGCCCATTGATTGGGTGATCAGCCGCGATGCTGAGGATTCGGATGTTGTTTGGCTGATGACCTTTCACGAGGACGACGCTGCCATGCGCCGGTACTTCAAGGATGTTGCGGCTGACCCGGCCTTCGATATGCTGGGCACGGCAACGCTTAAGGTACCATTTTACGTGTTAACCTCGGGTTTTGCCATGGATTAACACAGAAGCAATGAAAGTTAGTTTAGCTTATTGTGAACTAAACTAATTCCAAAAAGAAGAGGATGACTCGAATGAAACAACCTACTATGAAATCGACAGGGACGATTGCAACACAAACTGAGCCTGATGAACAATTGTTAGTGGCGACAGATACAATTCGTCAGTTAACGAAACCGATGCCGCGTTTAGACTGGGTCTGGCTGACCGTTGACGAAAATGATCAGTTGGTGGAGATGCCAATCAGTTCGACGACGGCGATGATTGAATCCAGTTTTGACGGCACAACCCAATCTGCGTGGGACTTGGAAATGGATCAACCCGCGATGTTTTTGAAATTAAAGGCTGAGTACGGACACAGGGAAGACTTGTTAGCCGCACTCACCGAGATGTACGTCAGCGATGCAGATGACCAACCGGTTGGATGGATGATCTGCCGGTCGACTGAGGAGGCCGACACCGTTTGGGCGCTTGAGTTTTATCAGGACGAGCGCAGTATGCAGCGTCATTTCAAGCGACATTTAACTAAACGGCTGTTTGATCTGCTGGCAAAGATGCCGGAGAAAGTCAATGTTCACGTGGCGTTGTCGGGATTTGAAATGGCGTAGGCGAAATAACTAGTTAGTTTTAGTTGACTTTAACTAACTAAGTGATTATACTCTATTTTGTGAGCTGGGATCGGGTACCTCGATGACGCTGGCTCAACCTACTGCAGGCTTAATTGTTAGTTTAAAATAATAACGTCTAACTAAGTAAAGGAGAAACAAAACATGACATACACTTCAAGAGATTTATTAAACGAATTTGGTCGGCTGATGCACACGTTCAAAAAACGAGGCTATTCTGCTGTTTCGAAACGTTCTCGAGAATTCTGGGCACAGCAGCCAAAGCACGGGCAGATGCGGTTGATCTACCTATTAACACAGAAGGAAGAGCTGACCAACTCCCAAATTGTTGAAGCCCTGGACATTCGTCCAAGTTCCGTCAGCGTTATGATCAAAAAACTGGAAGAGGACGGTTTGGTTGAACGGCATGACTCACCTGATGATAAGCGGATCAGTTTGATTTCACTTACCGACAAAGGGCGCGACTTGATCAAGAGTTCCCACGATTTTAAGACGGAATTTTCTGACGCACTGTTTGACGGTCTGACCGATGATGAAAAAGACGAATTCGGGCGGTTGCTCAACAAGCTGACGGATAGTTTGGATGAAAAGTTTAAAAAATGGGACGAGGGCGACGAACGGCCAGAATTCTTTGATAAGGCGCCGCAACAATTCTTCGGCGGCCGGGGCAGTTTCCGCGGGTTTAACCCTCACGGTCACAGCCATCGCAGCCGCGAAGACTGGGGTCGTCGCGGCGGTTTTGACGACAGTGACCCACGTAACGGAAACTGGGGCAACGGTCACGGTTTTGACCCAGACGATGAGGATACCGGTTCAAACAAGTAATTAAGTTCAGGATAAGGGAGTACCACAATCATGCAACGTCGAGCACCTGAAGCATCACGGGGCGGTCAGCAGGCCGCTTCATTCAAACGCGAAAAATTTAATTTTAAGGCCTTCGCAAAACTAGTGGGCCGAATCAAACCTCATTTTTGGCAATTAGGACTGGGCCTTACGCTTGGTTTGATTGCCACTGGCATGCAGTTAATGGTGCCGCAGTTTGCCAAGCAACTGATCAATCAGCTTGGTCACCAGATGAATAGCGGGCTGATGGGCCTTGTTATCGTGTTCTTCGTGGTGAGCGCCTTGATCAGTGCCGTTTCCGGCAGTGTGCTGGGATTCTTCGGGGAAGACGTGGTTCGTAAACTGCGGCGATTCCTGTGGAATAAGATTCTCGTGCTGCCGGTCAGCTACTTTGATGAGACCCGCTCCGGTGAAATCTCATCACGGCTGATCAACGACACCTCACAGGTCAAGGACCTGCTGGCAAACTCGGTACCCAGCATGGTCACGTCGATTCTTCAGTTAATCGGGGCGCTGGTTCTGATGCTGATTATGGATTGGAAAATGACACTGATTATGTTTATCGCGGTGCCGCTGGTGCTGGTCGTTATGCTGCCGGTCGTTCGCCAATCACATAAGATATCGATTGCCCGTCAAGACGCGCTGGCTGACTTTAATGGGCAGTCCAGCGAGATCCTCAGCGACATTCGGCTGGTTAAGTCGTCAACAGCTGAAGATCTGGAACGCAAAGACGGTACTGGCAAAATTGAGAAGCTGTACAAGATCGGTTTGAAGGAAGCCATTTATGACTCGATCTCCAGTCCGCTGATGCAGATGGTGATGATGGGTATGATGATCGGGTTGCTGATCTACGGTGCCAGCCGAGTAGCTTCCGGCACCATGACGTTTGGAACACTGATCTCGTTTCTGATGTATCTGACCCAGATGATCGGCCCGTTTGCACAACTGAGCCAGTTCTTCACGGACATGGCTAAAACGAGCGGTTCAACAGCTCGCATTCAAGAAATGCTTCAAATGGGTGAAGAGGATCAGGCTTCTGGCGACGACTTCAGTGTGGATGGTAAAACGTTGTCTGTTGAACACGTTAACTTCGGTTATGACAAGGATCAACCGGTCTTACAAGACGTTTCCTTTGAGGCCAAGCCAAACACTGTGGTGGCCTTTGCTGGACCTTCAGGTGGTGGTAAATCAACCATCTTCGGGCTGCTTGAACGCTACTATGACCCGGATAAGGGTGAGATCAAAATCGGTGATACCACGGTTAAAAACGTCAACTTGACCAACTGGCGAAGCCAAATTGGGTTAGTGAGTCAAGATGCTGCTATCATGGCCGGCACTATTCGCTACAATCTGACTTACGGACTGGACGGTGAGTATACGGATGACCAACTGTGGGATGTGCTGGGAATGGCATACGCCAAGGATTTTGTGGCTGCCATGCCTGATGGACTCAACACGCAGGTTGGGGAACGCGGCGTGAAGGTGTCTGGCGGTCAACGACAACGGTTGGCCATTGCCAGAGCTTTTCTGCGGGACCCGGAGATTCTGATGTTGGACGAAGCAACGGCTAGTTTGGATTCTGAATCAGAGATGATGGTACAAAAGGCGCTCGAGAAATTGATGCATAACCGGACAACGCTTGTCATCGCACACCGGTTGAGTACCATTGTGGACGCTGATCAAATCTACTTCATTGAGAAGGGGCAGGTCAGCGGACACGGAACGCACAAGCAGTTGGTGGATAAATTGCCGCTATACAGGGAATACGTTCAAAACCAAATGATGTTACAGGGGCCGCAACCCACAGCCTAGGGCGTGCCTTGTGAGACTCGTTTCCACAGGGCTGCCAACCAAAACTTCTTGAACTTATCTTCAGGAATAATCGCCGGAAGAAACTGGGACAAAAGGTTGTTTACACTCAGAATATAAGGGCACCCAGGACTAAAATGGGCTTGGTCTTGGGTGCCCTTATATTGCCGTGAACAGTCGTTTGTCGTACGTTTAAGGCACTAAAGTGGACCACTAGCTTGTCATAAAAAGGAGTGTCATCATGACGATGAAGGAAACAAAGGTATTAACGAATTTACATCCTGATATTCAGCAGTTTCAAGAAACGCTTTGGTCACGGTACCAGGAGGAAAACAAAACGGTTAAACCGGGGCAGATCCTCTTTGTGGGTTCTTCACTGATGGAGATTTTTCCAATTGAAAAGATGCAATCTGAACGCAACCTTGGATTGGACAAACACATCTATAACCGCGGTGTTCGGGCAACGACAACGGCTGACCTGCTGGCGCACATGGCGGTCCAGATTTTTGATTTAGCGCCCAGCAAAATCGTTATCAATATTGGTTCCAACGACATTGGTTTCGGCGTACCAGAAGCGACATTCCTCGCAAACTACGACAGTATTTTGACGGAGATTAAAGAAAAATTACCAACGACCGAAGTCTACGTCATGGCGTACTACCCAACGAACCACACAGGTAAGTTCAGCAGTGATGAGGATGAAAATCAACTTTTGGCCAAACGGGGCAATGCCGCAATGGCCGCGGCCAGTAAAAAGGTGGCTGAATTAGCCGCTAAACATGGTGTTCACTATATCAACGCTAATGCCGGGTTGACCGACGATGCTGGTAATCTTAAGGCGGCACTCACCTTTGATGGTGCGCACATGCTGCCGGCGGGCTACGATATCGTTTTCCAGAATTTGAAACCTTATTTAGGTTAGAAAATGGGTGAAAATGTTTTGGACGCGCCGGCTCTGTGCAACTCGTTTCGACACGGTTGCGTCGCACTCCGAGGTATGACGGACCACCTTAAATCAGCAAATTAAAAAGAGACCTGAAATCCCATTGATTTCGGTCTCTTTTTTTACGCAGCCCGGCCTTTCTGCAACAGGTAAATTGCAACCACGACCAGCGCTGAGCCGACAACCTCGACCCAGGTGATCTGCAGGCTTAAGAACAGCACACTCAAAATAAAAGTCACCACCGGTTGGGCTGCATCCACGATGCTGATTACGTCAGACGGCGCGAAGTTTGAACTATACAGCAGCAGGCTGAACGGCAAAATTGTGCCCACCACGATAACGGTGCTGATTGACATGACGAGTGTCGGTGTAATGGGCGGCGTGCTGACCCACACCGGTCGAATACAGTTGAACAAAATGCCAGCAATGAACGTGCCCCAACCTAAAATGACCATTGGGGAATGACCAGCCTTCACTATGGGCCGTGGCAGCACGACGTAAAAGGCGGCGGTGATGCCGGATCCGATACCCCATAATAAAGCATTCATTGGGATAGCCAGCTGAGAAACGTCGCCCTTCGTTATCGCGAGAAACACACCCAATGCCGAGACGACAAACGCTATCAAGTCGCTTCGAAACGGCTTTTCACGTTTGAAAATCAGGCTGCCTACAACGATAAATAATGGGCTGAGGTACTGCAGGATAGTTGCTGCCGCTGCTGTTCCCGTTTGCACGGACATGTAGAATGTCAGTAAATTCGCCATGAGACCAAAGACGGCATAGGCCAGTAGCCAGCCAATCAGCCGCCAGGACCGAAAGACGTCAAAAATGGCCATGCGATAACGCAGAAAACTAATGACTAAAAGAATCACGCCGGCGCCGAGTGTTCGGGCCGAGAGAAACCAAGTGGCGGGGACGTGCTGATTTTGCGAGATGAATTGCAGAACGGTGCCTGAAATGCCCCACATTGTGGAAGCCATGATGGCCCAGAACATGCCCTTACGAACGCTGCTGCCAACCTCTTGTTTAAGTTCCATGATTGGTAATACTCCTTGATTTTGGGCGGGTGCCCGTTTTTTGGTGCGGTAGTGGTGCTTTATACCGGGGATGCGTTTCTTTGGGGATGATTGGACTTTTGAAGTCAGTGTGTATTACTGAGGCTTGATGTGGAAGGGTAGGGGGTGAGGCTAAAGACGGTTATTTGGCTTGCTCATTTGCTCTTGGCTTGCCAAATCGTGCCTCCGCCCTCTAAGCACCTCGCTCTGCACGAAGGACGCCTATTTCTTGTTCATTGCCCATATCTAGCTGAAACGTGCTCCGCGAGGCAGGGGGCTCCTGTATAAGACACTTCGATCCCAAAAGGCAAGCCCGGCCTTTTGGGCTCAAAGTACCTTATACTCCGCCCCCTAAACGCCTCGCTCCGCACTCTGAAATATTTTACTAAATCCCGCTAACAACCAAATGGGAGAAAAACGAAAATTGGTCTCATAATTGTGACACTTTTCAGTGCGGTTTTTTAATTTTTGGTACAATAAAACCAGCAATTAAAGGGGAGGCGCAACAATGCTTAAAATTGAGCACTTAGCCAAACATTTTGGCGACCTGGAAGCCTTGCATGATATTAATTTTCAGGTTGCGGATGGCGAGATCATGGGGTTGATCGGTCAAAATGGGGCCGGTAAGTCGACCACGTTTCATAGTATTTTGAATTTTCTAAAGTACGAGGGCACCATTTCCTGGAACGACCAGGACATTAATGAATCGGTGTTTGACCAGATTGGTTACCTGCCGGAAGAACGCAGTCTGATGCCGAAGCTGACAGTCGAACAGCAAATTCTCTACCTAGCACAACTGAAGGGGCAGCCCGCACGGAAAATCAAAGGGGGGATTGATGAGTGGCTCCAACGATTTGAAGTGAAGGGGAAGCGCACCGATAAGATCCGCGCGCTGTCTAAGGGTAATCAGCAGAAGATTCAACTGATCTGTACGTTGATCCACCGGCCTTCCCTGATTATTCTGGACGAGCCGTTTAGTGGGCTTGATCCAGTGAACGTGGACCTCTTGGAACAGGCTATTCTAAACGCCAAAGCGCAGGGTGCAGCGATTATTTTCTCGAGTCATGATATGGGTAACGTGGAGGCACTGTGCGACGAGCTGGTGATGCTGCGTCACGGCAACATGGTACTGCATGGTGAGATTCGGGCGATTCGCGAGCAGTTTGGCAAGAACGAGATCTTCGTCACCACGGACTGGTCGCAGGAAGCACTACTGCAGTTAGAACACGTAATTGAAGCGAAACAATTGTCCCGCCACCGATTCATGTTGCGGGTGGATGATCCGGCTGCCGGTCAACCTATTTTCCAGGAATTGTCCGGTGGCCATTACATTGAAGAATTTAGTCAACAACCACCAACACTGGATGAAATTTTCCGACTGAAAGCGGGTGATGGGCATGCGTAAATTGTGGTTAGTGACCGTGAATACTTATCTGCGTCAGGTCAAGTCATGGAGCTTTTTAATTCTCGTGCTATCACCGTTTGTCATGATTGCACTGTCCTTTGGTATCGGCTGGATATCAGCTAATTCAGCGACTAACGGCGACCGGATCGCAGTGGTGTCAAATCAGCCGGCATTACGGTCAGCGTACCTGAAGACCCTCGGTAAAGACGGTGCAGCGCCGGCAATTAAAACGGTCAAAGCCGCAAAGCAAGCACAAAGAACCGAGAAGATTCAGGGCTACGTGGTGTTAACTCAGGGCAAACAGCTAAAAGCAGTCTACCGCGGCTCACAAGCATTAAGCAGTAGTCGGAAGGCCAAACTGACGAGCTTCTTGACGAGTGTGCAGAACCAACAAAACGTTGCACAGGCCAAACTGACGAAGCAGCAAGTTGCCACGCTGCAACAGCAGCCCATTGTGCAACAGAAAGTGACGTCGAGTCTCGGGCAAAAGAAGGTTGCTAAGATGGCATCGTTTTGGATTCTCGTTTTCATGGTGTACATGATTCTGACGACCTACTCGTCTATCACGGCGCAGGAGATTGCCTCAGAGAAGGGCACTAAAATCATGGAGATCATCTTTTCGAGCACCACGGCAATTAAATACTTTCTGGGTAAGATCTTCGGCGTGCTGTTGATGATCGTCACACAGCTAGTTGTTTATGTAATCGGCGGATGGGCAAGTCTGACTGCGGGCCAGCATTTTTCGGCAACGCGGGACCTCTATACGAGCTACCACGCGTTGATCAATCAGGTGGTGGGCAACCTGTTCAGTATCAATCTCGTGTTCCTATTCGTCGGAGTTATCCTGTATACCGTTTTAGCGGCGTTCTGCGGGGCGTTAGTAGCGAAGCCGGAAGATTCCTCAAAGGCGGGCTACCCGGCCGTCTACCTGAGCATGATTGCTTTTTTCGCCACCTTCCCGTTTCAGAGCAACGCGGATGCGCTGTTCGTACGCATCATGTCCTACATGCCGTTTTTCTCCTCGTATTTCATGCCGATGCGGGTCATCAACGGCACGGCGTCAACGCTGCAAATTAGTTTGTCGATGCTGATCTTACTGGCCACGTTGCTGGGGATGACCTGGTACATCGGCCGAATCTATGGCGGACTGATGCTGCAAACGGATGAAGGGAGCTTTTGGAAACGGTTGAAGAGAGGATTGGCAAACTAGAGCTGCGAAAGGCGTTTAAAGTCGGAGTAGACGCGCTTCTACAGAAGTCTTCTGCCTTTCGGAGATGATGCCACGAACGGCTTAACTTTATATATAAACCAAAAAATCGCAAAGCCCGCAACGGTTTTACGATTTTTTACTGTGTTTTTCAAATTCAATAAACGTTTCAGGCACCGGTGCCTCAACCCTGACTGTCTCAAACGCATACGGTACCGGCAGCACGACCCGCCAGCTATGCAATAATAGTCGCTGGCGGCGGTCGTCGTCTGCGTACAGCGGGTCACCGATGATTGGATGCCCAAGGCCGCTAAAGTGGACGCGAATCTGATGGGTTCGGCCAGTTTGCAGCTGCACCGCGACCAGGGTTGCATCGGCTATTCGCCGAATCACGCGGTAGTGGGTGGTGGCAGGCTGCGGATGAATCCCGCCAATCTGACGTTTGCGTTTGTCTTCGGGGTCACGGCCAATCGGTATGCTAATGGTACCGTGTTCGGACTGCAACCGCCCGTGCACCCAGGTGAGGTAGGTCCGCTTGATGCGTTTTTCTTTGATCAGTCGAACCAGGATGGGCACTACAGCGGGGTCTTTTGCCACGATCAGCGCGCCACTGGTCTCCTGATCTAGCCGGTGGATCATATAGGGCTGTTGTGCCTTAGGCAAAAGATAGGCTGCAACGTGGTTCAAAGTGGCCCCGACCTCCCCAGGTTGGTTTGCGTGGGTCTTACTGCCGGGCGTTTTATTCACGACAAGCATGTTGGTATCTTCGTAGACTGCTGCCACCGTGGCCGCACTATCTGGGGCAATGTTTTGAAAAGGCGTTTGGAAATCAGTGGGCAAGAACGTCAGCAAAATATGATCACCAGCTCGAACCTCAAAATTAACGGGCAAATAAGCGCCATTAACAAGCACCCGCTGTCCAAGCTTAAGACTGTAGACGAGGTGCTTGGGCATTAACCAGTCCTGCATGAGCAGCTGGCGAAGCGGTTTGGTGATGAAATTATCGGGTAACGTTGCGGAATGTTGCCATTGCATGAGAAGACCTCGTTTGGATTCTTGTATCTGAGATTAGGGGGGTGAAACTACTGACTGGGAATGAAAATTTCAGTAGAAATTGAGCTGGTTCATTTGTGAGTCTGCAGCAGAGCGCCATATTACGGCGTGCCGCGATTCTATAGCAAATCCCAAACAAACAAAAACGGGTTGCACAAATGTACACCCCGCTAGTGTTTAATTTATAATAAAACCACTACTTATCCAACTTAGCTAATTCAGCCGGCTTTACGATCAAAACATCGCAGACAGCAGAACGGCTAACATAGTTGGTAACTGAACCGATCATTAACCGTTCAACAGCGGTCAGACCAGTGGAGCCGATGACAATCAGCTGGGTGTTGTGGCCAGCTGGGAATTCACGGGCGATAACGGGCTTTGGATTCCCGAAACGCACGTGGATGTCAACTGAAGGAACACCAGCATCTAAGGCTTTTTGCTTAAGTTCAGCCAAACGGGATTGAACGTCTTCAGAAAGTTTGTAGATGACGTCACCACTTACAGCACCACCATAGGTATCACTGAATTGGTTGACTTCCAACACATTCAGAATATCCAGATGCGTATCGTTTAGCTTTGCAACTTCGATTGCCTTTTCAAGTACTGGATCGGTAGCTTTTGACCCATCAACTGGGGCCAAAATGTTTTGGTATTGTTGGTTCATATGCGCCACTCCCTAACATTTAAATATCAGTTTACGGTGAAGCTTTTTGTAAGCACGCGATGGTTTTTGCCCAACAAAGAGAACCATTTGTACTTCACCCTCTAGTTTACCATAATCTCGGAAATTGCTTTAACAAAAAAGGTCCCATTTTTGGCAAATTACCCAAAGATTGTGTATAAATGCACGATAATGTCCGCTGTAAAGCCCGACATTTAGGCAGTTATGTAAAAAAGTTAAGCGGTTTCTTTTTCTGAAAAAAGTTGTAAAATCGAGGTAACGCTGTAAAGGGAAGTGCTGATATGTACTACTACAACATGGAATCACATGATATTGGTTATAATTTGGCTACGGAACAGTTTCTCATGAATGAGAAGGACTTTGACGAGCCCCTGCTGCTGTTCTACTATCAAACCCCATGCATCATCGTGGGCCGGAATCAAAACACAATGGAAGAAATTAATCAGGACTACGTCACGAAACACAACATTCAAGTCACCCGCCGGTTATCGGGTGGCGGCGCTGTGTTCGATGATCTGGGCAACCTGTCGTTCAGTTTCGTGGTTGACCGCGACGATGACCGGTTCGGCGATTTTAAAGCCTTTACGAAACCAATTGTCGATGCACTGAAAGAAATGGGTGCCACCGGCGTTGAAGTGTCCGGCCGTAACGATATTCTAGTCGATGGCAAAAAGTTCTCTGGTAATGCCATGTACGTTAAGAACGGGAAGATGTTTTCCCATGGGACGCTGATGCTGGACGTTGACCAAAGCGTTGTTGAACATGCGCTGAACGTGCCGGAAGACAAGATCAAGTCTAAGGGTATCAAGTCGGTGCGGTCACGAGTCACCAATCTCAAGCCGTTTCTAGCACCGGAATATCAAAACTTGGACGTCCCAGCCTTTCGCGACATGCTGCTGAAGAAACTTTACGACGTCAACGACCTCGCCGCAATTGCTGACAAGGCATACACGCTGACGGACGCGGATAAGACCGCCATTCAAAAGCTGTATGATGATTATTACAATAACTGGGACTGGGTCTACGGGACCTCACCCGACTTCACGGTCAAGAAACGCCAACACTTTGACGCCGGCACCATCGATGCACGGATTCTCGTCAAAGATGGCAAAATTGATACCATTACGTTTTTCGGAGATTTCTTCGGTGAAAAGGACGCCAGTGAAGTGGCTGATAAACTTCAGGGTGTGCGCTACGATGAAGCCGCGCTGACCACTGCCTTAGCTGATATCGACACGACTGCTTACTTCGCCGGTATCGATAATGCCACCTTAGTGAAATTATTGAGCTAACGCCGGATTGTTCGACCATCTGGCGACACAAATGCTGTAACCGATTACATCCCTGTGTTAAACTAGACAAGTAAAACAATTGGTTATTAAAAGATGAAGGGAAGTTTGGATATGCGCTACGTATCAATGACCGCTCATGATATCGGCCGTAACTTGGCCACCGAGCAATATTTAATGAACAACAAGGACTTTGGGGAACCACTGTTGCTGTTCTATTATGAAAAGCCATGTATCATCGTTGGCCGCAATCAAAACACACTTGAAGAAATCAACCAGAAGTACGTTGAAGAAAACAACATTACCGTTACCCGTCGGCTGTCCGGTGGTGGTGCGGTCTACCAAGATTTAGGCAACCTGTGCTTCAGCTTCGTGCTGGATGCGAAGTCAGAACACTTCGGCGACTTTAAGTCGTTTGTGCAACCCATCGTGGATGCCTTGCATGATATGGGTGCCAGCTCCGTTGAAGTTTCTGGCCGGAACGACATTTTAGTCGACGGCAAGAAGTTCTCAGGGAACGCCATGTATACCAAGAACGGCAAGACCTTCTCCCACGGGACCTTGATGCTGGACGTGGACCAGGACGTGATTGCAAATGCCCTGAACGTGCCAGAAGACAAGATCAAGTCAAAGGGGATCAAATCCGTCCGGTCACGGGTGGCCAACTTGAAGCCGTACCTTGCGCCTGAATACCAAAACATCACCGTCCCAGAATTCCGAGATATTTTATTGAAGGAACTCTTCCACGTTGATAGTTTGGATGAAATCAAGGACAAGGAATACATCGTGACGCCAGACGAGCAAAAAGAAATCGATAAGATCTACGAACAGTATTATAACAACTGGGACTGGGTCTACGGAACTTCTCCTGAGTTTACCGTTAAGAAGCGCCAACACTTTACCTCAGGCACCATCGATGCCCGGATTCTGGTAGAGGGCGGCAAGATCAACAAGATCACCTTCTTCGGCGACTTCTTTGGCCCACAGGATGTCACTGCCTTGGCTGATAAGCTGACCGGTATCAAGTACGACCGGGAATCTCTTGAAGGGGCACTTGCGGATGTGGACATCAGTAAGTACTTTATGGGGATTTCTAAGGATGAGTTGATTGAGTTGCTGGCTTAATTTGCGTCACTTGAACTAAAAACAGCCGTGCTATTCCTGCACGACTGTTTTTGTATGCCTTTAGTGTTTTTGAGATGACTTTCACCCTTTAGTTGGCAGAATAGAAAAATCGTGCAACTTGAGTCAAAACTGCAGTGTGTTCAACACGCTTTCTATGTTTAGCCAAGGAGATAAATTTTAAAACTGTCTGCTCCAGGCAACCTAATGGAAACGAATTTCAATAATCAGAGATCGGCCATGTAAGAGCAGTTAGTGTCAAATCCAAGTCAGGATTCCCAGAAACTGCTCTTACGTTCCGGTGTCTAACTGTTTCCCGTCACTCTCTGTGAAATGTACAACCGACTGTTAGCAATGTTTTAATACTATTATGTCGTTATTTAGGTTTCGCACAAGGTTTGAAGTGCAAAAGAGGGGCATGAAATGTATAGGCCTGATAGTGAACGTCCTTTTTAACGCGGAATAATATAGTATTTGAATAATTACAGTACCCTTTATCATAATATAAGATTTAAATTGCAATGAAAACCAGATTATTTTGATGTGGATACAATAAATAGTTAATAATATTATTTATTTTAAGACAAGAAACGACAAGATAATGGCATTGATTTTTAAACATTTAGTTCAACACCGTACAAACAGTTGAAACCGCTTTATTCCCAACAACCAATTTGTCATAAAGTAGAGTAGACGGTTGACCTGGGGAACAGTTCAAAAAAGTAATTATTTTAGATGGTACATTGGAAGTGTTCCAAAACGAACGCATTGGCGCGATTTCTTTTCTTTTGTGAATAAATTAACTCAATGAAGGATGCCAACTATAACAACGCGCGGTTAAAGTTGGTCACGTCAGAACCCATACATTAAGCTATTATTTAAATTTGCGACCATTCATCATGCGTTAGCGGTCTTTCTATCGGATAACTATAAGTATTATTGAATGCTAGAGGAGGATTTTCATGAAAAACGTCATGAAAAAGTATTTGCCAAAAAGTAGTCTGATTCTTGGAATCGGCTCATTACTATATTTCTTTTTATATCCACAAGATGCACATGCGATGCATATTATGGAAGGGATGCTCCCACCTAAATGGTGTATCTTCTGGTTTGCCGTCAGCGCACCATTCTTTATCTATGGGATTATCCGGATGAAGAAAATTGTGGTGTCATCACAACAAAATGCGCGAATCATGCTGGCGTTGTGTGGCGCGTTTGTTTTCGTGCTGTCCTCACTTAAGATGCCGTCAGTCACTGGTTCTTGTTCTCACCCCACTGGTGTCGGCTTAGGGACCGTTATGTTTGGTCCTGGAGTGATGTCTGTTCTGGGTGTCATCGTCCTGTTGTTCCAAGCTTTACTCTTGGCCCATGGCGGCTTGACCACACTTGGCGCAAACTGTTTTTCAATGACCATTGTTGGCCCATTCGTTGGTTTCGGCGTTTACAAACTTTGTCGGGCATTTAAAGTTAACCGCAGTGTGTCACTGTTTCTCTGTGCCGTCCTTGCTGACTGGTCGACTTATGTGACCACATCATTTCAACTGGCCGTTGTCTTCCCAGATCCGAACACGGGCGTTGGCGGGGCCATCATCAAATTCCTCGGCATCTACGCTGTGACGCAGATCCCGTTGGCCATTGCTGAAGGGTTGCTCACCGTTATCGTTTACAACCTGGTTATCAGTAACAACCTTTGGAAGGAGACTGCATTATCATGAACAATTCAAACTTACAAACACATCAGAAACCAAAACCAAAGTGGAAGTCAAAGACGGTTCAAAACGTTGTTCTCCTGCTGCTCGTGATTGCTTTAGTGCTGTTACCCTTCTTTGTTGCCAAAAACGGCAGTTTCTCTGGTAGTGATGATCAAGGCACCGCCCAAATTTTGAAGAATGATCCGCACTATAAAGTCTGGGCGCACCCGCTTTGGACACCGCCTTCGGGAGAAATTGAAAGTCTGTTGTTTACGGTTCAAGGCAGCCTTGGAACTGGGATCATTGCCTATGCCATCGGTAACGCTCATGGTAAGAAAAAAGAACGTGAACGGCAAGCCAACGCCGGTTCAGATGCTCAAGAATCTGCGGGCACATCTCAAGAATAAAAAGTCTGGTGTAGAAAATGTTATCAATTGATAAATACGCGTATTCGAATCGATTTGTTGGCTGGTCACCAAACATGAAGGGGCTGTTGTGGCTTCTTGGCATGGTGGTTGCGTTTCAACCGTTTCAACCGCTCAAAGGCGTTGCCATCATTTTCGTGGCTGCCGCAACGATGTATGCCACGCATATGTCCTTTAAAAAGTATATGATCTGGTTTTACGCGATTCTGCCATTTCTGTTGTTAAGTATCATTGGCATCATTTTTACAATGGGTAACACGAAGGCTGGCATTTACTACCCGGTGCCCCTGTTTGGCCATTACTTCGGCATCTCGATAGCAATGCTGCCAAAGGGCTTGCGGTTAGGTCTTCAGGTACTAACGGCGGTTGTCTGCACTTACTGGTTTGCGCTGACCACGCCATTTCAACAAATTATCAAACTGCTTAAAGCAGTGCATTTACCGAAGCTGATGATTGAAGAAACGATGCTGATGTACCGGTTTATCTTTATCTTCATCGACGCTTTTGAACAAATATACCGAGCACAAAAATTACGCCTTGGGTATCGTAATTTTCGGTTAGCCATGCGTTCAAGTGCCATTCTCGCAAAAATGTTATTTGAGCAGGTCTTTGTCAACTATGAACAAATGGTTCACGCACTGGACGCGAAACTGTACGACGGTGAATTTAAATAGGAGGGGGGATAACATAATGATTGAGCTGCAACACATCGATTTTGAATATGAAGAAAAAAAGCCGATCTTAAAGGATATCTCCCTGCAGCTTGGTGCTAATGGCGCTAACGTTATTGGGTTTATCGGTCCGAATGGGACTGGGAAATCAACACTGTTTCTAAACTTAGTCGGGATGCTCAAGCCGACCGGCGGTAAAATTCTGGTAGACGGGCAACCCATCAAATACAACAAAAAAGGATTGAATAAACTGCGTCAAAAGATTGGAATTGTGTTTCAAAACTCTGATCAGCAAATTTTCTACTCCATCGTGAAGGACGACGTTGCGTTTGCCTTGCATAATCTGGATATCCCGGAAGATGAGATCACTAAGCGCGTTGACCGGGTCTTAGAAGAACTGGATATTTCCCACCTCAAAGAAAAGCCGATCCAGTATCTTAGCGGCGGCCAGAAAAAACGGGTGGCCATTGCTGGCATCCTAGTTCTGCAATCAGAATGGCTGTTACTTGATGAACCGACAGCGGGTTTGGATCCTGATGGTAAAAAGCGTATGGTCGATTTGATCAAGCACCTGATTGCTAACGGGCAGAAAATTATTTTATCGAGTCATGATATGGACTTTATGTATGACGTTTGCGATTACTTCTACATTTTAAAACAGGGTCAAATTGTGAAATCCGGCGAAAAGGAAGCGGTTTTCTTGGATGAACAGCTGTTACTAGACAGCAAGCTTGACCAACCATGGTTAGTCAAGCTGCACCAAGAGCTGCACTTACCGCTGTATCCCAACAAAGAAGCGCTATTTGCAGATAGGGGTCTGGCACAGCAGTTAATGTTGGCACAATTGGACACCAATAGTGAAGTAGGATAAAAAACGCATGTGTGACAATAGGTCACCATGCGTTTTTTAGTTTAAAATCTAACAGTTTGCAACACGAGTTGAACCGCTAAAATGCCTAGGGTCAGGTAAACAATCATGTGCTGCATATGCACGTAGCGGTTGTATTCCTTATGACGTTTATCATCCGATTTGTGTGCGAAGTCTTCAGCCATCAGTGCTTCGGCCTGCAGGAGGTCGGTGTGCATTAGGTACATGGACAGCAGTGCAAACAAATACTCTCGCTCATCACCGTCTGACAACCGATTGGCTTCATCGTGGACGACTTCCAGCTGGTCCGTGGTGAGTGGTTCAGCTGGCATCTCCGACTTGAGATATTCTGGGATGTGGGCGAGTTTTTGATACTCCTGCCAGAGATTGTGGACGATGGAATTGAAAAATTTTCTTGGCAGCCAAATGCGATTGCTGGTAATCAGCCGACTGGTGAGCCAAGCTAATGACCCAAACAGCAAGATGAACGCCACCATGCCAAGGATATCCGTCATGTCAGAAGTACCGACCATCGTGATGTGGACGATTGAGGGCAAACAGGCGACGAGGATTGGGATGATGTACATACGCATCAGGGCAATAGCGGTTTGCGAGCGCCCTTCTCGTGACTGCAAGGAGGTTCTAATGGCACTGAGATACTGGGTCATCATGGTGAACTGACCCTCGTAATCTTCGTAGGAGACGATTTGTTTGGCGAATATTCGAACAAAGTAGAATGCCACGATGGCATTGACCGCTAGCATAATGATATTAAATTGAAATTGACTCATTGGCGCCTCCTGAACGTGTTTTTGACTTTAGTGCTATGTTCGTTTCGGTAGATTTTTAGGGTAACTTTGGTTGACACCTTCTTGCTCGTCACGATGGGTAAATTAATAGTAAAATGGCGTAACGGCGCGATGCTTAGTCGCTATTTTTTGACGTTACGTCAACACCCCAAGCGCGGTCATTTGCGTGCTGATCCGCTGACCCCATTCGTCATGGTTATGGTGGGCGAGTTCGTTGACGATGAAATCTGGCTGGATGCAGTCGACTACGCGTTGGATGGCGGCGTCATCGAACGGCAGGTGCATGTCGACCTTACCTATTAGGCCGTAGACCTGCGCAAACTGGTCCAAGTAGGAAGCATCCTTGTTCAACGGCAGATTTTTGTTGACCTCGTCGAAAAAAATCCGCCGAGTTTGAACGCTGCAGTTGATGTGCATGCCTTTAATATGAGGGAGAATTGCCCTGTTGTTGTCCAGCACGTCCAAAATGTAGTTGCAGGCTTCTGCCTGGCTTTTTAGCTTGAGATTCGTATTAGTTAAGTGACCTGTATCAAGGACGATGCCGATGTTCGGTATTTTAACCTGATCCAACAAAGCCGTCGGAAAATCGGTATCAAGTAAGCTCATACCGCCGATTGTGAGATTTTCAAACAAAAAATCATAATCCATGAAGGCACCGAAACGCTCATACAGGGTATTCACAAAATCAACCGTTTCATCTAAAAGTCGTAGCTGCTTGGCAGCATCGATCTTCAACGGGTCGAAGTTATATAGATCCTTCAGCGTCGTGTCTCCCACGTGGTACACGACGTATTCTACGCCCAATTCGTGCGCTTTTTTCAGTTGCTGACCATAGATGTCAATCAGCGCTTCCTTGTCCTTAGCTTGGTAAAATTGCGTCCAAGCGTCCTTAGAACCAAACTCGGTCGTCAATGCGGTACGGTCGTTTTCCCATAAGGGCATCCAGGTCGGATAAAAGCTCAGGTGCAGACCATGAACCATATCCGGTTTGATTTTTGGCGACACATCAGCGCCCACCAAAATACCTTCGATTCCTTGGCAGCGATACTGGCCATAAAAATCCCGTAACGCCTGTTCACTGGCAAATTCATCGACTGATTGGCAGTTTAAGGGCATGTTGATTAGGTATTCCATCGGGGTGACTTCCTCTTTCTAATGGCTTTTCTTCCTGTTTAAATTATACCCTAAGCAACATTTTATTTAACCCCTTACATTCCTTTACTGACTTGCTTGCTCAACTATTAGCGACTATGCTACAATTTTAGTAGCGATTTGAAGAATGTTGTTAGTCGGGCAAGTAAAACCATTAACCGACCGATAAATTAAGGAGTTTATTTATGTTAAAAAAGCAACTGGTGTCTTTAGGTATCGTATCGTGGGCGCTATTTTCAATCATTAACCTGTTAATGTCTTCTGAATTTGTTAAACTTAAGAGTCAGATCAGCACAAGTGATATGATTAAATCACTGATCGTCTCTGGTGTGCTATACTTCATACCAATCATTATCGGTGCGCTTGGTCATAACGCCGGCTATTATGTGTTAGCGTTGGTGATCATTGTTTATTCCGTTGCCCTGGTCAACGTGATTTTAAGCATGATCAACGCCAGCGATGCCAATATGACGATCAAGGCTGTGATGATTTTTGCGAGTCTTGCAGCGCTGGTCTTTAACGGCTATTGGATGATACTAGCGTTTCGGTATCGGCACCGTCTGGATAAGATTCGTGACGAAAAAAAGTATCAAGATATCAAGAAATGGCAGGAACAACAAAAAAAATAATCGAGGTCTAATATGGAAATTGCAGTAGCAGACTTTATTGAAAAGGTAGAAACAGAACAGGTGACCGCACAACGGTTTGAAATTACCCGGGGGGCGTTGGAACAGCAAGGGAAGAAGGCTGTTTTAACACCGATCGTTGAATTTGTCTCAGAAACGGTGCAGAAGGGCGAGCTCGCGTCAGCAACCTTAGCCTTTACGGACGATGAGATTGAATTTCGTTTGGAGACCAGCATCATCAACCTCCCGTTGCGGTACGTCAACACCATTAAGAAGATGCTGTCAGATGAAGACGATATGGCGGTCAACGTATACAGTGTCATCGAATCACCAGACGTGAACGCGTCTTCACTGCGCATTGATAAGGTGGCTTCAGTTGAAGATTTCGAGACACACCAAGATGTCATGGCTGAATCTATCGGCGAGTGGTTGGATACGCAACTGGCTGCGATTAAAACCAATGAAGTACACCGGGCCGAAACGGATGCATTGAAGGCCAAGGAAGAAGCCGACGCTGAGAAAAAGCAGGCAAAAAAAACGACAGCCAAAAAGACGATCAAGAAGACCCCAAAGAAAACGGACAAGTAAGGTCTA
Organism: Secundilactobacillus collinoides DSM 20515 = JCM 1123; assembly: GCF_001435975.1. Classification (GTDB taxonomy): domain Bacteria; phylum Bacillota; class Bacilli; order Lactobacillales; family Lactobacillaceae; genus Secundilactobacillus; species Secundilactobacillus collinoides. Next base: position 74,555 of record NZ_AYYR01000009.1, read on the forward strand.
GAACTTTAGCTTCACAAGGATGGTAAAACGTGTTATTGTAGTTACATGCGATGAGTCGAGAATAATCACGTCGTCAGTAATGGCGGTCTGCGCAAGCGGCTAGGTGATTTTCTGGCAGCGGGCACGTTTTTCCCACCGTATTGTGGGTGCCATAGTTCAAAGGAAATGTGGATTTCTGAGAACTCACTTAGCAATAAGTGGCTGCGTTTGATCCTCTCAACCAGTTTAGGCTGGCTGGGGGGATTTTTTGTTGGCGTGCACGTCATCGATAATCATTAAGTGCCAAACTTTACCGTTTATAGATTAACTAAATTTTTTTACAAAAAAAGGTTGACATGAACATTAAATGAGAGTTAAATTAGAACCAATCTCATATTAGGCAATGACGAGAAGAGTAAGTTGCGTGAACTTGTTAAGAGAGCTGTGCTTGGTGAAATGCAGCCTTGTTCAACGACTGAAGATGATCTCAGAGCCTGATTCGGGGTCCACGGGCTACCGAATCCGTCAGCAATCGTTACCTTGCAAAAGTCTCCTCATTTAGGTGAGGGTACTTTTCAAGGCTTGAATTGTGAGATTCAAGTAAATTTCAGGTGGTAACGCGAAACCTTCGTCCCGATACTTTAGGGGCGGAGGTTTTTTCTATTCTAGGAGGTCTTCGAATGACAAAAAAACAACATATTGAAACCATTCTTGCTCAGGCAGGAAACCGTTCAGACGATGAAAAAACCGGCGCTGTTTCTACGCCATTGTACTTCTCAACTGCATACCGTCACGCTGGGTTAGGTCAGTCAACGGGTTACGATTATTCTCGGGAAACGAATCCCACACGTGATCAGTTGCAACAAGCCCTAGCCAAGTTGGAAAACGGCGACACGGCTTTCGCGTTAAGTTCTGGGATGGCGGCCATTCAATTGGTCTTTACCCAGTTCAAGACTGGTGACGAAATTGTTGTTTCTGATGACCTTTATGGCGGCTCATTTCGGTTCTTCGACCTGTTGACCGATAATTACGGGTTGAAATTCGACCTCTGGGACGGCCAGGATTATGCGCGTTTGACCGAATTGACAAAACACGCCGAAACGAAGGGCATATGGCTGGAAACACCATCTAATCCAACCATGAAGATTATTGACATTCACCATACGGCTGAAATTGCCCACAAAAATGGCATGAAAGTTATCGTGGATAACACCTTCTACACGCCGTTGCTGCAACAACCATTGAACGAAGGGGCCGATATCGTGGTTCACAGTGCCACCAAGTATCTGAGCGGGCACAACGACATTTTAGCCGGTGCGGTTGTCTGTAAGAGCCAAGACGACGCCGACCTGATTGACCATAATTTAACAACCACAGGCGCCGTCTTGGATCCCTTCGATTGCTGGTTGTTACTCCGTAGTTTGAAGACTTTGCCGTTACGTTTAGCACAACATGAACGTAACGCCAAAGCCATCGTGGCTGATCTGGAAAAGAATTCAGCCGTTGAGAAAGTCCTTTATCCGGGTCATGGCGGTATGATCAGCTTTTACGTCCGCGATGAAAGTTGGGTCAATACCATTTTGCAGAATCTTGAAATCATTTCGTTTGCTGAAAGTTTGGGTGGGGTTGAAAGTCTCATGACTGTTCCTGCCATTCAAACACACAAGGATCTGTCCGTTGCTGAGCGGGAAGCCAAGGGCATCACTAGAAATCTGTTACGACTTTCCGTTGGTATCGAAAACAGTGACGATTTAATTGACGATTTGGATCACGCCATTTCAGTGGCAGCTAAAAACACGATCAAGACCACAAACTAGGGGGAATTTACATGAGTATTTCAGATTTTTCAGATGCAACTAAGGTTATCAAAACGACCACAAAACCAGATCCATCAACGGGTGCATTGAACCCGCCAATCCAATTGTCTTCAACCTTCGAACAAAAAGACTTAGACCACTTTGGCAAGTATGATTACACCCGAAGCGGCAACCCAACTCGGGACGTTGTGGAAGACAGCATCGCTGAACTCGAACATGGGACACGCGGATTTGCCTTCTCAACTGGGATGGCAGCCATCTCAACCGCCTTTTTGACCTTACATCAAGGCGACCACGTCATCGTAACCAGTGACGTTTATGGCGGGACTTTTCGTTTGGTGACTGAATTACTGCCCAACTACGGCATCGAATATGATTTCGTTGACTGTAATGATCCAGAGGCCCTGGAGGCGGCGTTCAAGTCAAACACCAAGTTGGTTTACATCGAAACACCCGCAAACCCAACCTTAAAGGTGACGGATATCAGACAAGTGGTCAAAATTGCCCACAGTCATGATGCATTAGTATTTGCTGATAACACGGTTATGACCCCGATTTTCCAGAAACCATTGGATCTGGGTGTCGATTTAGTCTTACACAGCGGGACAAAGTTCTTGGCCGGCCACTCCGACATTTTAGCTGGTCTGATCGTCACAAAGTCTAAGGAATTAGGCGATGCCATCTACTTTATTCAAAACGCAATGGGTGCCACCCTTGGTGTTAGTGATTGCTGGTTGTTGCTGCGAGGAATTAAAACGTTAGGCATTCGGGTCAAAGCCGAAGCTAACAATGCGTTGGAACTCGCAAAATGGTTTGAAGAACAACCAATTGTTGAAAAGGTCAACTATCCTGGCCTGGAAGATTTCGAAGGCCACGATGTGCAACTCAGTCAGGCAACCTCCGGCGGTGCGGTATTATCGTTTGATATTGGTACTGAAGACAATGTCCGAAAATTAGTCAAAGAACTCAAAATTCCAGTATTTTCAGTTTCCCTGGGGGCAGTGGAATCCATTATTTCGTATCCACCAAAGATGTCACACGCAGAACTGACCGCTGACGAACGCCACGCGTGCGGTATCGGCGATGGGTTATTACGATTATCCGTAGGCGTTGAAGATGTCGATGATCTGAAGGCCGATTTTGCGCAGGCTTTCGCAAAAATCGCAGCAAGTCAAAAGGCTGACGTCCCAGTTGGCCGATAGGGTTGGGGAACCTTATAAGGCTTGATTCGAATTCCTATCACTTTGGTTTCAAATGAATAAAGTCAAGAAAAGTTCTCATCGAAAAGGTGGGGGCTTTTTTTAGAGTGCAGAACCAGGGGCGGTTAAGGAGTTGCACCGTGTTGCACGTTTAGGCTCGAGGACAGAAAAATGGGAAATCAATCGGGTCTTTGGCAAAAATAGCAGAAATTGTACCTGAAAAAAACAGTTCTGGGTTTAAGATCGAAGTCTCTCAGGCACCATGCTTCACACTCTTTCCTTGACTTACACCCACCTCTAAGTGCTTTACTAGTAACTGTACAATAACAACGGGTACAGGTACCCGCTCACAGGAGGTTCACAATGAAGGATTTTAGTTTTAAGAACGCGACCGACATTCGGTTTGGTAAGAATCATATTGACAATGAGTTACATGACGCTGTTTCACAATATGGGGACAACGTACTGTTTATTTATGGGGGTCACTCCATTCAAAAATCCGGTTTGTATGACCGGGTTAAAGAATTACTGAAGGATCTCAATATTGTTGAGCTTGGCGGGGTTGAACCTAATCCAAAGATCAGTTCCGTTCGCGACGGGCAGAAATTGGCACAGGACAATAATGTTGACGTGATTTTGGCCGTTGGTGGTGGTTCGGTCATTGATGCAGCCAAAGTCATTTCATCTGCTAAGTTCTATAACGGCGATGCTTGGGATTTGGTCGTTAACGCAAACGGTGCTGACAGCTACAAGCTGAGTCAGTTACCAATCGTCGACATTCTTACTTTGTCAGCCACTGGGACTGAAATGAACCATAATGCGGTCATCTCGAACCCTGAAATCAACCAAAAAATCGGAACTCGGGTGCCTGAGACACCAGCCGTTTCGTTTTTGGATCCAGAGTTAACGGAGACCGTTCCTGCTCGTCAGACTGCTGCTGGCTCCATCGACATCATGAGTCATTTAACGGAACAGTATTTTGACCGTGATGACAGTAACGACGTTTCAAAGGGTATGATCGAAGGTTTGATGCAAACGGTTATTAAGTGGGCACCAATTGCCATTAAAGACCCTAAAAACTACGATGCTCGTGCCAACCTCATGTGGTCATCGACCATGGCATTAAACGGCATTGTGAGTGTTGCCAACGTGACGGGCTGGACTGTTCACCCATTAGAACACGAACTGTCCGCCTACTACGATATCACCCACGGTATTGGTCTTGGAATCCTCACTCCGCGTTGGATGAAAAAGGTCATTCAAGACGAAACAACTTTGCCATTGTTTGCCCGTTTAGCACGAAACGTTTGGCATTTGACTGGTGACGATGATCTGGTGTTGGCTAAGCAGGCCATTCAAAAAACGTACGAATGGAATGCTTCTTTAGGCGCCGAGATGACGCTGCCCGACGTCGGTATCAATGAGGAGACCAAGTTTGCAACGATGGCAGACGCTGGCGTTAAGGAAGGCCAGCTGGAAACTGCGGGCTATATTAAGTTGACACCTGATGATGTGGTCGCCATCTATAAAGATTCAATGACGCCGGAAACGTTTTAGACACAACAAATCCCGTGACTGAATTGACCACAAACGTTGAGATCGTTCACCCAACTGCTGCTATGCTGAGCGACTCTTTGACGGCTTAATAGCTCATCATGATTAATCTTGTTTAAACAGAATCAGATAGTAAAGGCCAAGTATTCAAACCGAATGCTTGGCCTTTTTTCGACAATTCTTGTTTTTTTGTACATCTAAAAGAGAGCGCTGCCATTTTGTTTGCTCAACCCATGCTCAATATGCTACATTTAACATAATAAGGGCAAACTACACACAGGGGGGAATCGCTATGAAAGGGAAGCTTATCGTTGGGGTGCTGGCGCTGCTTGTTGGGGGTGTCGCGCTGGGAGCTGGCCAGCCGCAGGTTAACGCGGCGACCACTTATAAAGTTGTGAAGACAAAGACGTATAATGACGTGCCGTTTCACGCGAAGGACGTTAAAAAGACGGCCTACATGTGGAATACTGCGCACACAAAGAAATTGCATAATCTAAAAAATTATCCGAAAACAACCTGGTACCTGTCGAAAAGTATTAAGTTACAGGCCGGTAAAAAGTCGGGTATTTACTATCAAGTCATCAACAATACCGGGAAGGTCAGCGGCATCGTTTGGCGCAGCTATTTAACCAAGGGAAATAATCCAAGCGATAAGCTGGCGAAGAACGCTGAAGTATTGTCATACGGTGGCGGTTTAGCGGGCATTAAATCAGCTCGTGAGGCGGCCACACTGCAGGTCGATATTTTGGCGTTGTTCCCTGGAACTTTGCTGAACACATCATTATCGACGGATGCGCGAACGGACCTCAACGCGGGCATTAATTCTGCGGCCAAATACTCAAAAACGGATACAAATAAAAAAGCGGTCGGAATTTTCTCGCCGTTTAACTGGACGACCGTCAGCAGCAAAACATCCTACACCGCGCAAGTGACTGCCGAACTGGTAAAACAGGGCTACACGACGACTAAACGTGCAGGGTACAAAGGCTGGCAAATCGGAATCTATGCCACACCGCACGGGTATGACAGTTCAACGTACAAGACCTGGACCTCAGGGTATGGGTCATGGGGCATTTACTTAGTGCCGACTAGCGATTTATTGACAAAATAAAGAGTGGGACAAAAGCCGATTTCACCACTCAATAAAAGCGCTCCTAGCTGATAATCCCAACTTGGATTTTTAGCTAGGAGCGCTTCTGCGGTTTATGCGTAGGGACTTGTTACAGGTTTAAGCCAGATAATCTGGACGCGCCAAATTTGTAATGATACTTGTCCGTAGGCGTATTTTACCCAGCCTTTACATGTGGGTAAAATTCGGCATCTCATCAATCAGAAAACTGGTTTCAAAATCACCTTCATGTTGCAGATACTGTTTGCCGAAGTTATCGATCAAACCGTGAAAATCTTGCGCCATTTCAAACGTAAATATGCTCGGCAGAGAAATTTGTTGTTTCAAATGCGGATAACTGTCAGTGTGCTCGTAGCCCAAGTGGGTAAACAGTCGGCGCGCGTACGTGTCAGCAATGAAATCGGGTTGGTCGAAAATGTAAACGAGATAGTCGTCGGCGGTTTCATTGCCAACGCCGGGCAGCTTTAGCAGTTGCGGTCGCAGGGTGGCGCGGTTGTCCAGCCAAATTTGGTGATAGTTCCAATTACGGTCTTCAAACCACTGAAAAACGTTGTGAATCGCTTTAGATTTATTTTTGAAGAAGCCGCTGGGTCTAATGAGGTCGATCAGATCGTCTTGGGAGAGCGCAAGCAGTTTTTGCGCGTCCATCTGGGTGGCGTTCTTAAGATTGACAAGCGATTTATCAGCGTTTCGCCAATATGTGTTCTGTACCAAAATCGCACCAACGATGATGTCACGTTTGGTGTCGGAGGGCCACCAGCCGGATGGTCCCATGTGGGCACTCATAATTTGGTAAAGTTTGGTTAGATCAACGGTCGGCATGTTGGTGTTCCTTTCGATATTGTCTGGGTGTGGCGTGAAATTTTGTTTTAAAGGTGGTCGTGAAGTAGGGCACGTTCGGCAGCCCAGCATCGGCAGCAATCCAGTTGACGGACTGTGATGTTGATGCCAGCAATCTGGCTGCTTCAGTTAACCGCAGTTCGGTTAATTTTTGTTGGGGCGTGATGCCGGTCACCTGTTTGTAGGTGTGGCGTAAATAGGAGGTCGAACCGTGTACATATGCGGCTAAAGTTGTCATGCTGAGCGGTTCTTTGAAATGTGCGCTCAAAACTTGGTCGATCTCTGTTACCCAGAGCTGGTTATTTACGGGGTGACCAGTCGGTGCACACCGTTTACAAGGTCGAAAGCCCGCAGCAATGGCCTCTTGCGGACTCGTAAAAATTTGGATGTGGTCTTTTTTAGGCAGTCGCGATGCGCACGAAGGGCGACAGAAAATATGCGTCGTTGTGACGCCGTACCAGAAAACATCGTCAAATTGACGGTCGTTTTGTTGAATTGCTTGCCAGCGACGGGCGGTTAATCGATGTTCAGTCATGGATGACATCCCTCCTCTTTAATAATTCTAATCATAACGCAAAATGGGTGAACATAGGGTGATAGGAGATTAGAAAACCAGATAGTGAAACTTTTTCTATCCAATATTTGCTACACTTGTTCGTGGAGGTGAGGTTATGACAACCTATTATCAAACACAGCTCCCAGTAAACGGGCAGTTGACCTGGTTAGCTGGGACAGCAACCGAACTTGTTTTTGTGGGAACACCTGGAAATATCGCTGACACACCGGTCAGCTTTTTGCCTAAGATCACGTTCGTTGAGGGCGTGCCACCAATTTTAACTGAGACAGCCGCGGCGCTCACAGCTTATTTTAACGGGCAAACAAAAAAGCTTCGCTGTCCCGTAACCTTCGTTACTGGGACTGTCCTGCAGCGACAAGTCTGGCAATATCTGTTAACCAGCGTTCAATACGGGACACGGTTGACCTACAGCCAACTCGCCGAAAAAATCGGCAAACCCAAGGCAATCCGTGCAGTTGCCACAGCAGTCGCGAAGAATCCGCTGCTGTTTGTGCTGCCCTGTCACCGTGTTGTGCGTAAAGACGGCAGCGTGGGAGAGTATCGCGGTGGAATCGCCCTTAAACAACACTTACTAAACATAGAACAGCAAAACAGCTAGAAACGCCACGAAACCGGCCTATCCTATTGCTTTTCTGGTACAATAGAACTAAGGGAAGGGAAGGATCGTCATGGTTACAATTCGAGACATTGCCAAGCGTGCTGGCGTATCGGTATCGACCGCGTCACGAGCGTTAAACAATCATCCGAAAATCAGTCAAAAGACCCGCGATAAAATCCAGGCACTGGCTGACGAAATGGGTTACATGCCAAACTACAATGCAAAAAACCTGACCAATGGCGTTTCTAACGCGATTGGGGTGGTGTTTCCACCTGGTGAACTGAGTCCGGCATCCAACCCGTTTTACGTGGATATATTAATGGGCATCAATGAAGAACTGCGGGCGCGCAACGGCGTGCTGTCCGTAGCAATCGCCAATACCATGGCAGAGTTGACTGCCAACGTTGAATCACTGATCAGTCAGGGGCTGATCCGCTATTTCGTGTTGCTGTATTCCAAGAGCAACGATCCTGTGATCAAGTTGCTGCGGGCACAAAAAGTCAACTACGTGGTCATTGGGGATCCAAACGCTGACGATGAGTGTTACGTGAACAATGATAATCAATTGGCAGGCCAAAAAGCCGGCGAGTATTTGATTCATAAATTTGAAACCAAACGCACGCTTTTTGTGGAGTCAGATCCGGAACAGGGATTTGAACGCAAACGGCGGATGGGTTTTCAAAAAGCGATGGCGGCTGCTGAGGTACCAACCGAAGTGTTGAAACTGCCTAAACAAAGTGAATTCAGATTAGACCAAGCAGTGGCCCAGTTCTTAACGACCCGGTCGACCATTGAAGGCATCGTCACAACTGATGATGCGCTTGGGTTGATGATCTATCAGCTTTTATGGCGACAATTGAACCGCGATGTACCGTTGATCAGTTTTAACCGGAACCGGTCGAACAACTTTTTGATGGGAGAATCAGTCCGGTTTGTGGAATTGTATCCACAGAGTATGGGAGCAGCTGCGGTACGTGTCTTGTTTGACCCGCAGAAACGGTCGGAGATGATTCCGTTTACAATTGAACGGTAACCTAGTTCAATGTGCATAGCGGCAAGGCAACAGGTGGCCTTTTATAGCAAATCAGCTCTGAGTAAGGCGTTCGAAACAACCAACTTGTAACATGCAATTTTTGATCTAGGGCTGGTTGGCAACCGATTTATGAAACAAAAAAAGTTGAAAAAAAGTTATACGGCTATAATGCCCAACGTGGCGGGAAAAGAGTGACTTTCGTTTCCCGTCATTTTTAAAAAAATTAATGCAACCGGTTGCATTATTGTGCAAGCGGTTGCATAATATGGGTTGTAGAAAACGTTTGCAATTATTTTCGCTTAATCTTCGAGGAGGGATTCATATGGCACAATCAGCAACAGATGTCGCTGACGGGACGGCTAAGAAAACGACGTCCAAAAAAGATTTATTGCCATCATTGCCAACCAGCACGATTTTCCTGATTAATTTCGGGTTCCTAGGTGTGCAAATGGCGTTTCAACTTCAAAGCACTAACATGGGGCGGATCTTCCAAACCTTAGGTGCTGATCCTAACAATCTCGGGTTCTTCTTCATCCTGCCGCCACTGGCCGGGATGGTTGTTCAACCACTTGTTGGGTATTTCTCAGACCGGACTTGGATGCCTAAGTTGGGTCGTCGGATTCCGTACCTGTTGATTGGTGCGGTCGTTGCCATGATCGTCATGTTCTTACTGCCAAACGCTGGTAGTTTCGGTTTCGGTTATGGGTCGTTAGCAGCGCTGTGGTTTGGTGCCATTACCCTGTTATTCATGGATCTATCATCAAACGTTGCCATGCAGCCATTCAAGATGATGGTTGGTGACATGGTTAACGAAAAACAAAAAGGGTTCGCTTACTCCATCCAAAGTTTCGCTTCCAACGCCGGGGCTTTGTTAGCAAGTATCTTCCCATTTGCTTTGACTGCTTTAGGAATCGCCAACGTCGCTAAGAAGGGGACTGTTCCTAACTCAGTTATCTGGTCCTTCTACGCCGGCGCCATCATCCTGTTACTCTGCTGCCTGTTGACCGTCTTCCGTGTTAAAGAATATGATCCAGACACTTATGCAAAGTACCATGGTATTGCTGACAACAGCAACCACAAAGGCATTTTTGAAGCCTTGAAATCAGCACCTAAAGTCTTTTGGACGGTTTCAGTTGTTCAATTCTTCTGCTGGATGGGCTTCCAATACCTCTGGACTTACGCAACTGGCGCCATCGCTTCTAACGTTTGGCACACCGCCAACGCTTCATCAGCTGGCTACCAAGCTGCTGGTAACTGGTACGGGGTTATGTCAGCCGTTCAATCAATCGCTGCCGTTATCTGGGCACTGGTTCTTTCACGGGTCGGCAACAACCACCACAAGATTTTCTACTCAGCTAGTTTGATCATGGGTGGTATCGGCTTTGGGTCGATCTTCTTCATCCACGATAAGTACACACTGTTCATTTCATTTATCTTGATTGGCTGCGCATGGGCTGCTATGAACGCCTTCCCATTCACTTTCTTGACCAACGCCATCGAAGACTCAGAAAACATGGGGACTTACTTAGGCCTGTTCAACAGCAGTATCTGCTTGCCACAAATCGTTGCTTCAATCGCAAGTTTTGCCATCTTCCCACTGTTAGGCTCACACATGCCTACGATGCTCTTACTCTCAGGAATCTTCCTGATTATCGGTGCCGTCACAGTTGGTATCGTTAAAGAAGTTTGGGCGCGCAAGTCAGATGCACAAGAGGAACCTGCTGATACTGAAAACTAGTCTTGGTGCATTAACCATGTTTGACTGCCGGTCAGCCTGGGACAGTGAACCTTTAAATGGTATCAGACCACAATGACACGCTGCCCTGAGCCGGCAGACAACATTGGGTCGCCAGAAGTTAATTTTCTTACGGTTTCACAACCAGTGAAGCGTGCCATTTAGCTAGTTTTATATGGTGGCAGCGTGGCCGCAAAACACGTTGCCAAAGCCAGTAAACAACCAAGTATTTTTTCAAATAAGTAAACACCCCCACAACAGCCGTGTTGAACCGATACAAACAAATGAAGACGCTTAATCACCCCATTCATTTTCCGGTTTGACCGGCTGTGTGTGGTCAAATAGCAAGCATTTCAACAAAAAAAGTCTCAACAACCAAAAGTAAAACAGCGCAAAGTACTGAACAACAGTACAAAACAATCAAGGAGGACTCACCTTTATGAAACGGACATTTGAAGTCACCCCCTGGAACATCGTCACTCACAAGTTAGATCCTGAAGACAAGCGCCTGCAGGAATCCATGACTTCACTGGGTAATGAATACATGGGGATGCGTGGTTTCTTTGAAGAAGATTATTCAGGCGACACCTTACAGGGTATCTACCTTGGCGGTGTCTGGTTCCCAGACAAGACCCGTGTCGGCTGGTGGAAGAACGGCTATCCTAAGTACTTTGGGAAGGTTATCAACGCTATCAATTTCATTAAATTAAACGTGCTGGTTGATGGCGATCCAATCGATTTAGCTAAGGATAAGGTTAGTGACTTTGAACTGAACCTGGACATGAAGCAGTCCAAGCTGACCCGTTCGTTTACGGTCACTAAGAACGGCCACGCCATTGAAATGAACTTCGAGCGGTTCATTAGTGTTGCTGACAAGGAACTGGTCGGCATTCGTGTAACGGCGACTAACAAATCGACCGACACCGTTAAGATCACGTTCAAGTCAGCCATGGATGCTGACGTGCAAAACGAAGATGCCAACTACGACGAACATTTCTGGAATGTCTTAAAGACGACCCAGAATGCGAGTGATGCATCGATCGTGGCCATCACGAAGGAAAATCCGTTTGGCACGCCTCGTTTCACGGTTGGTATCAAGATGACTAATGAAACTGACCTGAACCAGGACCCAGTTGACCAACCGAATGATAAAGAAGTCGTTAACCAGTTTAGCGGCGAACTTGCACCAAATCAAAGTGTCGCAATTGCCAAACGCATTACCGTTGTGACGTCACGGGACTACGATACTCAAGCCAAACTTGAGACTGCCATGAATACGCTCAGTGCGAAAGTTGCCGCTAGTTCGTATGACGACCTGTTTGCCGCGCACGCAAAAATTTGGGCTGACCGTTGGGAAAAGTCCGATGTTGAAATTGAAGGCGACACTGAATCACAACAAGGGATTCGGTTCAACCTGTTCCAGTTGTTCTCCACCTACTATGGTGAAGATAGCCGGTTGAACATCGGTCCCAAAGGGTTTACTGGTGAAAAGTACGGTGGTGCCACTTACTGGGATACTGAAGCTTTCGCCGTTCCTGTTTACTTGGGCATCACGGATCCTAAAGTTACCCGCAGTCTGCTAATGTACCGTTACCAACAATTGGACGGTGCCTATGTGAACGCCAAGGAACAGGGCCTCAAAGGTGCCTTGTATCCAATGGTGACCTTTAACGGGATTGAATGCCACAACGAATGGGAGATCACGTTTGAAGAAATTCACCGGAACGGCGACATTGCGTTTGCCATCTACAACTACACCCGTTACACCGGCGATAAGTCTTACGTCCTGAATGAAGGCAGCAAGGTTCTCACCGAAATCTCTCGGTTCTGGGCTGACCGGGTCCACTTCAGCGAACGTAACCAAAAGTACATGATCCATGGTGTTACTGGCCCGGACGAGTACGAAAACAACGTTGATAACAACTGGTACACTAACTATTTGGCAAGATGGACACTGAAGTACACCCTTGAAATTTTGGGTGAAGTGACTCCTGAAGTGGCCAAAAAGTTAACCGTGTCAGATGATGAAAAGAAGCACTGGCAAGACATCGTTGATCGCTTCTACCTGCCAGAAGACAAGGATCTCGGAATCTTCGTGCAACACGATGGTTTCTTGGACAAAGACCTCAAGCCCGTCTCATCCATTCCTGCCGATCAACTGCCAATCAACCAACACTGGTCATGGGATAAAATCCTACGTTCACCATACATCAAGCAAGGTGATGTGTTACAGGGTGTTTGGGACTTTATCGATGACTTTACGCCAGAACAAAAGAAAGCTAACTTTGATTTCTACGAACCACTGACCGTTCACGAATCTAGTTTGTCCGCCGCCATCCATTCCATTTTAGCTGCTGATCTTCACTACGAAGAGAAGGCCGTTGAAATGTACGAACGGACAGCCCGGTTGGATCTGGACAACTACAACAACGATACGGTCGATGGCTTGCACATTACCTCAATGACCGGTGGCTGGTTAGCCATCGTGCAAGGGTTCGCTGGTATGCGGGTCCGTGACGGTGAACTGCATTTTGCACCATTCTTACCTAAGAAGTGGGACTCATATCAGTTCCGAATCCAGTTCCGCGGCCGTTCGATCCAAGTCCACGTTGACCAAAAGGGGACACAATTGACCTTGTTGTCAGGTGAACCTTTGACCCTCGACTTGGATGGCAAAAAAGTATCATTAAACGCTTAAAATTGGTTTAACGTGTGATACACCAACTCACAAAACACTTGAAAGAAAAGACTGAGGCCGGTGTGGCCGTAATCTTCAGCTTTCTGATCCGCGGTTCGACAAAGGTGTCGGAACGGATAGTTACAAATTAAGTCGTTAATCAAAATAGTAGGAAACCGACCAATCACTTATGATCAGTCGGTTTTTTTATTGTGTTGGGACGCATTTGTCAGCGTACTAACAATAGTGGTTGATACTGTTCGATGTTAGCACACGTTTAATGCCTATTCGACGTTCCTAAACATTGTGAATTGGAAGACTCCTGTACCAAAATGGACACTTGTGAAATTATCCTGTAAACGCCTGGTACTACGCATTTATTTTGTACACAAATCCACAAGAACATCCCTTGCGTTCCTTAGTGAAAACGATTACACTGCAAGTGCATTAATTAAATAAGCCTAATGGAGGAATAATTATGACTACAGCATTTGCATCACCTTCTACTTACGTTCAAGGCAAAGGATTGTTGAAGACAGCTGCTCAGTATATTAAGCCATTTGGGAGTCACGGGATCTTATTAACGGATGACATAGTTTGGGGATTAGTCGGCAAGGATTTTTACGGCTATTTAACTGATGCGGGATTGACGATCGAACGGGTCACATTTAACGGCGAGAGTTCGCCTGAAGAAATTGAACGTGTTCAAGGAATTGGGGAATCCACGGGGGCTAAATTTATTATTTCATTGGGCGGCGGTAAGACTAATGACACCACTAAAGCAGTCGGCGATCGGTTGAAAATTCCAATTGTTATTGTGCCGACGCTAGCCTCCAACGATTCACCATGTACGCGGTTAAGTGTGATCTACTCAGAAAACGGTGAATTTTTAAAGTACATGTTTTACGATAAGAACCCCGATTTAGTTCTGGTGGATTCGGCCGTTATTGCCAACGCGCCGGTACGGTTTTTGATCGATGGCATGGCGGACGCACTGTCAACCAATGTGGAGGCTCAAAGTGTCGCGCGGGCACGGTCAACAACGTTGCTGCCATTGGAAACAAAACAGACTGCAGCTGGCATTGCCCTGGCGGAGAGGTGTGAATCGCTCCTCTTTGAATTTGGTGATCAGGCGGTTGCGGCTGCGGGACAGCATATGGTCACACCAGCTGTTGATCAGATTGTGGAAGCCAACATTCTCCTGAGCGGCGTTGGTGCTGAAAGCTCTGGGTTGGCTGCAGCGCATAGCTTCCAGAACGGGTTAACGGCTTTATCCGGTGATGTCCACAAGCTCTCACACGGACAAAAAGTGGCGTATGGGACACTGGTCAACTTAGTGCTGGAAGGGGCTATTGATGGTCGGTTAGAGAAGTATCTTGCTTTTGAGCTGGCGCTTGGGTTACCGACAACGTTAGCAGATCTGCACCTTGAAAATGCCTCAGATGAGGACCTGATGAAGGTATCTGAACTCACGGTTCAAGGCGGCGAGACCATTCACAACATGGGGTTCAAGGTAACTGCTGATGATGTGTTCCAAGCCATTAAAGCAGTGGACCAGTTTTCAAAGCAGTTCCAAGCAATTTAAACGCCATTGCAAGTGGCGGCATAAGCACCACAGAGAATTGTTTATACAGATTCATGATAAAAACACGGTTAAAAAAGCCAATTATGTTTTTTTAATCGTGTTTTTGATACGCATTTTATCCGCAACAGCATGATACTTGCGGATGACCTGTCCTGTTTAATAAAACGTTTTCAAAAAATATCAAATGTGCTTGACTTAACCTTTGAATATGCCTATACCATTAAATGTACTTACTTTTTTTAAGGAGGCATTCCTATGGATGCAGAAAAGGAATTAACTCGTATTTTAAATGATGGTCAACAAGTTGCCGTGGCGACACTGACTGAGGATGCTCAAAGCCCGGATGTTCGGATCGTTATTTTTGACTATGATTCGAAGAACCACCAACTGATTTTTTCTACGGTCAATGGTTCGCCCAAGACGGTTGAAATTTCAACCCACGCTACTGGCGCATTTACAACCATTCCGGCTGGTAATCAAGACGTTGTTCGGGCAAAGAATGTCACCATTAAAAAGCTCGCTGCGACTGATGAAATTGAATCGGCCTACTACGACAAATTCCCGTTTGCTCGCAAAATGGCTGACAACCACGCATTCTATGGTCTAGCCTTCACGACCGCAGAGGTATCTGCTAATGGTGAAACCGCTACTGTAACGTTTTAATATCGGGTCACGGAGAGGCATCGCTTGGCATGACGTTGCTGACAGATGACTTTCTTTGTCCACACTAAAAGGGGTACCAGCAGGACGCTTTAGGCGTCTATCCGCAGGTGCCCCTTTTAGTGTGGATAAAATTATTAATGATCGCCCAAACTCATAACGGCCTTTTCAATTGTCTGGCTATTTAAGAACCAGTGACGGTGATAATCACCGGATAAGGCTGTGAATGGAACGGGCTGATTGCCTGCTGTTATGACGTGGGCAACCAAGAAGTTTTTCAGGATCCATGGATCCTCAAGAGCGGTTTGTTCTAACTGCATGATGCGGTCGAATTTGATGCTGGAAATATTCAACTCGTTGCAAACTTGTTGTTTGGTTAAGCCTGAAAGTTCAAAGTTACGTGCAAGTTCATTTTTCGTTGCCAGCAGTTGTTCGGCATTTAATGACATTGGGTGGCCTTCTTTTCCAAAATTTGGTTAGTCTTCAAACGAGATACGGTTGACTTTCTCCAGGATTGATTCCAGCGTGACGCGTTCAGTTGCGGTCAGTGAGTT
Source organism: Secundilactobacillus collinoides DSM 20515 = JCM 1123 (assembly GCF_001435975.1). Taxonomy (GTDB): domain Bacteria; phylum Bacillota; class Bacilli; order Lactobacillales; family Lactobacillaceae; genus Secundilactobacillus; species Secundilactobacillus collinoides. The sequence goes on from NZ_AYYR01000009.1 coordinate 90,492, forward strand.
ATCGACAAAAGCCTGCAGCCGATTAAAAGCAGCATCAATTTTAACCACTAGTTCTTGGCCTTCGGCTGTGAGCGAAAGGAGTTTCGTTCGTTCGTTTTCCACGGGAACTTCTCGTGACAGCAGATTGCGTTTCACCAGCCCCTTCACCAGATTAGTAACACTGGCTTCCTGGCGATTCAAATAGTGGGCCACGTCTCGTTGTTTGCACTGGGGGTGACGGGCAACATAGGCAATCACGCGACCCTGCTCACTATTGAGGCTGAGCGCGCGAAATTGGCCGTTGATGTAGGCTGTTTCACGGCTGTTGATTTGATGGATCAACGCAGCTGCTGAATGATTATTTTTGTCCATTTAATTGTCCTCCGAAGATGATAGGAGCAGTATACAAGGGCTTACTTTTAAATGCAAGTGTTAAGACTTGCATTTAAAAGTAAATCGACAGGTGTTTTAAAAATGAGCCTCATTTCAGCACATTTATGCCTATAATGGAGACAGAAGAAAGCGGTAAGGGGATCTTATGATGGACATTGGTGTGACAGTATTTTTGGGCTTTCTGATTGGTTGTTTGATCATGACCATGGGTGGCGGTGGTGGCGGATACTATCTGGGCGTCATGACAACGGTACTGGGGTTGAGCGCGTCTTCAGCGGCCTCAACCTCACTGGTAACCGCGTTGCCGCCACTGTTAATGGGCGTAGTCTCGTATTCGCACGAAAAACAGATCAACTATAAGGTCGGTTTTCGAATGATGGCCTACGCGGCACCAGCAGTCATTATCGGGTCGATTGCTGCCCGGTTCATTGACGAGAAACTGTATTCGATCATTGTTGGGCTAATTCTGGCAATGATTGGTGTGCAGTTTGTGTTGCGGTCCTTTAAGAAAAAAGGCAAACGAAAAAATGACCATAGTCAGACCTTCAATAAAGTTGCGCCGGGTTTATTCGGTAGTTTGGGCGGCCTGATGTGCGGTATCGGCGGGTTGAGCGGCGGGGCACCTGTGATGTCAGGGCTATTATTTATGGGGCTCGATTTTACAAATGCTGCTGCCACCTCAGCGTTTACCCTGACCGGTATCGTTGCCATGGGAATCGTCTGTCACATCAGTACTGGCAACGTTGTCTGGTCCGCCGGTATTGGCCTGATGATAGGCTCAATCATTGGCGCTTTTGTGATGCCGATGCTGCTTACTAAACTGGACCCCAAGAAGTTAAACAAGTACATGGTCCCAATTTTGGGCGTGTTGCTGATTGTCATGGGAATAAAAAATATGATGATGGGGTAAGTGGGAGAAGACCAAATATTTCCCCTGTTGGTGCTTGTCTTTACACAACCTTTACACGTTCGACATCGGGTCTTTACATTGAAATTATATACTTGGGTCAAGGGTTAAGAAGCGCGACTAACGAGAATTCGCGTCGATCGTTGACCCGATGCATTCGTCATTACCCAATTACCCCCCACACAAAAAATCAGCGTTTTGATTGTCACAACACCTGCGACAACTCAAAACGCTGATTTTTATTTTTAAGCTTTGCTGGTTTGGCCAGCGATGGCGGTCTTCATTTGCTTGGTATAATCTGTCAGCTTCTGTGGGGCCTGGTTGCCATATTCAGCAACTAAATTAACGCAGGCACTGCCGACAATTGCACCGTCTGCAATGCCGGTCATTTCAGCGGCCTGTTCCGGTGTATGGATCCCAAAGCCGATGGCGGTCGGCACGTCGGTCACGGTACGAATCCGAGTCACTAGCTCGCTCAGGTCGTCAGCAAACTTGCTTCGTTCACCGGTAACCCCAAGTGAGGAAACCACGTAGATGAAACCAGTCGCCTTTGACACGATTTTTTCGATCCGACTGGCTGAGGTTGGCGTGACCAGCGGAATGATGTCGATACCATGCTTAGCAGCAAACGGATCGATCTCACCACGCTCTTCAACTGGTAAATCAGGGATGACGAGCCCATCGACACCCAATGCTTCACAGCGGGCACAGAATTTTTCGTAACCGTACTGGAACGGAATGTTCAGGTAGGTCAGAAAGACTAGCGGCACCTGAGTCTCTTTCCGGATTGCTTCAACAATGTCGAAGAAGGTATCCGTTGAGATGTCTGGATCAGCCTTTAGGGCGCGAATGTCGGCTGCTTGGATTACCGGCCCATCGGCAACGGGGTCAGAGAATGGGAGACCAAGTTCAACGATGTCGGCACCGCCTTCAGCTAAAGCAACAACATTATTGACGGTACTCTCGAAATCCGGGTCGTTAGTGACGACGAATGGGATAAAGGCTTTATTATCTTTAAAAATTGGTTTTAATTTACTAGTCATCGATATTTACTCCTTTGTACTTAGCGATTGAAGCAACGTCTTTGTCGCCCCGCCCTGACAGGGTGCAGACGATGATTTGATCCTTACGCATTTTTGGTGCAATCTTTTGAACGTAGGCAACCGCGTGGCAACTTTCGATAGCGGCAACGATACCTTCCGTTTTAGCAATATATTCAAAAGCGTCAACCGCTTCATCATCGGTGATGCCAACGTATTGGGCCCGACCAGAGGCAGCCAAGGCCGCGTGTTCCGGGCCAACACCAGGGTAATCCAAACCAGCTGAAATGGAGTAAACAGGGTTGATCTGACCGGTCTTGTTTTGCAAGAACATGGACTTCATGCCGTGGAAGATGCCCTCTGAACCACGTTCAACGGTGGCTGCAGTGAGATCGGTATCAACGCCCTTGCCAGCAGCTTCGGCACCAACAAGTTGGACACTAGGTTCATCGATGTAATTGGCAAAACTGCCAATAGCATTGCTCCCGCCGCCGACACAGGCAACGACCATGTCAGGTAATTTGCCGGTCTGTTCTTTCAATTGCGACTTTGATTCTTGGCTGATGATACTTTGGAAATCTCGAACCATTAATGGGTATGGGTGAGGACCAGTTGCGGAGCCCATGACGTAGAACGTGTCATCGACCCGGGTAGCCCATTCTTGTAACGCCGCGTTGATGGCGTCCTTGAGAACCATTGATCCACTGGTAACGGGGTGCACTTTGGCGCCCAGAAGTTCCATCCGGTAGACGTTCAATTTTTGGCGGTCGGTATCTTCCTTCCCCATAAACACTTCACATTCCATCCCGAACAAGGCAGCAATCGTTGCAGTAGCCACACCATGTTGACCGGCACCAGTTTCAGCAATCAACCGGGTCTTGCCCATGTGCTTGGCCAAAAGTGCTTGACCAATCACGTTGTTGATTTTGTGAGCTCCAGTATGGTTGAGGTCTTCACGTTTGAGGTAGATTTGTGCGCCGCCTAAGTCTTCGGTCATGCGCTTAGCATAGTACAGTAATGAAGGCCGGTTGGCGTAATCAACGAGCAGATCATGCAATTCAGTTTTGAATTCTGGGTCGTTTTTGTAATGTTCATAAGCCTTGGTCATCAGATCAAGTTGGTTCATTAATGTTTCTGGAATGTATTGGCCACCGTATTCACCGTAGCGACCAGTTGTGTTTTTGTTCAGTTCAAGATTTAATTCGGTCATTGGAAAGGTCCTCTCAATTATCTTTTTTAGTTGTTGTGAGCAGTAGTAACGATTGCTCTGATTTTTTCTGGGTCTTTTTGTTTGTTCGTTTCAACACCACTGGAAACATCGACCACGTCCGGACGAACGGTGGTGATTGCCTCGGCCACGTTTTCGGGGGTCAAGCCGCCGGCAAGAATGAACGGGTGGCTTGCTTGCGGTACCCGTTTCCAATCGAGTGGAATACCCGATCCGGCACCACTGTCTAACATGGTGTAGTCAGCAGCAGTTGGCGTGATGGGTTCGTCAGGCTTATAGACTTGGAACACCTTTGCGCCGGCATCTTTTAGTGCCTGCACTGTGTCTTCCGGTTCGTTTCCGTGGAGTTGAACGTATTGAATGGCACCGGAACGAAAGACGGTCAGCATCTCATCCAACGGGGCGTTGACGAAAACGCCAACGGTTGGAATAGTGTCATCAATGATCTGTCGGAATCGTAACGCCGTTTCCAGGCTGATCTGACGACGACTTGGGGCAAAAACGAAGCCCGCAAAATCTGGTTTTACTTCATTAATAACGTCAGCGTCCTGTTCACGCATCAGGCCGCAAATCTTAATTTGCGTCATTGACGGTCACTCCTAATAGTTCATTGATCTTGGCAGCCTTATCATCGGCACGCATGAGTGTTTCGCCTACCAAAACACCGTTGACGTGAGCGGCTTCTAAAGTTGCAATGTTATCTCGGTCATGAATACCGCTTTCGGCGATGAAGGCGATGTTGTTTGGAACCAGTTTGCGGAGGTTCAAACTATTGTTCAATGAGACGGTGAAGGTCTTCAAGTCCCGATTGTTAACGCCAATCATTTTGGCGCCTAAGCCGAGGGCTTGTTGAAGTTCAGTTTCATCGTGCGCCTCAACTAGAACGGCTAAACCGAGTTTGGTTGCTAAGGCGAAGTAATCGTGAAGTTGTTGCGGTGTCAAGATGGCCACGATGAGCAGGACAATGCTGGCACCAGCAGCTTTTGCTTGATACAGCATGTAGTCATCAACCACGAAGTCTTTTCGCAGTACGGGTACGGTAACTTCGTCGGTGATTTCATCTAAGTAGCGCAGGTCACCTTTGAAATAGTCGGGTTCGGTCAAAACAGATATCGCGGTGACCCCGTTTTGATCGTAATCCTTGGCAATGTCGAGATAGGGAAAATCGGATGCAATCTGACCCTTTGATGGGGAGGCTTGCTTGACTTCACCAATCAGGTGCATACCAGGTGCTAAGAAGCGGTCGTAGACTTGTTGCGGATCCTTGGTAGGGACCTTGGCGGCGCGGGCTTTGACCTGTTCCAGTGATTCAGTTGCTTTTCCTTTGGTTAAGCGGCGCTTGGTCGCTGCCACGAGATCGTCTAAAATCATGCGACTTTGGCTCCCTTCGTCAGGTTAATTAATTCGTCGAGTTTTTCTTGTGCCTTGCCGGTGTCAATCATCTCGGCAGCCAGCTTGATGGCGTCTTCGATAGCCATATCCGGGTGGGCGGTGTAGAGTGCTAAACCGGCGTTCATCAAAACGATATCGCGCTTTGGCCCCTTCTTACCAGCGAGAATGTCGCGGGTGATTTGGGCGTTATCTTCTGGCGTACCGCCAACGATGTCAGCCTTTGTTGCACGCGTCAGGCAAAATTGTTCAGGGGTGATGGTGTAAGACTTGAAGTCGTCGCCGCGTACCTCAACAATGTTGGTTGGCGCCGAGATGGATACTTCATCCAACCCGTCAGTACCATGAACGACCAGGGCGTTTTTAACGCCTAATTGGTTGAGCACGTGCGCCATGGGTTCAAGTAAGTTATCATCGTAGACACCTAAGAGCTGCATGCCGGCGTGGGCTGGGTTAGCCAGCGGGCCAAGGACGTTGAACAATGTCCGGATACCTAAAGTCTTACGAACCGGTGCAACGAAGCGCATGGCTTGATGATATTCTTGGGCGAATAAGAAGCAGATACCAATCTGGTTGAGGATGGCCTCACTTGTTTCAGGGGTCACGTTGATGTTAACGCCCAGGGCTTCGAGGACATCTGCGGCACCGCTCTTGGAAGAAGCGGCCCGGTTACCATGCTTGGCAACGGGGGTACCGGCAGCGGCGACGACCAGTGAAGAAGTCGTTGAAATGTTGAATGAGTTGGCGTGGTCACCACCAGTACCGACAATTTCGAGAACCGGTTCGCCGGCCTTAAAGGTTAAGGCGTGGTCTCTCATAGAATCGGCAGCACCAGCAATTTCCTCAACCGTTTCGTGCTTTACTGTTAAAGCAGTAAGCAAGCTTGAAATTTGGATGTCGTTTGCCTTACCGTCCATAATTTCGTTCATCACGTCGTTCATTTGGTCAAAGGTTAAGTCTTCACGGGCTGCTACTTTAGTAATTGCGTTTTCAATAGTCATTGTCATGGGTAATTCCTCCAGTTAGTTGTGTTTGTTTGTATGCGTCTGTCAGTCGTGATTGAAGTGAAACTAACTGGATTTGCCATCGTGTATTGTTTGTCATCATAAGATCTCCCTTGGAATAGAAAAATCCGCCCATAACATCAATACACAACATAGTGTGTACTGAGTTAAGGACGGATTTGAATTCCGCGGTGCCACCTTAATTTGATAGCGTGGGACTGATCCCGACACTATCACCCTTAGCGAGATACGTATTCATATCTCCGACAACTGACGCATGTCTGTGCGTTTCCCCGTACTTGTGTAACACTTTCGAGGGAACCCTCTGTGGTCCATTTAACTACCTGCGTTTGGTCGCACTCTCAGCAACGGCGGCTCTCTTTACATGCACGGTAATCTTGATCTCCACATCATAGGTTTGTATGGACGAATCATTTATTTGATTGGCATAAGATTAAAACTTTCTAAGAGATAAGTCAACAGGTTTGCAAAAAAAAGTTTCTAAGCAAGCCCACGAAGTGCTGTTGCAACAGGAATCTGCGCCAAATAATTTTTTATGATCTGTTGGCCGACTGCCAGCTCCGTCATGATGGATTCCGGGTGGAACTGAACCCCATAGACCTGATTGTCATCATCTGCAATGGCTTGAATGGTGCCGTCGTCAGCTGTTGCGGTGACTCTGAGTTCATCTGGCAGGGTTGCCGGGTCGATAACCAGTGAGTGGTAACGCGCACACTCGAACTGTTGCGGACAACCGGCAAACATGCTGTCATTTCCCTGTTGCGTCATCAGCGATGGTTTACCATGCATCAATTTCGGTGCGTGCACGACTTTTGCACCGTACACTTCGCCAATGGCTTGGTGACCCAGGCAAACGCCTAAGACAGGGACTTTACCAATAAAGGCTTCTAAGATACTGTTCATGTTGCCGGCATCCTCTGGTCGGCCAGGACCGGGAGAAAGAATGAGTCCACTAGGTTGTTTGGCAGCGAGTTCTTCAGCCGTGATCTGGTCATTCTTCACAACGGTGATGGGTTCCTCGGTCAGTGTCCCAATGAGTTGATACAAGTTATAGGTGAAACTGTCGTAATTATCGATTAGATAGAGCATGTGCGATTCCTCCCTTGTCGGCGGTGTTGATAGCGTTGACCACGGAACGGGCCTTATTGTTAAATTCTTGGTATTCATACTTGGCAATGCTGTCGGCAACGATACCGGCACCAGAATGGACAACGATTTGGTTACCTTTGCGGTAGGTTAATCGGATGCCGATGCAGAGGTCGAGGTCGCCACTGAAATCGAGGTAGCCGAGGCAACCACCGTAGACGCCGCGTTTGCGGTTTTCGAGATTGCTGATAATCTGCATCGCCGAAATCTTCGGCGTGCCCGATAACGTGCCAGCCGGTAACACAGCGTTAACAATGTCAATGGCGCTGGCATCCTTGTTTGCCTTGCTCTCAACTGTTGATCCCAGATGCATAACGTTTGAAAATTTCAGCAAATTACGGGTTTGCGTCACTTGCACGGAACCAAATTGACTGACCTGCCCCAAATCGTTGCGGCCGAGATCAATTAACATATTGTGCTCTGATTTTTCTTTTTCACTGGTCTGCAATTCATGTGCAAACTTGGCGTCTTCTTCGGGGGTATCCCCACGACGGCGGGTGCCGGCTAGTGGGTAAGTAAACAGTGTGTCATCGCGTTTTGTGATCAGTGTTTCAGGTGAAGCACCTAGCGTTTCGAAATCGCGATGATGGAAGTAGAACTGGTAGGGTGAAGGACTGGATTTAAACAATGTTGGCGCGACACCCAACAGAGAACCGCTCATTTCCGCTTGTTGCGGGTTCGACAAAATGAGTTGGAAAATATCACCATCGACAATGTGCTTTTCAGTGTCTGCCACTTTCTCGGTGAATTCTGTCAAGCTGAAGTGGAAGTGGAATGGTTTTGTCAGCCGAAAATCAGGTAGTTGTTTCGGGATACTTGTCAACAAAGTCTTTTTCAAGGCAGTGAGCTGCGTCATGACGGTGTCATACTGTGCGTCAAGTTCCGTTGTTTTCACGATTTGGCTCAGGGTCACGATGTGTTTGCGATGGTTAAACGCAATGACCCGTTTGATCAACAGCAGGTCAGCATCGTCCAAGCCCATAGGGTCATCAACATTTTCGCGCAAAGCAGTGGTTGCATATTTGGCATAGTCGTAGCTGAAGTAACCGACGAGACCACCGGTAAATGGCGGCATGTCCGGCAGTTTTGGTGTCTTGCTTTCGGCTAAGACGGTTTCCAAGATTGGTTTCAGATCAGTTTTGCTGATGATGCTGTGGCCGTCAGCCTGTTCCTCGGTTAACATGTGGTCACGATACGTATAGGTGTGGGTCGGCCCTAAGCCAATTAATGTGTAACCATCTTCGGTCACTTTTGGTTTCCCGGTTAATAGAAACCCAGGATCGTTAGTCCCTTTCAGGGCGTTGAAGATGTTGACCGGGGTAAAGTCTGGCATGCTGAACTGCAGCGTCACGGGTACGGCAGGGTAGCAAACACTAGCTTGTTTTAATGCGTTAAGTTCCATGATTTAATCACCTCATAATTTTTTTGTGGGTTTCGATTACGAATCAGCATTGCCATCGTTTCATGTTGATTACTCCTTTATATTAATCACTAAAAAGCCCGTCCATGTTCAAACGCATAGCTTGCGCTTGAATAAGGACGGGCGATTATGCCGCGGTGCCACCTTACTTCAGTCAAAGAGTTTCCCCGTTGACCACTCTTAGCGAGGTGCGTATTCACACCTCCGACAACTGACGTATGCCTGAACGTTCCCGGGTACGCAATACATAAACGTATTTTTGCCGGGGCCCTCTGTGGTCCATTTAACTACCTGCGTTCGGCCGTACTCTCAGCAACGACGACTCTCTTTACGTGCACAGTAATCTTGATCTCCACATCATTGGTTTTTATGGACGGTATTTAATTGGTGATAAGACTACTCAGGTGGACGGGATTTGTCAACGACTATTATTTTTTGAAGCGTCCTTCTTTCAAGTCCTTTATTAGTAGACTTTGTTCAAATTAATTTTTAAGTTAGGCGATTAGTTATTTTAAAATAAGTGCGTATTTACGTGATGATAATTTCGGATTGACTGGTACAATTTTGAACCGTGTTTTTGATAAGTCAGTATTGTGAAGATATCGCTCGTGCCTAAGATCCCAGTTCAATTTTCAGAAACCGTCAAGCAAATTCAAGTTCAGTATTCTCATTTGAGGATGTTTATAATGTGGGCCAAACGTCTCGTTTGCCTTGCAATCGTCATGAAGGAAATAAGATATTATGATGAGAAAACGATTTGAATTTTTGAATGAGTGAAAGTTATTAACCATTACTGTTAAGCTAAGACTTATTCGTTGTGGCAAAAATGATTATACAAAAATATCAGCATCAAAAATCAAAGCCTAACAAAATATATTTTTAAATCGCTATATAGATTGCTTTCATGTTCATAAACCCTATAAGACAGCACTTTCATCAATAGACATTATCTCAGTATTCAATAAAAAGTTTAAATTAAAAACGCATTAACAGTTGACAGAATTCTCAAGATAGTTTATTGTTTAAAGCAATCAAAATCTAATTTAATTTTTAGGAGTTAACAATTATGACAGAAAATATAAACCGAAATTCAAATCGATTTAGTTACTATTGGTTCAGGTAGGTGTCTACAACGTACGGGTTGCAGGCACCACTCTCAAGCAGCCTGTGCGACCAATAGTTTTTCGACATGGTTCGGTCACACAGTTAAGAAATTTAGTTTTACTCACTGTGTGAACCGATTAAACACCGATTATTTTAGATTATTCGGCTGAAATCTTTTCCCGCAGTGCACATACACTGCGGGATTTTTGTTTGCCGTTCAAGTTGATAATTGACTATTATTCGAAACAATGACCTAGATTTTGACATGAGGAGGAAGAGAGAAATGTTTGATGGCCACACAGATTTATATGAATTAATTGCAGCACCGGCGCATCACAGTTTATCGCCACTGATCCACAACACAAGTTTTAACAAATTGAACATCAACAGCGTCTACTTAGCCTTCGATGTCGAAGCAGACGAACTGACGGATACCGTGGCATCGCTGAGAGCGTTATCCGTACACGGTGCAAACGTCTCAATGCCGTATAAGGAAGCGGTGGTGCCCTTCATGGACGAGCTGACCCCGATGGCCAAAAGGCTTGGCGCGGTGAATACCATTATTAAACGTCACGGACATTTAGTGGGTGACAGCACCGATGGGCAAGGATTTGTGGACGCCCTTAACGATGAGGCCGTTTCCGTGACTGGCAAGCACGTGGTTGTCCTTGGCGCTGGCGGCGCTGGCCGAGCGGTGATTGCTGCCTGTGTCGAAGCCGGAGCAATGGTGACCGTATTTAAACGCCAGAATCGGACCTTTGAGGCGATTCAACAGCAGCTAACCAACTGGTCGCCAAACATCACCGTGTTGCCTTACGAAGACCTCGACCAAATGGCGCAAGTTGTGGCAGAAGCCGACGTCATCATCAACACTACCAACGTTGGTATGGGCGCTGATACGGGCGTTCCGTTAGCTGACAGTGTGATGGCCGTCCTGCAGCCGGGTCAGTTCGTTGCTGATGCCATTTATGCACCGTTGGAAACTCAATTTTTGAAGGAAGCCAAGGTACAGGGCTGTCAAACAATGAACGGCATCAACATGCTGATCCATCAAGCAGCCCGCGCCTTTACCCAGTGGACGGACATTCCAATGCCTGTTGACACCGTTAAAGAAGCCGTTAACAACCACTTACTCAGTCTCGCTGCTAAATAATAAAACCAAACCAGAAATGAGGAATGCACAATGATTATTGTATTGACTAAGGAAGACCAAACCGTTATCTCAGCACTGAAACGACACTTCGGTGACACCCATGATGTTTTTGTCCATGACAACCGCGTTGCCCTGCAGGGTGTGCAACCCAACGAACTTAACGCTAACGAGAAGGCAGCCGTTAGGGACATCATTACCGACGAACCAAAAGCCGTTCAAGGCAGCCGGCAATTCCACCCAGAAGACACGATTATTCGAACGAAACACAGCGTTATCGGTGGCGACAACTTCGCACTGATGGCTGGTCCCTGTTCCGTTGAATCACAAGAACACGTGCTTAAGATGGCTGCCGTTGCGAAAGCCAGCGGTGCCACAGTTCTCCGGGGTGGTGCTTTCAAGCCGCGGACTTCACCATACTCCTTCCAAGGACTTGGTGAAGATGGCCTGAAGTTCTTACGAAAGGCAGCCGATGAATACAACATGGATGTTTTGACCGAGGTCATGGATGACGAGCACGTCAAAATGGTTGCCAAGTACACCGACATCTTCCAAATCGGTGCACGAAACATGCAAAACTTTTCGCTGCTTAAAGCAGTTGGAAAGACTAACATCCCGGTCATGTTGAAGCGTGGCATGTCCGCTACGGTTGACGACATCCTGAATGCGTCTGAATACATTGCTGCCGGTGGTAACCACAATATTATGATTACTGAACGGGGTATTCGAACCTTCGACAATAAGTACACTCGAAATACCATGGACGTTGGCGTTGTGCCCGTTTTGCAGAAGCTGACCCACTACCCCGTTATTATTGACCCATCGCACGCTGCTGGGCACACCGAATTTGTGACGCCATTAGCGTTGGCCGGTACCGCTGCTGGTGCTTCTGGATTGGTCGTTGAAATTCATGATGATCCGGCTCATGCATTCTCGGATGGTGCCCAGGCATTGAAGCCGAACGAATACAAGAAAATGGCTGAAAAAGCGCTGGCTATCCGCGATTTGATGACCGGCATGGATAACCAGCAAGCGGAAGCGGGGCGGTAGGATGCAAACAGTATCCGTCACGTTACCAAACCAGTCATACGATGTGCTGATTGATCGCGGACTGCTGGACAAGACAGGTAAATTAGTTGCCCAGCAGTGGTCACCTCGCAGAGTTGCGCTTGTCAGTGATGACAATGTCGCACCACTATACCAAGCGCGCGTTGCTAAAACGCTGGAACAGGCAGGGTTTGAAGTGCACTGCTACGACTTTCCAGCTGGCGAAGCGTCCAAATCACTGACCGTGCTGGCAGACCTGGCCCGAAAGATGGCCGCTGCCGCATTTAACCGCGATGATGGGGTGATTGCCCTGGGTGGCGGCGTAACCGGTGATCTAGCAGGTCTGTTGGCAGCGACATACATGCGCGGCATTCGTTTCATTCAGATCCCCACATCGTTACTGGCACAGGTCGATAGTTCCGTCGGTGGTAAGACCGCCGTGGACTTGGATACGATTAAAAATATTATCGGTGCTTTTTACGAACCGGACCTTGTCATTATTGATCCGGACACGCTCCAAACATTGAAACAACGTGATTTAATCGAAGGCTATGGCGAAATCGTCAAAACGGCAGCCTTGGAAGGTGGTGACTTTTGGAAACTGATTGAAACCATTGACTCGCCCGCTGACCTGCTGGCACATTCACCAGAGCTCAGCGCCCGCTCAATCGGGTATAAAGCGAAAGTCGTGATGGCGGATGAAACTGAAAGCGGCAGCCGGCAACTGCTGAACTTTGGTCACACGCTGGGTCACGCTGTTGAAGCGCTGGCAGCCGGCGGGTTGCGCCACGGTGAAGCGGTCAGCATCGGCATGCTTGCCTTAATGCAAGTGTTTGAGGATGCTGGGCTGTCTGAAGCGGGCATCACCGCCGCGTTGAAGGATCGGTTGGCAGCTGTTAACCTGCCGACCACTTCGCCGCTTTTAAACTCACCACAGGTACTCGACAAGGTCAAAAACGATAAGAAAAATCGTCACGGCCATCTGAATCTGGTTTACCTAAAGGCCTTAGGCGAACCGGCAATCAAGTCGGTACCAACTGAAGAAATCGCAACATTTTTACACTTACCTGAAGCATAAAATGTGTTTGGGAATGCACATTGTAAACAAAGATAGGCAGGGTAATGCGGTTCGAAAGACGCAAAATTGTAAAGTTTCAAAAAAGAAAGCATTGGGAAGTGCTTTCTTTTTTGCTTAATAGCGAAACCGCTTTAATAACTGTTTTAATGCTGAATTAAAGCAAGACTGCGTTTCTGTATTGATTAACCGCATTAATAGTTCTTGACAATGGGACATATTTAAATTTAAATAGTATTTAATTATGTTAATTGTTGAACATTTGTACTGACGGTTACTCAATTCAAATCTGATCAAGGTACAGGTGAGAAAAATGTCTCGAAAAGAACGATTGAAGACGACCTTCAGCTTATATTTTGACTACTTGATCCATGGGATGGCCATTGTGATCTTAGCGCAAAATATGACAGCTTTAGGTACCCGATGGCACGTCGGGGATGCAGGCGTTTCCTATGTGATTTCATCACTGGGCATCGGCCGACTATTAGTTTTATATATAGCAGGGTACCTCTCTGACCGGTTTGGCCGGCGCTTGTTTGTCAAAATCGGGATTCTGACCTACATCTGTTTTTTCGTGGGCATCATTCTGTCACAAACGGTGGTGGAGGCGTACTTTTTCGGTATTTTGGCCGGAATGGCGAACTCTTTCCTCGATACCGGGACATATCCGGCACTGATGGAGCTGTACCCAAACAAACAGGCAGCGGCCAACATTTTGATCAAGGCGTTTGCCTCGATTGGGGAGTTGATCCTACCAATCTTTGTCGCAACGCTGGAAGGCTTTAACCTCTGGTTTGGCTGGTCGTTTACCTTCTGTGCCGTTGCGATGGCAGTCAATTTTGTTTTTATGTGGCACCGCCAGTTCCCAGACATGGCACAGGATGCTGCACCGGAACCGGAAATTGACACGAGTAAACGCGTGTTAGCAGAACCAGAAGACTCGAAAATGACTCCGCGTAAACTCTTACTAGGAATCGTATTAACAATTTTCGGCTACATCTCAATGGCCACTTTCTACTTGATCAGCCAGTGGTTGACACAGTACGGCGAACAGGTAGTTAAACTGGACATGGTTCACGCGCGGATGCTGGTCAGCATCTATAGTGTCGGATCGATTTTGGGTGTTATCACAACAGTTATGCTTGTGGAACGGGTAATTAAACCGGTTTGGTTCATGGTCGGCGACACATTGCTTTCCTTTGTGACACTGTTACTGATGGCGATGTTCCCAGTCGGTTGGCTCATGTATATTGGTTCATTTATTATTGGCTGTTCGGCCGCCAGTGGGGTCATGCAGATCGGGCTGACCATTATGGGGAACGTCTTTCCTAAGTCTAAGGGTCGAATTACTGGGATTTACAATACCGCTGGCGCTATTGCCTCGTTCTCGATTCCTGTGTTTACCGGAATTTTATCAAAGACGAGTGTCCACAGTATTATGTGGTTTGATGTGGGCATCGCGTTGGTCGGCATTCTTTGTGCTTTAGCTGTGATGGCCATTTTGCGTAAGAGGGATCCGAACGCTGAAAGCGCTACTGAAGAAGATTTGATCTAACAATAAAAAAGATATCTGCTCGAATGAGCAGGTATCTTTTTTTGTCGCTTAATCGTTACTCAGCAACCTTGAATGGCATGCATTTCATTCGAGATATGGAATTTTGTCAATCATAGATCGCCCACCAGTCAAATGCAGCATACAACGGACTTTCTTTAATAAGCATAGACAAAGCTATATCAACTGTTTTGCACTAGCAAACGTCTGCCGGCAGTAACTGCGCACAAAGTTATGGAATCGATGCACAGAAGGGGTCACAAAGTGGTTTTGCTTAGTAATCAGGTAAAGATCATGGTTCATGGTGTTGTCTTCGATTGGGCGCAGCAGGACACGGTCTTGGTTCAACAGGGGTAGGTTGGGCATAATTGCGATTCCGACGCCGTTGGCGACAAACCCGGCAATTGTGTAATCCTCTTCAATTTCGTACAACACGTTTGGTTTGATGCCGCTGGCAGCGATGATCTTATCGATCAACGGGCGTAACCCGCTGTTCTCGGAAAACATGATCATTGGATATTTTTCCAAGTCTTTGAAGTAGATTTTGTCTTTTTTTGCTAACGGATGATTAGTTGGAATAGCGACCCGAATGGCCTGCTTAACGATGGGAATAAATTGAAAAACATTATCAGCCTCTTGTTCGTTGAAGAATTCTGCGTAGGATGCCAAAACAACATCGTACTTATCATCATAGAGATCCTGCAGGAGTTGCGGCGTGGTATTTTGTCCCAAATCGAAAGTGATTTTCTGATTTTCTTTTTCAGCCTTAAAGTGGGTCATCAGTTCTGGTACCAACCGTTGTCCCATTGTGTACGTAAAGCCCAGACTAACATGTCCTTGATCCGGATTCGTTAGTTGGCGGACAATAGCATTTCCCTGAGATAAACTATCGAGACTGTTATCAATGTAAGAAAGATAGATCTTACCGATTTGGGTCAGTTTGATGTTTCGGCCGTCAGGTTCAAATAACGGCACACCGACTTCAGCCTCCAGCTTTTTAATGGCGTAACTAAGTGACGGTTGTGAGATACCAAGGTTTTCAGCTGCCTTGGACATGTGTTGTGTTTTTGCTAATTCGCGGAAAAATTGTAGGTGACGTAAGTTCATAGTCTTAGCCTTCCTTGTGATTTATAGATACATTCTATCACTAAAATGAATTAGTATTATTTATTATGATAAATGACCATGATAATATTGCAAGTGAATTGAGTAACAATTAATATTTTTTCTTACAAAATAAACTTAGGAGTGATTTTCATGTCTTTGAATCAACTAGATGGACACACAATTTTAATCGGCTTAATGGCTTATCCTATTCGCCATTCCATGTCTCCTACAATGCATAACCATGCTTTCGAAAAACTGGGTTTAAACTACGCATACCTTGCTTTTGAAATCACAAATGATGGTTTGGAAGGTGCTGTAAACGCTATCAGAACACTGGACATGCGCGGCTCAAACATCTCTATGCCTAACAAGCAAAAGATTATTCCACTATTAGACAAGCTTGACCCAGCAACTGAAATGATTGGCGCTGTTAACACAGTTGTTAATGATAACGGCGTTTTGACTGGTTACACTACCGATGGTATCGGCATGATCAAGTCATTAGATGATGAAGGTATTGATATTCGCGGCAAGAAGATGACCATGGCTGGTGCCGGTGGCGCCGGAACTGCAATTGCTATCCAATGTGCCCTAGATGGTGTTAAAGAAATCTCACTCTTCAACCGTGATGATGAATTCTTTGCCCAAGCAAAGCGGAACGTTGATTTGATCAACGAAAAGACCGACTGCAAGGCCACCCTGCATAAGTTGGAAGATCAAGACGACTTCAAGGCTGAAATCGATAGTGCCTTCATCTACTGTGATGCTACCAGCGTTGGGATGAACCCATTGGAAGGCCAAACCTTAGTTAGTGACCCTTCATGGTTCCGTAAGGACTTAGTTGTCTTTGATACAGTTTACGCACCACGGACTACTAAGTTGATGGAAGTCGCTGAAGAAGCCGGTGTTGAACATGTCTTCAACGGTTTGGGCATGATGCTCGAACAGGGTGCCGCAGCCTTTAAGCTCTGGACTGGCAAGGAAATGCCTGTTGAATACATTCGCAACATTTTGTTTAACGAAGATAAATAAAAGAGTCTATGTAATCACGTTTCAAACTGATTAAAAACGATGATCCACTCATTGTGAAAGGGTATTTGCCAGAATTGAAGTGAGCCCTTTCAACGCGTTACGCCAATATCAAACGTCTGCAAGATTGATAGGCAGTAGCAGATCAAAGCATCATTCGTTTAACGTTGTCAGTAAATTGTTGAAGGGGTATTCATTATGAAAAACAAGTATATGCCAACGGCGATCAGCCTGTACATGAACTACTTCGTTCATGGTATCGGGGTTATCGTGTTAGCACAAAACATGACGTTCTTGGCAAAACAGTGGGGGACGAACGCAGCTGGCGTTTCAGTGGTGATTTCATCACTTGGGATTGGCCGTCTGATCGTGTTACTGGTCTCTGGGATGCTGTCAGATAAATTTGGCCGGAAACCGTTCGTTGTCTTGGGGGCAACCACCTACCTGCTGTTCTTTGCCGGAATTCTGCTGAGCCATTCAATCGTGGTGGCCTACATCTTCGGGATCATCGCTGGGATGGCGAACTCGTTCCTTGATTCCGGGACTTATCCAGCACTGATGGAAATGTTCCCGAACGCTAAAGGGACGTCAAACGTCATCATTAAGGCGTTTATCTCAGCTGGTCAGTTCGCATTGCCACTGTTTGTCAGCTTCTTAGTTGCCAGCAACATTTGGTACGGCTGGTCATTCGTCATCTGTATCGCAATCTTACTATTGAACATCATCTTTATGGTGATCGCAGGTCGTTTTCCAGCCCCTAATGCTGATGCCAAGGCAGCTGCTGCAGCAAAGGCAAAAGAGGAAGAGGAAAGTGTTGCTGATGTGAAGAGTCCAGGCAACATTTGGTTCGATGGTGTTTTGTTCATCCTATATGGTTACATTTCTCAAGCAACGTTCTACCTGGTTAGTCAATGGCTGAGCCAGTACGGGGCATCGATTGCGAACATGGGTGATACCAGTTCGCGGGCCCTCGTGAGTTACTATAGTGTTGGATCCCTAGTTTGTGTCTTTGTGACCGCAGCCCTCGCGAAGAAGGCTGTTAAGGAAATTCAATTCCTTTCAATCTACACTGCTATCTCATTCATCGCACTGCTGTTGATGTACCTGTTCCCAACCGCAATGGTCTGCTCGATCATGTCATTCGTCGTTGGCTTCTCAGCCGCCGGCGGGGTCATGCAATTGGCATTGACCGTTATGTCATCCTTCTTCCCGAAAGGCAAGGGGACGATTACCGGGATCTTCTATACGGCTGGTTCAATCGCATCATTCACCATCCCGTTGTTTACTGGGATGATGTCCACCAACTTGGCAAATATCTGGTTGTTCGATATCATCATCGCAGCCCTCGGATTCATCGTGACAACAATCATTACTGTTCGTTATTACCACTTATTTAAACATTCAGATTCTAAAACTAATGAAGAAGCACAGGAAGGAGCTGCTTAATCTTGGCAAACCCAACAGTTAAAGTAGGTAACACCGTTCTTGGCAGTGGCCGGCCAAAGATTGCCGTGCCGATTACCGGTAAAACAGAAGAAGATATTCTCACCCAAGCAGCCGATATCAAGGCTGCCCAACCCGATGTGGTTGAATGGCGGATCGACTTCTTTGAAGGTGTGTTAGATGCAAGTGCCTTGGCCCAAACGGGTAAGAAACTGCACGATGCAATTGGTGATTTAGCCTTATTAACCACCTTTCGGACAAACGGTGAGGGCGGCGAGCTCGTCTTAGACGATGCCGGCTACTTCCAAGTCTGCGAAAACGTCATTGCCGGTCAGTTTACTGACGCTTTGGACGTTGAACGTTACCACGAAGAATCAGCTGTTAAAGGGATTATTGAGAAAGCACATGCTCAAAAGGTTGTCATTATCATGAGCAATCATGACTTTGACAAGACTCCAGCGGAAGATGACATTGTTGGTCGTTTGACCAGCATGGTTGAATACGGCGCCGACGTTGCTAAAATGGCGGTTATGCCAAATTCAGTCCAGGATGTCATCACTCTCCTGAAGGCTACTCATAGAGCTAGTTTATCGTTATCCAAGCCAATTATCACAATGTCTATGGGTGACCTTGGTAAGGTTTCCCGGATGGCCGGTGAAGTCTTTGGCTCAAGTCTCAGTTTCGGTACCGTTGGTGCAGCATCAGCCCCTGGTCAAGTTGCATTGGACCACTTAAAGGTTGAACTTGAAGATCTCAAGTTAAGCTAAACCAAGGTTTACCAAACTGAATAGTATCTACCTAAGGAGGTGATCAAACCCATGCAGAATCATACCAGTCAAAAAAAGTATGTGTCGCAGTTTTCAATGATGGGCACGATCATCTCTTTAACGTTATTTGAAAAAAATCAGGGCGCTGTCGAAAGCGTCTATGATTATTTAGCCCAAATGGATCGCGTTTTCTCGGCGAACCGGGGTGATTCAGAGTTATCGCGGATTAATCAGGAAGCGGGCGATGCACCGGTAACAGTCAGTGACACCGCCTATGAACTGATTCAGGACGCCATTCACTATATACGCGCAAGCATGCGGATAGTTTCAACGTTCTGATGGGGCCGCTGGTCAAGTTATGGAAAATCGGGTTTGGCGGCGATTCAGTGCCGGATAAGACCGAAATTGCCAAACGATTGGCGCTCATTAATTCAGCGGACGTGGTGCTCAATGCTAATGAGCATTCCGTCTACTTGGCACAAGCGGGTATGGAACTCGACTTGGGCGCGATAGCTAAGGGCTACTTTGCTGATCACATTAGTCAGCAACTTAGAAATCAGGGCGTTACCAGTGCCATTATCGACCTCGGCGGTAACGTTCAGATTCTAGGGGTCAATCCCATTACTACTGATGGTCGTTGGCAGATTGGCATTCAGGATCCACAACAGCAACGGGGACGGCCACGTATTCAGGTCCAAACCACTGCGAAAACGTTTGTCACTTCAGGTATCCGAGAACGCCATTTTGAAATTAATGGCCGGACTTACCACCACATATTGGATCCGCAGACCGGCTTTCCCGTTGCAAACGACGTGCAGCAGGTCACCATCATTACCGAGAATTCAGAACTTGCCGAAGTATTATCGACGGTCTGCTTCTTTAAGGGATGTGAACGTGGACTTGCATTGGCGGAAGGTCGGACGGGCGTCGAAGCAATTTTTATCGATCAAACCAATGCCATTCATCATACGAGCGGCTTAACAGTCATAGATAAAGGAGTGTTTTCATATGAGTAACGAAAAACAAATCAAAGGTTCCGCAATGGGCCACAACGGTATCATCAACTACGAACTCGACGTTAACGACAACAAGCTTGAAGATTTGAAGATCCTAAAGCATTCTGAAACATCGGGAATCTTCAACCAAGTCATCGATAAGCTAAAGACCAACATCATTGAACAACAGTCCTTTGACGTTGACGCAATCAGCGGTGCCACAGTCATGACCCAAGCCATCTTGGATTCAGCTAAGGAAGTTATCGCTGACGACAAGGACGTTAAGTTAACACCAAAACCAAAGAAAGAAACAACCCATGTGACGACCCGTCTGAAAGCAGACGTTGTCATCATTGGCGGCGGGGAAGCCGGCTTAGTTGCTGGTGCCCGTGCTCTGACTGAAGGACAAAGTGTCATCTTAGTTGAAAAGAATGGCTACATGGGTGGTGCCACCATCTTAAACGGGTCAAACGTTGTTGGTACAGGGTCACAAGTTTCCGAAAAAGCCCTCGGCCACACTGAGGACACGCCAGTTCGGTTAGCACAGGATGTTGCCCGTGAATCACGTGAAACGAACTTGACAGACTTAACTAAGCTGATGGCTAATAACATCGGTCCAGCCATCGATTTTATCAGTGACTTTGCTGACTTACACTACCAAAAAGCTCAGACGCAAACGCCAGAACACTCCGTTGAACGGCAAATTGAATTACCATCAGCATCAAGTTTTGAATTTATCAGCAAGGTTTCAAAGGCCTTTGAAGCTAAGGGTGGCAAGATCATTCTGGGTGCCCGGGTCGAAAACATGACCGAAAACAGCAAAGGTGCTGTGACCGGTTTAGTGGCCGAAGCCAAGAACGAAACCTTCAAGATCAAGGCTCACTCGATCGTGTTGGCTTCCGGCGGTTACGGTGCCAACCAAAAGATGCGTGGTGCTGAAAGTGAAGGCATTGACTATTACGGTCCAATGACGTCTACTGGTGATGCCTACAGCTTCAACAAAGACTTAAACTTGAAATCTCACAACATGGGTTGGTATAAAATCTACCCACACGGTGTGGAAACTGAACCAGGTATCGCTAAGCTGACTACGTATGCTTCTAAGGAAGCCACCGATTTAGGTGCCCTGTACGTGAACTCAAAGGGAAAGCGGATCGTTAACGAATCAGCCGTTTACACAGATTTTCGGGATGCTATCCTGCAACAACCAGACCGTATCGCTTACATGTTAATGGACGAACGGACCTGGAAAGAAGTCTACAAACTTTTGGTCTTGCATGATTTCACTGAAAAAGAAATCAAGCAATTCTTCGACAACAAGGACAAGAAGCCGTTGTTTGTTAAGGGCTCACTTAAAGATGTCGCCCAGGCTGCTAACGTTGATGTTGCTAGTCTTGAAGAAACGGTTAAAAACTACCAAGGCTATGCTAAGGACGGTAAGGACCCAGAATTCAACCGGCAGCCAGAATACCTGCACGCGTTTGAAGGGGATACCTTCTACATGGTTGAACAACGTGGCCGGTTTGCAACGACCTTGGGCGGCTACTCAGTTAATGCCGACAAGATGCAACTGGTGAACACGGATGATCAACCGATTGCCAACTACTTTGCTGCTGGTGAAGTTGTCGGCGGTGCCAATGGCCACGATTCAATGCCAAGTATGATGAACTCATGGGGGATTTCTTCTGGATACGTTGCCGGTGATGCAGCCAGTCAAAACGCGAATCGTCTTAAAGAAGAAGGCCCAGATGCGGTCAATCTAGTTGCCATTGTTGGCACTAACGCTTCAAAGTCATATAACCGGAAGTTACTGACCGCAATGCAAGACTTGTTTGATAACCAAGCCGACATCGATCTTTGCGAAATCAAGGACTTGCCACTGTTCAATGAAGATCTAGTCAGTGACGAACCCGCTAACGTTAAGGAATTGGGACAAAAAATCGACGATGCGGACGGCGTTATCATCGGTGTACCTGAATATGACCACGCGGTACCAGCAGCGTTAAAGAGTGCCATCGAATGGTTATCATGTGCAGAACACCCATTCACGGGCAAGCCGATCATGATTGTTGGGACATCACTCGGCATTCAAGGCACTGTCCGGGCCCAGATGAACCTGCGTCAGATTCTCGATGCACCGGGTGTTGACGCACAAGTACTGCCAGGTAATGAATTCATGCTGCCACAAGCTGGCACTAAGTTTGAAGACAATGGCACGATCAACGATCCAGGCAGTGTCAGTTTCTTGAAGCAGTGCTTCGGTAACTTCCTGCAGTTTATTGCAATGAAGAGCGCCGATGAAGATAAAAAAGCGCAGGAAGTTTAAGCAGCTGCCGTTAACAGATAATCGCTAAATAATAATTAAACACGTTTCGATGATTTACAAAATTTGAGGAGGTGGTGATAACGTTGCGTCAATGTTATTGCCAGCTCCTCTTCCATTAATAGAAAATATAAAGAAAATTGAGGAAATCTATAGAATGATAATTGTATTGAAACCGGATCAAGAATCTGTTGCTACTGAATTACAGCATCATTTTGGTGATCACCATGATGTGTTCGTCCATGATAATCGGATCGCCATTGCGGGTATCTCTGAAGACGAACTGCTCGGGTCGGAAAAGGCGGCGGTTGCTGAATTGATCAACGATGAACCCAAGGCCGTTCAGGGCAGTCGTCAATTTCATCCTGAAGATACCATTATTCATACGAAGCACAGCACAATTGGCGGTGACAACTTCACGCTGATGGCGGGGCCTTGCTCCGTTGAATCGCAAGCGCACGTCTTGAAAATGGCCCGTGTTGCTAAGGAAAACGGCGCAACAGTCCTGCGCGGTGGGGCTTTTAAACCACGCACCTCGCCCTATTCTTTCCAGGGCTTAGGTGAAGATGGTTTGAAGTATCTGCGGCATGCTGCCGATGAATATGGTTTGGACGTCCTGACTGAAGTGATGGACGATGAACACGTTGGGATGGTCGCAAAGTATACTGACATTTTCCAAATTGGTGCCCGAAACATGCAGAACTTCTCGTTGTTGAAAACAGTGGGTGAGACTGACATCCCAGTGATGTTAAAGCGCGGGATGTCCGCCACCGTTGACGATGTCTTGAACGCTGCGGAATACATCGCAGCGGGTGGTAATCACAACATCATGATTACTGAGCGCGGTATTCGGACGTTTGATAATAAGTACACCCGAAATACCATGGATGCTGGGACTGTGCCTGTTCTTCAAAAATTGACCCATTATCCGGTCATCATTGATCCAAGTCACGCTGCCGGGCATACTGAGTTTGTGACACCGCTAGCGTTAGCTGGGACCACTGCCGGCGCTTCTGGTTTAGTAGTGGAGATCCACGATGATCCAGCACACGCTTTTTCAGACGGGGCGCAGGCGTTGAAGCCTGACGAATTTAAAGACCTGGCGGAGAAGGCTATTGCCGTCCATGATTTATTGTTTGGGATGGATGAAGAAGAGACTGAGACAGAACCGCAGACGAGGCATTAACATGAAAACTGTGGATGTCAAACTTACCAACAAGAATTACTTGGTTAAAATTGAAGCGGGTTTACTGCAACAAGCAGGGCAACTGGTGGCGGATGTTTGGTCACCAAGGAAGATTGCACTGGTCAGCGACAGTAACGTTGCTCCGCTGTATCAAAAACAGGTAGCAGATAGTCTGACGCAGGCTGGCTTTCAAGTGTTTTGTTATGATTTTCCAGCTGGGGAAGCGTCTAAGTCACTGACGGTTCTGGGTGACCTTGCCAGACAATTGGCCGCAGACGCGTTCAATCGCGATGATGGTGTGATTGCTTTAGGCGGTGGTGTGACAGGTGATTTGACCGGTTTGCTGGCGGCAACGTACATGCGCGGGATCCGTTTCATTCAAATGCCGACCTCGCTGTTAGCTCAAGTGGATAGTTCAGTCGGTGGTAAGACTGCCGTTGATTTGGACAGCATCAAAAACATTATTGGTGCGTTTTATGAGCCGGATCTGGTCATCATTGACCCAGAAACGTTACAAACATTGAAACAGCGTGACCTTGTTGAAGGGTACGGTGAAATTGCCAAAACAGCCGCTATGGTCGGTGGTGATTTCTGGTCACTGATCGAAACCATTAATTCACCGGCAGATATCATGACGCACGCAACTGAACTCAGTGCGCGTTCCATTCAGTTCAAGGCGGACATCGTCATGGGTGATGAGAAGGAAAGCGGCCAACGGCAGTTGCTGAATTTCGGCCACACGCTGGGCCACGCGGTTGAAGCGTTGGCTGAGGGCGGGTTACGTCATGGCGAAGCAGTCAGTATCGGCATGGTTGCTATCATGCAGATTTTCGAGAACAACGGCGATGCACAGGCAGGTATCACGGATACGCTCCGCGACCGGTTACAAGCGGTTGGGTTACCGATTACTTCGCCACTGCTGAAATCACCCGCTGCGTTGGATAAGGTTAAAAACGATAAGAAGAATCGGCACGGCCACCTTAACTTGGTGTACATCACAAAAATTGGGGACCCGCAAATTGTTTCAATTCCAAGCACGCAAATTGCGTCATTTTTGAAACTATCAGAAGATTAGATTGGAGATCTTGAACATGGCAGATAACAATTGGTTAGGTTTAACGGGAAAAGTATGCGTGGTCACCGGTGCCGTTGGCGGGATGGGTACCAAAATCTGCGAGGAATTTGCAAAACAAGGTGCCAATGTCGTGCTGGTTGACTTGCTGGCAGATAAAGTCACGGCTTACGCGAATGAACTCGCGACTAAGTACGGCGTTAAAACACTGGCCCTGACTTGCGATACCACCAATGAAGCCCAGGTGGATGATGCGGTTAAGCAAGTGGTTACCGTCTTCGGCAGTGTCGATGTTCTGGTGAACACCGCCGCTATCTTGCGTTCCTCGCCCCTGGAAGACCTGCGCTTGGATGAATGGCAAACGGCGCTGAACATTAACATTACCGGTTATTTTTTGATGTCACAGCGGTTTGGTAAGCAAATGATTGCCCAAAAGAAGGGCACCATGGTCCATATTTCAACCGTGGCATCGTACTTCCCTGAGACTTATAGTGGTCCTTATAGCACCACTAAAGCTGCGGTGAATATGCTGTCAAAACAGATTGCGGCAGAGTGGGGCCGGTTCGGGGTTCGCAGCAACTGTCTGTTGCCCTGCTTGGTGAAAACACCAATGTCGGAAAGTTTCTATGCTGATCCGGAAGTGGAGAATGGCCGCACCCGGTTAGTTGCCAACCGTCGAATTGGCAATTTGGATGATATTGCAAACAGTGTCCTGTTCCTCGCAAGCGACCGGTCGGATTACACGAACGGTGCTGAATTAACCGTTGACGGTGGTATCGGTGTGATGTTGCAGGATATGATTCCAAAGCCTGGTGGCAGAAGAGAATATGCGACTGCGCACCATCCGGCCAAATAATTCTCGAGAGATCGGTTTTTAAATTTTGAAACACATGCGGTCACGATAGTCTTTATTGGTGATCGCTTTTTTAATTGGTTGGTGATCATAGTTTAACTAAAGTTTGTAAAGGCGATGTGTGGAACATGTAAAGGTTGTGTAAAGGTGACTTTACGATTCCGGTGAGCGTGCTTGAATGCAGTTTTGTCGGTCGTTAAACGGTATCCAGAAGCATTGGGACAACGGCTGGAATCAAACAACTGCCCAATAATCTATATTAACTATCAACATGCCTAATACTTTAGTGCTGCTGGTTTATATCTAGCCCAAACGTACATTAAACGGCTGTTTTCGGACATATAAGTGACCCCCACCAAAACTCAAAATTCGGGGTTTTAGTGGGGGTCGCTTATATTCTGGAAGAAAAAACGGTTTGCACCGCGCGTTCTATTTTAACCAAGTGTCGGGCGTATTCAGCGCTCGCTGCAACTTCTCGAAAAAATGGCTCACATGCCAAGCGTCGGCCACGGCATGGTGAATTGTGAACGAGACAGGCATTACGCGGCGGTCATTTTCAATCACGTACTTGCCAGCTTCAATTACTGGCAGATAGTTTGGCAGACCGTTAAATGACAGCGGCGTGTAGTTATTGAAATGCAGCCATGGGTTCATATTGATCATGTAGGCATTCTCCGGCTGGTCGGGCTTTGCTACGGCGCCATGCTGGCTACTGTAACGTTCTTTGTCGGCCATATAATGCGCATTGAACGTTGCTAAATCGGTATCATAGGCCGTCCAGATACCAGAGATGGTGTGGTCGTCTTCGTGAAATAGAGAATAGGCCGGTGTCAGGTGATCATAATGACCCAGTTGTTCTCCACGTTGTGCAATCATAAATTCTGGTTGTTCGCTGATCAGGCGGGTGATCAAATGCAAGTAGACTGGGAAAAATCGGTAGCCAGCAGCTTTAGCGGCATCGTAACTCGCTGTGATATCGACGTCCACATTGACGTTAAAGCCGGTGGGCATCATTTTGGTGAAGTAGTAAAAGTAATCTCTTCGTTGCCAGGTTTGCATGTCGATGGGGGTAAAGTTGGTCGTCATTTGTTTTAACTCCTTTTGTTGGCGGTGCTTGTGTCGTGTTTGCTTTGTCACGTTTGGCTCACAACTATTATTTCAGTTCCTTGAGCGGTGTATTATAGCCTTTGTCACCAAAGGGCTGCAGTTTCTCAAACCACTTTTTCTTCAGTTCCCGCAATTCATAACGCAGGTTGACCACGTCGTCTGTTTTCTCTTCCCAGAGCACGTCGAAGGTAAAGGCGTCTTCACCCATGGTGTCCCAGTCGGCCTGCAACGGTGAGTGGCCGTAAATGTGGTTTTTGAGATTGAACTTGTAGTAGTTCCAGCGATTTTTAGTGTTCGGAACGGTATCAATGTAGATTTTGTGGTTGACGGTATTTGTGATTTGAATCACGCCGTAGTAAGTTGGTTGCAGTTTATAGGCGTCTTTTAACGCTTTATGGTCGGTCATGATGGTTAACTCCTTTAAAAAATGCGCCAGTAGGTACGATTGTCGGTAGTGCGGGCAAGAAAGCCGTAGTCGATGAGGTAGCGCTTGATGATGCCGTAGTCGAAGTAGATGGCTTTGAGTTTTGCATCAACATCGGGTTGCGCATACTTGGTATTGAAAGTGAATTCATCACTGATACGATAGAGCAGGGTGATGATTTTTTTTTGACCCTTGGGTAAACGTGTTAGCACAAGGCCCCCATCGGTGAATTCGAAGTATTTTTGGGTGGTTTTTGCGTATTCGGTCTCTGTAATGCGGAAACGGTCATCGTTATCGGTTGCCATCGGTGGAATCGGCAAGTAGTCTTCAGTGGACTGAACCCCAAAAACAGCCTGATATTGTGCAAGATAAAAGCGCGCTTGTTTGGCTTTCTCGCGGAAGGTGAATTTTTGGTGCCGGATGGTTGAGGCACTAACTTCAAGCTGATCAGCAATTGTCTGGTCCTTTTGTTTGCGGCTGAACGCCTGTAACAGCTTGCTTTGATTGTCAGTCAGTGTGTTGTATTTCGTGTCAGCGGTGAGCAGTGCGGTCAGTGCCCCATCGTGGATCGTTTCAAGATGAGCCGCCATTTCCGCGGCGTCGGTAAAGGTGGCAGAACAGTAGTTGCACTGCATCTGAGGACCTGATTGATGATAACCTTGAACGAGTTCGTCTATGTTTAAGTTTGGAAAATCCATGTTAACACCTCAATTCAAAATGTAATTATATATTGTTTACAGATATTGTCAACACATTTTATTTTGTTGACTGAATTTGTCATTATTTATATGCCATCCTCGTGACATATTTTCGTTACAAAGAATGTGTGCTACCATGCAGTAAAGATATCAGAGAAGGAAGCGATGGATCAATGCGTGTGAATGTGCTGCAACATACCCCGAATGAAGGCCCCGGTGCAATCCAGACTTGGACCCAAGCACGGGGACACAAAATGTACGTCTATCACCCATACCAGTACGGGATTCTGCCGACCGCGGATGAGACCGACATGCTGATCGTGCTTGGTGGGCCGATGAGCCCCAATGATGATCTGGATTGGATCAAACAGGAAAGGGTCTTGATCAAACAACTTTTAGATGCGCATAAACCAATTTTTGGTGCCTGTTACGGCGCTCAGCAAATCGCTAAAACACTTGGGTACGCCGTCCACGCCTCGCCGGTGAAGGAAGTTGGCTGGGCGCCTGTAACCCTGCAAAGTCAGGTTATCCCCGGGTTACCAGCAACTTCTACGGTATTGCACTGGCATCAGGAAATGTTCGAGATACCGGATGAGGCTGAGTTGCTGTATTCCAGTAAAGGTCTGCGTAATCAGGGTTTCGTTATCGAACATGAAGCAATCGGCTTGCAGTTTCACTTCGAACCTTTGGCAGACAATGTGCGGGAAATGGTGGTCAACGATGGCGCCTATACAACGGGATCCATTCTAAATGAAACGCCGCAGGATATTCTTGATACCCCAGTTCCTGCGGATAATGAAGAAACGGTATTTAAGCTCCTTGATTATTTGAACGCATAAAAAATTCACCAGTCAGATAGTCTTCTGACTGGTGGATTTTTGGTTGTTTAGACTAATGGTTGAGCTGAACTTGCTTAACAATGGCCTGAGTTGCTAAATCAGTTACTGCTTCGCGTGATGCGTTAATGAAACTGTGATCCGCATCCTTTAACACATGAAGCGTCGCGTTTTCGTAAACGGCCTCATAACGTTTCGAGGCCTTGATATTCACAACGACATCGTGGTCGCCATGAATGATGGTGACCGGGCCGTGATACCGTTGTGCGACTTCGTAAATGGGCAGCACTTGAGCCGAACGGAGGTATGCGCCGCCGACACTTAACCCCTCATCTGGCCGCACTAATAGCTTGTCTGGCACATGGTTTGGATCATAGGTAGTGCCCTGCAAAACACCCTCAATGGCATCATCTTTCAGGGTAGCTGCCGGTGCCATCAACACAATTTTAGTGACGAACTCTGGATACAAACCGCCAAGCATGCTGGCGACCACACCGCCTTGCGAGTGACCCATTAAATAAATGTGGCGCGCTTCTGGTAATTTCCGCACATAGCTTAAAATAGCTTCAGCATCCGAAATTTCGTTTGGCACGGTCATATCCTCAAACTTACCATCACTTTTACCGTGGCCGTTAAAATCGAACCGCAGTGAAGCAATTCCATGTTTAAGCAGTTTTCGACTTAAATTATACAGAATGTGGTCAGGTGTGAATCCTCGGTTTGAGGTAAATCCATGCATTAAAATGGCAACGTCATAAATTGTCGCATCGTCAGGCGTGAGTAGCGTGCCACGGATGGTTAAGTTGTCCCGTAATACTTCGATGTTCTTTTCTGTCATACTTCAGCGCTCCTTATTTTACAAGATAAACGCGGTCATGAATCAAATCAAAATCCCGGAAATGAGCGTTCAATTCCGTAATGGCCGGCGACTCGAGCAACTCTGCGTTATCCCAGAATTCTTGCGAGTCGGTTGCACCATTCTTTTCGCCCACCACCACGAAATCGAAGGATTTATCAGACTGCCGTATTTTTTGCAGCAATTCCCAATCAATTGGCAACCCATCTGGTGACCAGACCATCACGATGACATCCACCTGGTCGTGGTACTTGTCAAAGGCGTCATTAGCCGACAGCTGCTCAATTTCAGTGACGGGGTGGCGGCCGGTCTCGTTCTCGGCCGTCCAATCCTTGCTGTCGGTGGCGATGACTGTCTGCTTATTGTCATGCAGTCCCTTGGACACGTAACCGTTACCGGCCATCACTTCCAGCGTTGGTCGGCCGTTGATGAATTCGGCAAGTGCCTTGGCAAACGGGGCTGAGATGTAAGCCCACATACCGTATTCGTCCTCTAAGTAGTCGCGAAAGCCGCGTAACTGCTGGTCTAAATCAGGTAACGCTCCCGATAATTCGTTCCAGACCTTATCGCCGCGAGGGTCGCCAGCGGGATAGGTCTCATTGACGGTTTTAAAAATCGTGTCCTGAATATTGTCTGGCAGTAATAATTCTGGTAAGGTCTGGGGCAACAATCCCTGTTTCAATAACCGATCAGCCGCAATGACGTTGTTGATCAGCACTTTTACTGTTGGATAATCGTTAAACAGTTCCAAATAAGCTGAAATTTTGGCAATGTAGCTAGTCGGTGTCTTGGCGTTTGTTGTGGCCTTATTTTTCTTGGCCTGTTTTAACAGTTTTTTTCGTTGTTTCGGATTCATCAGTTATCCTCCGTAACCTAAAAACGACCGTTAATCGCGGCCGTCTAGGTGTAAGTCTAAAGATTCTTGTTGGTTCTGCGGCTGATTCAATGTCCGCCGTTCCTTACCATGCAGGTAGCCATCGATCAATTGATAGATCTCATAACGATCCTCTGAGGTTAACAGGGATTTGTTAAACGACAGTTCCTTACCTGATAAAAATAGCCGGCCTAAATCATATTCGTCTCGCTCTGACTTGCCCGCTAAATAGTCCATGGTCACATCAAAGAATTCCGCAATCTTGCGCACTTCCATGAAGGAAGGCACCCGGATGCCGCGTTCCCAATTGCCGATTTGGGCTGACGTGTTGGGGTGGCCGCTATCTGGGTCAAGTTTATTCAGTCCGGTTGCGAGGGCTTTTAGGGTCAATCCCTGACCGCGTCGCAGTACCCGAAGTCGTTCTGGAAACATGTGCATCACCTCTCTGATTCTATTATACCGCGAGATGAACGAGATAGGGGCGGGTTAGTTCAATAAAGTCTCGCTAAGTTGCATAAAGTCATCAATATCCTTTTCGATAAGCGCCACACCCTGCTCCCAGAAGTCGGGTTGGGTCAAGTCGACACCAAGGTGTTTTTGTGCGAGATCTTCCGTGCTCATATTGGCCGTGTCGCGTAACAGAGCGATGTACTGGTCCTCGAAATCACCGGATTGTTGTGCGCGAGCATAAATGCCGAGGCTGAATAGGTAACCGAAGACGTAGGGGAAGTTGTAAAACGGTACGTCATCGATATAAAAGTGCAGTTTCGTGGCCCAAAAATGAGGGGAGTAACTGCTCAAGGAATTGTTGAACGCATCCTTTTGCGCCTGAAGCATCATGTTGTCGAGTTCTTCAGCCGTCAGCAGGTGGTCCTGACGTGCGTCATAGAAGCGGGTCTCAAACAGGAAGCGGGCGTGAATGTTGAGAAACATAGCTAGCGGGTTGACCATCTTAGCGTCTATCAAGGTTAATTTTTCCGCATCAGTCTTGGCTTCGCGAACATTGGCATCCGCCACGATCATTTCGGCAAACGTTGAGGCAGTCTCCGCAACGTTCATTGCGTAGTCCTGACGGAAGAACGGCAGGTCAGTCATGACGCTGCTGTGAAAGGCGTGACCCAGTTCGTGGGCGATGGTCGAGGCATCGTTGGCGGAGCCGGTGAAGGTCAGAAAGATTCGGGATTCACCAGTTTCCGGCAGGGATTCCATGTAGCCACCAGGCTGTTTATTGGGACGGTCTTCGGCTTCGATCCACTGGTGGTCAAACGCGTATTGTGCGAGCTGCGCCATCTTTGGCGAAAACGCGCCGAATTGTTTAACGATAAAATCGGCTGCTTCGTCATAGGTAAACGTGTGCGGTTTAAAATCACCAACGTGAATCGGCGCTTCCACATCCTCCCAGCCGGCCCGCGATTTGCCCATTAATTCAGCTTTGCGTTGCAGGTAGGCGAGCAGCGGCTGCTTATGCGCATCAACGACCTGCCAGATAGTTTTCAGCGTTGCCGGTTTGAGCCGGTTCATTTCAAGCGGCCGTTTCAAGAAATCCGTGGTGCCATGAGCTCTATAGTCAGTCAAACGCGCACCAGCCAGGTGATTCAGTGTGTCGGCAAACAGATCTTCTTTTTCAGCCCAAGCTGCTTCCCATTGTGGTAACAGTTCGGCACGATACTGCGGATCGGGATTGCCGAGCAACTGGTTATCCGCTTGGCCGGCAGACAGGGTGACGGAATTTCCGTCTGCATCATGAAATGGGACTTGAATCGTTGCTACTAATGAATCATAGTGGCTGGACCAGGCTTTTAACCCGTCGATATTTAACTGGGTGATCAAGGCTTCTTGTGCCGGTGGCAGCAGTTCTTGACCCTGTTGGCGAAACTCCGTGAGGTTGAAGGTGAGTGCCTGCATCTGGGGTTGAGCCAGCAACTGTTGAAATTGCGTGTCAGTAAAATTGACGAGCAGCTGTTTATATGCAGTTTCTGCGATGTCAGCCTGAGCTTCAAGTTGTTGAACCCGGGCGGCCACGGGTTTCACGTCCGCGTTGGTGATGTCATCGGAGGCCTGACCGGTCACGAACACATCGGCTTGCAACAAACCTGCCTCGATTTTTTGTAACGTATCGGTAAGTTGGCTAAATGCCGGATAACGGGGTGCATCTTTGCCTGCATCATAGGCAGTTAATTGGCTTTGGAAGGTGGTAAGTTGTTCAGCGAGCGTCGTCAAACGCTGATTCAAGGCACTAGAGTGGATGCCACCAGCAAAAATCGATTCGAGATCCCAATTCATTTTATAGGTCATGTTAAGCAGTCCTTTCACAAAAAAATCTTGCTTATAGTATAGCAGACCTTGACCGCAAACCCGTTTTGCATCACCATAATCAAGTGCGGTATACTTACTAATTGTGACCTAGAAACACAACGAATAATCAAGGACATTAACCATCGAGAGAAAGAGGAAAACACTGTGACAAAACGCAAAAAATATTGGCTCATCGGCCTTCTGACCGCTGTAGTTATCATCTGTATCGGCATCGGGGGTGCCGGCTATTACTTCTATAATATGGCGGTTGCGCGGGGCAAGAAGGGGTTCGTAAACACTTCACTGACCATTAAGAAAAACGATCCGAACCGGACGCAAAAACTGTGGTACAAGCATGCAAAAAAATATACTTGGCACGAAATGTCAGCCACCGGTCATTTGAAATTGGTTGCCAGCTATGTTCCGGCAGCCAAGAAAACGACGAAAACAATTGTGATCGCTCACGGTTTCGGCGGCAGCAGTGCCAACATGGGCGCATATGCTGGGCTGTTTCATGAACTCGGTTATAACGTTCTACTACCGGATGACCGCGGAAATGGCCGCAGTCAGGGGAATTATATCGGCTACGGCTGGCCCGATCGGCTAGACTACTTGAAGTGGATCAAACAGGTCATTCATAAAAACGGCCAACAGTCTGAAATCACTGTTTTTGGGACCAGTATGGGCGGTGCCACGACGATGATGGTCAGTGGCGAAAAAACGCCCAAACAAGTTAAAGCGTTTATCGAGGATTGCGGTTATACCAGCGTTTACGATGAGATCGTTTACCAGGCAAAGTCCATGTACAACATTCCCCAGTACCCACTGGTGCCCGTCGTCAGCGCAATCAACTACCTGAAGAACGGTTACACCTTCAAGCAGGCCAGTGCGCTGAATCAGGTCAAGAAAAATCATAAACCGATGCTGTTTATCCACGGCACCAAGGACACCTTCGTGCCGACCAGCATGGTGTACAAATTGTACAAGGCTGATAAGGGTCCAAAACAGCTCCTGCTGGTTAAGGGCGCTGAGCATGCGAAATCCTACGCTCACTCGCCGAAATTGTACACAAAAACGGTCAAAAAATTTCTGGATAAGTATATGAAGTAATTTGCAAGTCGTCGCTTTTGTAATGCACCGTTTTGGCGTATAATATAAGGATGACTGTGATTCTCTTATCATTAAAAAGAAAGGAGTGCCGTTTTGATTATTACAGGCCTTATCATTATCATGCTGGTGATCGGTTTTGTCATTGGCGGGGCGAGTCGTCGCCGTCAGTACAATACCGAGATTGCTAACGCGAAGCAACAGGCTCAGGCACTCCGGGAAAAGGCTCAAGCGGACGGCAAACGACAAGCAGCCCGCTACCTTGCCAAAGCCAAAACGACTATTCAAGATGAGCGCGACAACAGTGAAGCCGAGATTGCGGATCAGCAAACGGATGTGACTAACCGGGTCAACCGGGTAGAACAACGCAAGACGTCCCTTGATCAAATGGCGGAACGTTTGGATCAGCGGCAATCGGCAATTGATGACACCAACAATGAAGTTAAAGCGGAACGTAACCTGTTGGCACAAAAGCGGCACGAAGCTTCAGAACTGTCTCACAAGCGGCAGGACGCCATTGCTGAACGGGCTGAACTTCAACCCGAAGCTGCCCAACAGATGATTCGCGATGAAACGACCCAGCAACTGGCTAACGAAAAGGATGCCACGGTACGTGAACTCACGGACAACGCAGAAGCTTCCGCGGACAAGACCGCCCGCAATCTAATCATTGAAGCCATTCAACGCGGGCCGATTGATTTGCCGCGAGAACACGCGGAACATACCGTTCTGGTGCCGACCAACGATACGAAAACAAAGCTCGTTGGACGTGACGGTCAACACATTCGATTGCTGGAATCACTGACTGGGACTGATTTGGTCTTTGACACCGAACAGCCCAATGTTTTGATTATCAGTACCCACAATCCGGTCCGGCGAGAAACCGCACGGATTGCCATTGAAAGTCTCTTAGCGTCGCGCAAGATCACGGCTTCTAACATCGAAAAACAAGTTTTGACCGCCGAAAACGACGTGCTTAAAGACCTGCGACAGACTGGTGAAAAGACTGTCAGTTCGCTGAAAATCGGCTTTATGCATCCTGATTTCATGAAATTGATTGGCCGGCTTAAGTTTCGGACGTCATATGGTCAAAACATGTTGAGTCACTCCATTGAAGTGGCTCAAATGTGCGGTGTGATGGCTTCAGAGCTGAGTGAAAACGTTCGGTTAGCTAAGCGGGCTGGCCTGTTGCACGATATCGGGAAGTCAATTGACCACGAGATCGAAGGTACCCACGTTGAAATCGGTACCGCCTTAGCAACTGCTTACGGCGAAGATCCGCTCGTTATCAACGCAATCGCTGCGCATCACGGGGATGTGGAAGCCATTTCGCCAATTGCCACCTTGGTAGCCGCTGCTGACTCTGTTTCAGGGTCACGGCCTGGTGCCCGGAGTGAATCAGTCGAAGACTATATCAATCGTCTTCATAGTTTGGAAAAAATCGCCAACGACCATAACGGTGTTCAGGATAGTTACGCTATTCAAGCCGGTCGTGAGATTCGAATCGTTGTACAACCGAAAGTCTTGGACGATGACGCCAGTGCTAAGCTGACCAACGACGTTAAGGACCAAATCGAACGTGACCTGACTTACCCTGGTAAGATCAAGGTCACCACGATTCGCGAACTGCGGGCTGTCGAATACGTTGGTGATAAACCAACGAAGAAAAAGAATAAAAAGAAAAAACGCGCCTAATAAAACCGCCTTTTCATTTTGAAAGGGCGGTTTTTTTTGTGTTTTGACTGAGATTCACGCTGGTGGCCTATTGCATACCGCCGATATACAGCACTTCATGCAATAATGGATACCAAAAAAGACACCCAACGAACGGGTGTCCTAGCGAATAACTTCAAAATTATGATTGACTGTTGCGTTGACTTTGGGATGATGGCGCAGATAGTCGGCAATGATTTGGCTCATTGGGGTTTTGTTTTCGGCAATGATCTTGTCCGCAGAAAACATTCCGAAGTGGCCGCCGCCACCAGCTCGGTAGCGGTTGAGTGCGATTCTAAATTCTTGATCATCGGTGACTGGCAGCCCCCGATAGGTAAGCCGGTCGATGCGCTGACCAATTGGGTTGGCGACGTTGATGCGGTAATTGATGCCTTCGTACATATCGTAGTTATAATGGCGTAATTTCGGAGAATAGAAGGCGGGATTGACCGCGATGTTGCCATCGTCATCCAGCATAAAGTATTCGGCACTCTGTTCCAGTGCTGCTTTGAGGTCTCTGCCGGTGATCAGTTCCAGGGCGAGACCATCCGGATAAACGTAGTTGGTCATGATATTGCGCATGGTGATCGGGTCTTCGAAACCATGACCCTCGTTGTTAAATAATGATGTTGCTGAAATATCGGCATCCATGGTTTCGATTTGGACGCGTTGAATAAATTCGGTGTATGCCGTTTCGACCATGCGGGCTTTGGCGGCATCGGTAAAGGTGAGGTGACCCTTGATTTTTGCCAGGGGTTCCGCTAGCCAGCCATCGACAGTTTGGTCGATCGATTTGCTCGCGCGACGCATGGTGTCATCAAAGGGCGCGTTTTTGGTATCTAACAACTCAGCGGTGTGATCCACGACCATGTAGCCGGTCTTTGTTTTTTCAATAGTCAGTGTGATTTTTCCAACGGCTTCACCGCGATATCCGGGCTGGGTGACGGGCACGCCAAACAGGGTATCAGCTATTTTACGGTGTTGGTGGCCAGTGACCAAAGCGTCAATGCCATCCACCTCTTCTAGTAGCTGGTAAGCCTCGTTTTCGCCGTTACTAACGGATTCAATGAGCTGTCCGGTTTTGACGTTGCGCTCAAAGCCGCCGTGGTAACAGACGACCACGACATCCGCAATCTTGTGCAGCGCCGGGACAAGTTCACGCGCTACGGAAACGGCTGACCGGAATTCAACGTCGTAAACGTTGCTGTGGTTCCGCCACTGCATGACGGCTCTTGTGGTGAGACCGATAATGGCCACTTTGACGCCGTTAAATTCCATGATCCGGTAACGTTGACCAAACAGCGGGTGATCATCGCCGTTTAATAAGTTGGCGTTGATGATCTTACGGTCCGTTGCGTTAATGGCCTGCTCCAAGTAGGCGGTGCCATAATCAAATTCATGGTTGCCCAAGATGCCGATATCGTAATGAATTTGGTTATAAATATGCGTCAGCGGCTGCGGGTCGCGCGTTTGCTGGACCTGGGCAACATAGTAGGCCAGGGGCGACCCGGCCAGAAAATCGCCGTTATCCACGGTGATCACGGGTCCGGTGGCAGCTTGCTGTTCGCGGTGAATCACACTGGCTGCCCGAATCAGACCAAACGGCATATTTGCATTAGGTTTAACGTAGTTCGTAGGAAAAACGAAACCATGCGTGTCGCTGGTCGAAAGAATGGTCAGTTTCATGTGTTACCTCCATTGGCGAAATATCGTCGTAAATTGAGTCCGTTAACAGCTTACAAGGAGATAAAGGAGTTTACCAGCGATGTCTCAAACAACGCGTGACAACCTTCGTTAATCAAGTGAACAATAAGCAGATAATGACCCATCTTTAGTATAAAATTATAAGCCAGTTGTCTAACAATGACAAATGGAGAGTGAGGGTAATCGTTTTTGACGGTGTCCAAGGTCTTTTTGAAGTGTGATGCGGAAAAAAGCGACAAAATGAAGCCTGTTTGAAACATTTCTGTCGGTACATAGAACCCCAATCGTGTTTACGAAGTATATCCAGTACTGATACTGGTCCAATCAGCGCGCCTTCAATAAAATATGTGCGATTTGGGAACAAATGATAATGACGATAATACCGATTATTTTTAACCAAAGTGCTGACGGTCCAAATAGGACCCATAATACTATTAACAGCAGCTCACAAAAGAAAATAATGTAACGCATATAAAGCCCTCCTCTGATTGAAGCATCAAAACTGGTGATGAATGGTGACAGCAGTTGTCGCAGCAACTACTGGTTATTCAAAATTGGCTTAGATGCAGCCAGCGTAACAACCCTTGATATCAGGCATTGTGCCAGTTAAACCGGTTTTAATCCCATGAAAAAACGGCGCCGACATTAAGATCCTAATTTGAATCTAGCAAGCAGCGTCGTTTTTAATATTTTAAATCAGCTCAATAAAAAGGGAGATTCGGCGCACGTCTTTAATGTGTGAACCCGTATCGCTTAGGCTTTTCTGATTCATGGAACACAATGTGCGCGTTGTTCAGCTCATCAATTGCCGATTTAAGGTCCTGCACAAAATCAACGGCCATATTCATGCCGAAATCCGCTCGGACAACGATCCGTTGCACAACGGTCTGAGAAAGGTCAGCGGGTAAGGGGTAGGAAGGCACTTGCCAGCCCTTCATTAAGAGCCGGTCAGAGAGGTCGTAGAGAGTCCATTCGTGCGTCTTGTCCGGTATCTGGCTGTAGCAGATGACCGGTAACTGGGCACCGTCGTTAACGATGCTAAACAACCCAGTCTCACGTAATTCTTGCGTCAGGTACGCTGCGACTTCGTGAGTTCGGGTGTGAATGGCTTTGTAACCCTGATAGCCATAACGAATGAAGTTGTAGTACTGCCCGATCAACTGCGAGGCACTGTGTGAAAAATTGATTGCCATGGTGGGCAGTTCGCCCCCCAAGTAGCTGACCTTAAAAACAAGCTCCTCTGGCAAAAATTGTTTATCACGCCAGAGGACCCAGCCGACACCGGGGTAGACAAGGCCGTATTTGTGTCCCGAAGCATTGATTGAAATGACGTTTTTTAACCGAAAATCCCATTTGAGATCGGCTTCCATAAACGGGGTATAGAAACCGCCGGAAGCCGCGTCTACGTGGATATAAACAGGAAAATCAGTATTTTGATTGTGGACTTCAACTAACTTATTCAAGCCGGCAATATCATCGTAACGGCCACTATACGTGATTCCGAGAATGCCAACGATACCGATTGTATAGTCGTCGACGTAGTCCATGACTTTATCGAGATCAAGCGACAGGTGATTAGCATCCATCGGTACCGTTCGCAGTTCAACATCCCAGTAGACGCAGAATTTTTCCCAGCAGACTTGGTAGCCGGAACTGATGACTAAATTTGGTTTTTTAGCATTGGTGTCCAGACCATGTTTTTGCGCGTTTTTTCGCCAGTTGAACTTCATGGCCATGCCGCCTAGCATGCAGGCTTCGGAGGAACCGATAGTCGATGTTCCCATGAATTTTTCCTCGCTCGGCGCGTGCCACAGGTTCGCAATGATGTTGACACAACGGTTTTCAATGTCCGCCGTCCGCGGATATTCAGATTTATCGATGGCGTTTTTTTCAAACGATTGTGCCATGAGTTTTTCCGCTTCTGGTTCCATATAGGTTTGACAAAAAGTTGCAAGGTTCAGGCGCGAATTGCCTTCGTCCAACAGTTCGTCGGAAACAAGTTCATATGCTTCACGTGGTTCGATCGGGGTGTCGTTGAGTTTGAATTTCGGAATGTCGCGGCCTTCTGCACTTGATCCGAAAATCGGGCTTAAGTACTTATTCTCCTCGTCTGAGGGCTTTCCATAGAGCATTGCCATTATTACATCCTCCTCCTGTGTGCATCAGCTATCCGTCACAATAAATCGGTTACATTTGTGCCGAACAGCCTATGCGTTAAATGTAACTAATAAACACGTGTTTGTAAACGGAAGTGCCCATGCCTGCCATCGAAGTATTGCTCGCAAAAAAACGTTCTAACAGGCTTTAAGGAATATTAGGTGGTAATTATGACAAGAAACCCAATATGTATGGTGTCTTTTGCCGATCAAGCGGATGTTATAACGTTTTCACGAGCTAAATAAGCGATATTAGATGGTTCATGACGTTAAATATTGCTGAGAAAAACGTGATTTAAACACGTTCTTTAATCCTGAATAATCAGAAAAACAAGAAAAATAGTTCGGTAAATGGCTGAAAGACAACATGGTGAGCATGAATTGTTGCGGTTTTATTGGCACGTGATTTGATTGTTTAGAACACTTCTAAACGTTGTGATATCAGGGGTTAGATGAATGAAGACACAAAAAAACCTGTCCGGGGGAGGACAGGTTTTACACATAGGAGTAGGCATTTTCGTGATGGGGTTCACGGAAATATAAATTTTACTTTGGAGGAGTAAAATGAAAAAGCTTACTTAATATTTGTAATTTAAATATTAAACTATGCTCTTAATATAAAGGATAAATGTGAAGAAAGTGTGAATTTCTGATAACAAAATCGTAACTGAACTTGATAAAGCAATGGTTTACCCCGTAAACTACCCATTAG
This sequence comes from Secundilactobacillus collinoides DSM 20515 = JCM 1123, assembly GCF_001435975.1. Lineage (GTDB taxonomy): Bacteria > Bacillota > Bacilli > Lactobacillales > Lactobacillaceae > Secundilactobacillus > Secundilactobacillus collinoides. Next base: position 130,204 of record NZ_AYYR01000009.1, read on the forward strand.
ATTGCATATAAACGAGCTGATCCATCGAGATTTTTTGTTGCAAAGTTGAAACTAATTCAGGCGACAAATCCTGTTGTGACGCGGTTCCTTGCACATACGTATATTCAAACTGGAAGGCCCTGATAAAAAGCTCACTTTCCGTTTCGTTTTTTGTGTCGGATTGACTAAAACGATTGTGTCGAACCATATAATAGTGGCGAATCACGTTTATTTCGCTTCGATTCTCTTCATTTTCGACACTTGAGAGGTACAACATGACCGCGTTATAACCAGCTGACTCCAATTCTTTCATGGTGTTGAGCAGCTGTTTTTTCTTTTCTGAGGTCTGATTTTGTTTTATATTATGGATCTGTTTGCGCGAAAAACGATCTTGATGCTGGTGGACGTCGTGAATGGGTGCTGGTAAACGGTCGGACTGGTTCTGCCGAGCTGGTAGTTGTCGACCAGGTTCGATCGCGCGTTGATCCTCTGGGTGGGCCTTTTGCCAATCTGCCTTTTTGGCCTGCCAATGTGCAACTTGTTTTGCGCGTTGGTGTTTAGCGAGACCCGGAAAGAATCGGTACCCGACTAATTTAGCCCAAAGTAAGACGCGTTGAAACGGATTCTGAAACGCAAATTGTGTTTGGATCATTTGGACCCGGTTATATTTCCAACCAAATGTGCGATCCACTGTGCCGTTTTCGATGAGCTCTGTAATGGCTTCTGTTTGGGCCTCCTCAGACTCTGCCAGCAGCTGGTGGACCACCTTGGTATCCGTCGGCGCTGGTGACCCCTTTTGGCTGTTGAGCGTTTCAATCACAGGCGCTAGCAAAGTGCTGTTGGCCTCAGTCGTTTTTAAGCGATCGATGGCAAAATCGACCATTCCGTTAACGAGTTTTTCAACCTCGTCATCGGTATACGGGTCAGATTTATGCGGCAAAATCAGCGGCATGACGATTGTTGGAATAATCAAACTCGTGAGAATAATAATTCCGGCAACAAAAATAATCGCGTTTCGTTCCGGAAAGGCCTGGCCGTTGATCGTTAGCGGCAGTGAAAAGGCCATAGCCAGCGTGATCGTACCGTGCACGCCGCCTAGTGCCAAGACGAGGCTTTCCTTGAGCGTATTACGTTTGTGGCGAGTATCATGCATGCGCACCAAGTTTAGTTGACTCCAAGCAAACCGCAGGATGAACATCAATAAATAGAGACTTATCGCAACTGTGATGAGTTTTGGTAACGCAGCGGTATCTGAGCGGGAAAGGTTCCGCCACACGTTTGGCAGGGAAGCGCCCAGCAATACGAAAACGAACCCGTTCAGCAGGTCGGTGACAACGTTCCAAGTTGTCCGGGTCACGATTTGATTTTCAGTGGATGTCAGTCGCAGTCGGCTGCGTTGCACGCCGTGAACGACACCACAGGCAACAACGGCCAGAATTCCAGATAGGCCAAGGTGTTCCGCCAGCAGGTAAACAATAAACGGCGTTAGTAAATTAAAGGGTAATAATATTGCGATGATGTCCAATGATTTTTGTTGAAAAAATAGCCGCAGCCAGACGAGTAGGATTCCCAGAATAATGCCCAGTAAGATTCCGCCTAAAAAAACAACCAGAAAATGTTGAATGCTGCTGCCGACTGAAAAATGACCAGTGTTGAACGCGTTAATGGCAAGTGAAAAGGCGACAATCCCCGACGCGTCATTAAATAACGATTCGTTTTTTAAGGCAGCCATGACGTGCTCAGGCACCTCGATACTGTTGGTAATAGATTCCACGGCAACGGAATCGGTCGGTGCAACAATGGCTGCGAGCGCAAACATGAGGGCCATCGAGATATTGGCCCAAAACAGGTGCGCGATAAAACCACCAACGATGATGGTGACCATCGCCAAGCCGACAGCAAGTGATAACACTGCGCGGATGCGACGCATGAGCAGCGAGTAGTTTGTCGATTGGCCATCGTTGAACATCAGCGGTGAAATAATCAGCAGCATGAAGAGTTCCGGTTCTAAGTCAAAGTGTTCAAATGTTGGGACAACGGCTAACAGTAGGCCGGCCCCAATCTGATAAAATGCTAACGGTATCCGTGGAAAAATTGTATAGACAATGTTAGCGCCAACGGCCGCGGTCACCAGCAGGGCGACGGTGAGAAAGATCTCCACTTGTTCCACATCCCCTCAGTAATAGGTTTAACTAGTCAAATTGTAAGCCTTCGCACAAGAAACGGCGATGACGAAATTTTTTAAAATTCATAGTTAATCATATCAATATTAGCCTAAGAAAATTCCAATGGCAATTTAGTTCATCCGAGTACGACACTATCAGGTATTTTGTTTACTAAATGTACTTATTTTCCGTCAATAACCCTGTCATACGGCGGTTTGAGAATTATAACATATTCACTATATTATTTTATAAACGTGCACAACTGAAATTATCGATAAATACCGCTAGTACGGGTTTCGTTAAATTAATGACAAGTCAAGATGTTGCCTTGTTCACAATCTAAAAAGTATAAAAATCATCTTGTAATATTCTCATAATATGTTATGATAAAGATGTTCATTATTAGGTGTTGGGGACCAGATAGTGAGCAAATTGATGTTTTTTGGTTAATGGTTTTGTCGCTTGGGGAAAGCGAAATGAAGGAAGTGCTTAGTATGATTAACCTATATGTTGCACCAAGTAGCGCATCTAGTCGTAAAGCTCGTGCTTGGCTGGAAGCCCACCAAATTCCGTTTAAAGAACGAAACATTAAATCAAATCCGCTAAATGCTGATGAAGTTAAGGAAATTCTTCGTCTGACCGAAAATGGCAGTGAAGACATCATCTCGACGCGTTCTAACATCTTTAAGAAGTTGAACATTGATCTTGATGAGTTACCAGTCAGCAAATTAGTCGATCTCGTTGTGAAGTACCCAGATTTAATCAAACGCCCCATCATTTTTGATGACAAACGTCTGGAAGTCGGCTACAACGAGGAAGAAATTCGGCGCTTCTTGCCACGCAATGTGCGTGTAGCCGAATTACGAGATTTAGAGGCACAACTGAGCTAGCCAATCTGTTTGAACTTTAGAGTTAAAACTGAATAACGAAACATAAGAGGTATCGACACTGTTGGGGTGTGGGTACCTTTTTTTAGAGCGCAGAACCAAGGGCGGTTAAGGATTTGCACTGTGACGCACGTTTAGGCTAGGTAAGCGAGGTACACAAATGTCTGAATAAAGAGGCGCAAAACGGGTTGAAGCATAGTTATGTTCTAGCAAGATTGAACAAGCACTAAGGTTCCGTTTTTTGGTGAAAAAATAAGGACAATAAATCACACCTAAAACATCGCCTAGATTAACCACAAAATACCTGAATCTAACACAGTGTCACTTGACCCATAAATGCCATTTCGGCAAATCAAATAAAAAAATCCGGCCATCGCGGTCGGATTTTTAAATAGTTACAAATTAAAAAAGGATAATTGTTTAAAAGATGTGTTTTTTGGGTTAGAGGGATGGTACTCACTATACCGCTTGGCCAGTTCTGGATGATCCAGTTGCGTCAGCGTCGATGTGACAAGTTGGCGGATGGTCTGGGTATCAATCTGAGAGTAACCAGCGATTTGGGCTAAAATAAGGGCATTTGTGCGCCGAATGAGCCGATCATCGTGTGTTAAATGATTGAGACTGCTTAGTATCTTTCGGGCGTCAAACACGTCTTTTTTGCCGTTACGCTTCTCAACGAAACGAACCGTAATTTGAATATGTGACTGTTGCGGTTTTTGCTTATTCACGGCGAGGACTCCTTTTTATCGATACGTTAAGTTTAGAACATTTGTTTGAAAAAATCAACAAGATATAGAACGGAGCGTATGCTATCCACTACATGTTGTAGGTTGATTTTTAACTAAAGTAACAGAGCGTTACTTTAGTAATTTTTGATTGGTTTCATGATACCGCGATGTGCGACATGAAAACAAGTAATATGATGCGAAGTGAGCAATCGTTAAAGAGATTTAAGGAAGAGTGCAAAACCAGGGGCGGTTAAGGAATGGAGCCTAAGGGACTTTGTCCGGAAAAGCCCGGTCCTGGCTTTTGCGGGCGAAGTCCCTTAGGTGCAACTCCTTGCCCCATGACGCACGTTTAGGCAAGGCAAGCGAGGTGCACAATGCAGCTGGGGTCTGGAGAAATGAAGAAGACGAAGCAGAGTGCAAAACCAGGGGCGGTTAAGGAGTGGAGCCTAAGGGACTTTGTCCGGAAAAGCCCGATCCTGGCTTTTGCGGGCGAAGACCCTTAGGTGCAACTCCTTGCCCCCGTGACGCACGTTTAGGCTAGGTAAGCGTGGTGCACAGTGTAAGGAATAAAGAACAGAGGCCAAAGTCCACTAGAGTGCAACTCCTTGCTCCGTGACGCACGTTTAGGCTAGGTAAGCGAGGTGCACAGTGTAAAGAATAAAGAACAGAGGCCAAAGTCCACTAGGGTGCAAATCTTTGCCCCGTGACGTACATTTAGACTAAGCAAGCGAGGCGCACACAATTCAGCAAGGGAGAAGAACAGCGAACAGCGTGTAATACCAGGGAGTGGATCCCAGTGGTCTTCACCCGTAACGATCCAACTAAAAACGCAACTGGAAATTTTTTTATTATTAAACCAAAAAGACACCCCACAAAAGTGAAGTGTCTATCAACAATCAATTTAATTAATCTAATGAAGTAACGCGCGCAGAACCAACGTAGTGCCACCATGGCGCCTTAACGGATTCTCTGATAACGCCGCGGTTTTGAGCATCAATCATTTTGCCGCTGCCGACGTACAGACCAACGTGGCTGATGCCAAAGACGCTGCTACCGAAGAAGACGAGGTCGCCTTTTTTGATGTTCTTGTAGCTGACGTGGCTGTACTTGTTGTATTGAGCTTGGGCAGTCCGTGGTGTGGTGATTTTGGCACCCTTTTTGTAAACGTATGAGGTCAGGCCGGAGCAGTCAAATGATGAAGGACCGGTTGAGCCGTAACTGTAACGCTTGCCAAGTTGTGCTTTGGCGACTTTGTAAACCTTTGAGTATGAGGTCGTGCTTGCACTAGCGGTTTGAGGCTGTGCAATTGTGTCGGCAGCGACGGTGATGCCTAAGATAGTAATTACGGTGAGTGCAAGTTTGACAAACAACTTTTTCATAGTTAACAAAATCCCCTTATCTAAATTCTAATCTACAATTTCTTTTTTTATTATTTTGCGTTTTCGTTTATTTATTGAACGGTTATTAGTGTATCAATCACACGTTACAAGAGTGTTGCAACGCATTATCGATTAGATTAATAGAAAAACAAGATTTGTCATTTCAAAGGGGTTTTGCAAAATGAAAGGTTGGTTCAGGACTGCTGTATCAGTGCTGAACCGAATATTTCAAAAATGTGACAAAGCCGTGATTTACCGCTGTTTTGCCAATAAAAAAACCACTTTTTTTCAAAAAAAGTGGTTGAAAATCGTTTTTTTAGGTTAAATCCACTACGGAAAATGACTGGCTTCTCATGGTTTCGATAGGCACGTGCGTATAGGTGAGCGCTGAAACATTCATGAAACTGATGTAGTGGGTAAAGTTATGATTAGGTTTTTGTTGACCGTTTTCCTGCCTTGGCGTGACGACTTGCTTGAGATAGTCAAACGCGGCGTTCTCTGCATCGGTTCCGGTTACTGGCTGCGGATGCCCAAGCCGATTGATGGCCGTTCGCACGAACCGGTTTGTTGGAATCGGCCCCTCGGGAAGCGGCATACTGGCATTCAACCAGTCTTCAGCGGCCTTGGAGAGGGTGCTTTGTTTCGTATCTGGGACCTGCAGAACCTTTGCCAGATTGTCATAGTGGGCGGCAAGCGTCGGCGTATTTGTCATGACCTGGATCGGGTTAGCAGTTGCCGTCAACTGTCGCGTGGTCGGCTCGATGTAAGCAGTGGCACCGGTGGCGTCGGCCAGAACCCAGTGAAACGGGTAAACTTTATGCTCAACGTACCAGACGTGAGCAACCAGCGCAACCCGTGGCAAGTCAGCCAGCACTTCCGCCACCGTTGTATGTCCGCTCAGCACTCATAAAATGAAGTCCTGTGGCGTTAAATTCGTTTTTGCCGCCTGCGGGTCATCGTAATACTGAACGCGTCCTGGTAAGTATAATTCGGCACAAGACAGCCCAGCCGCGTTAAGACCATCGCCGAACAGGTAATGTCCATCCAAGTGACGACTGGCACCCACGATGTTGAACTGCGTCGTTTGAGAATCTCCCAGAATCGGTTGCCACGGTGTACCGGCGGGTAATTTCGTCGGCGACCACGGATCAACGTTTGGAAAATCCATCGTTCGTGCCAGAATGGTTGTGTGATCTGCTGCTGTGAGGGTCAAACTCGTACACAAGACGTTCGCCTGCTTTCTTCTATATAATAGAAAAACAATTATTTAGTCAATCAATACTGTAACACAACCCGTTCATCTTTTTCGTACGGAAAGCTTATCGAAAAATTGGCGCGATTACGGTCGATTGAGGGCACTATCGTCGTTTATGGGACATTTTACCTAGCCCCTTTGCTGAGATGCTGGTTTCCACGTAAATGGCGTTCTAATTGCACGATTGACCCCAGTTAATAAATGCCTGTCGAAGCTTGCTAGTACAACGAATTACCCCAAAAGAATTGCGACTAAACACTTGTTTTTAGCAATCGCTTCCTTTAATCTAATATTAAAGTGTTGTGTGTGTGTCATCACATTGAGTAGAAGGGAATTGTGGCTTATGAAATCAGCTTGGAATCTAATTGGAATGGGGCTATGGCTGCTCCTGCTGATTTATCTTGTGTGGATGGTGCATGATATGCGGGTCAGATGACTTAAATTGATTGTCACTGAAAAGAAGTCGTTTTCTGCACAGAACTTAACGAAATCAACAATTGAATTTGTCATTTTTTTGCTTGCACTATGGGGGATGAGCTACGCGACATTCTTCCAAGACGTCAGCAAGCTTAACACCAGTCGGGTAACGGTGGCGTATCAATTTAAACCGTTGGTACTGGACACAACTAGTGCTGCCCGATCGACATACGTTACTGTCAGAACGGGGAAGGGCCGCAAACCGGTCCAAGTCTACAAGTACACAACGGAAGGCGAAACAGACGAGGTATCAAGCCTGGATGCAACCATTTCCGGCGGCAAGGACCCAATCAACGTGACGGCCAGTGCGTACAAGTGGAATAAGAAAAAACTCAGCAATTACGACACCAAGTATCAAAAAGCATGGGTCGGCGTGGTCGAAACCACCTACAAAAAAGACTTCCTAAACGGCATCGGCCTACACGCAGGCCGTCTAGCCAACCGCTTTACTTTAATCAGAATCCCAGACCACTCATTCATTAAGCAAACAGATCTGAGTGCGGAGGAACAGTAGCAGAGCGTGGAAGAAGGCGTTTAGGGGCGGAGCGTAAGCAACTCTGGCAGAAATTCCCGAACTTGGAATTTTTGCCAGAGTTGCTTACGCAGTAGCCCCCTGCCTTCTGGAACGCGTTTAGGCTATAGAGGGGAGAAAGCAAAATCCCGATTTTGGAATTTTTGCCAGAGTTGCTTACGCAGTAGCCCCTTGCCTTCTGGAACGCGTTTAGGCTATAGAGGGGAGAAAGCAAATTCCCGAACTTGGAGTTTTTGCCAGAGTTGCTTACGCAGTAGCCCCTTGCCTTCTGGAACGCGTTTCGGCTATAGAGGGAAAGAAAACCCTGCCAAAAAGAAAAATCAGCACCAAAAATCAAAGACCGAAGCACCCAACAAAAGGGCTGCTTCGGTCTTTTTCAATTCACTCAAGTTATTGTAACGCACTGCTAAATGACGCCATGAAATATCACTAGCACCCGAAAAATCCGCACTATCCCGCAAAAAAAACAGCAGTCACATTCAAAATGGCGTTCACCGACAACAAAAAACGACCAAGCCAGGCTCAGTCGCCACAAAATGTTTATGGTTCCCGGTTTTAGTGAATACAACTGGGGGATTTGGACGGTTGTTGAATAACGGTATAGGGTCGCCGTGTGCTTAGTATGTTGGGGTTGGGGTAACAACCATCTTGAGACCATTATAACTGATGTAACCGAGGAACTAAACGAAAACGGCTTGTGATTTTAAGCCTTTCAAACAGCAATAAACCGCGTTATAACAGTCACTTGACGACGACAAGTAAAAGACCTGCCACCGCTCATGACAGGTCTTAAAAACTCTTCTTTTTGCGCCGAAAACACTTTTCTAAAGGAAAGCCTATGCTTGATGATCGGCCATGTTATCCGACTCTTTGCCATCGGAATTCTTATCGCAATCATCCTTTTCGGGGAAGAGGCGGAACATCACTTTATTGAAGTAGTCCGAGAAGTATCCGATCACAAAGATTCCGAGTACCATGCAGGCATAGAGCTGAAATACAAACAGTCCCCAGCTGTGAATGGTGATGTTGGACAGAATCAGCATGGTGGTCCCCCAAGCAATCAGCCAGGCGGGGACCATGGTGAATTTCATAATGGTTCCTTGTAGGAATAAGACAATGAAGGTCATGATGCCAAACATCACGGAAGATGCAATCAGGCCTGAAATACTTGGCACATGGAGCAGGCGAAAGGCAATCAGTCCCCAAACAATGCCTAACGCAAAACTGCAGAGAATGTTCCAAATTTTATCTTTGGGGAATCCCGCTCCAAAGAAGTAGGACACGGCGATAAAGGCTGCGGATCCCATCCAAAGGGAGAATCCGCTCATGATCAGACTGTAAACGATGGTAAACAGGCCAACGCCGATCGAATCAAACCAAACTTTTTTACTAATTTTCATGATACTTGCTCCTTTACTGAAAGTGGCGAATTCCGCAAAGACGTGCGTAATCCACCGCTAAAGACCAGTGAAAAACGATGATATCATGGTGATTTGTGACATAGCAATTTTTACGAAGATCATGCTTGGCAGCCCTGCTGACTTTAACGCCTAGTTGGTTCTGTTGGTCGGTTATTCAAACTGCTGTTTGCTTGAATCTCAGACCACCGTTTGTTAGCCGCTATTGTATGATTTTTTACCAAACGCTAAGGGGGTCACTGTTGTGTTGAATGAGTCAATGAAGTGCCGATTCGCCTCGAATCGAGTATTAGCGCTCCTCGGCTCATTCTTTGGCGGTAACAGACGCCCCAAAACTGGTGGGATGACGACAAACTGCGTTAAGCCAGACGTCACATGAGGCCGGTCCCAAACAGCAACCTGCCAGGACCAGCCTCATGGTGAGTTCTAACCATCTTCGAAACAGTAGCGGATTAGAAGTGGGTCAACCGTGATGAGTCCACTTGCTTATCCTCTGCCTTACCTTGCCGGCCTGGTTTCATGACCTTCTCGCCAGTGGTAATGGCGCCCACTGGGCAGACCAGGTTACAGAGTTGACAACCGACACAACGGTTGATGTTGACTGAAGGCCGGCGCTTTTCTTCGTCCCAGGTGATGGCTTGGTGCGCACCATCGAAACAGGAGATGTAGCAACGGCCACAGCCTATACACTTGTCCCAGTCGATCTTTGGGTAAACTTTGTAGTCCCGGTCGAGGTCTTCGGCGGGCACAATGTTCTTGGTGGCTAACCCAATCAGGTCGGATAGGTGGTCAACGTGTTGTTCTTCCATGTAATGCATTAAGCCGTTCTTCATGTCTTCAACGATCCGGTAACCGTACTGCATCACAGAGGTTGTGACCTGAAGCGTCGTGGCACCTAACAGAATGAATTCTGCCGCGTCTTGCCAAGTTTCGATACCACCAATTCCAGAGATTGGCAGGAGTTCCATCCCGGCTGCGGTCCGTAATTGTTGGATGAAACGCAGGGCAATTGGTTTAACAGCTTTTCCTGAGAAACCGGAGATGGATGATTTTCCGTTAACGATTGGTAAAGCAACCTTCTTGTCCAGGTCGATGTTGGAAATCGATTTCACCGTGTTGATGGTGGCGATCCCATCAGCACCGCCATCCATACTTGCTTTGGCGGCCGGTACCATGTCGGTGATGTTTGGTGTCATTTTGGCCATCATCGGCAGGTCAGAACCGCGTTTAACGGCGGCACAGTACTTCTTAACAAGTTCTGGGTTGGTTCCGACGTCAGAACCCATTTCGTGGGACGTCATTTGTGGGCACGAAAGGTTCATTTCAATCATGTCCGCTTTGGCTTCGGTTACGAGTTGGGCTAATTCTTCCCAGTCTTCTTCGTTGGTCCCCATGATGGAAGCCACAACGATTTTATCAGGATAGTTTTCCTTCAGTTTCTTGAGATCGTGCAGGTTTTCCTCAAGCGGATGTTCGGCAATCTGCTCCATGTTTTTGAAACCAACGAAGGGGGTGCCCTCCTTTGTCAGTTCGTCAAACCGCGGTGATACTTCGTCGATCTTGAAGTGCTTTGGTCCGATGGTCTTGAAAACGACCCCGCCCCAACCTTCGTCAAACGCTTTGGCACACATGTCATAACAGTTACCAACGGGTGATGAGGACAGCAGGAAGGGGTTTTCGAAGTGGACCCCCATGAAGTCTACGGATAAGTCTTTATCAATCATTATTTGGTACCCCCTAACAACGTTTGGTCAACTAAGTCGGCAACTTTCTTACCTTTACGAACTGCCCAAACAACGGTCTGGTCGCCCTTCGCAATGTCGCCAGTAATGTAAACTTTTGGATCTTCAGTCTTGTAACCAACGTATGGGACAACCCCGCGTTCGATGTTGATTCCCAGGTTGTCGGCGTTGATTTGTTGACCGATGGCCAAGATGATCTTGTCAGCCTTGATCTTAAGTTCGCTGTCGATCTTCCGGTGCTTGAAGGTTACAACGTTATCATCAACGGCGCTTGGTACGTAACCGTCAACGATAGTAACGCCCGCTTTACGGGTACCTTCGAGTTCCTTCTTAGAAGCACGGAATTCGTCGAACTCTTCGTAAGCGACGTCGGTAACGTTTTTGGCATCGAGACGCTTGAGCGTGGTGGCCACATCCATGGCCACGTCGCCACCGCCGATAACAACGGCGTTTTGAGGCACGTCGGTGATGTCACCCTTAGCGTCTTTAACACGCGCTAGGAAGTCAACAGCGGATTCAACGTAATCGTTGCCGGCGAAGATCGACAATGATTTGGCTTCGCTGGCACCAACGGCGACAACAACGGCATCGTGGTTAGCCTTCAGGTCATCCATCGTGATGTCCTTACCAACGGTGACGTTGTAGTGAATGTCAGCCCCGAGGTTGACGATCCGCTTAATTTCAAAGTCAACGATGTCTTGTGGCAAACGGTATTCAGGAATCCCGTAAGTCAGATAACCGCCGGCCTTTTCGCTCTTTTCGTAGATATCGACTGCGTAGCCGCGTTCCAGCATCGTGGTGGCGGTTTGCAACCCGGCTGGACCGCTACCAACGATGGCGATGGTCTTGCCGTTGCTGTCACCCTTTTTCAGGATGTCCATCTTGGCTTGTTGTTCAAAATCGGTCACATAGCGTTGAATCCCGCCAATGTCGATGGGACTGTCAATGCCGGTCCGTGAGCAGGCCAGTTCACAGTATTTTTCAGTTGGGCAAACGCGGGCACAGATGGCACCCAGGGCGTTGTTTTCACGGATGGTTTCAGCGGCCCCTTTAACGTTGCGGAACCGGACACTGCGGATGAACTTGCCGGGATCGGTGTGGGCTGGGCACGCCTGAGAACAAGGGGCATCGTGACAGAGCAGGCAACGCGCAGCTTCTTCCATCACAGTCGTCATGGTGTAGCTGGGCGTCTCTGTTTCGTACTTTTTACTCATAGGAATCATTCCTCGCTTATCTTGAGAGTTTTGTGACACTTGAGTGACTAAACAGCGTGCTTGGAACACCTTCATTTGGGATGATTACAGGCATAAGACTGTGATGTTCTTCACACGTTTTTTACAAGTTTTAGATTATCAGGAAACGGCTATTCTGCCAAAAAAGGCCAGCCTTGAATCGCTGATTTAACGCGTTTTTCGGTGATTTATATAAAATATTATATAACCGTGTTACACGATTTCTTGGCAAACGTAAGGGGATGCCCTAATGGTTTTGAAGTGGTCGCGAAACACAATGCCGTTGTGGCGGTCACCGGTATTGTTTTCCTGAGCGTGGCTGCAATTTTTTCAAAAAAGGTCCAAAAAGGTTATATTGTTTTGGCATAAAATGGCGGGTATAAAAAACATTCCTTAAGCCTGCTCAGACAACCATCGTGAATAAAAAAACAACTCAGAGCGATTGCGCCCGAGTTGTTTTTTAGTCACTTATTAATGCTGCTTTCGTGTTGCCTGTCGTTTGAGTGCACACCCGCAATCACACGCTGGACAATTGCCCTGACGTGCTTTTTGCAGGTGATGAAAGATTTCCCAGCCGGCCAGACCAATAATGGCAGCGGTTATCAGCAGGTTGATCAGTAGTTGCATGAGACTCACTCCTTAAATGAACAGGGCACCTAGTTGATAGATGCCGACCGCAATTACATAGGCTATCAGGGTGTTGGATACCAGCGAATACGCGGCCCATTTCAGTGATCCCGTTTCTGATTTGATGGCAGCCAGCGTTGCGAAACATGGCGCATAAATTAGAATGAAGACCAAAATACAGTAGGCCGAAAGCGGTGTGAACAACCCGCCAAACGTGGCAATCAGACTCGTCTGTCCAGCGAGATGGAACATGACAATCATGCTGGAACTGATTACTTCCTTTGCCAGTACGCCCGTCAGCAAGGCGCTGATCGGTTGCCAGGCGGTGATGCCCATGGGTTTGAACACCGGCAGCATCACTTGACCGACCATGGCCGCGAAACTCTGGTTGATATTTGTGACGATACCAGTTGGACCCAGGTTTGATAGCAACCAGATCAGCACGGTGCCGGCAAAAATGATGGTACCGGCCTTTTTGACAAACCCTTTGCCTTTATCCCAGGTCCCCATGGCTATGATGTCCAGTCGCGGCAGGTGATATTTGGGCAGTTCAACAATGAAAACTGAACTTTCCTTGATGCGAAACAGCCACTGGTAGAGTTTGGCCATCACCAGCGCGATGATAATACCCAGAAAATACAGTGATAGCACAATCACCGCCTGATTATGCGGAAAAAATGCGGTGACAAACAGGCTGTAGATCGGCAGCCGCGCCGAACAACTCATAAATGGCGAGATCAGCGTGGTTACCAGCCGTTCCTTTGGCTGCTCAATTGTTCGGGCCGAGAAAATGCCGGTCACGTTACAGCCAAACCCGATAATTAGCGGAATGAACGCCTTGCCGTTGAGGCCGATGACCTGCATGATTCGGTCGGTCACTAACGCGGCTCGCGCCATGTAGCCGGAATCTTCTAATACTGAGATACAGGCAAACAGGACGAAAATCTGCGGCATAAACGTGAGCACGCCGCCAACGCCAGCAATGATGCCGTTGACGATCAGTGATTTCAGAAACGGCAGGGTGCCGATACTGGTCAGCAGGTTGGCCGCAGTCGTTGATACCGGGCCGCTCAACAGGGCGTCCAGCGCGTTTGATAGCGGTGTCCCGACCCAGTCGAATGACAGTTTAAACATCAGGTAGAAGATGCCGACAAAAACCGGCAATCCCAGTATTGGGTGGGTGATCCAGCGGTCCAATTTGGCCGTCAGATTTGCGTCATGGCTGGTGTTGAGATACTGTGTTGCCTCTGTTATAGTCCGTTCAATGAAGGTCAAACGGGTATTAAAAATCTGGTCGTCGAAGTGCTGCCGGTCGTAGCTGACCTGGTTTTCTGTCAGTGGTGTTAGGCCGCAATCGGCAACGTGGCGGCGAACGGTTTGATTTTTGTTCATATATTGAATCGCGAGCCAGCGTGCAAATTGCGGTGTCAGCTCGAAGTCAGCGACAAGGGCAGTCACGGCGGTTTGCACGGCATCGCTAACTGGTCGCGGGTAGGGCAGGACTAATGGCGCCGCGGGCTGACGTTGTTCAGCTAACAATTCTGTCTTCAACTGTGCCAGCCCGGTTTTCTTACGTGCGTTCGTCGCTCGGACCTGACAGCCCAACCGGTCAGCCAACACATCGAGATCGTAACGTATCCCGCTGCGGGTCAGATCGTCAATCATATTGAGGGCTAACACCACCGGCTGGCCAAATTCCAGCACCTCCAGCGACAACAGCAGATTGCGTTTCAATTGGCTGGCATTCGTGACGTTTAGTATCAGGTCGGGAACGTCATTCAGCAGGTAGTTCACGGCCACCGCCTCGTCCTTGGTCAGCGGGTTCAGTGAGTAGATGCCCGGCAGGTCGACCACCACGATTTCTGAGTGCTTGATGCGCCCCAGCTTCTTTTCCACGGTGACGCCATCCCAGTTTTCCACGTAGGCGTAAGTGTCGGTAAGCTCGTTAAACAATGTCGTTTTCCCGGTGTTCGGGTTACCAAGCAGGGCAACGGTTGGCATATCACTGACCTCCTAACAGGGCTTGGAAAATGGCGTAGCGGATGCCGATCTTTTGCTGGTCTACCGTGATGATCACTGGCCCGTGAAACGGATACTTGCGCACCACGGTTAGTTGACTGCCGGGTTGAATACCCAAACTGTGCAATCGTTGGGCGGTTTGGGTGTCCAGCGTCGTCATTTGATGAACCGTCACGACAGGGTAAGTCAGCGCAGCGTAGTTTAATTGCATCAGATCATCACACCTTTCCAATTTATGATTTCGAGTTATTATGGTTCTAGTTTATCATGTAATTTAATTCACATATATTAGGGAGTGGCCTAATGTTTTTGAACTTAATAGTAGGCTATAATGTCATTAGACACTTACATATCGCGATTATGAGTTTCTTTGTCGGGGTATTTTTAATATAAAAAGTTAGTGAAATTAATTTGATAAAAGCCGTTTATTTTACAAAAATGAACTGGAAATTTCACCTATACCAATTTATTGGTGGTCACTCACCAGAAGGGATGAAAATGATGGCAGAACAACTAAAAGAACCTACCAAACTCGAAAACGACGTCATGGACGCCTTGTCTGAGGTGCTTGACCCGGAACTTGGCATCGACATGGTGAACCTGGGACTGATTTACGGCGTGACAGTCACGGATGGTGCATGCCAAATCACGATGACGCTGACAACCATGGGCTGCCCGATCGGTGACATCCTCAACGATGCCATCACCAAGGCTGCCGAATCCGTTGTCGGCATTACCAGTTGTAAAATTGACCTCGTCTGGGAACCTGTTTGGGACCTCAGCCGAATGAGTCGCTACGCTAAAGTTGCGCTAGGCATTCATGAATAGGAGGTGCTGAAATGAAAATCGACCTCTTTGTGAGTCGCCGAAAAGCACTTAAGATCTCCCAGTGCAAACTGTGTCACGGTATCTGTACGCAGGCGACCTTGAGTAAGTTTGAAAACCAAAATCGGGTCCCGTCGCTGGCCATTCTCAGCAAACTCTGTGTTCGCTTAGGCATGACGGTGGATGATCTGTACCAGGAAGGCGCCGCTACCGTGTCTGAATTGCACACGGTCTTGGACACGATTGAGCGTGACCTGATGACCGAAAACTACCCGGACGCGATCAAACGACTGAATACGCTCCAGCTAAACGACATTGACGCGATTCCTGACAAGATGCAGTTCTGTTACCTGCGCGGGTTGGGCAACGCGTTGATCAACCAGCAGCCGGACAAGATCTTGTTTGATTTTTCGCAGATTTTAAACGACCTGGACGAACGGCACCAAACCATCTTTACCCAGTTGGCATTTCTGGGATCCGGCGTCATGAGCGCCCGACGCCAAGAAATAAAACAGGCCACTTTCTACTTTGAGAAAGTTAACCAGTATATCAAGACCCATCAAGATGCCCTGAAAACGAACGATGACAAAGGATTTTTGCGCATGCTGACACTGATATTCTTTACGGCTGAATTCTATGCTAGCCAGGGGAACTACCGGTTAAGCAATCACCTGATCGATGCCGGTGTGCATCTGTGTTCAGAAAAACGCGTCACATACTATCTGCCGCGGTTGAAATTTCAGGCCACCCAGAACGCGTTAGCTCAGCAAAAGGACCCGGCACTGATTCAGCGGTTGATTAGCGAAACACTGGCGTTTGCACGAATTAATCAGAATCAGGTGATTGAAGTCAAGGTGGCAGCACTTAACTGTGCGTTTAAAAAGCTGCGGGAGGATTATTCTTCGTTGGCTTAAGTGCAGTTCATTTTTAAAATAGGAATAACTATGTAAAAGCACCCATCGCAAACTTTGCGGTGGGTGCTTTTTGAGGTTTTGAGCTGCACGTGACGCGTGCCGAATTGCGTCATGTAACGGCAATCTTGTCTGTAGCCGGAAACCATCAAACACAATGTGTAACAATAGCTAGAACTCAATCATCTTATGATGAATCGCATAACGTACCAAATCAACATGCGAATTAAGGTCCAATTTGCGCATGATGCTGGCCTTATGAGCCTCCACGGTTTTAGTCGAAATGTTCAACTTTGCGGCGACTTCCTTATTACTGTAGCCGATCGCGACCAGCGGCATGACTTCTCTTTCCCGTTTTGACAGGGCGTTGTGACCCCACAAATTAGTGTTGGAACCGTCCGCTGTGATCTCTTTGATATCCGACTTCAGCAAAATGACGTTTTCATCAACGTAGTGCTTGCCGGTGACAATCGTTTTCAGCGCGTTGGTGATCTCGCTGTCTGGCGAGCTTTTCAGAACATAGCCAACCGCGCCGTATTCAATCGATTTGTCGACGTATTCTTCTTCACCGTGCATCGATAAGATCAGAATCAGAATTTCCGGGTACTGGGCCTGAATGCGTTTAGTCGTTAACAGGCCGTTTTCACCCGGCGGCATACTCAGGTCCATCACAACGATGTCAATGTCGCCGTGGCCCACGCGGATGAAGACGTCGTTTCCCGTGGCGGCTTCAGCAACCACCTGATAGCCCGGCATCTGATCAATTAGAAATTTCAGCCCCGACCGCACAACAGCGTGGTCGTCGGCAATCAAGACGTTATACATGCTGAAAACTTCCCTTGTTAGTTTGAACGGGAAACTTCACCGTGATCGTTGTCCCAACTTGCGGGTCCGACTGCAGGTCAAAAATCCCGTTCAGTGACTTAATGCGGTCGTTCATGTCGTGAAGGCCTAGTGAATGGCCGTTGAATGCTTGGTGCTCTGAAACGTTAAACCCGTCGCCATCGTCAATGACTTGCAGGGTAATGAAGTGGTCGTGCTCAATCAGCAATACATCGATTTCGGTTGCGTTAGCGTGTTTCAGCGTGTTGTTCATGGCCTCCTGCGCCACCCGGTAAAGTGCGCTTTGAACGGGTCTTGGCAGTTCCTCCGGGTGCGCGTTCCCAAGCACCGAGATAGCGACGCCTGAGTTAGTCTGCAACCGTTTTGCCAGCGTTTTTAACGCCGCAAATAAACCGAATTGATCCAGAACGGATGGCCGCACATCCAGTGCCATATCCTTCACTTCAACCAGTGTGTTTTTGAGCTCGTCGGCAATCGCCAGGGTTCGGGTCTTGAGCTCGGGTTCAGACAGCGGACAGCTGGAAAGATGTTTGACACCCATAATGGCAGAATAAACGCCCTGTGCGATGTTGTCATGGAGGTCGGCGGAAATCCGTTTGCGCTCGAGCTCGCTGGCGTGCATCGCCGTTTGTTTATTGCGTTCATGGTCGGCGAGCGTTCGAACGTGGTCGATGGCTGCCTGGTTTTTTAATGTAAGCGAGGAAAGTGCCTGCTCATCATCCAGCAGTTTATAGACCATGTAGTAGCCGCTTTCTTGTTCATCGCCGCAGAGGACGGGCATAGAAAATTCGTTTAGTACCTGACAAACGGCACAGTCGCTGCAGCCAATTCTTGATGCGTTTCGATCCTTTGCTGCGGCCTGAGCCATTTGAATCAAGTATCGCGGATCAAAGTGCAGGTGGTCGTGCAGACACTGCGCCTGCCGGTTGCTGAGAATCAGATCATCATCCTGAAACAACATGATGGCCACCGGTGCGTTTTCAAAGTAAGTTGTCATTAAATCAGTCATTGAATTTGTAAGTTTCGTTTCCAATCAAAAAACCTTCCTTCTTAACTGGGCTCGGACGTGAGGTGGTCGCCTGAATTAAGGGTGTGCATCAGACTGGGGAGGTATTAAGCGTACTCCGGTGCAACGTTTTACCTAGGAGCCATTTTCCAAATTAAAACGCGTTGTTACCCAAGTTTGTATGTTCACAAAGATGGGGAGGCAGTCCAAAAAATCAAAATAAAACACCTATTATATTAGTCATTATTATAACACATGTTGCAGATTGTGTAAGCGATTTCTATTCTTTCACATCGCCAAAATCATTGGAAATGAAATTAATAATGAGCGTTTTTTTGCCATCAAACAGCCGGATGATTTGCTCCCCAACAGATAATGAAAAAATGTACAAAAAAGTCAAACTTTCTTCATATCTTATTAAAATCTTAGGAATAAACTAATGATAGGTTATAAAAAGGAGATGAGTATCATGCAAACACCGAACACAAAACCTAATAAACGGCGGTTTAAGATGCCGTCAGCGTTTACTATTTTATTTCTCATCATCGGCCTTGTTGCAATTCTAACCTGGATCATTCCAGCGGGAGCTTATTCAACCGATAAGGCAGGCAATATCATTGCACACACCTACAAATTGGTTACAGCAAACCCGCAAGGTATTTGGGACATCTTCATGGCGCCCGTCTACGGTATGGTCGGGAACGACAAAACCGAGGGTGCCATCTCAATCTCGCTATTTATTCTGGTTATCGGGGGTTTTCTGGGTGTGGTTAACCGCACGAAAGCGTTGGATGACGGCATTGGCGCCGTTGTTCGTAAATATAAGGGTAAGGAAAAAGCCCTGATTCCAGTGCTGATGTTTCTGTTCGCACTGGGTGGTTCGACTTACGGTATGGCAGAAGAAACCATTGCGTTCTATCCACTGCTGATTCCGGTTATGATCGGCGTGGGTTTCGATTCACTAGTTGCGGTGGCCATCGTGCTGGTGGGTTCGCAGGTCGGCTGTTTGGCCTCGACTGTGAACCCGTTTGCGACCGGTGTGGCCTCCCAAACGTTAGACGTGTCTATGGGTCAGGGGCTGTTCCCACGGCTGATTCTGTTGGTGATCGTGGTACTCATCAGTATCTGGTACGTGTACCGGTACGCATCAAAAATTGAGAAGGATCCCAGCAAATCACTGGTATTTTCTCAACGTGACGAAGATCTGAAACGGTTCGCTATCGATAGTGACGCGGATAACGTGAAGATGAGCGGACGGCAGAAGGGCGTGCTTTGGCTGTTTGGGGCAACCTTTGTGATTATGATCGTCGGCTTGGTACCTTGGGCTTCCATTAACACCGGCTGGACCTTCTTTGAATCAGCAACCAAGTGGCTGAGCGGTATTCCAGTGCTGGGCAACCTGCTGGGAAGCGACATGGTACCGCTGGGCGACTGGTACTTCAGTGAAATCACGATGCTGTTCCTGTTAATGGCAGTGGTTATCATGTTTGTTTACAAGATGAAAGAGACTGATTTCATTAACGCGTTTATCGGTGGTATGGCCGATTTCCTGAGCGTGGCCATTATCGTGGCCGTTGCCCGGGGAATCCAAGTGGTCATGAACGACGGCATGATCACCGACACCGTACTGCACTGGGGTGAAATGGGTCTGAAGGGGCTGTCCGAGAGTGTCTTCATCATCATCACGTACATTTTCTACATTCCAATGTCCTTCCTGATTCCATCCACTTCCGGGCTTGCTTCAGCGACCATGGGCATCATCGGGCCGATGGGCAAGTTCGCAGGTGTCGGCGGCGACGTTGTTATCACTGCGTACCAAGCGGCTTCCGGCTGGGTGAACCTGATCACGCCGACATCCGGTGTTGTGATGGGGGCGTTAGCCATTGCCCACGTGAACATCAGTACCTGGTGGAAATGGATCGCAAAACTCATGGTGATACTGTTCATCGTGACCTGCGTATACCTTGGGGTGCTGGCAATTCTTTAGGCCTTTGAGGTGAAACGACAAAGTGCCCCGCGATAACTAGACTGAGAGCTGGTTATCGGGAGCACTTTTGTTATCAAGACTGTGTTGAGACCTCAAAATAAACTGGGTGGTTCCCACTCAGCGGGCAGGGGCGGTCGGTGAAACGGCCGCATTGATATGGTCGTTTCGCATGAGGAGCGACCCTAGCTGTTTTGTTTGGTACTTTGACGCCTTACCAGGGTCACGATCAGTACCAGCGCAATCACGATAATGCCCAATGCCCACAAATAGGCGAAGTGCATCCCCGACACGAACCACTCTGGGTGTGCCGTCGGGTAGGCGGTGATGTGGCGGCCGCCCTTTAAGCTGATACCGAAGTACAGCAAGGACGTTGCCAGAGAGAGGCCGATGGACATACCGAAGTTGCGGGCCAGCGCGGCAATGGATCCGGCGATGCCCTGGAATTCTTTACCAGCATTGCCCATGATCATTGGGTTGTTTTGGAAGGTTCCGTTTGCCAGCCCAAACATGCCCAGTCCAACAATCAGCCAGATGATGGACCACGCTGGTTTGACTGTGACGAAGATCAGTTCTGGAATCAAGAAGAGCACCAAAGCAATCAGGGAAACTTTTTCAGCGCCGATTCGGTCACTGATAATCCCGCCGACAGGGGCGCTGAAGATGTTGATGATTGGCACGGCCATGAGGATGATGCCGGCGATCGCAGATGAATAGTGCAGGGTCTCCTGCAGGTAAAAGGGCATGATCATGTTGTTAAAGTAGCTGCAGGCAAAGACCATCATGGCGGTGAGAACGCCGATGGTGAAGCCGGCGTTTTTGAAAATGTTGAGGTTCAAAAGCGGCTCATCCACGTGATTTTCGATGCGGATAAACAGCCAAACCAGCACCAGGGTGAGCACAAATAAACCAAGAATTTGCGGCTTTGTGAACCCGATTGCTTGACCCCAGTAGATGGCGATAAAGAAACTGATCGTGGCTGCCGCGTAGGTTAAATAGCCTGGCCAATCGATGACCACCTGATGCTTTTCATTTGGCTGTTTCGGAAAGATGTGGTGGCCAAACAGAAAGGCGATGATGCCAATGGGTACGTTAATGAAGAAGATATAGTGCCAGGAAAAAGCAGCGAGAATCAACCCGCCAAGTCCGGGCCCAGCGATACTTCCTAGTTGGACAAACGCACTGTTAACACCAAGCGCAGTGCCGTGGCGCGCCGGCGGAAAAATTTGTGTAATGATAGCGAAATTCGTTGCCATGGTCATGGATGCGCCGAGAGCCTGCAGGACTCGCGCAGCCATTAAAAGCGGCAAGGTTGTGCTTAAACCACAACCCAGTGACCCGAGAATAAAGATGATCGTACCCGTTTGAAACAGGCGGATGCGGCCGATTTGATCCGACAGTTTACCAAAGAAAATCAGTAACACACAAATGAGAACGAGGTAAACAGAAACGACCCATTCGGCCTCGTTCATGGGTACGCTGAGGTCACGTGAAATTTGCGGAACTGCGATGTTGACGATACCAGCGTCGATGGTCGACATAAACGACACCATTGACGTTGCGAGTAAAAGAATCCATTGTGAGCGTTGCTTCAACACGCTACCCCCCCTAAAATTAATAATGTGTTCATTATATGCTTTATAAGCAAATGTACAACAAAACGGGCAGATAAAAACACCTGTCCAAATATCAGACAAGTGTTTGATCTTTAATATTAATTGACGAGGTAATCCTGAAAATCGTGTTGACCAGTCATAATCTGCTGCGCAATGCGGTCGGCGGCACGCAGGTTACCATCGTTGACCCCGGGACGCGGACTAAGGCCGGTCATCCAGTGTCTCCCCTCAGTCGGAATCCCAAAGGCGTAAATGGTGTTCAACGGTTGCCCGGTGTCGTCCAACAGTCGGTCGGTCCGCGGGTCGATCGATAGCGCGTGGGTGGCAAATGACTCACCATTTCTGAGTTGGCGGCGGTCCGGGCGAGCAATTTGGGTGGTTAACAACTGTTCGATGAGCGGATCAGTGCTCACGTTAACGTCGATGGCCGGTGTTCTGGCCTCAACCAGGACGCGGCTTTTCAGCGGAGAATCCGTTGTCTGGGACGTCACCGAAAACACTACATCTGTTGTTGATACAGCCATCCCGGGGCCTAGTAAACGCACAATGCCGGCAGCCAGCAGTGCCCGCAGTTGTTCAACCCGGATCACGGGTGGGCCGACAGCTAAGAAATCCTGCAGCGGTGTGTAATCGCGCAGCAGATAATTCAGGTAATCGTCCGGCGTGAGCAGGTCGGTTTCGGTGATGCGGCGGATGACTTCCCGCAGGTCCCGGAGCGATTCCAAGGCACTTGTGAGCGGGCCAGTCTTGGTGCCGCGTTTAGCATCGGTGATCAGTGTGTCCAGGTAGCGGATCTGACTCGCAGTGTCTGGCAGCTGTTCAGCGGGGTGCGTCAATTGCGACCAGTTTAAACGATCGTCAGCGGTAAATGCGTATTGGTCAAGCACTTTTGCGGAACCGCCGGCGGCCACGAACTGGTGTTGAAACTGTGCCAAGTCGCTTTCAGGGTAACGGTCAGCAATCAGTCGCGAGTAGTAGACATAGTTGACCTCAGCCTGCAGCCAGTCGCGAAGTTGCGCTGTCGGCAGCGGCCGTTCTGGTGAATACTGAGCCAATCGTTCCGCCGTCAGAAACTGCGGCTGAACCTGTTCACCGTAGCGTTTCTGATTCACGCCTTTCGGGTAATACGGAAAGCCGCGGCGAGAGCCGGCGATAATCTGCGGTTCCCTTCCCGAAGCCTGATAGCTTAACAGCCCGTTCGCACCCCGATGAAAGGTGCCGCCACGGCCACTAGTCAGCAGCGTGACGTAGTCGTAAAAACTGAGACCGAGACCACGTATGATCACGGGCTCCCCAGGGTGAACAGCACTGAAATCAGCGTCACCGGGGAATTGCTGGGGGACGTAAACCGCATGGTGCGTTGTCGCAAAATCGGCAAACTGTTGCTGTTCTGGCGACGGGGCGCTTAAATAGTGGCCGGTGGTCAAAATGAGGCGGTCGGCAGGCCATTGCTCGGAATCGGTTCGCAGCAGCCAGTGACCCTCTGAAGTGCGTTTGGCGCTGGCCACCGTTGCTTGCTTTTGAATCAATTGAAAGCCGGCGGGCAGATTCGCCGTCATATTCGCCAGCGCCCACTGCAAGTAGACCCCAAACAGCGAACGGGGCGCATAATCGTCAGAACCAAGGTGCGCAACATCGTTTAAAAAGGCTTCCTGATGACGATAATCGTGCTGCTGGATAAACGTCCTGGCAGCATCAGTCGCTGCCCAAGTCGCTAAGTCCGGTCCTGTTAGGCGCTCCGGTCCCGCCATCTGAACGGAGGCGTCCGCAAACACGGTGATCTGTTGCGCCGGCGTATTCATTATTAACAGGTGTGACTGGTCAGTCCGCCAAACATGTCCGCCAACGGGAAAAGCGTCAACAAGCGTCACGGTAAGCGGCTGCACGGGATCGCGATGCTGCCAGGCAAGCAGCCGGCCAAGAGCAGTGATGCCACGAGGACCGGCACCAACGATAGTAATATTCATGGTTGGGCCTCCTTTCAGGAATAATGACGGTAATGAGGATGCGTGCCTTGAACCGGCGGAACGAAGCGGAAAGTTTAGGCTACTTTAATCGTGGGCGTAAAGGTTTGAATCAACCTGTTTAGGGCCGTAGCTGTCCATGTCGGAATCACGGTAGTCCCACCATTCACCGTCGTAGCCGACAAAGCCGGCCTGGGTCATGGCTTGGAGAAGAATTTGGTAGTACTTTTCCTGCTCATCAGTGCGCGGATAGTCGCGGACAGCTTTGCCGGTGAAGTCGTCGAAACCGGATTGCATGGGGATCTCGTTGCCGGCCAGGTCGGTGAGGGTAAGATCAAACGTAACACCCTTTTGGTGGGAGAAGTTCGGGTTCGGTTTAGCAACCCAGCGCGTGTCGGAGACCACGTTAAACAATTTTTGCTGGGCGGTCACCGGACGAAACGCATCCCAAATTTTGAGTCGGTAGCCCTGTTCCTTTAAGAGTTGGCTGGCAACGCCGAGTTTCTTGACGGTGCCGGTTCGAGAAACGGCGGTGGTGAAGTCGTAGATGACCTTACCGGTGAAATTGTCGGTGGTGGCGTACTTCAAATCAACGATGATGTCAGGGTCGACATCTTGAACATTCATGAAATCAGGATCTTTTTCTGGCATGGCAGAACCCTCCTAAGGTTATAGTTAAACTAAGTATAGGCGATTATGAGAGAAAAATGGCAACGATTTTCATAATAAAAGTAATCGTTGGGTCAGCAAACGATAATACGTAAACTGCTTTAAACAAATTAAGAATAAACATGCAAATACAATTCACAATTATGCAAATTTTATGGGATATGTTCATAACTATACCAATTAGCTGCTGATTTTCTCATAACAGAGTGTCATCAGGATCAAGGGACCCGCACCGTAAACAGCGCCTGCTAGTCTCTGATGTGTAAAACACTGATGCAACAGGAACCGCTGACTTTGCATGTTTATCGGTAATCTAGTTAAAAAGGCACCACGGTCTTCAAGACAACCATGATGATATTGTAACCGGTTTCGTAGACAAGTCCAAGCAATATGACGGGAATCTCATCAAACGTTCAAAATGGGCAATATGCACTAGACCGGTTCAAATACTCACTCGTTCAATACAGCACAAGAATATCAAAAAATTCATAATGACTTAATCTCGGTACGCTAAACTGAAGGTAACTTTAGTCGTAAGGAGATGAGTGTCATGGAAGCACCAAACACACAGCCTAAACCGAGACGGCGGTTCAAAATGCCGTCCGCGTTTACGATTCTATTTTTCATTATCATTGTGGTTGCTATTTTAACCTGGCTGATTCCGGCTGGTCAGTATTCAACGGATAAGGCGGGTAACATCATTGCCCACACCTATAGAACGGTCAAGGCCAATCCTCAGGGAATCTGGGATGTCATGATGGCTCCCGTTAATGGGATGGTCGGTGAAGGGAAGACTGAGGGCGCCATTCCCGTTTCCCTGTTTATCCTGGTCATTGGGGGATTCCTGGGCGTTGTCAACAAAACAAAAGCGTTGGATGACGGTATTGGCACCGTTGTCCGCAAGTACAAGGGCAAAGAAAAGCTCCTGATTCCGATTCTCATGTGCCTGTTCGCGTTGGGCGGTTCGACCTATGGGATGGCGGAAGAGACCATCGCGTTTTACCCGCTTCTGATTCCCGTCATGATCGGGGTTGGTTTCGATTCGTTAGTCGCGATATCAATTGCCCTGGTTGGGACCCAGGTGGGGTGTCTCGCTTCGACAGTGAACCCGTTCGCAACCGGCGTGGCTTCCCAAACGCTGCACATTTCAATGGGTGATGGGTTGATGCCGCGGTTCATTCTGCTGATCCTCGTTGTCGGTGTCAGCATTTGGTACACCTACCACTACGCCTCGAAAATTGAGAAGGACCCTACCAAGTCGCTGCTGTATGACCAGCGTGATGAGGATCGTAAACGATTTACGATTCCGAGCGGTGAGGAAAACATTCAGATGACGGGTCGTCAAAAGGCTGTTTTATGGCTGTTTGGGCTGACGTTTGTGCTAATGATCGCGGGCTTGGTACCCTGGGACACCATTAACTCAAAATGGACGATTTTTAACAATTTTACCAAGTGGCTGACGGGTATTCCATTCTTGGGCAACCTAGTAGGACACGATATCGTGCCGCTAGGGTCGTGGTACTTTAGCGAAATCACGATGCTGTTCCTGTTTATGTCCATTGTGATCATGTTCGTTTATCACATGAAGGAAACCGATTTTATCGACGCCTTTATGGGTGGCATGGCAGACTTTCTGAGCGTAGCCATTATTGTGGCAGTCGCCCGTGGAATTCAAGTTGTCATGAACGATGGTTTGATCACCGACACCGTGCTGCACTGGGGTGAAATGGGGTTGAAGGGGCTGTCACAAAGCGTCTTCATCATTTTGACCTACATTTTCTACATTCCGATGTCCTTCCTGATTCCGTCAACGTCCGGACTGGCTGCGGCCACCATGGGCATTATCGGTCCGATGGGCAAGTTTGCCGGCGTTGCGGGCAGCACCGTTGTGACCGCCTATCAGGCAGCGTCCGGGTGGGTGAACCTGATTACGCCAACGTCTGGTGTCGTCATGGGCGCGCTTGCCATTGCTCACGTGAACATCAGCACCTGGTGGAAGTGGATCGCCAAGCTCATGGTGTTACTGTTCATCGTGACCTGCGTCTTCTTAGGCATTTTAGCAATCTTGTAAGTTGTATGAAACGATATTAAGGAGGATGTCACATGACTAAATATGTAACGAAACAACATCAAGAGGCCGCCGTGGCGGCTTTAAAACGAATGATCAGCAAGAATTCTGTTTTGGCAGAGGCTGCCCCTGGTGCGCCGTTTGGCAAGGGCATCCGTTTGGCACTGGATGAGATCATGGCCATCTGCGGAGAACTTGGGTTTAAGACCTATGAAGACCCAGATGGCTACTACGGTTATGCCGAAGTGGGTGAAGGTAAGGATATTTTTGGTCTGATCGGCCACGTGGACGTGGTGCCGGCTGGCGACCCATCTGACTGGGACACGGATCCGTTTACAGCCACGGTTACCGATGGAAAAATCATCGGTCGGGGTGCGCAGGATGATAAAGGACCCTCGATGGCGGCGTTGTTTGCCGTTAAGGCCCTGATGGATGCTGGTGTCCACTTTACCGAGCGGGTTCGGTTTATCTTCGGGACGGATGAAGAAACGCTTTGGCGCGGCATCGCCGTTTATAACCAGAAGGAAGAACCCATTACCCATGGGATCGCACCTGATTCTGAATTCCCAGTGACATACGCTGAAAAGGGGTTGCAGCAATCCTACCTGGTTGGACCCGGCTCAACTGAACTGACTGTGTCTGCCAAGTCCGCTTTCAATGCGGTGCCTGCCAAGGCATTCTACGATGGCCCCAAAGTGGCCGAAGTTAAAACGGCATTGGACGAACTCGGCTTCAAATACGAATCGACCGGCGACGGTATCACTGTTTTGGGCAAATCGGTGCATGCCATGTTAGCACCGCAGGGGACGAATGCAGTATTGCGTTTAGGCATGGCCCTTGCCAAAGTATTCCCTGACAACCCGCAGTTGGCTTTTATCGGCAAACTGTTTAAGGAGGACGCCACCGGAACAAATGTGCTGGGTGATGTGAAAGATGAAGCCTCTGGTCACCTGACGTTTAACATTTCCAGCCTCGAGATCAACGCCAAGGAGACACGGATGCAGATCGATATCCGGATTCCGGTCACCATTGACCATGACGCGCTGATCGACCAATTGAGTAAAAAGGTCAGCGAATACGGACTGACTTACGAGCACTTCGATTATCTGGCACCGCTGTATGTGCCTAAGGATAGCGAACTTGTTAAAACCCTGATGCACGTTTACAAAAAGCTCACCGGTGACGATACGCAACCACAAGTATCTGGTGGTGCAACATACGCGCGGACCATGAACCAGTGCGTTGCCTTCGGTGCCATGTTGCCAGACGTGCCGGACTATATGCACCAAGTCAACGAACAGTGGGAACTGGCCAGCATGTTCAAAGCCATGGACATTTATGCGGAAGCTGTTAACGAAATTGTTGGCGAGTAGCAGTATATTCGTAACAAAACGCATTTCAAACTTGTGCCGCTGTAACATATGAGGACTATCGGAAAAATGAAGCGGCATTAAGCCGAATAAAAAAGCAACGCGATCGTCTCTCGCGTTGCTTTTTTGATACAGAAAAAACAAAGTATTTCATAGTGGTTATGAATTGGTAACAATCAAGTTAACGTTTTGTAAACCCTATCGCATCACGGCCCATCATCGGTTACACTTAACGTAACGAATTTGAAGTGGGGGGCTTCAACATGAAACGTCATCTTGGGTTAATTGCGGTGTTAGTTGTTATTTTTGTCGCCGGTGTCGGTTTCTTTAATGACGTGCCAGAAAAATTGGCAGTGATCGAACAAACTGATCAGTTAGTATCGCAGCATAAACTGACGAAATTTAAGAACGTTGCTGTCAACGCCAAAACGGTACGCTATCTTGAAGCGCTCCCAGAAAAGGCTCGTGTTTCAGATTTATCTGACGCGCAGGGCGGCAACAGTGACATGTCATACTACGTTGCCCAGTTAGGGGATCGAACTGCTGGGGTCGTCGTAGAAAAACAGATGCCGTTTGTTTGGAAAGTCAAGACTGTCAGTGTGTGGTGAGTGATGCGCCGTTATTAAAATGCATGCGGATCGATGCTAACTGTAAACAACGGTAGAAGTAACAAGGTGTTAGCGCCGGCTTTATCGAAATTTCGATGAGCTGGCGCTAACACCTTTTTCTTTATACATCATCCCTCATACTTATCATGCAAATATACGCCAATATCTTCAACAAACAGTGTCCCGGTATACTGCTTGCCGACTGCCGTATCAAAGCCTTTCTTACTGTAGGCAAAGCTGCTGGTGGCATCGGCTTTCACCGTCGCCCCCTGCGGTTCACCGGTGTCGGCGTTTAAACCGGATGGCACGTCGACGCTGAAAACTTTGGCAGTGCTGCCGTTGATGGCGTTGATCCAGGTCGCAAACTTCCCTTCAACTGGGCGGTCAAGGCCGATGCCGAAGATGGCGTCTACGATGGTGGTGTAGTCGCCAAGGTTGATGTCAGCGGGAATGACCGGAATCTTATAGTAGTCGATAATTTTAAGCTGCTGAGTCGTTTCGGTGGAAGCTTTGGCCCGGTCGCCTGTCAGCATCACGGTGACCTTTGCACCGCGTACGTGCAGTAAGCGCGCAATTGCAATGCCGTCGCCGCCGTTATTACCAGTGCCGGCAAATACCAACACGTTGGTCAGATCATAATCGCCGGTCAACAACCGGTTAGCAGCACCTAAAGCGGCACGCTCCATCAGTACCAATGAAGGAATTCCAATTTCTTGAATGGTGTGCGAATCCCCACGCCGAGCGTCCGCAACGGAAATACTATTTGTCATGGAATCACGTCCTTTGTGAATTTTTCTACAACTATACCGTAAGCCAATTTCGAGAAAATGCAATGATTAAGTTGGCAAAGGGGGCAAAATTGAACGGGGTACTGATTACCTTCCGAAATAATGCCAAGAATTAAGAAAAGTGTCAGTGGCATTCCGAAAGGCACCCACAAACCAAAGACTTGCACAGAAGCGGACTATTCTTTCTAGGCGACCGAGTGGAAACGAGTTCCACAAACCAAAGACTTGCACAGAAGCGGACTATTTTACAAAATCCAAGCCCGGGATTTTATAAAATAGTCCGCTTCTGCTCCAGTCTTTAACCGGTTTGTTCCACGCTATTTTCTACAATCAGTGGAGGAGAAAAATTTCATAGCTACTCTTTCTAGGCAACCGAGTGGAAACGAGTTCCAGGAAGCAGAGACCGGCCACGTAAGCGCAATTAGTGAGAAATCCAAGGTCGGGATTTCTCACTAATTGTGCTTACGTTCTGGTCTCAAACCGCTTCCTTCCACTCTTCCCTGTGATTAGTCAAGTATGCTAAATTTCAAAACTGCGCTTTCTAGGCAACCGAGTGGAAACGAGTTCCACAAACCAAAGACTTGCACAGAAGCGGCCTATTTTACAAAATCCAAGCCCAGGATTTTATAAAATAGGCCGCTTCTGCTCCAGTCTTTAACCGGTTTGTTCCACTCTCTCTTATTTCAAACGCTCCGCCTGATCATTCTCCAGTGGTGTTTGATGGCGGTCGGACAGGACGACTTTTGAGATGTCGAAGAGTTCGTTTCCGAGGCGGTTGATGTCGATGTGCTCAAGGTCACCGGCAAAGGATTCCCACCAGTCGTTGAACTGCTTGAGTGCATGGTCCAACAGTTTCTTTCCTTCAGCGGTCAGCGTCAGTTCCTTGACCCGTTTATCGCGGTCGGCACTGGCTTTATTGATGAGGCTGAGTGATGTCAGATGTTTGACCATCCGCGTCATCAACCCTTCGTCAACCGCCAAAGTGGTGGCTGCGCGCCGCTGACTGATCGGCTGACTTTCCAAAACAAGCACCATCAGATACATTTCAGTAATGTTGACTGGTAGTTTATCCCGCACAAGTAATTGATTCATATCCCGTTGCAGTTGACGGTGCAAAATTGCGTTGTATGTGGATAGTGTTAAATAATCATTTCCGGACTTGTCCATTACGCGTTCACCTCAATCCCCTATATTTCATTGACAATTAAAGTATAAGCGTTTTCATGCCCGTTTCATAGCCTTTTTACCCAATTTTGAGAATTTTTGAAATCGCTTCCTTCATCTCGTTGGCATTCACGGCAAGATTGTGACGAACCGGTGCGTCAAACAATTTTTGAATGGTGGGCGGCAACGGGACGTTAATGGTGTCCTTGAGTTGGGCGATGGCATCCAAACCATCAGCAGATTCATCATGCCCCTCAATGGCGCTGAGAACGGCATTGGGGAACTTGTATGGGCTGGCAGTGGAAACGATGACCATTGGCGTGTCGTCACCCGTAGCATCCCGGTATTGGTCGGCAACAGCCTTGGCCACTGCGGTGTGCGGATCGATAGCGAACCCATCCTCCTTGAAGACGGAAGCGATGGCTTGAGCATCGGCGTCACCGGTGGCTGATCCGGCACTGAAGGTTTCCTTGAGGAAGGCTAACGTTTCGGGTTTGACTTGGTAGTGGCCAGCGGATTCCAGTTCGTGCATGTAGGCACTGGTCTGGGTGGCGTCACTGCCAACGGCGCGGAAAATCAGACGTTCGAGGTTGCTTGAAACCAAGATATCCATCGATGGTGAGGTCGTGGTGAAGAAGGGCCGTACACGGTCATAATAGCCGGTCTCAAAGAAATCGGTCAGAACGTTATTTTGGTTAGAGGCACAGATCAGGCGGTTGATTGGCAAACCTAATTCTTTAGCGTAGTAACCAGCCAGAATGTCGCCAAAGTTGCCGGTTGGTACGGTGAAGTTGATCTTGTCGCCCGCCTTGATGGCGTTTTGCTTGATCAGCTGGCCGTATGCGTAGAAGTAGTAGGCAACCTGCGGCACGAGTCGGCCGATGTTGATTGAATTGGCGGATGAGAACTGGTACCCCTTAGCAGCAATTTCCTGCTTGAAGGCATCATCGTTGAAAATTTCCTTGACGTTGGTCTGGGCCTGGTCAAAATTGCCATCGATGGCGACCACGTGGGTGTTTGCACCAGGTTGGGTGATCATTTGCTGCTTCTGAATGGCACTGACACCCTGTTTCGGATAGAAAACGATGATCTGGGTGTCAGCCACGTCGGCGAAACCGGCCATTGCGGCCTTTCCTGTGTCACCGGAAGTGGCAGTGAGGATGACAATCTGTTTGTCGAAGTGCTGTTTCTTTGCAGCGGTGGTCATCAAGTGCGGCAGAATGGAGAGCGCCAGGTCCTTAAACGCAATGGTTGGGCCGTGGAACAGTTCCAAATAGAAGTCTTTGCCATGGTGGCTGACGGGGGCGATTGCTGCATCGTCAAATTTGTCGTCGTAAGCTGCGTTGACACAGGCCTTGAGTTCTTCGGCGTTGAAATCGGTGAGAAAGGCGCTCAAGACGTTAAAGGCAACCTGTTGGTAGGTGAGACCTGGTAAGTCGTTTAAATTCAAATCAAGTTGTGGTTTTTCAGTTGGCACGTACAGCCCGCCATCTGGACTGAGGCCTTGTAAAATGGCGGCTGATGCGGTCAGGGCGTTGTCAGCCTTGCCACGGGTGCTCCGGTATAAGAGAGTCATTGTAGGGGTTCCTCCTTAGTAATCGACAATCGTTAGTCCTAGTTTACCTTATTTTATGAGAAAATTCAGTTGGTTTCTCATTTTTCGTGTATTAACAACTCTTCAATTCTGGGGATATGTTAATATGGAGCGAACAGAACAATAGAAAAGAGGATTCTCATGGAAATCGAAGTACCAGAATCAATGGCAGAAGTCGAAAAAGAAGTTGCTGATCGTCAAGCGAAGGGTGAAACCGTTACCGCAGACGATGTAATCAAGCAGGCTGTTAAGGATTCCTTGCAGGCGTACCTAGACTTTTCAGAAGCAGGTCACTACGATTCAGTGCACTGGGACGGCGACGGTTTAGCTGTGACCGACGTGATGAAAAAGCCCCTCAAGACAGTTCAGTCTCAAGGGGATAGCTTTGTCGCTGATTTTCAAGCAAACCCGGGTGCCCTGTTCTTTTATTTGCAGGACGAGGCGATGAAGATTGCTGGGGAACGGTAAGGCGTTTGTTGAAGCAGGTCTGTTGCCTATGTTTTTCGTGTGTTGATTAACAGCAGTATTTTTCTTGGTGTCATCAGTTAATTCAGCGAATTGAATTGCTACTTATCTAGCCACTTCCCGTCGTGTTTCTCCTTGTCGGGGGTGGCTTTTTGTGTGAGTTAGTGCTGATAGGTGCGGTGTTTGTTTTAGGATGCAGGTGATAGAGTAAAGGTTTATTCGGATGAGTGTGTGTCGATACCTTTATCAATTTTTTTGAACAGATAGTCATGGTCAGATTACCAGTTATTTTGTATGCACGATTGGTGCCAATATGCAGTAAAACTTGTTTCTTGCATTGAATACGATTATCATTGATGTTGAAGGGCGCCCTTAGTGTAATGGATAGCACATGAGATTTCGGTCCTCATGATCCGAGTTCGACTCTCGGGGGGCGCATGAGTATCAAGCGCGTGAAGCAGGCTTTTACGGAGGCCTGTTTTTTATCGTCCTTTGTGAACTAAGGGGTGATGAAAAGGTGAAGACGGCTAAGCACGATATGAACAACTCACATTTAAAAGATAATTAGGCACATCCAGTAGTGCATAGTAACAATCGGTATTAAGCAATCATCTTGATTTTGTACAATATCGAGCAAATATCACCTCATTCCAAATTGAAAGGCGTATATTAGTGGGTAAAATACACACTTGTTCAAGAAGGAGTTATCGATCATGGCTGGAAAAATTATATTCATCACTGGGGCCTCAAGCGGTATGGGCTATGCGGCCACAAAGCTGTTTGCGTTGCGTGATTGGCAGGTCTATGCTGGCGCGCGCCGGACGGAAAAGATTCCAACAGGTGCGAACATTCACCCGCTTCATCTAGATGTCACGGACAAGGCATCCCGTAATGATTTTGCGACCCAGGCGCTGGATGATGCTGGCGGCGTTGACGTGCTGATAAATAACGCTGGTTACGGCGAGTTTGGCCCCTTGGAAGAAGTGAGTGAAGAAAACGCCCGCAAACAATTGGAGACTAATCTGCTGGGGGCTTCCGAGCTGACAAAACTCGTTTTACCTACGATGCGGTTTCAACGCAGCGGCCGGATCATCAACATCTCCTCAATTGGCGGTGAAATGTATTCCCCACTGGGCGGCTGGTACTACGTCACAAAGCACGCGCTAAACGTCTGGTCTGACACATTAGATACAGAAGTGCGACAGTTTGGTATTCGGTCAATCATCGTTGAACCCGGCGGCACCGCCTCATCATGGACGGAAATTGCCATGGCTAACGCCGAGAAGAATTTGAAACCTAATTCACCTTATTTGAAACTAACCAACGGGACGAAGGCGTTGTTAAAGCGGATGGGCAGTCAATCCAGTGCGACATCTGAAGATTTGGCCGAGGTCTTTTATCGGGCCGCAACGGATGCCAAGCCGAAGTATCGCTACTACCACGCCCTTGGAGATAACTTTATCGGCCATCTCGCACGGGTGCATCAGCATCTGTTTAAACACGTGATGGCTTTTGCGGTCGACCGGCTGACAAAATAAGTTGTCACAAGACGCCCGATATCGTTGGGATGGCGCAATAACACATGAAATTTTTTGAAACCGTTTCCGAAAAATGGCCTATACTAGAGCTATGGTGCTCATAGGGAGGCCATTTTGATTATGTATAGAAAAGAGTTGTTTTAAAAATGACAGACCCAGTATTAGCAAGACATGCAGTTCGAAGTTTTAAGGCGGACAAACCAACCGCTGACGAAGTTAATCAGTTGATTGCAGCGTTTCAAGCTGCCCCCTGCGGCAGAGGGGAAGCAGACGTTACCCAGGCCGTAGTGGTTGAGGATGATGCCACGTTGCAACGCATCGAAACATCAGTCAATGATGCCGCATACGGGGCACCGCTGCTGTTTATCATTGCCACCCAAGACGAGAGTAACTTTGGCGAACGGAACGCATCAGTTGCCGCGGAAAACGTCATGGTTGAAGCTGCCAGCCTAGGATTAGGCTCAGTTTACGTAATGAGTGCTGCCATGGCACTGCGAAAGGATCCAGCGCTGTTGGCGGATCTAGGCATCGACAAGGGGTATTCACCTCAAGTCGTTGTCCCAATCGGGCATGCAACGGAAGAAATAGCCGCTAATGACCGAAGCAGCCGCTATAAGGTCATTCGTAAATAATTGTGATTTAGCGTTGACGGTTTACGACCCGTTGACGCTATTTTTTTCGGTTTGGTTAAGGATGAAATGATTGTTTTTAAAAAGGGATTGGCTGAAAATAGGGTCACCAATTAAATATTAGGAGGTCTCTTATGGCAAAATATTTGCAGACAAAACAGGATATTACCTTAGCGTTAGCACAACAGTTAGTGGCTGCGGGTGTGACTGCTGCCACCCAGAAAAACGTTCAGGTGTCGGTAGCCATTCTCGACCTCAGCGGTAATCTGAAAGCCTTCGCACAAATGGATAACGCCGCACCAGTTTCCGTTCGAGTGGCTATTGGCAAGGCTGCTTCAACGATTCAACTGCAGGACGAGTCGGGCGTGTTTGAACAGTTCGTGAATAATGGACAACCGTCAATGATGTCAACGCCAGGCGTTTTACCCCTGCAGGGCGGGGTGCCAATTAAAGTTAGTCAGGCAGTTGTTGGCGCGGTTGGTGTGAGCGGGTCAACCGGTGACGGTGACTTGGCGCTAGCCCGAAAAATCGTTGCAGTAGCCGAAAAACAGCTTAGTTAATCTGATAATGACTGTTGCTTCGTGCCATCAATATGGCAAAATCAGGTTGTTTTTAAACAATCAGCACGGCCGTGTTTCTAGTTTTTCAGTCTGTTCCTTAACCCGATACGAAGTCCTGGTATACACAGGTCAGGCATCGTGCTGATACCCGTTTGTTGGTAGCGACAGACCTCGATCATTAACCATAAAGTTTAAGGCGGGGATAGCAGACCCTGCCTTTTTTCATGGTGCCTAGCAGTTCTTGTTAAGGCGGTAATAAGTAAAGTGATCGTCAATAGAAAATGGTATCGTTTTTGCCAGTTATACTTAAAGCCGGAATGTCTTGGAATCCCGAAAATACGCGGTTTCTTCGCTATCAAAATGGAGTAGAAAGGTGGTACACTAGCTACAGATTAGAAAAGGGAATGGGGAACTTTTTATGCGTAAATTAAAGCATTCGAAATTATTGTTACTGGGGGCAGTGATTGCTGGAACGTTGGGGACGACGTCGGTTGTGACCGCTCATGCATCCTTGACACCATCAACTTCACAGCCGAACACGGACATGGTGGATCTGTCGAGTTGGCAATCGAACCTGACAAGCAGCGATTATCAGACCTTGGCGCAAGCGGGCGTTAAGGCGGTGGCCATCAAGGCAACTGAGGGGACCAGCTACACGAGCCCGGTTTTATCATCACAAACATCTGACGCCCAGGGCGCCGGCTTATCAGTCAACTACTACCACTTTGCTCACTTTACTACGGTGGCAGAGGCCCAGGCGGAAGCCCAGAACTTCATCAACGCTGTTCAGGCCGTCACCAGCTCCAAGGACATGGTCATGGTCGTGGACTTTGAGGACAGTGCGTTTTCAAAACTGTCTAAGAGTACTAACGATGCCAATCTAGCCGCCTTTGATGCCGTTTTGAATCAGGCGGGGTACAACAAGACCGATTTGTATACCATGGCCAGCTGGGTCGGCAAAGTTATCGATACCAACGACAGCAACAAGGGCTGGCTGGCGCAGTGGCCAGCTAACCCAAGCGGTTCCGCATATCCGTCGGCTAACGCATGGCAGTGGGCCAGCGATTACCGATTCAGCGGCGAATCACAGGATCTGGATGTTAGTCAATTAAATAACAGCTATTATTTGGGCGGTTCCTCAAGTACAACATCAAGCACGACAGACAGTTCTTCTACGACTAAGGCCAATCAACCAACGACGACACTGGTTAAGGTACCAGCCCCATCGGCCTCATCCTATTCCGCAACTCGTTCAAAGTCGGTGCGGTTAGTATGGCGCGCATCGATGAAGCGGCACGCCTACCATACAACGGCGGGCGCCCGCTACTCCAAACATTTGGGTATCCGGTACGGCTACAACAAATCATTACCAAACGTGACCTGGTACACGAACCAGCACGAAAAACTGTACCGCAAGTCAAAGGGCGATACAATCATCTACTACCACGTCAATTCAGCGGACGGCAAACACGGCGGCTGGATCTGGAGGGGATATCTAAAGTAGAGAGCGCGGAAGAAGGCGTTTAGGGGGGCGGAGCATAAGTCAACTCTGGCAGAAAATCCCGAACTTGGATTTTGTGCCAGAGTTGGCTTATGCAGTAGCCCCCTGCCTTCAGGAGCGCGTTTAGTCTTGAGGACAGGAAAGCGCAAAACAAAAACGGGCTTTTAGCAAACCTGCCTTCCGTGGCTCGTTTAACCTCGAAAACAGACAGCACGAAACAAAACTGGGCCTTTAGCAAGCCCGCCTTCTGAAACATGCATACTCTCGATCAGAATAATGCAAAGACAAAACCTTGGCCAAATCCCAATAAAATCCGCATCAAAATGCAAAAAACCAAAAGTGTCTCCAGTTAAAGTAAGCTGAGGACACTTTTTATGCTGCATAAAGCCAACCAACGGGCACAATAAACGAGGCATTTTCCACATTCTGAGTAGGGTGTCTTGACACCATCAAAAATGACGTGTATCTTTGTCACCAATAATAAAAGTCGAACCGACTTTTATAAACAAGTGTCATGGAGGATGAGAAAAATGCAGAAACAAAAAACAAACCACCTGCTCCTCATTGTGGGGACAGCGTGGCTGTTCGACGCCATGGACGTG
This sequence comes from Secundilactobacillus collinoides DSM 20515 = JCM 1123, assembly GCF_001435975.1. Taxonomy (GTDB): domain Bacteria; phylum Bacillota; class Bacilli; order Lactobacillales; family Lactobacillaceae; genus Secundilactobacillus; species Secundilactobacillus collinoides. The sequence continues at coordinate 167,349 of NZ_AYYR01000009.1, forward strand.
GCGTTATTGTCGTTTATTATGCCGTTGATCAGAGGAGAGTGGCATCTAAGTGAGTCAACGTTGGGTGGCATCTCCGCCATTACGTCCATTGGGATGATCTTTGGCGCGGTTTTTGCTGGCCGGCTGGCGGATATGATTAGCCGCAAGCACGTGTTGATGGGAACGCTTGTCTTATTTTCACTTGGGAATCTTGCCCTTATTTTTGCTCCCAACATCACGGTGTTTATGGTCATTCGGTTCATTACCGGATTGGGTCTTGGTGGCGAATTGCCGGTGGCAGCCACGCTGTTAGCTGATAATTTTTCCGGTACCAAACGTTCACAGATGTTGATTCTCGGCGACAGTTTCTGGGCATACGGCTGGATCATTGCCAGTTTAGTCGCCTGGTTGCTAATGCCGATCTTTGGCTGGCGGATCGCGGCTATCGTGACCGCTGTTGCAGGCTTGTATGCATTTATTCTGCGGCGGCATTTGCCTGAGGAAAAACCGCATGACAAAACTGAGCACGCGGCGTTTTCTGAAATTTGGCATTCTAGCTATCGTCGGCAACTCATAGTTCTGGCAGTACTTTGGTTTATTGTGATGCTAACGTATTACGGGATGTTTATGTGGCTGCCAAGCGTGCTGACGATGCGCGGGTTCTCAATCGTGAACTCGATGGGGTATACGTTGCTGATGTCGATTGCCCAGTTGCCGGGTTATTATCTGGCGGCATATCTGATGAAACGGGTGGCTCGGAAAACGATTTTGGCGGTATATATTGGCGGCACCATTGTGGCCAGCGTGTTGTTTGTTTCGGCCACATCATCGGTGATCATCCTGATTGCCGGTGCGATGCTGTCCTTCTTTGATTTGGGTGCCTGGGGCACGCTGATCGCCATCACCCCAAGCCAATTTCCGCAGGCGATTCGTGGAACCGGCATGGGCACAGCGCAGTCGATTGGCCGGGTCGGCGCAGCCATTGGCCCGTATCTGGTGGGTTGGTTGCTCGATGGTCAAGCCAGCATCCAATTGATTTTTGGTATTTTTATCGGCTTGCTCATTATTGCCCTGATCACGTTAGTTGCTGGGCTGCACGACCATTCCGTCGAAGACTACGGCGCAACGGCACCGGCTAAGGGGGCGATGGCGCATGCTGCTCAACACTAACGCAGTGTTGCCATTACTTCGTGGTTTTATCAAAGAAGATTTAGGCGCGGGCGACCTGACCGCTTCGCTGTTAGCGGGCCGGACGTGTACCGGTCACTACACCCTGAAAACGGCGGGAATTGTGGCCGGACAACAGTTGCCGAGCCTGATTTATCAACTGTTAGGCAATGATGCAACGTACGCTCCAGCAGTTCAGGACGGCGAAACAGTTGCGGCGGGCACCAGCCTCGGTACCGCTTCGGGCAACATGGCCACCATTTTGGCAGCCGAACGCTTAAGTTTGAACCTGATGCAACGTATGAGCGGCATTGCAACGGCTACTCGGACAGCGGTTAACACGTTGGCTGATGACCACACGCAGATCCTTGATACCCGCAAAACAGCCCCAGGACTGCGCCTCTTCGATAAGTACGCAGTGCGATGCGGCGGTGGTCTGAATCACCGAATGGGATTGTACGACATGGCAATGTTGAAAGATAATCACTGGCACGCAGTCGGCAGTTTAACCGCGGCGGTCAAGCAATTACGAACGGTATTGGGGCCAGCGAAAAAGATCGAGGTTGAGGTCGAAACTGAAGCTGAATTACGGGCAGCAATCGCTGCACAGGTGGACATCATTATGTTTGATAATCAGTTGCCCGCGGTGGTCAAGGACTGGCAAAAACGTGTTCCTGCAACGATTCAAACGGAAATTTCAGGCGGCATTACCCTGAACAATCTCCACGACTACGCGGGAACGGGTGCCGATTTTCTGTCGCTCGGGTACCTAACGAACCGGGTCAATAATCTGGATATTGGTTTTGATTTAGCCTGACACCTTTTTTATTGGGAATGAGACCCACGGGGGGAAAAACACTAAATGACGACATCGGTCGATTTACGCGTTGAAATAGGCGGCAGTTTGCCATGCGCCATAACATTGATGGAACAGTTTGTTTTGCGCCTCGTTTGAATGCTGAAGAGGCCTCACCCGGAAACGGTAGCCTGATTGATTGAAATTTTAAATGATAACCGACAACTGCAACAAAACTGTGCCAATAAATAACCGTTATCATCACAGCTAAAGTCACAATTTGCTTGACATCATCACGCAATCCAATGATTCATGAAACCTATCACACCGGCAATATTACGAAAAATGAAACTTAATTTTAAGTTCGCCTTAAGCCATCACCGGCATGATAGTTAGCGTTAATTAAAAAAATAAACGCTATTAATTGGAAGTGATGACTTGGCGGCAAAAACAAAGCGCCCCTACCTCTACGAAGTTGATCTGATGCGGATCATCTTCATTTGCGGGGCCCTGTTAAACCACACGACGTCGACCTTTAAGGGCCGCATCGATAACGCCTCGACCAGTCAGGTAATTCTTGAAGCCTCGCATTTGATGCTGCATTTTACGCGGATGGGGTTCATGTTTATGACCGGCTTGGTGTTGACGCTGAACTATTATAATCGCAAACATGAGTGGTTGAAATTTGAACGTAAACGGTTTGTGAGCGCTGGGATTCCTTATCTCGCGTGGAACTTTATCGTGATGTTTTTGTCGATCGAAGCGGGGGTCGGGTTCAGTATGGCCAACTTTAAGGCGGACTATATTGACGCGGTCATTCATGGCGACCAGTTTTATATGTACTACATTTTGATTGTGTTACAGCTCTACCTTGTTTTCCCACTGATCGTTTTGATGTTTAAAAAATTCGATAAGTACCATAGCTGGATCATGGGCATCAGTTTTGTGATTCAGATGGCGATCCTGATTTTTATCAAGTACTTCCTGCCAAACATCGACCGGACAAATTGGTGGTGGTGGTTTCGGTCATACGGGGTCAACGTGTTCACCTACCAGTTTTACTTCCTGGCAGGGGCGTATGCTTCGATCCACTACAAGGCCGTTACGCAGTTCATCAACGCGCACATCAAGCCGATTGCCTGGCTGACCGGGATTCTTTCACTGGGTACGGTTGGGCTGTTCTTCTTTGACATCGACTTCTTGCACCTGTCGATGGCAGCCACAATGTCGGTGCATCAACCATACATGCTGATTTACGACGTCTTTATGATTGCCTTTGTGTTCTGGGTGGGACTGCGATTCGCTTATTGGCGGCAACACGGTCTGTGGCCGTGGGTCGACCGTTGGGTACACAACGTCGCAAAAGTCTCGTTTGGTCTCTACCTTGTCCAAACAATTCCGTTAGCGATGCTGGCATTTATCCTGGCACAGATCTCGTTACCGGCGTGGGCAATGCTGCTTTGCCTGCCGATCGGTTACGCATTCGTGATTGCCGTTGCCTTTGGCATTTCTTGGTTCTGCTACAAGGTACCGCCGTTTGGCATTTTGATTGGGCGGAATAATCTACGGTTTAAAAAGCGCGTGGCGCAGACGCAAGAGAAGATTGCAACCGTTGTTGAAGAAAAGTCACTGACCCCAGACGATCGCAAATAAACCGTGAGCTGGGTTTTACATCAAACAATAAAGGCTCTGACATGGCATTCACTTGATGCTGGATGTTGGTAGTCGATGGTCTCAAAATCAGCCTGGGTTTTGCACTGTTCAGTCAGTGTGAGATACCCAAACAGTGGCCGAACCTGGCCCAGGTACATGTTAATAATGAAATGAAAGAGACGGTCAACGTATTCTAAGTTGACGGTCTTTTTTTGTGGTTGATTGGCTGATGGGGCAGTTGTCATGGTGTGGTGAAAATACCCTTAAGGGAAATCAAACCATGCCCCAAGGTCTATTATTTCCTGCCAGTATGCTTGTTAAGCTGTATTTGTAAGCAAACGGAGGGAGATTTTAGTGTGACAAAGTTTTTAGGAAAACTCAGTGATTTTATTTATCATCATGCCGTCGCGACGATTGCGCTTGTTATTGTTGTTTTAGGTGTAGTTGGCGGTGTTGCGTACCACGAGGGGTCAAATTTTTCGGCAGCATCCCTCAATATTAAGGGAACGGAATCGCAAAAAGCGCTTAACGTCGTGAAAAAGGATTATACAACCAGTGCGACGAGTGGTGCCAGCGAAAAAATTGTGTTCCGAGCAAAATCCGGTAAGCTGACGGATAAGAAAAAAACAGCAGCCATTAATAAACTCGTTAAAAAGGTGGCAAAAAACAAACAGGTCAGCACTGTTGCAACACCGATGCAGCAACAAAACATCGTTAAAAATGGGAAGTATGGTTACGCGACTGTCCAATTCAAGAAAAAGGCGACGGATGTGTCGCAGCATTCAATTGATAAGTTGGTGAAGGCCACAAAAATAACCAAAAAGGCAGGCATTCAAACTGAATTAGGCGGTGATTTGACGATTAACGCCCTGGATACTGGCGAAAAATCAGAGGTCTACGGATTGATTGCAGCCATTATCATTCTTGCCGTTACTTTTGCGTCATTATTGGTAGCTGGTATGCCGATTATTTCAGCCGTTCTCGGCTTGGGCATCAGTGTCCTTGGGACGTTGATCCTGTCGAACTTTATCACGATCAGTTCGGCGGACCTGTCGTTGAGCGGGATGGTCGGGTTGGCAGTCGGTATCGATTACGGCCTGTTCATTATTTCCAGGTATCGTGAGGAATTTAAAGCGCATCACAATCGGGAGTTGGCGTTGCGCCGGTCACTCACGATTGCGGGTAAGTCAGTTATTTTTGCTGGCGCAACCATCTTAGTGGCGCTCCTTGCAATGGGCACGCTGGGTATCGGTTTCTTAACTGTCATGGGCATTTGCGGTGCATTATCCGTATTGACTGCTGTGTTCACAGCCCTGACGTTCATTCCGGCGACCCTTGTACTAATTGGGAGGCATGCTACGGGTGAAAAACGGAATCGCTTCTTCGGTATTTTTGGCAAACTGAATCAAAAGCAAGGCTACGGTCGTTTTATTATGAAGTACAAAGCCTTAGTATCTCTGGTCGCCGTGATTGGGCTGATTGCCATCGCGGTACCGGTTAGCCACATCAATCTTGGCCTCCCAAATGACGGGGTCAAAAGCACGCATTACACAGAACGGCGCGCTTACGATTTGATGGCAAAAGGGTATGGTAAGGGTAATTCAGCAACCTTGGTCGTACTGGCTAAAACGGATAGTAAGGCTAAAGTTAACGCTGCGTTTGAAAAGCTATCAAACGATAAAAATGTTGTCAGTGTTACCCCGGCAATGGCGAGTCCAAAGAGTAAGCGTATGTACATGATGACGGTGACACCGAAGTATGACGGAAATAACGTGAAAACGAAGAAACTTGTTTCCGAAATCAGAGCACAGTCTAATAAAAACGGTGTCCCAAAGCTATTAGTCACCGGGACCACGGCCATTAATATCGATATGTCATCGATGTTGATGAAGGCCTTGCCGAAATTTGCCATCATCATTGTCCTGTTTGCATTCTTGTTGCTCATGGTGATTTTCAGATCGTTGTTGATTCCATTGATTGCCGTTTTGGGGTTTGTTCTATCGTTACTGGCAACACTGGGTGCGTTGGTCTTCGTTGTTCAAGAAGGGCACGGGATGAACCTACTAGGTGTGACCGGTACCATGCCGATCCTCAACTTTGCACCAGTAATCTTGATTGGTATCCTGTTCGGGCTTGCGATGGACTACGAGGTGTTTCTTGTGAGTCGGATCCGTGAAATTTATGAGCGTACCGGCGACACGAGACGAGCGGTGATCGAGGCATTGAGTAGTAACGGGAAAGCGGTCTTTGCGGCAGCACTCATTATGTCTGCTGTGTTCATGGGCTTCGTGTTTGCGGGAGATTCAACGGTTAAATCGATTGGTTTAGCGTTGACGTTTGGTATCTTCTTTGACGCGTTCGTTGTCAGAATGGTCCTCGTGCCAGCAATGATTGCGCTACTGGGAAATGCTAACTGGTATCTGCCGAAATGGCTCGACCATATCATTCCACATGTAGCTATTGATTAGTGAGAGCGGTAAACTTAGAGCTGAGAAGCACTTTGGCAGTTAATTCATTTTCAAACAGTGCTGTAAAACGCCAGGTATTCTCAATTTGAATATCTGGTGTTTTCTTGTTTTTACTGAACTGGACATGCACCTCATCGGGGGGATTCACATTGGAAGAAAGAGTTCAAACGCAACTTAAAAACCAGTTTTTGAGGCGGGGTCGTTGGACGATGCTTGGTTTATTGGCATTGGTCTACCTATTTTCACTGGCAGTTAGCTATTGGTTTAACAGGTCACTCAATAATCCGGCATTTTACGCGGGCTTCTTGATGTTTGTACAACTCATGATCATGGTCTGTGCCAAATGGATCCTCAAATGGGGCAACTATTATGTGCTTCAGATCAGTCAGATCTTAGTGACGGTACTGATGGCCTTTATAATGCAGAACCCAACCGGTTCATTTTCGTTGCTAATTGGTACGATTCCGGTTTTAGTGATTGAAGATATTCCATTGGGCGGCTTTCACGGACGCTTTCTCATATCAGAAGTTATCTGGGTCTATGCGATTGGTATTTTAGTGATTGGGGCAATTACCGAACCGTTGTTAAGTGTGTTTTATCTTCTTGAGGCCATCGTCGCGGTAGCCTTGCTGACGTACTACTATTACAAACCGGTCTACGAGAACAATTACAAAACGTTGCAACTGCAGCAAATGAATTCTGAACTGGATTTTGCCTATCAAAAGGTCGAACAACTTACTGTCGCCGAGGAGCGGCAAAAGGTTGCCCGTGACCTTCATGACACACTGACGCAGGATCTGGTCGGCATCAGTATGGAACTCGCTATCATGGATGGCTATGCTGCTAATGATCAACCCGATAAGGTAATTGAACAGCTGCATCACGTGCAGCAATTGACGACACAATCGATCAAAGAATCACGGGCGATGATTGATGACTACCGTAATGTGACACCAGAAAATGCCACAGTTGGCCTACGACTGCGCATTTTGGAGCAAACGGCTCTCATTCAGGCAAAGTACGGGTTGACCACCAAAGTGGCCATCAGCGAGGATATCGTTTTATCTGGCGAACTGCTGGTGGACGTTGTTCGGATGGTGACAGAAGCCTTGATGAACGTTGTGAAACATGCCGAGATTTCCGAAGCCAAAGTCAGTGCAGTTCAAAAGGGGCGTGACCTGATCATCAGTGTTGAAAATCACGGCAAGCCGTTTCCGGAAAAGGCTAAAACGCCAGCGGGGCACTTTGGTCTTAAAGGCATGCGCGAACGGGCACAGCACCACGGCGGCGACATTCAAATTTTGAGTTTGCCGGACACTGGGACCGTTGTTAGAATAAGAGTAAAAATGGAGGCGAAATCATGAGCCAAAAGGGCACGGTAATGATTGTTGACGACCATCCAATCGTTCGTGAAGGACTTGAAATGCTGATTAATATGAACCCGACTTTAACCGTTGTAGCGAGTGTTGCAGATGGCGAAGCAGCGGAAGCTAAACTGCAGTCGCTTTCTTTGGTACCTGATATTATCGTGGTTGACCTGCAACTGCCAAAATTAAATGGTGTCGATCTCATTAAACAAATCAAGAAGAAAACAAAAATTCTGATTTTATCTACGGAAATTAATGATGAGATTGTGACACACATGGCCGACTATGGTATTTGTGGGTATTTGTTAAAGAGTGAGGAGCCCAACACAATTGTCAGTGAGCTTGCCAAACTTATTAAAGATCCGAAATACGTTGCTGTTAGCGATGAAGTGACAGCCCGACTGATTTCCTTGACAGCTTCTAATCAACGGGATTCTTTAATTCAACTGACCGATAAGCAGATCACGCTGCTTGAAATGGTTTCTCAAGGCAAGACTAACAAAGAGATCGCCAAAAGCATGTTTGTTACTGACCGGACGATTAAATTATATCTAACGGAAATCTATGAGATCCTCGATGTTTCGAATCGGGCTCAGGCGATTGCTGTTGCTGTAAAAGAGGGTATTATCGTTCCTTGATGCGTTACCGGCGTACACACAAATAACGATTGGAAATGAACTAAAAAAGCGCCACCTGAAAATTCTTACGCGGATTTTTAGGTGGTTTTTTTGTGTCACGCAGCCGTTTATTCAGTTGAAACGGTTGTGAAAAGGCGCTTTCTCACCAACAACGCAAAAACTAGTGCCATGAGACCGCAGGCAAATGCATACAACGATTCTGACATTAATTAACAATTCAGCAACATTACACAAACATTTCGCTAACAATCAAAAGCCATAATAGAGTCATCAACTTAGGAATAGCTCATTAGGAGGCTTAAATATGGAAAAGAAAAGTATTGTTAATTTGTTTATGGGAACCTTCAGCGGCGTTTTGTTTGCAATCGGAATGTGATGAGTATGGTGCCATTGTTTCATTTGCAGCTTGCCGGTATTGTAATAGGTTCGATTGGGTTATTGATTGGTTTAGTGCAGCTGATTGTGCATCGATGGATTGCCAATGGTGGTCGTTTCAAACTTACATTCAAATCGGTATTAGTTGGGCTATTCAGTGTTATCGCGTTAATTGTTTTTGGCGCTGGAATGGTCATGACAATGATCTGGGGGACATTCCTGCTGGGTGTTGGGGTTGGAATCCTTGGTATGGTTATGTTACTGAGCTTGATTCCCATGTTCAAGAATAGCAACCGGTCAAAGGCTTAAACGGAGGTAGATCAAAATGAAAAATAACATCGTGAAACGCAATAGTAAAAACATTTTTAAAGGTTTATTGGTTCTTGGAAGTGTTGTCCTAATTGCACTCTTTCCGGCAATCAAGTTATTTCATTAGACTCAGTAAAGGAGAGCATACAATGACAAAAAAACACTATCGATTAAAAACACAGAGGGCTGATGGCACACCAACATTCAATGTGAAAATTGGCCGTCACCTTAAGCAAACAAACGACAAAATTGCTAAGGACATGTTTGCTGTTAACGATAAAATTAAAAATGGTGTTATGAGCACGTATATAAAAATAGAGAACGCCTTTGTGGATAGGTTTCTCGAAGAAGTGCCTGATGAGAAGATCAGCCATGCAGACTTTGCAGGTGCACAGCCCACTACGGTTGAACACGGGAAATAACGCGATGGTACGCGTTTGAAATTGTGAGTGTCGTGCGACCCATAAAAATAAATCTGTGCGCGATTGACATTAAATGGTCATACCTGCATTTTGATTGCTGATTAACCATTAAAAAGAAGCGGCGTACAAGGTGGTATAACCCCAGAATAGAAGGCGCTCTAGTTAGAAATCTTGAACAGATTTTTAGCAGGGGAGCACCTAATATTCTGGGGTTGCTGTTTGGCGCACGTTTAAAATAGTTTGCTAAATACACTAAAATGCTAATTTTTAATTCAAAATAATTTTTGGCAGAGTCATGAATTTAAAAAAAGATCGTGGTACTAAGCACATGTATGTCGCCTTTTGATGGTCTAGTGAAGGAGGAGAGTAAGTGGAAAATTTGAAGCGGGAGTTGGCCGTGGTTATTGGTATTAGTTCGCAAATGGGCACAAACGTTGCGATACGATACGCGGCTGCAGGAGCAATGCTTGTTATCGCAGATGCCAGCGAGAAAAATTTAGCTGCTGTTGAGAAAAAAATAAAAGAAGGCGGTGGTGATGTCATTAGTATTATTGCCGATACTTCAAGTGAATCAGGCGTTAAAAAAGTTATTCAGATAACTAAGAAAAGATATGGAAAACCCAATTTTGTTGTTATCATGCCTTCGGGTTGATTTTTTTCAGTGAGTGACTTTAACGGCTCGACGTTCGTATTTGAAAGTAATCCACAGTCCGCCGATAGCAATCAACCCACCAATAACGAGTCCGAATAATCCAGTTGAGAAATTTGCAACGGGTGAGTGTTCCATCGACAAAATGGCAAACTGAGTTAATACAATAGCGACGGCTGCGTTGGCCACATTGAAGGCTTTGATCAACTGAATTAACGGATTATGCAACTTTCGGGCACGAACTAAACTTGTTGCCGATGTACCCGTTTTGATAAAGCCCATAAAGGCTATCATATAAGTCAGATTGTTACTGAAACGTTCTTGATAGCCATGAAACAACATCAGTCCACTGAATCCGGCAAAGCTCAACCCAACAAGGGATAACAGTAAACCGCCAATCACAATTTCATGATAGACGCCGAGCCTTTTTTCTGATGTTGTTGTTTTGCCAACGCGAATGAGTGTATAGCGATAGTAAAGCCAAGTTTTGGAAAAGACCAGAACGAGATAATAAATACCAAACCCTACCATCCAAAGCGACATGTACAGGCCACCGATAATCAGTTTGGATAATGCCATTAAAAAACTGAATGGTGTGGATGAAGCACTGAATACCAAAGCACGGTCATTTTTATTTGCCACAAAACGATGCAGTGGCGAAAAGAGTGGACGTGAGATTAACCAATGTTTCATTGGCACAACCAATTTAAAGTGCAGGTAACGGGTTTAGTCATAGTAAAGACTCCTTTATTTTTGAGACTGAGGTCATTATATGTGTCGATTGTTAATGAAATGTTTATGGTTTGTTGCTGTTTGGTTAATGCCGAGAGTGGCGTAAGTTGTTTGGTGAGTGACTTTCAAGCGACTTTTAGCAGAAAATTTCAATTGATGTTTATAGCAATAATACGAGGTGTAAAAAAGGTGGCTGGTGAAAACTTTATCAATTTGATGACAAGTACTGGCAGAATAGATGCTTACAAATAATCAGTGATATACTGTCTATGAATGCGTTTGAAGTATTCACTGCTGTACCTATCACACGTTTTTCTTTAGCTGTGAGGTCACTTTGCATTACTATGTTATCTATGATGAGTTAAGAAGATAAATGCGACAACTATCTCTTTTTAGACCGCCGAGTGGACAACGAGTGTCTCAATGCATCGGTGCACTGCATAACGGATGCTAAGTCTTACCCGCTTTGAATCGCTTTTTTTATACTGAAAGGAACTACACACATGACTACAGATCTTTCAAAATTAACCACACCATTCACCTTTAAACACGGCGCCACAATTAAAGCGCCCATCGCCATGTCGCCCATGGTACCCAAATCTGCTGAAGCGGACGGCACAATTGGTGCTGATGCGCTAGCATTCTACGGTGCCCGTTCCAACGCTGCTGGGTTACTGATCACCGGCGCTGCTAACGTCAATGAGGCTGGTGACGGTTTCGACCGCGGCGTTGCAATTTCTGATGATAAGTATTTGCCCGGTTTGACCAAACTGGCTGCCACCATGAAACAGGACGGCAACAAGGCACTCGTTCAGCTCTACCATGGCGGGCGTGAGGCCTATGAAGCGCAGAAACATTTAGGGCATACTGTTGCGCCAAGTGCCATTAAATTCCCGTTCTTGCCATACACACCGGAAGCGATGACAGAAGCTGAAATCGAGCAAACGATTCAGGACTTCGCGGCAGCTGCACACCGGGCAATCGTTGCCGGGTTCGATGGCGTCGAGATTCACGGCGCCAACCACTACCTGTTGCAACAATTCTTCTCAAGCTACTCCAACCACCGAACTGACAAGTGGGGCGGCAGTCTGGAGAAACGGATGGCCTTTCCACTCGCTGTCGTGAAGGCAGTCAAAGACGTGGTTGCTAAGGAAGCTCCCGATGATTTCATTGTGGGCTACCGAATCTCGCCGGACGAAATTCACGGCGATACTGTCGGGTATACTGTTGATGACGCGCTTAAGTTGATCGATAAGGTGGCCGATTTTGACCTGGACTACATTCATACTTCAATTTTCACGGGTTATGGCACCGTTCCAGAAGGCCACAACAAATCATACGGCGAATTGGTAAAAGACACCGTTGCCGGGCGGGCTGCCACGATTATAGTGTCCAGCGTGTTCACGCCAGCGGATGCCATCGATGCACTCAATTATGGTGACATTGTTGCCATTGCGCGCGAAGCCTTGATGGAACTTTTTGGCCAAGCTCCAAGCTGGCAAGGCGGCTGACATCGTGACTGAAATCACTCCAGACCGGGTTGCCGATTTGAAATTTACGCCAGAATTAGCGGACTGGTTCCTGATGGATAATAGTCCAATGTTGCCGTTACCGGGGCAGGAGAATTTGGAACCGCTGTTGAAAAAATAATTCAGTGCTGGGATATTAGGCACTTTGGGTTAAAATTTGGCATTTTAGTCTGGGAGTGAAATCACTTTTTTGAATCAGATATGAGATAAACGCTCTTTCTAGGCACCCGAGCGGCAATGAATTTCACAAGGCAAGAGGCTCCTGCAGAAGCGATTCTGAGCTGAAAAGCTAAGTTCTTACTTTTCGAGAATATTTGATTAAGTGGTAGTGGTGATGTGCTTTTAGGTCTCATTGCCGAAACGAGTTCTGTAAGGCAGGGGCTCCTGCAGAAGCGACGCTGACCCAAAAAGTCAGGTTCGGACTTTTCGGGTCAGCGTCACTTCTGCTCCGCCCCTTGGCGCCTTGCGCCACTCTATGTCAATTGGAGGGATCTACCCATGGACGGTTATTTAAAAGAAATACGTGATTTGGTTGGGCATCGCCCAATGATCTTCAATTCCGCTTCAGGGGCGCTCTTAAACGACCAGGGTCAAGTATTGCTGCAAGAACGGACCGATACTGGAAATTGGGGGTTTCCTGGCGGTTATATGGAATTTGGCGAGTCGTACGCGGACACTGTCGTTCGGGAATTTAAGGAGGATGCCGGGGTGGTGGTCGCCCCGGTTAAACTGCTGAAATTGTCGGATTCACTGACGTACAGTTATCCCAATGGTGACGCGGTGCAGCCCATCAATTGTTTTTATTTGGTGCGCCATAGTTCCGGTCGGTTATTAACCGCCAAAACCAATGAAACCACTGCTCTGCGTTACGTTGATATGGATCAGCCACCGACATTTTTTAACGCACAACACGCTGAAATGTTTGCGGTGCTGAAAACTTATCTTGCGAAAAATGACAACGTCGGTTAATGAGGAACATGATGTATGCCAATTTAACAGTCAGGTCAACCTTCACAACTACGGTATAATCCTACTGCCTCAAACGGCATAAACGGTCATTACATTGACGTTTTTTAATCGAATAAAGGCGACCCGATCATTGATCCAAATAGGATTTTTGATTGGGCCGCCTTATTTGTGTTAAACGTGTCTGCCACTTTATTTTTCGGCTTTAGCAATGCTGCCGATAATGTCATCGTGGTCAAAGCTGTGTTTCATGAAAGTTGGATCAGTAGTCGGTAAATGCTGCTCAAGTGTGTTAAATTTTTGAATCGCCAGCTGTCCCTGGGCGACTGAGAAATCTAATACATGACCGCCGAAATCATGTGCGGCTGACAAAAAGTGAAAGTGAAAGCCACCAACTGAAATACCATCAAAAAGGGTTGGCGAATAGTAGCCCAACAGTGTTCCGGCAACATCCTTTTGGTGAAAGAGTTGCTGCTTATCCGCCGTTTGGGCGAGTGTCTGGTAGGGCGGGTCAGATTTTTTTACCGCCCGCGTGATCACCTGCGAAAATTTTCCAGTGATTTTGATTGAAAAAAACGTGTTTTCAGCACTGAAATCTTTTGGTACTTGACGGTCGACCCGTTGTTTGGATAAATTGGTCACCGTTTTCTTTGGCTGATAATCTGCCCAGTGTGCGTTGCCAAAAGGCAACAAAAAGTCATTACCCACAATATTGACTGCACCACTAGCCTGCACCAGGTATGCCACACCATCAAGAATGATAAGCTCGCCGTCTAATCCCTCACCGGTGCCAATGCCGGTGTCGCCATGTGCTAATAAGTCGCCCATGGTCATCGTCCCCCGCAGTAATCCTGGAACTAGTAATGCCAAAGTTCCGTGTTGATACAGTGTCAATGTGTTTTTCATAATAACGCCTCTTTAATCCAAAATATCTGGTAAAAGGTCTGATTTAAGTTTAATGTTGTCGCGGTAGTCTACCGGAATGTCGATAACCGTTGGCCCATTGGTAGCAAATGCTTCGTCCAAGGCTGCGGGCAACTGATCTTTATCAGTCACGCTCAGCCCCTTTGCGCCCATGCTCTCTGCGAGTTTAGCAAAATTGACCGGGCCAAGCGTTACGCCGGCATCTTTGCCATATTTTGCAACCTCTTGGAATCGGACCATGTCATAGTGGGCGTCATTAAAAACAATTGAAACAATTGGCAACTTCAAACGCACTGCGGTTTCTAACTCCTGGCTTGAATACATAAAACCGCCGTCACCAGCAACTGCCACAACTGGTTTATCGGGTCTGACCAATGCTGCAGCGATTGCCCACGGCAGTGCGACGCCCAGCGTCTGCATGCCGTTGCTGAACAATAAGTGGCGCGGCTTGTAACTGCGGAAATATCTTGCCATCCAGATGTAGTGGCTGCCAACATCGACTGTCACCGTCGTATCTGTGGTCACTTTTTGTTGAAGTGCCTTGATAATTTCCAACGGGTGAACCAGCCCTTCCTTTGCCTCAGTTGGTACTAGTCGTTGAGCATCAAAACGTTGTTTGAACTGACTAAGCCTCTGTTGAACTTCCGGACTTAATGATAAATTTGCGGGTAGTGCAGCGTTTAGTGCTAATAGTGATTGGCTGATGTTTGCTTGAATAACAACCTGGGGCTGGTAGTCAGCACTGATCTCAGGCTGGATCTCATCCAAGTTAACAATTTCTGCCTGACTGTTGAGATGCCAGTTACGCGCTTCATATTCCACCGGGTCATAGCCGACTGCAAGTATCAAATCACTTTCTTTTAACAGGGCATCACCGCTTTGATTTCGAAATAGACCGACACGACCAAAATAGGAAGCTTCAAGCGTTTTTGAAATGATGCCGGCACCCTGGAAAGTTTCCACGACGGGTATCGGGAATTTACCGATCAGTTGGTGAATGGCATCGGCAACAGCACCAGTTGATGCCCGCATACCTGCTAGGATCACGGGTAGTTTAGCCTGTTTTATTTTTTGCACCAGTAGTGAAATAGACTTCTCGGAGGCTACGCCAATCTGCGGCGATGAAAGGGTTGATAGAACGGGGCGGGTTGCCTCATCACTTAAAACATCTGCAGGCAGCGACATGAATGTGGCGCCGGCTTTTGGTGCCACGGCGGTTTGATAGGCGTTCATGAATGCCTCTGAAAGATTATCTGCATGCTGAACTTCAACACTGCGTTTAACTGCGGTAGTCATTAATTCTTTGCTGGCAATGCTTTGGTGTGTTAAACGACCGAGATCATCACGCTGTACCTGACCGCCTAACGCAATCACCGGATCAGCCTCTGAGGTTGCGGTCATCAGGCCGGTCACCAGATTTGAGACACCTGGACCCGAAGTGACAGCAACCACACCCGGTTTGCCCGTGATCCGGCCGATTCCTGCTGCCATGAAGGCCGCGTCCTGTTCGTTTCTGGTAATAATCAATTTCGGTGTATTCACGTCATCATTGTATTTCAGTGTTTCAAAAAGGTGATCCACTTTAGCACCCGGAATACCGAATACATAGTGAATTTGTTGATTGATCATTGACTGAATCAAAGCTTGAGACCCATTATTTGTGTTAACCATTACCCTCATCCTCTCAAAAACAATTGAAATTGTAAGTTGCTTTAGCAAGTTGCTTTGTCAACATATCGATAATAACCACCCTAAGTTGCTTTGTCAACTTCGAAACTTTATAATTATAGCGAAGATAATAGGTAATATATTTAGAAAGAAGGTTATTCGAATGTCTGTAGATATGGGGAAATTGGCGCAAAATATCTCGATTTTGCACCGGCAGTATTATAAAGACACTAAACAAGATTTTAATCAGTACGGATTAAATCCAACCGCGGTTTGTATGCTGTTAATGATTCAAGAATATCCGGGATCGAACCAGCAGTTTTTGGTAGATAAATTAGTGATTGATAAGTCGCACGCAACACGGGAAATCAATAAGTTAACAACCTTGGGGTATATTACTCGTACTTCTGGCGTAGGCCATTCAAGTGAACTTAATCTCACCGCAAAGGGAGAACAGCTCATTCCCACTATCCAAAAAATTCGCAGTGACTGGTGGACAGATCAGTTTGCCAAGACGGCTACCAAGCCAGAAGATCCATTGGCTTTGACGATTCAAACCGTTGTTACGGAAATTGTTGGCCCGGCTTGATGGTGTGCCTGTGGTGTGTTTTGAGTTCCAGTTCTGCTACTTTTTAATTAGACAAAAATAAAAAACCTGACCATAGATTTTCCAATAATACGTTGCTCACCAAAGTTGGTGTTAATGAATTATTGGAGAATTGTGGCGGGTTTTTACTTTTTCACTCCTTAAAGAATCTTTTTACTTTCTGCCTCTCTGTCCTCGAGGCTAAACGTGCTGCATAAGGGCAAGGAGTTGGCTTATGCGCCACTCCTTAACCGCCCCTGTTCCGCAGGCTTTTTACTTTTTCACTCCTTAAAGAATCTTTTTACTTTCTGCCTCTCTGTCCTCGAGCCTAAACGTGCTGCACAAGGGCAAGGAGTTGCACATAAGCCAACTTCGACACAAATTCCAAGCCCGGGAATTTATGTCAAAGTTAGCTTATGCTCCACTCCTTAACCGCCCTTGTTCCGCAGGCTTTTTACTTTTTCATTGTCTAAAGATTCTTTCTAGTTTCTGCCTCTCTGTCCTCGAGTCTAAACGTGCTGCACAAGGGCAAGGAGTTGCACCTAGGGGACTTCGTTCACAAATTCCAAGCCCAGGAATTTCTGACCAAAGTCCCCTAGGCTCCACTCCTTAACCGCCCTTGTTCCGCACTCTTTTTCCAAACCTCACCGAAAAAATACTTCCCTGTGGTACATTATCGTTCAAGGTCAACTTAGCCCCATTTAGCGATGCGAGCTCGGCTACGATTGCTAATCCCAAACCAGTGCCTGGGATTGTACCGCGAACGTTGCTGCTTCTGTAAAAACGTTCAAAGATGTGGGCCTTATCTTCGGCGGCAATTCCAGAGCCTTCGTCAATGACCTGGATGACTGTCTGGTCATTGATGAGCTTTAGGACAAGTTTGATGGTGGTATTCGGTTCGGCATACTTACTGGCATTGTTCAGCAGATTGGTGACGATTTGAGTCACGCTGGCCTCGTGTGCAGTCAGCTGGATACCTGAATCGATCTCAGTCACCAGACGTTGTGGGAATAACGGCGCAGTATTTTTTGCGAGGGCTGCCAGCGAGGCACTGAGGTCATACTGTTCAAAATCAAAGGTGGCCCGGTCAGCTCGTGTTAATGCCAAGAGTTCTTCTACCAGCGTTTCCATCTGGTGGGATTCGTCATCGATGTATTTGACCGACTGCGCGATCACTTCCGGATGCGCCTTAGCCCGCCGTTTAATTAATTGGGCATGACTGCGGATGGTTGCAATCGGTGTGCGCAGTTCATGAGCGGCGTTTAAAATGAAGAGCTTCTCTTTTTCGGCCTGGTCGTGCTGGCGGCTCAGTAAACTGTTAAAACTCAGTGCGAGCTGGGTCGTTTCCGTTGGCTTATCAGGTACCGGCAGCTGCAGTTTTTCCCGGCTCGTGGTTTTCGTCGCATTTTCGGCACTTCTCGTCAGGTTCGCCAGTGGTGCGGTCAGTCGGTTGGTCAGAAAACGAATGTAAAATGGGCTGATGATCAGGGTGGCCAGCAGCACCAGTAACGCCACCAGAACGATCCGGCCCAGCAGCTTAAATTGACTGTTCATGTTCGTCCAGAGCTGGTAGTGAATTTTATAGGCGTCACCGGTGGTGTGGTAGAGAAACCCGAAACCTGGTTCGTAGTAGAGGTGTGCAAACACAGGGATTTTGTGCAGATGACCCGCTAGCAAGCGTTTGGCACCCGGTGAGTAGTAGTATTTCACGGCGGCATCATCGCGGTCGTTGTGGACGCGCACGTAACTGGTACTCGTATTCAAGGTGCTGTTGACACGCCAATTTTCCCAGTCATCATCGCTGTCGATGTCGCGTTTTTTCAGCGAGTGCACGATGTTGGTGGAGTTGATGCTCGTGTTGACAAGCAGCTGGTGGCCAGTTGCCAGAACCGTCATCACGCTGGAAAGCACGGTGATCACGATGAGCATGGCAAGAAAGCTTCTTAAAATGATGGCGGCGCTGTTTTGTTTGAAGTGTAATTTCATATCGATAACCTGCTTGGGTGTGCCGGAGGGTGGTCAGCCATGATGCTGAAAGGCTGAACGGGACAATGATGGTAGACGCGCACGTAACGAGTGTCCCTAAGTTATCTCCCGCCGACCTGTCATGGGGGCCGGATGGGAGCTTGTGGTCCGTATTTCGATAATCAGAAATTATCGGTAGCGACCTTCTGCTTGCATGATTGTTGAAATGACCTTGAGGTAAGTTTTTAAGTCTTGTCGTATATCAGGTTCGTGCCGTTCGGCAGTGATATTAGCCACCCATGGGTAGTTGTTGCGCGGTTCGTTTAAATTGTGACGGTTGATATTCATGTTGAAGACCTCCTAAATTGAAGTTAGATTTTGACCGTCCGACCCGCTTGATAGATCAGTGACCAAGTCGGGTGCAGACGTTGGTTGAGTTTGATCGGATACGGCGCTAGCTTGTAATCATACATCTTAGAAACCTGCAGTTTCTGCGTGGCTGCGGTGTTGTTACTGATTTTGATGAGGTACTTGCCCTTCGCAAGGACGCGGTGGATCAACAGTGATTTTGGCCCAGCGGTAAGCTGATAGGCGTGGTGCGTACTCAGGTTGGTCAGTTGGCCGGTAAGGTGTGTTTTTGGTGCGGTTGAAACAATCAAGTGGGTCGCTGCGTGATTGAGTTTGATTTCCTGTGTGAGGTCTTTATGCGGCGCAACAGCAGTCAGTTTGGCTCTGTACTGAATGGATAGCTGGCTGAGTTGCCCAGTGACCAATTGGCTGTGATCAATCAAGTACAAGGGTGAAGTAACGTAGGCGGCTGCCACAACGAACAGAAATGCCACGGTGTTGAACACCCGAAAACGTGTCGTTTTTGGCGTCAAAGATTTAATCGCGGGCCGGTCGATCGTGCTCAGGAGAAAGAGCATCGGCATCAGTGCCTGACCGTAGCGACTTTCAGTTTCCCACATGAGGGTGTGAAAGGCGAGGTAGCCAACCGCGGTAACAAGTGCCAGCACAAACGCGGTGTTGGGCATGCTGGCTTGGCGCCTGATCAGAGCCACGCTGCTGAACAGGGCTTCAACGTAAAGCAGAATAATGCTTGCCCGCATCAACGCTGAACTCATTGTCTTGATCGGCGCTTCCACCTTCTGATAACTCGCCGGTGCCTGGATAAACCCGCCCGTGTAAGCGGATTGGACGTTACCAACGTTTAACAGAATGCCGAGTTTAACTCCCCACTGTTTAACGATGCCAAAGATGCCCAATTTCTTAAGCCGAGCTGGCAAGGCTTTATTGAGGTAGGATTGACGGGCGGCTTTCGTCGGCAGTGCGTCCAATTTTTTAACATCCGCACCGTTGATTCGGCCATAACTGTTCGGGTTATAGCCCATTTCGATCCAGTGCATCGTTGGAATCTGGTACTTGGTGGACACTGAGAAATGATCCGCGGTTTCCATCGCGTGTGTGACCGGCACACTGGCAGCAAAGCCGCCCAGCATCAAAATAAACGGTACCAGCAGTTTCACAAACTGTGACCGCTGGCGGATGAACAGCCAGATGCCCACGATGACAATGGCTACAGCTAAGACGATCAGGTTAGGCTTCACGATTTGGCCCAGCATCACTGCCAGAAAGATGGCCACGCCCATGAGTGTCTTTTTCAGGGTCGTCATGTGCGGCCAGTGCGCTAATGTGTAGAACACCAGCGCCAGTGTCAGCAAAATTGGCAGGTCAGAATAGAAGACTTGCAGGTAGTACGTGTAGGCAAAGGAACTGAAAACAAAGAAGACCATGGTTGCTAACGCACTGCCGTTGCGGGTCGTAAACTGACGGACCAGCGAAATAATAAGGGCAATAAAACCATCGAGTAACAGCAGTGACAGCAGATGAACGGCCACGAAGGTGGAGATGTGGACCAACGCAAATAGTTTGATCCAATAACTCATTAAAATAGCCAACGGAACGTTATTGGGACTGCGGTAAAAGTAAATGGAACGGGTCCAGTCGAGGTGCCCCCGACTGAGCAGTTCAGCTTGGTTGAGCACCCGATAAGGATCGTGATAAACCGTTGCTGGCAAAAAGTGCAGAATCAGCAGCTGGATGACCAAAATGGCGCCCATACTGCCGACAAATGCCCATTTCATGGTTCTGGGAGACAGGCGGTCAGCAAACCGTTTAAAGTAGGGCTTGATGAACCACAACAGTGCCGCAACCGCAAGAACCAGGTACGACAGCTTGGGGTTCTTGGGAAAAATCACGTTGGAAACGATCCCCAAACCGAGCCCGCCAATCAAGAGAACCGCAAAAAAATTCGTCAAATTTATTTTTCTTAACAACATAATCACCTAATTATCGAGTAGTATTTGTCAGCAAATGGCCGACCGCGCTAAGGTTACGCGACCTTAACGATGAAACTGACTGTAGTTTAGGCAACTCAGCCATTTGAAAAAAGAGCGGTCAAATTAATGAAAAATGAGAAATTTTCATCATTGTGACCGGTGGGTGACTATCGTTGATGAGGCTGGGTTTTTTACATTAAAAAATCTCATACTGGCTTGGTTGACCGACGAAAATAACACAAAAATAACTCTGGAAAAGTGTTTTTGCTTTGCAGTCACCGGTGTTTCGGGTCAGATCGATCAGTTGTAAAACACAAAATCACCCTGATAAAAAGACATACGTCATTTTTTATCAGGGTGGTTTAAATGTGTTTGATAATCATTAATAGCGTTCTGTTTTGCGAAGCATCACGTGGTAGCGCAAGTAAATATGCTTGTGCCCAGTAATCGGGTACTGGTTGATTGCAAACGCGCTGTGGGCCACGCCAGCCGATAGATAATGGTGGCCGATGTTAGTCACCTTGACCCGAAACAAGCCGTTAGCAACCCGGTGGTAGTGCAGCCGTTCGCAGTGAATGGCCAGTCCCGTTTTATGAGCGATAAGCTGGCCATTGCGATACAGTCTAACGGCGACCCGTGTCCGGGAACGTTTCGTGAGTTGTAAAACGACGGCGGAACTCGGCACGGTCACGCGAATTCGTGAACTCACCGAATGGCCTGGCCTGAGCGGGTAGCGGGAATCATTGTAGTACTTGCCGTTAGCTTGTTCGGAAACAATCCGCAGGTGAGACGTCGATTGGAATCGGCTTAATCCTAGTCCGAATAAAACAAGGCAGACGGCGGTGGCCGCTGGTAACGCCCAGCGGGGCAGTGCCCAGTGGTGGCTGCCAGCGCTAACCGGTACCTGTTGTGCACCAAGTGCGCCCCAGAGCAAAAAGAGTGGCAGCAGCGGCAGGGCATAGCGCGGCTCGACTTCCCAGAAAATAATGTGGAAACTCATCAGGCCCAACAGACTTAGCGACAGAAACCCGTTTTCCCAAAAACGCGCTGGGGTCGTAAAAAAGAATAGCGCAACGATCAGCAGGCCGATATAGAAGACTTGTGATGCCACTGTGAGCCGGGCATTGATGGCGTCGCGAGACACTAAGAACCAGTGCGGAGCCTTTTGCCACTGGTTCGTTAAAAGAAAACTGCCAAAGGTTCCTGTCGACAAGAAGGCATCGCTTTTTTTGACCAGGTGCTTTACAACACCGGTTGCACCTAACCGGCTGACCCGCTTTTGAATTAACTGTTTTGCACGATGAGCCTTTTGCTGTTTTGTCGGCATTAGCCGTTCCTGGTACGCATCTTGAAAATTGTATTCACCATTCGTAGCCGGGTTCCAGCTCATAGCGATCCAGCTGGTGAAAGGCAATGCCACGTTAGGGTCAGACTGATAGCCTGCTTGTTTGGCAGCGGTTCTTGTAACAAGGGTCCCGCCACCGAGTGCCAAAACACAAGCCAGCCCAAGAATCAACATCGTTTTGAGCGTCACCTTTTGTTTAAGCCATCCGTATCCCAAGAGTCCAAAAAAAGCAATCATGATGACAATCATGTTTGGTTTGATCAGGACGCCGAAACTGAGTTCACCGACGAGCAGGGCGTCCAACCCATACCGCTGCCAACCAGTCCGTTGTCGACTTAATTGCCAAAGCGCCAGGCTGACGATTGGTACCGGTACGACCAGCGGATCAGAGTACATAAAGAGGCCGAAACAGTACAGCGGAATTGTCAGCAGCCACATACCAGCAAGAAGGGGTCTCAGCGCGGTACGATGCCAAGTCTTTAAAATGCTTAATCCTGCCCAGAGAGCCGTGTCCAACCAGAGGAAGCGCAGGATGTTCAGTAGGACCCAGGGGGAGGAAAGATGTACCCAATTACAGACTGTCAGGATGGCGGTTTCCAACAAAACGAGGTTGTTATTATTACTGTAAACCTGAAAATAGCTGTTCCAGTGCGTTGTTAGATGACCGGCCAGCGCAACGGCCTGATTCTTGACAATAAACGAATCAGCTTCACCCGCGTCAATGAAAAATACTGCCAGACTCAGCTGTAAAACGCCAATGATAATCAGCAATCCAATCAGTAACCGGCGTTGCGTTTGCGGCGATTGGCGCAGACACCAGCGGACAGCGCAAATCAGCACGCCGGCAACGGCCAGACCACCGACCAGCAGCCCCGCACGCTGGCCCATTGTGATGGTTGGAAAGGTTACTGGGGCAATCACTGCTAAAAGGAGAATACCTCCCAGTATAAGGGCTTGAAACCAGTGCAAACCTCGAATTAATTTCATCTTCATCGATCCTTATCTTAAGTTGCTAGCCAAGTGTTCTGGGTCTTAAAAATTGGCACTTGAACCCATTAATTATAGAGAACCACGAATGACTCGTGAAAGGGGATGAAGATGAGCGATAAATGAAAAAAATTTAGAATTGGCGGAATGACACCATTGTTTTGTTGATCTGACAGGTTTCTGAGAAAATTCAGTTGCGGCGTTTGAGGGCTGTGAGCAGTGCCAATCAGTCAATGACGTGTTGCAAAATGATGTGGATTATTGTGACCTCAGATGAGCAACCACCCGTCTTTCACCAAGATGAGTGACAACGTCACATAAAATAAATGGCGCAAAATATTGGCTGGTGGGGTAGAATACGGGTGACACAATAACGAGGCGGTGAAACAACGATGACGAAAACAATTATGGTGGTTGAAGACGAGCCGGGGTTACAACAACTGTTAAAAACAGAATTGACGCTGGAAGACTACGACGTCTTGGTTGCAAAAGATGGGCAGGTCGGGTTGGATCTTTATGATGAAAATCAGGGTCGAATCGACCTGATCATTTTGGATTGGATGTTGCCGAAGGTGGACGGCTTGGGAGTTTTACGTCGCATTCGCCGACAGGATCCGCAGCTGCCGGTCATCTTCTTAACGGCGCGTGATTTCAGTGGCGACAAGGTGGCGGGGTTGGATGCCGGGGCCGATGACTACATGACCAAGCCCTTTGAAATGGAAGAACTGCTGGCCCGCATTCGTGTGATGTTTCGCCGCGAAACGGTACAACAAAGCGAACCGGCAAAGTATCAGATTGGCAACTTTGTGCTGGATACCAAGGCCCACCAGGCCATTTATAACGATGAGCGGATCGCACTTACCCAACGCGAGTACGGCGTGTTGCGGCTGCTATTTTCAAAACAGGGCGAAACACTGACCCGTGATGAGATCTTGGATGCTGTTTGGGGAACTGAATTTGTGGGGCAGACGAATATTGTGGACGTCTACGTGCGGCAACTGCGGAATAAAATAAAGCAGCTGCCCGACGTGGGGTTTGAAATTCAAACCGTTCGCGGCATCGGCTACACCCTGATCGAGGCCTGATATGACAAAAAAATTAACGCAACGTTACCTTATTATTCAGACCACGATCCGCACGTTTTTAATTGCGACAGTGATCAGCCTTGTCCTGACCAGTCTCGTGGTGTCGGTCGGCCTGTTCAGCAGCGGTAAGAGTGCCACCGTTAAGATGGTGGATTCCTTACAGGACACCTTCGTGCACGTGACCCCCAACACCGATGCCTGGGTCGCCACAGCCAAGCAGGGGCCATCGACCAGCTATGTTCAAATCGATGTTGCTAAAACTGCTACAACCAGAGCCAGTGTTTTTGAGAGCACCGGGACGACCAGCTTTCTGCAGAAATCTCGGCAATCGCTTGGGAAAATCGTCAGGTATGTTCACGGTGACGGCCTGTATTTCTACGAGACACGTCACACCCAAAAAGCGACCTATCACGTCTGGCTGAAAATTGACTACCTCCTAAATGAATTGGCGATTATTTTAATCACCGTGTTGGCGGCGCTGTTGTTTAGTGCGTTGCTTGGGGTAGTTCTGATTGGCCGAACATCACGACGCATTTCACAGCCGCTGGTGACCCTGACCGACGCAGTCACCAGTCGAACGGCCAACTTGAAAACAGCCAATGATGCGTTGCCGGTACCCAAATCGCCAGCCGAGGTTGAAGCCTTGGCCCAGCGGTTCAATCAACTTTTACGTGCGTTAAACGATGAGCTGCTGCAGGAGCAACGGTTTGTGTCCGATGCGTCCCACGAACTGCGGACACCACTGAGTGTCATTCGGGGCTACGTGATGCTGCTGAAACGACGCGGCAAGGACCATCCAGAATTGTTTGACGAAGCCGTTAATTTCTTGGATAGCGAAACGCAGCGGTTAACCCATCTGGTCGAGTCGCTGCTGACCATTACCCGCAATGAAAAACTTAATTTAGCACTCACACCAGTCAACGTGGCCGAGCTCTTTAGTGACGTGCTGCCACAGTATGGTGCGCAACTGCCCCAGACGCTTGACGTTGCCATTGATCCGGCGGTGACCGTTCGAGCAGATGCGGACAGTTTAAAACAAATCGTGCTGGCGCTGATTGAAAATGCCAGCAAATATTCCCCAGCAGAAAGCACCATTTCGGTCTCGGCCAAACAGGAACCAATTGGGAGCACGCTACAGGTACGCGACACCGGTGTCGGGATTCCCGACGACGAAAAGGCAAAAATCTTCGATCGATTCTACCGTGTTGACGAAGCGCGTTCGTCTGAGATTCCGGGCACGGGCCTGGGACTAGCCATCGTTTCCCAGTTGGTGGCATTAAATCACGCAACGATTGCGGTCACTGATAACCAGCCGCAGGGCACCGTGTTTACCCTGACATTTCCTGCATTATGAAGAATCTTCATCATTCCTTCAGCATCCCCCGATAGTTACTGTACCTCATCCAAGCTAGAATAAAGTCATTCAATCAGATGTTGCTTAGACGAGATACGGAGATGATGAAAATGGCAACGAACACAATTACACGGGCACCCGAATCTACCGCGAAGACAATTTTAAACAAGGTGCCGCAAATCACGATCCTCTTTTGGCTAACCAAGCTGGTCAGTACTGGCCTTGGTGAATCAGTTTCAGATTTCTCAAGTCAGATTTTTGGTCAGCAAAATTCAAATTTAGGTGAACTATTTACCGTCGCCTGGTCGCTTGGGTTATTCATTGTTTTTCTCTTTTTACAAATGCGATCAAATCGGTACCGACCGTTCTACTACTGGTCCTCAGTCGCCCTACTAGCGGTCTTTGGCACCTTCTCGGCAGACACGTTTAAGAGCCTGACCGGGTTGCACTACCTAGAAACAACGTTGATCTTCGGCGCACTATTGCTGGTCAGCTTTGGCTTATGGCAGCACGCGACGCACGACCTGTCGATTCACCACATCACCAACCGGAAAAAGGAAGCCTACTACTGGCTGACCGTTGCCTTCTCGTTCATGTTAGGGACGGCAGCCGGCGACTGGTTCGCAACTGCCCGGGTCGGTGGTTACAACGTTGATCCAACTGGACTTGGTTTAGGGTTCTTGAACTCCGGACTGATCTTCGGCGCCGCTTTCTTAGCCCTTGTCGCTTACCGGATGATTCGAAAGCCAGCACAAAATGGTGCTAGTGAGATCATCACCTTCTGGCTTGCGTACGTGTTGACCCGGCCAGTCGGCGCCAGCTTCGCTGACTACTTCGGCTATGACTTCCACAACGGGATCCTTGGCAACCAGGGCATGTCACTCATCTGGCTTGCATTGTTCGCCATCTGCATGACGGTTAACCTGGTACTCAAACACCGGGAGAATGCGGCAACAGCTAGTGTGGAGACGGAAGAACAAGAACGAATTGATGTGAAACAAAAGTAAAGAGTGGAACACACTGTTTAAAAATGGAGCGGACGCGGACTGTTTTAAAATAATCCGCTTCCGCTCCATTTTGTGGTTCGAGGAACTCGAAATAGTTGCCTCGAAAGCCTCATGACAATCAACTGTTTGAGCAATTGGACGATAGCGCGTGGAAAAAGACGTTGTTGCCCCCTAAAAAAGGCGCCCCTAGCCGTAAATCCAACTTGGATTTTTGCTAGGGGCGCTCTTATTCTGAGACCGACTTATTTACTCTGGTTATACAACCAATCACGCACAGCCGGAATCGTGTAGCCGTAGTTGAACGACTGCATGTGGCCCAAAGATGAATTCGACCAAGTCAGGAAGTTGGCGTTATCCTTTTTCGCCAGCATCTGGTTGACGGTTTTGTTTTTCGTGGCCGCACTTGCCGCCGCGCTCAACGTTTCGTGAGTGTAGGCAACATTATTCTTTTTCAGATAATTGATGAGGTCGTTTTGACCAGAAGAAGCCTGACTGTCACCGCTAGAAACGATGTAGAAAAACTTCTGATGCTTCAACGCTGCTAACTGTTTGACGTCCCATTGCGAGGATACATACAGGGTGGCCGCGAACAGCTTCGGGTAGTGTGAGTTGAGATAGAACATCGTCATACCACCCATCGATTGCCCCGTGGCGTACAGCCGTTTTTTATTGATACTGTACTTGGATTCCAATGAGGATAATAGATCCAGATAAGTCTGGACGTTCTTTTTAACCACTGACGACCCGCTTTGACCCACGCCGCCAGCGACTGTTGACGTGCTAAAGACCGGGACGAGAATGAAACTGGCGTGCTTTTTCTGTTCCGATGGCGTGGCCCAGATCGTCCCGCCGTATCCCTGGCTCAACCCGGTTTTAGTGGACTTACCGGTGACTGAATCGTCAGGGATAAATGAGAGGAGCGGGTAGGATGAACGTTTCGAATAGTTCGCAGGCACGAACAAGTTGTATTTCAGGGTCACACCAGTTTTACTGTCTTTGTAGCTGGCCTGAGTGAATTTTGATTCCGTTTCGTTTAGGACGGTACTCAGGCTGGAATCGGCCGTTGCATCGTTGGTGTCTGTTTTTTTAAATGTTTTTGAGCTCGAACTTGACGAAGCACTCGAACTGCTGGCTTTGTTTTGTGAGCTGCTGGAAGCACATGCTGTCAGTGTGAGGGTGAGGAAAAACGCTAATGCTGTGCCGATGAGAACTTGTTTTTTCATGATAATCACCTCTATGGGTTGGTGGGCTAGTTGAATAAAGCTTTAAGTGAATTGTAGCACTTGAACTTTCTGCAACGATGTTATTTGGCCTAAACGTAAAAAAAGTGCTAGGTGATCAGGCAAGATGGACT
The DNA here is from genome assembly GCF_001435975.1 of Secundilactobacillus collinoides DSM 20515 = JCM 1123. Lineage (GTDB taxonomy): Bacteria > Bacillota > Bacilli > Lactobacillales > Lactobacillaceae > Secundilactobacillus > Secundilactobacillus collinoides. The sequence continues at coordinate 195,013 of NZ_AYYR01000009.1, forward strand.
CGAAAATTGCTGGTGATCAGTGGCCAGTCATAAAAATCCCGTCTCATGTGTAAAACCAAGGCGGGATTTTTATGGTGTTTAATTCAGGTTCAGAAAAAATAACGGCAATCACCTCCTAAAGGATATTGTTGGACTTGCTGACCTGTTGCGACAGCGAAGTTAGCGGTGTGGCCGTCTGTTTCAAAACGGCATTGGTCGGCACGCTGGCAACAAAGCCGAGCAACACGACGGTAAACGGCACCAGAAAGGTCATAAAGCGTGCGCGCTGACGAATGAAGAGCCACATCGCAACGATGGTGATGCCGAATGCTAACACAACGAAACTTGGAACGATTGCCTGCCCAAACATCGCAATCAGAAACAGACTGATGCCCATTAATGCCCGTTTTATCGTGGAAGCATGTGACCAGTTGAAAAGGGTGACCAACACGAGTGCCAACGGCAGCAGAACGGCCATCACAGTTAGTGAAATCGATAGATAATAAGCACTGGTGAGGGTCAGGAAAAGGGTGAGAAATGATGGCATTAAATAGTCGTCACGTGTGATCAGACAGTTTTTGGCCAGTGACGCGAACAGGCCAACGATAATATCCAACAAACCGATTGCGAGTACGTGGGTCAGAAAAGTTGCGGGCTGCAAGACACCGGCTGGCAGAAAGAGCAGCATTAGCAGTTGGCTGATAACCAGAACACTCAGGTTAATGACCCAGAGCCATTTTTGGAGGTGAATTGAAACGTGCGAAGCCAACCTGTTCGTTAGCCGGCTGACCAGCCAAAAGAGGATACAGAAGGCGATGACCACTAGTATTAATTGCGGATTACTTGGGAAGACGAGGGTTGCCATTATAGCGGCACCAAACGCGGTACCAAGTATGATGGCGAGGCCTTTGACCCAGTTTATTTTTGTAAGCAACGATGTCACCCGATTTCCGTTTGAACGCTGTTTAGACGCACAGCGTTCAAGTATTTTTGAAGCTGTCTGTAGTTTACTTAAATTTATGTGGTGGAAAAAGAGGGTCAAAATAAACTGAAGATGAGAAAAATTCAGAAGGGTATTTTACAAACCAAGATTTTAGCTGCCAAACAGTATTTTTACGCAGCACATTGGAATGTTTTTAACGTGGATTGCGGCAGAGAATAATAATCTCATTTGTTCAAAATAAACAACACAGTTAGTAGCTAATGTATGCTATTCTTATCATAAAATCCGTTGACAGATGCGATTTAAGCACCCGTTAATACTAAGAAGGCCAGTGCAAGATGATTTTCAAAATCGTCGCAGTATCCTACATGGCATCATTGATTGCTAACACGGTATTGCTGCTCGGCGGGGTGTCCCTGATCATGTGGATCAAGCGGGAGCCCATGACTAATTTTATAGGTAAACATAAAACACTGTTGAGCTGCATCATGGGTGATGCCCTTATTATCCTGGCTTATATGCAACTATGGGTGAACCAAAACGCAGCGACAACACTGGTTGGGTTTCACTGGACGTACTTCAACGTCATGCTTGTGGCAACGTTTAATCTGCTGATCTACACGAACAATCGCTGGCAAATGTTATACACGCTGGTTGGGACGGCAATCTGGCCGCTAACCGGAAAAGTTACTGTCCCACTAGTTCTGGGAACGTTGGGATTACTGGTGGTCACTTATTTCATTTATTGTGTGACTGACCGGATAATGCACAGCGGTTTGCTGTACACGGTCTTATTTATCATCTATTCGGCAATTTGGCTCGCGATGACAAACGACATGTTTGGCCACCAGTCTCGGCCGGCGTGGGGGCGGCAGATTGCGGCGCTAATCGTGCTTAATCTTGTTGTTTTCGGCTATTACCAGATGTTGAAAAGTCAACTGGACCGCATGGATACGTTCCGGCACCAGGCGCAGGTGGATGAGTTGACGAATGCACACACTTTCGCAATGTTTAATGAGAAGCTGGCAGATGCCTTCACCCAATTCCAGCAGGATGGCAAGCTGTACGCTGTTTTTACGTTGGATATCGACCATTTTAAACGGGTGAACGACACTTATGGCCACCTGGCGGGGAATAAAGTGCTAACAGCCGTTGCCCACCAGATTGAACACGTGGTGGAGAGTGGCCAGTACGCTGGTCAGGTCTACCGAACCGGTGGCGAAGAATTTACGGTCATCCTCCATGATATTCGCGAGGATGATCAGGAGGCGGAGACCATGTTGCGCACCGTACAAGCAGCGGTAGGCACCCTCATGTTTACGTTTGACGGTCAGCAGTTACAGGTCACAATTTCACTTGGCGGCACCCACGTGTACACTGAGGATACCAACTATTTGCAGGTCTATAAGCGTGCTGACCAGTACCTGTATGATTCTAAACGGCATGGTAGAGATGCGGTCACCTTACGCGGGCGGACGTTGGCACGGTGAAACGTTGCCGGTGCAGAGATAACCGGATGAGTTGATTTTATTGTGATTCAGGCTATTAATCGTGACAGCGGTCTTCCCTGTTTGTTTACGCTTTGATTGAAGTTTGAATTGAAATGAAACGGGGAGACTTTTTTAATCCAAAAGAATGCCTTTAGCGGTATAGTGAGGTCATTAACTCTAATGAAGCGGGGACAATTATGACAGAAATTACCTATCGCAATTTATCATCCGGGCCAGTCACTATTTGTCGCGAATTGTGCAATCAATTGATGACTTATCAGGCAAATAAGACGCATTTACCCAAGTTCAAAACCATTCTGTCATCGATGAATTTTGAGAATCGGTTACAGCCGGCATTTGAGAATTCTGATGAAAAAGCACTCCTCGTTGCCTTTGATGGTGAGCAACCCATCGGCTACGTTTTTGTGAACGCCGAAATGCTGACGCAAGATAAATTCAATGAGCGCCCAGAATGGGCCAATCAATTCTCCGCTGACAGTCAGTGGCTATTTCCTAACTGGCTGAAGTTACCGACCAAAATTGCGGAGTTGAACAATCTCTACGTTGATCCAACGTATCAGGGACAGCACATCGGCGGACATTTAATGGCATTTGCAATGGACTGGCTGCAACATCAATCGGGTGCGAAAGATTTGTTTGTGTTTGTGTCCAATGGCAATAATGCGGGATCCCTTTACGAACGCTTTGGTTTCCGCTATGACCACGAGGTGCTGGATGGCCTTATCAAAGCCTACTATCTGGAAAATCGCGGTCTAGATTAGGGTGCCGCGTCAGGCTCCTCAAAACTTTGCTTAAAACAACAAAAAAACGAGTAATCAGTTTAGACACGCTAAGCTGGTTACTCGTTTTTAATTTGCGTTAAAGTAATTCCATATTCAATAATCGTGTTAAACAGGCACTAACGGCCGCTAACGTCTGATGGCAACTCCTGTGTTGATTTTTCACGTGAAGAGGCGAAGCCGAAGCCAACACACCAGAGAATCCCGAGGGTGGCGGAAATGGCGCTGCCGTTGATAAACAGGCAACCATAGATGATCGCGAAGAAGACAATCAGCAGCGGGTCAACGACCTTGTAGAACGGGGCGATGAAGCCGTCGGGGTCGAAATCTGCTGACTTACGGTACTTGTAGTGCGCCAGAACAGTGAGGGCGTACACGATGAGGTAGAGGTCACTGGTAGTGGAGCTGATCAGCTGGAACAGGGTGGTGATACTTGAAAACAGGCTGACCAGTGGTGCAATCAGCATCAGAGCAGCGGAGAACAAGATACACCGCGCTGGCACTTTCCGGCTGGAAATATTTTGGAACTGATTCATGATGTGCGTGTCTGATTCCGTTGAGAGTTGATATAAGTGGCGACCTGCTGAATAGATGAAACTGTTGATGGATGACGCCGCCGCGGTCAGAACCACGAAGTTGATCAGACTGGCAGCGAATTTAATACCAATCATGGAAAAGACTTGAACGAAAGGACTCTGACTGGTGTTGATGTTTTGCCATGGGTAGATGGCCATGATCACCAGCAGGGCGCCAATGTAGAAGATGACGATTCGGATGATGGTGCTGTTGATAGCCTTGGGAAGCACCTTGTGCGGATTCTTTGTTTCAGCGGTCGTGATCCCGACGAATTCCATCCCGGTAAAGGCGTAGAACACCATGGGCAGAGCCGTCAGAAATGATTTGAAGCCCTTAGGGAACATTGAGAAGTTGTTAGTGATGTTGCTGATGGCCACGTGACCGGTTGGCGTTTTAAAGGAACTGAACACCATGATGATCCCGGTGACGATCATGGCGAGGATGGCAACAATTTTTATCATGGCAAACCAGAATTCGGCTTCACCAAATAGGCGAACGGCAATGAGGTTAACTGAGGTCAGGACAACCAATAAGGTCACTTGAATGATCCAAGCTGGTAAATGAGGGAACCAGTATTGAACGTAGCTGGCAACCGCTGTAAGTTCGGTCATGACCATGAAAATCAGGCCGCCCCAGTATGTCCAGCCGGCAAAGTAGCCGGTCTTATCACCCAAATAACGGGAGATAAACGCGATGAATGTGTGTTGCGAAGGGTCTTTATAGAGCATTTCCCCGATAGCACGCATCAATAAGAAGAAAAAGAGTCCAATGACCATATAAATGAAAATGACTGAAGGGCCGGTTTTAGAGATGGTGGTGCTGGCCCCTAGAAACAGGCCGGTCCCGATGGTGCCGCCAAGGGCAATCATTTGCACGTGGCGGTTAGTCAGGCTGCGCTTGGTACCATCTGCATTCATATCTGCTGATGAATTTTTATCCATGGAATCACTCCTTTAACTTGCATACAGTTTAAACCCATTTGAATAAATAATGCAATGAAAAATTAGAAAATAATTAGAGAAAAGTTGTCAAATTTAAAACAATAAGCCATCAAAACCGCAAAATATAGGCAGAAAACGAACGTTCATTAAAATTAAATTAAACTTCAATACAATCGATTACACACCATAAGTGACATGAGCATGTGAATATTCAATATTATATTGAATAATTAGTATTGATTTTTACGCAAAAACGGTTATGATAGGGGTAATGAAAGATTGGAGAACAATTTGTTTTCTAATTTATTTACCATATAAGTCGCATCAACGTGGGACTTACGCGGTAACAACTAACTTATAACAGCAACGGAGGAACGCGTATGGACTTAAGTAAATTGAATCAGGATATCAGCAACGTGAAGCCATCAGTGCTGCGTCAGTTTGACCACGATATCAGTGCTGACCCGAAAATTGTTAAATTGACTCTTGGTGAACCGGACTTTAACGTGCCTGACCACATTAAGCAGGCAGCTATCAAGGCCATTGATAATAACGAGTCCCACTACCCTTATTTCTGGGGCGTTCAGGAACTTCGGGACGCAGCTTCTTCCTATTATCATGACAAATTCGGCTACAATTACACGTCGGACCAAATTGTGGTCTCCGTTGGTGCCACTGAAGGACTTGCCGCCACGTTCCACACGCTGTTTCAACCCGGTGACGCGGTCATTATTCCAACGCCAGCCTATCCCGTATACAAGTCCATGTCAGATGTGAACCACCTGCAGGCCTTGATGATCGACACCCGCGCAAACGGCTGTGTGCTGACCCCCGAACAGGTACAGCAGGCCATCGATGAGCACCCGGAACTCAACATCCGCGGTGTTGTGATCACCGACCCAAGCAACCCGACCGGTGCAGTTTACACGGAAGAACAACTGCACGCGCTGGTTCCTGTGTTACGTGACAATGAGATCTGGGTCATCAGTGACGAAATTTATGGTGAACTGACATACGGCGTGAAGCACTACACCTTGTCAAAATGGCTGTCAGACCAGACGATCGTTATCAACGGATTGTCTAAGTCCCACGCCATGACCGGCTGGCGGCTCGGCTTCGTCTTTGGCCCAAGCGGTGTCATTGACCTGATCGCCAAGTGTCATCAGTACCAAGTCACAGCAGCCACCTCCATCGTGCAGTACGCTGCCATTGAAGCCATGACAAACGGTGAAGAAGATGCCGAAGCCATGCGGGTCATTTACGAAAAACGCTGCAACTATCTCCGAACAGCACTGGGTAAACTTGGGTTGGATATTGTGAAACCCCAGGGTGCTTTCTACGTGTTCGTGTCACTACCGGATGCTTGGAAGGATGACAGTATGGCCTTTGCCAAGAAATTAGCAAAGGAACAACACGTTGGTGTCATTCCGGGCGCACCATTTGGTGATGACCACGCTATTCGAATCAGTTACGCTGCCAGTGATGAAAGCATTCATGCGGCCGTTGCTGGGTTAAAGGCGGTACTGGAAGATATCGGTGCGGTTCCTGTTGAATAGGGAAAACGAGCGACATAACCCGTTTAGATGATTCTTGGTTGTTACAGTTTTTTCGACCCAGTTAACTAGAAAACTTGATGAATATCGAACAGTAAACGAATCGTGACTAATAAAGTGGGACAAAGGCGATTTTGTTCCCAGAATTTAAGGCACCCTCAGCTAAAATTCAATTTGAATTTTAGCTGAGGGTGCCTTATTTAACCGAGAGCGACCGTTTGAATTGCACGCAATAGCTGGACAGTTTCAACACCGAACCAATTTAGCCGACACGCTGGTCTCCTGAATCTAAATCATGCGTCTGACAATACGCTTTAATAAAGGTGACCGCGCGCCGCAATCCTGGGTTGTGGTCGAGTTCGTTTGGGTACCCGATGAAAATACTCTGGGGCGGCACCATTTCTGCGAGTGGGAGCGCCTTTATCCCGTGGAACGATGTGACTTCGGTTCTCGGCAAGATGGCGTACCCGATACCCTGGGCCACAAATCCCAGCATGGTGCGGTCTTCCTCGAACACGATGGTTTGTTTTGGTGTGATATGTTCGGCTACCAGCAGGTTGTTGATGACTTTGCGGACACGGCTTTTCAGTGGGAATGAGAGCAGGGTTTCTCCGTCTAATTCGGTGAGTGAAACCTGGTGCCGTTTAGCCAGCGGGTGTTTATCACTGATGGCCACAACGAAATGCTGCTGGAGCACGGGGGTGTAAATTAAATGCGGATCGTTGTCAGACGGCAGTGTGCAGATGACAAGGTCGCAGCGTTGTGATTTGAGTGCCTGATGCAGTTCGTTGCTGCTTTTTTGGATGAACGTAAACTGGTCGTTGGGGTATGTTTGCCAGTAGTCGCTGATCATTTCTGGAATGAATTGCGACCCGAGTGAAAAGAAGAAGCCCAGACGGATAAGACTGGCCTGCTGTGGCCGTGTCTGAATGCGCTTTGTCCCACTTTCCAGTGAAGTCAGCGATTCGTTGACGTAGTAGTAAAAATCCATGCCCTGCGGCGTGACTTGGCTATTTCGACCGGATCTGTCAAACAGGGTGGTGCCGAGCTCCTTTTCTAGCCGGTGGATCGCATTACTGAGCGTGGGCTGGGCAACGTTTAAGCGGGTGGCAGCCTTCATGTAGCTGCCGCTTTCGACGATGGTTTTAAAATAGGTGAGTTGGTTGAGGTTCATGGCGGTGATCTTCTTTCATAGGAATTTGCTATGTATCACATTTATTATAGTAATGTTTTGCCAAAAAAACGACCTTTATTTTGGGGTTTCACATCACTTTGTGACTTTTGAAACGCCTATTTGGCAACGATAAAACGCTTTTTTAATTTAATGATGGCTGGTTGACCAGAATCTCGGTACACTCTGAGATGAACTTAAAACAAAGGAAGATTACCCATGATTGAAAACCGGCGCAAAGGCGTCTTAATTGTCTTTATTGGAATATTACTGAGTGCGTTGAACCTCAGAGCAGCGGTCACGTCGTTGTCGACGATCTTTGCCGTGGTCGCTAAACACGTAACGAGTTTTAACGTGACCGTGGCTGGAACGCTGCCACTGATTGCGTTTGCGGTCTTTGGACTGTTGGCCCCATTGTTGGTCCGCAAAATGAGTTATGAACTGGCGTTATTTGGGTCGATGATGCTCATCGCTGTCGGGCTTGGTACCCGTATTTTAATGCCGACCTTTGGCGGCTTTTGCGCGGCCACGGTCATTGCTTTAGCCGGCATGGCGTTCGGTAACACCCTGTTACCACCTTTATTCAAACGCTATTATCCGGACCGTATCGGTATCATTACTGCGATCTACTCCGTGGTACTGGCGGTTTCAGCGGGGATTCCGTCCATCATCTCAACCGATACCGCAACCACTCTAGGTTGGCGATTCAGTTTGGGCGTTTGGGCCGGCGTCGCGTTGCTGGCAGCCGTCCCGTGGCTGTTCCAACTCTTGCTGCACCGAGACCAGATGCTTGTTTTCAAAACAACCGGCGTCCATCATCAACGACAGCAGCGGTATGACTTGAAACTTACGCTGTCGGTGGCGCTGTTATTTGGCATCGGCGGCATGCTGCCGATGTACACCATGATCAACTGGCTGCCGACGTATTTGAACACGGTTCACTATTCGTCGCACAGTATCGGCATCATGATGTTTTTGTACAACATTCTCGGCATTTTTCACGCCATTATCGTGCCGATCATTATGGAACGGATGCGTCACCCATACTCGGTCGTAGTCTTCGCGGTGACCCTGCAGGTATCGACCTTTCTCGGTTTCTTGCTGCTGCCGCAGTACTCTTGGGTCTGGGTCGTGGTGGCAGCACCCGGTCAGTTGACGGTACCAGCGGCGTTTGAACTTTTCAACCTGCGGAGTAAAACCTCTGCTGGCGCCGCTTACCTCTCCTCAAGTGCACAGTTTATCGGGTATTTATTAGCTGCCATCGGGCCGGTGCTGTTCGGCAGTATTCACAGTGCGACCGGCGGCTATACTTATTCGTTTGTCTTTCTCATTATCATAAGTTTACTGACCCTGATTGCTGGCAAGAAAGCGACCCGACCCGGATTTGTGGAAGTGGCCACTCGTCCAGATCGCGTGCATGTGCGGAAACGACTGCGTGTCGTACACACTGCACATTCACATGCTTAAAATTTAGAACGGACTTTGTTTTGCCAATCAGTGCGGAATAAAGCCCGTTTTTTGTTGATTTTGCTATTTTATTGGGGATTTTAATACTGTCTAAACCCGCGTGAAATAAGGGTTGACAAGCGTTTTCAGTGTGTTAAAGTGATTAGAATTACAGCTTGAGAAAACTCAGACTGTAATGATAAAATGACGGCTTGCTGTCGCAACTGGAGGGACCTTTTTGGGAAATAAGCCGAGGTCGCAGCGACAGACTGGGTGGGGCAAAACATTCAGGCGCGGTCGTTTTCAATACAATACAACATAACGATAACTGGTGACCCAAATGGGGGGTTGCCGAATAACTACCATCGCAGTTCGGGTCGGGCACTCCATGTCTGGCAAGTGATGGGATTACATAGACTGAATTTCATGACTGACAGACATGCTCGAACCCGTTTTTGGCGGTGACCACTACGATAAGAGGATGTGATAATATGACAACAAATACAGCAGTACTGACTGATGACGCCGTTTTGAAAGCATACGAGGTGTTGAAGCCGATTGTAAGACACACGCCGTTACAGTTCAGCGCGTACCTGTCACAAAAATATGGCTGCAATGTGTACCTGAAACGCGAGGACTTGCAAGCTGTGCGGTCATTTAAGATTCGCGGTGCGTACTACGCAATCTCGCAAGTGCCGGTTGATGTACGGCAGCGCGGTGTCGTCTGCGCCAGCGCCGGCAACCACGCGCAGGGTGTCGCTTGGACCAGTGCAAAAATGGCCATCCCGGCAACCATCTTTATGCCGGTGACAACGCCAAAACAAAAGGTCGACCAAGTTAAATTCTTTGGCGGCGACAACGTGACTATTGAATTGACAGGGGACACGTTTGATGAAGCTAATTCAGCAGCGTTAGTCTTCTGTGAGCAACACAACCAGACCTTCATTGCACCGTTTGACGATTTAAACACCATGGCCGGACAAGGCAGCTTAGCTGTAGAGGTGTTTAACGATGCTGCCGAAAACGGCACTAACGTTGATTTTTTGTTTGCGGCGATCGGTGGCGGCGGTTTGATGAGCGGCATCAGTACCCACGCAAAAGCGGTGAGTCCGCAAACCACCGTAGTAGGTGTGGAACCAAGCGGTGCCGCGTCGATGGCAAAGGCCTTCGCGGTTGGTCATCCGCAAGCCCTGACCAGCGTGGATAAATTTGTGGACGGCGCGGCGGTTCAAAAGGTCGGTAGACTGACTTACGCGACCTGCCAGGACAACGTGGATCGGTTGATCGAAGTGCCGGAAGGACTGGTAAGTACAACCATTCTGGACTTGTACACGAAGCTGGCGCTGGTAGCGGAACCAGCCGGCGCGTTAAGTATCGCAGCGTTGGAGGTGTACAAGGACCATCTGGCTGGTAAAAATGTCGTGTGCGTCGTGTCTGGCGGGAACAACGACATCAACCGGATGCAGGAAATCGAAGAACGGTCCTTGATCCATGAAGGCCTGCAGCACTATTTCGTGGTCAACTTCGCCCAGAGAGCGGGAGCACTGCGCCAGTTTGTGAGCGAGGTGCTGAACCCGGATGATGATATTACAAAGTTTGAATACACAAAAAAGGTCAACAGCGCACAAGGTCCAGTACTAATTGGCGTAAGATTGGGCGAAGCGAAAAACTTGAATCAGCTGCTGAGCAGACTAAGTGACTTTGATGCGAATTATATTAATTTGCAGGAGAATCAGATGCTGTATAGGATGCTGGTGTAAAGAGCGTGGAAGGAGGCGTTTAGGGGGCGGAGTGTAACGGACTCTGGCGTAAAAGTCTGGGCCTGACTTTTGCGCCAGAGTCCGTTACACAGTAGCCCCCTGCCTCCTGGAACGCGTTTAGTCTCGAGGACAGTAGAAGACTAACCAAGGAGTGCCGACTGAAAACAGCACCGAAAATAGCTGCCAGCAAAGTACCCGAAATTCAAATAGGTCTCGAATAACGCACCAAAATGAAACTACAGACAATTAAACGCCACAAACAAAATACCACCCAAACTGGTCTTCCTCCCACTAACAATAGTGAAAAAAGGAAGGCCATTTTGTCGCGATAAAACAGTCCGCCAGCCAACTCCACAGCAAGTACTTCAACACGAAAAGATAGTCTCAAAACAGGGCCCAATCACGATACTTTCCTTTAAAAAAGCAGTACACTAAAGGTACTAAAATTCGGTTATCAAAGTACCAATCATCAAAGTTCCACACATCTATTATTCGAAATCTCGCAACTAATTTATTAGGAGGTTTCCTTATAATGACAACTTATTGTTTTAACTGCGGTTCTCAGGTAGATACCAGGGCAACCACATGTTTCTTTTGCGGTATTTCACTCAAACCGCAACAGCTCGCTCGTCGGCAACTTGAGGCGGCTTCACCTGAAACGCTTGCTACGCGGTATGTGCGCAGTAATGTCAAATTCGAAAAGGATATTCTGGGAGCGTTTCTTTTTGCGCACTCAGTTGCGGATTCACGATATTCAAAACGGGTGAGGCGGATCGTTAATCCGGATATCTGGTTTGCTTATAAGTACTTTCAGCAGCACGTTGAAGTAATCGTTGATGAGAAGGATGGCCTCATGCACGTCCGTTCGATTCGTTGTTACGATCAGTGGGGGAATCCTCTTGAATAAACGAAGCTGCTTTAAGCAGTCGCAAAATTATGTATCCGGTAACAATGCCCATTGTGAGTCGCAACTATTGCGGATCGCTTTAGGATTGTACCAAACGATTGATCATAGGCACTCGTTCATGCAGGTGATTCAGAGTTTACGTTATCTTGAAATTAAGTCTGCGTAGAATTTTCATTTTGGCATTGTTACGTGGTAGTGAAGACGTGGAAACACAATTCCAGCTCGGAAAATATCTAAATTGGTGGTGGCATTAAGTATGAGACAGCATTATCAAGAAAAAAGTACCCATTCAAATACTGCGTCCAAGGTCAAGATAACGTTTGAAAACGTTGAGGGCGTGACGATTTATTCAGACCAAATGTTTCTATCAGTGCAGGGCATAAAAACAAATCTGGTACTGAATCACGGACAAGCTTACGAAGTCAAAACGTGTGAGTCAATGGTCTTCGAATGCCCGTTTAGTGACATTCAGAACATTGATCCCGGATTAATGCAAAATGGTCAGTTTGCATTGCAAGATGATGAACCGCTGACGACTAAGGACCGATTGCTTGCCTTCGATGACATTGCTAACGTGACTTACGAAGGGCAACTAATTTACATGCCTTGGCAAGACGGGGATGAGGCTGGCGACACGAATGCGTTGCAGCACACTGAAACTGACGGGCAAAAGTTAGTGATTCGTATTAGTGAGGATAATGATGTGAAGGCATGATAAACTTTAAATTATCTTTAATGGTACTGACAAAATCACTTTAGCATGTCCAGTTTATCTATGATAAACGTGAAGTAACGGCTTTTCCCGAATAAATAAGGTACCTCAGGCATAATTTGTTTTTTGCCTGAGGTACCTTATTTTCTGGGAGTAAAATCGCTGTCTGACTACCTGCTTTTTACGATTATTTGATAAGTCATTTTAGAGAATAGAGCGACACAAATCAGAGACTTTCACAGAAGCGGACCATTTTACAAAACCCAAACCGGGATTTTATAAAATAGTCCGCTTCTACACTAGTTTTTAAACAGTATGTGTTGCTCTCTTCTTCAATCTAAACATTTTGTGAGGCACCAGTGTTGACGTCACTAGAACCGAAAGATTGAGTGCCCTTCAATACACCATCTGTTTCCATGGCTTTAACACAGCTAAATGGTGCACGCCCGTTATAACCAGGGCCAGGATGATTTGATGAATCGCAAAGATATAAGTTTTGAATTGGTGCTCGGAAGTTTGACATACCTTTAACCGGACGCATATCAAACATTTGATCGATTTGAACTGGTCCATGTGACCAAGCACCGCCCGTATTGTTGTACTCATTTTCAAAATCGACGGGTGACCAGACCTTGTAGTCGTCGATACAGTCACGAAAATCTGGCATGAACTTTTCGTAGTAGGCACAAATTGAATTAAAAATCTTTTCCTTTGTGGCTGCATAGTCTTTTGGCTGGGTGCCAATCGGCCATGACGGTGACGTACAGAACACACCTGAATAGTGACCTTCTGGCGCAAGACTCGGGTCTACCATGCTTCTAAATGAAATGCCACCGGAGACATATTTTGGAACTCGACCTTCTTTAACAGCGTCCCAATTGTCTTCAAATAATTCGCTTGACCCCATGTTCCAAACACTAAACCGCCAACCATCATGATTTAACTGGTCATAATCTTCAGTAAATGATGGCAACTTGTTGAAGGCGTAGTAGGATTGTGTGATTGTATCTGTGAAGTTGATTTCTTTAATGGATTTTGTTAACCACGAAGGTGTTGCGTCTTTACCAACTAATTTAATAAATGTTTGATAAGCATCGATACCGGATACAATGTTGTCTGCCGTAATTTCACGACCGTCGCTTAATTGAACGCCAATTGCTTTATTATTCTCGACTAGTATTTGGGAAACCTCAGCATTTTTAATAAGGTTGCCACCATGGGCAGCAAATGATTTTGCGAGGGCTTCTGAAAACGCACCAGTGCCGCCCTTGACCATCTTGAATTGGGAACCGGTAACGCCCTCACCTTCAGAAGGAGTCCCAAAATGGTATGCAAGAGTTAATGCAGAACCTGGGGTCATTGGACCACCGTAAAAGCCATCGGTACACATACTTGCGATATACCCACGGATGGGACCTTGTTTCCGCTTATCCGGGAAGAAACGGTCAGCTAATTCCATCGCAGTCCCGTACAGGAGTGTTCGCATATCTTGACGTTCCTCTGGTGTTTCCAGCGAGTTGATCAGCTCATCTGGAGAGGTTGGCTCGCCCGCAAATTCACGGGTTAATGCTGGTTGTAAACGATGCAGAAAGCCCATGAAGTCAGCAAATCCCTTGGCAGTTTCTTTGCCAAAGTTTTCCTCGATGTCCTGCATTGTTTCTTGCCCGTCATTGTACATCCGAAATACTGGGTCACCATAATTTTCAGGAAGTGGCAAAATTGCGATAACGTGCTCTGGATCCAGTAACTTCAGCCCGTATTTTTCCAATTCTAGAGATTTTAGTGTTTCTTGCATTTTTGCAAACATTAGGTACCACATGCCGCGGTTATGAGTATAACCAGGAAATTCGTGCGCGTTAGAAGCTAGCCCGCCAATGTAACTATTTTTCTCTAAGCACGCTACTTTTTCACCTTGTGCTTGTAATAGGCCAGCTGTTGTCAAGCCGTTTGGGCCACCGCCGATGACGATAACATCATAATCAGCCATATAAATCACCTCGAAATATTTTGTAAGCGTTTTTATTTAAACTAAGTTAATCATTGATCAATGACTTGACTCTAGTATTCCATGGATTCTGTCAGTTGTACATCGCCTATCCGGTCAAGTTTTTATGACCTATTTGTGATATGGTAATCAATATGAGTAAGCATTGGAAAGTAGGCGATTCTTGATGAACGAAACTGACAATAATTTAAGGCAATTTTTATTGCTGATTCATAAAACGGGTAGTATTTCTCAAACAGCAGAACAGTGCCATTTTAGTCAGTCGTATATCAGCAAGGTAATCAAGAACTTTGAAGTGGAATTCGGAACACCTTTAATAAATCGAAACAAACATCCTTTGACGCTAACGTTTGCTGGTTATGAATGCTTAGAGAATTTAAAACGGCAACAAGAACTTCAAGTGAACTTAAGACAACAGATGCGATTGTTATCTGAAGAACACCTGCATTTGTTGACGATTTGCTGTGATCCATCTGTAGGCCACGGTTGGTATAGTCAAATATTGAAACAATTTTATTTGCTTCATCCACATGTGACAGTTAAGGCGATTCAATTAAACTATAAGGATGCGGTTCAGTTAGCACAGAGTAATTCTGTTGATGTTGTTTTAGATACGGAAGTCCATAATGAGCGATTCGCTTATCAGTCTTTAGGAATTGTTCCAATTTATTTTTTGATTCCTAAAAAATCAGCGGTATATCAGGCAGGGGTTCTTTGGCGTTCATTTGATACGTTGACGCTAAGTCAGTTGAGTAATCAGCCGTTAATTACAACCAATTCAAAGGCATCTTCACAGATTTTATTTGATCAGTTTCTGGAACGAAATAATGTTGTCATGAATCATATTTTGGAGGTCAACAATAACCAAACAGCGACTGAGCTTGCATTAGGTCAAGTAGCAATATCGTATTGCTCACCGACGATCCTGAAAGCAATCCCACACGATCGACTTCAGGACATCAACATTGTAGAAGTACCATTGAGTAAATTAACGTACAATTTTGGAATCAATATAAGAAAAGAACTATCAAAGATACCTGAGGTTGATGACTTGATATTAACTGTGCAGCAGACTTTCAGGAAATTACTATAATTCGGTTTGAATTGGCGAATGTAATGCGGACGGGCAGGATCCCTGAACAACATCTCAGGCGACCCTGCCTTTTAATCTGCACCAATCACATATATAAACTAATATATCCACACATAAAAGACTTTTATTAAAATCTGATAAAAATTAATGGAATATCCCCTGATAATAGGCTATCATTAGCACCATAGAAGTCGTTACTGGACTTTTGTTTTATAAAAATAACACCATATATTTAATAAATGGCAAATAAAAGCCATTGCATTGATATTTGGTTCACAAACTATTGTTGGTTGCTACGGAATTTGACGCAAAAGAGGTTGCCCTATGAAGAAAATTTTGATTGCTAACAGAAGTGAGATTGCAACGCGGATCATTCGGGCCTGTCATGAGTTAGGCCTGACTGCCGTTGCGATTTACGCAAAGGAAGACGCACTGTCAGATCACCGCTTTGAAGCGGATGAGGCTTATCAGGTCGGCGCTGGCGACCAGCCAGTCGCTGCGTACTTGGACATGGATGATATTATCCGCGTGGCCAAGGCGCACGACGTGGACGCAATTCATCCCGGCTACGGGTTCCTGTCCGAAAATGCCGCCTTCGCGCGCAAATGTGCTGACGCTGGCATCACCTTCATCGGGCCGAAACCTGAGCAGCTCGATATGTTTGGTGATAAGGTGACCGCAAAACAGGTGGCGACTGATGCTGGTGTTTCGACGATTCCCGGAACGAAGGAACCCGTTGCTTCCTATCAAGAAGCTGCTGAATTTGGCGCCACCCACGGTTTTCCAATTATGCTGAAGGCGGCTATGGGCGGTGGTGGCCGCGGGATGCGGGTCGTTGATAAACCGGAAGACTTGAAAGAAGCGTTTGAACGGGCCAGTTCTGAAGCCACGCAAGCCTTTGGCAGCGGCGAAATCTATCTTGAAAAACTGCTGACGCACCCTAAGCACGTGGAAGTTCAGGTTATCGCTGACCAGCACGGACACACCATGCATCTCTTTGAACGGGACTGCTCCGTTCAACGCCGGAACCAGAAAATGATTGAATTTGCGCCAGCTGTTGCGTTACCGCAGGCGTTACGAACTGAAATTTGTAACGCAGCGGTTAAACTGATGGCCAGTGTTCACTATGTGAACGCGGCCACCGTTGAATTTTTGGTCGAAGACGGCAAATATTACTTCTTGGAAGTCAACCCGCGGGTTCAGGTGGAACATACCGTAACAGAACTGATCACGGGCATCGATATTGTCCAAACGCAGATCAAGATTGCGCAGGGCCAAGACCTCTACGCTGATATTCATCTGCCAAAACAGAATGAGCTTACCTATAACGGCGCGGCGATTCAATGTCGGGTGACCACCGAAGATCCAGCCAACGACTTTATGCCGGATACGGGAACAATCGTTTCCAGCAAGCTTCCTGGCGGCAACGGTGTTCGGCTGGATGTCGGCAGCGTGTTCAATGGCGCTGTGGTGACGCCCTACTTTGATTCCCTGCTGGCCAAAACTTGTGTCCACGCGGCCGATTTGCCGACCGCTGCACGTAAGATGACGCGGGCACTAAATGAGTTTAAGATTCAGGGGGTCAAAACGAACGTGCCGTACCTGCGCAACGTGATGGCACACCCCACGTTCCAGGCTGGCGAGGCCAACACCCACTTTATTGGGGACAATCCCGACCTGTTTAACTTCAAACAACCTGCGCACGACCCAGCCAAACTAGTGCAGTATCTCGCCGATGTGACGGTCAACGGCTTCAGCGGCGTGCCGAAGCGGGCTGAAAAATACTATCCTGAAACGACCTTTACCGATGACTTTGCCGCCATTCCAGCCGGTGTTGAAACGGCCAAGGATGTGCTGGACCGCGATGGCGTGGACGGCGTCAAGGATTGGTTACTGCACCAGGATAAAGTTCTGCTGACCGACACCACCATGCGTGACGCCCACCAGAGTTTGTTTGCAACGCGGATGCGGACTAAGGATATGCTGACCGTTGCAGAGGCGACCCAGAAGGCGTTACCGCAGTTGTTCTCGTATGAAATGTGGGGCGGCGCAACGTTTGATGTGGCATACCGTTTCTTAAACGAAGATCCGTGGGCACGACTCAAACAGTTGCGTAAAGCCATGCCGCGAACGCTGTTTCAGATGCTGTTTCGTGGCAGTAATGCCGTTGGTTACCAAGATTATCCCGACAACGTCATTCAGGACTTTATTGCGGAATCGGCGAAGAACGGTATCGACGTTTTCCGGATTTTTGACAGTCTGAACTGGCTGCCGCAGATGGAAAAGAGTATTGAAGCGGTAAAGGATGCCGGTAAGATTGCCGAGGGCACCATTTGTTACACGGGTGACATTCTGGATCCGTCCAGACAAAAATATAATTTAGCATACTACAAACAATTAGCGCTGAACCTGCAGTCAGCGGGATCTGATATGCTGGCAATCAAGGATATGGCCGGCGTTTTGAAGCCCCAGGCGGCTTATGAACTCGTGTCAACGCTGAAGGATGCACTGGATATTCCCGTACACCTGCACACGCACGACACGACCGGGAACGGCGTGGCAACCTATGTTGCAGCCACCAAGGCCGGTGTCGATGTTGTTGACGTGGCGGCCAATGCGTTTTCAGGTACCACCAGTCAGCCGTCAATGGGCGCGACCTACTACGCATTATCAGGTAACGACCGGCAGCCGGATGTTGACATTGATAACGTGGAAAAAATCAACCGTTACTGGGAAGGCGTACGGCCGTACTACACCGACTTTTCAAACGGCGTGACCGGTGCCCTGACCAACATTTACCAGACGCAGATGCCTGGCGGGCAGTACTCCAACCTGCAGCAGCAGTCCAAGTCGCTGGGACTTGGCGATAGTTGGGCAACTGTTCAAAAGACCTATACCGCAGTCAACGACATGTTTGGCGACATTATCAAGGTGACGCCAAGTTCCAAGGTGGTCGGGGACATGGCACTGTTTATGGTGCAGAACAAGCTGACCCCGCAGGACGTTTACGATAAGGGCGATACGCTGGACTTTCCAAAGTCGGTGATCGACTTCTTTGCGGGCGACATCGGTCAACCAGCTGGTGGCTTTCCAGAGAAACTGCAAAAGATCGTGCTGAAGGGTCGCGAACCGTTGACGGTCCGACCAGGAAGTTTGGCGAAACCAGCTGACTTTGAAGCCACTGCAACTGAATTGGCCGGCAAATTAAAACGGACACCGACACATTTGGAAGTGTTGAGCTACCTCATTTATCCGCAGGTCTTCTTGGATTATGAGAAGCGCTATACGCGGTACGGGGATGTGTCTGTTCTGGATACGTCGTCGTTTTTCCAAGGCATTCGCGAGGGCGAAACGGTCACCATTGAGACTGAACCGGGGAAAACACTCGTTGTGAAATTAAATACGATCAGCGCGCCTGATGCTGATAACGTGCGGACGCTGTCGTTTAACGTCAACGGCCGACTGCAGGAAATCACCATCAAGGACGTGACGATCAAACAAGCTGCCGCGGCAACCTCGTCGAAACCAAAGGCGGATGCCGCTGATGTGAACCAAATTGGCGCCACTCTGAGCGGCTCCGTTGTCAAGGTGCTGGTCAAGGACGGCCAAAAGGTCCAAGCCGGCGAATCGCTGATCGTCACGGAAGCCATGAAGATGGAGACCACAATCCAGGCACCGAAGGCCGGAACTGTGAAACAGGTCAGCGCAACCGTTGGCGAGACCATTGAAAATGGGGACCTGTTAGTGGTATTGTCCTAGTTAAAGCTGATTATCGGAGGTAAGCCAATGCCAGCAATCAATAACCCGATCGTTCTAGCCAAAATTCAGTCGTTTCTCGCGCCAACGGTTGCGGTGCACCTGCATACGTACGCTGAGGTGGGGTCGACAAATGTTGAAGCCAAAACGTTTGCGCGAACGAGTCAAACAAATGAGATCCAAGCGTTTATCGCAGAACAACAGTCGGCCGGCTACGGGCGGTCAGGGCGCAAGTTTTACTCGCCTGAGGGTACCGGTATCTATATGAGTCTGTTGTTGCCGATGGCGCGAATAGCGGATTTTAACGTTGGGTTGTTCACCACCGGGGCGGCTGTCTCAGTTGTGGATGCGTTGCAGGTCAGTTTTCCGAAAACGGTGTTTCAGCTGAAATGGGTCAACGACATCTACGTCAACCGCCAGAAATGCTGCGGGATACTGGCTGAACACTTTATGGCAGCCGGTCGGGACTACGTTGTTTTGGGCATCGGTATCAACGTGACGACGGCGAACTTCCCCGCTGATATTGCACGGAAAGCTGGCGGTATTCAAACTGAGGGTGGTGCGGTTGACCGTAACCGAATCGTTGCAGATGTCCTGTCAGCATTTTGGCGGATGTACCCAACGTATCAAAACGGCGGTCATTTGGCTAAGTACCGGGACTTGTTTATGTTGAAGGACTGCACGGTTCGACTGACGGTTGGCAACGATAGCGTGGTCGGCACCGCGTTGACCGTGGCGGATGATGGCGGTTTGGTGATTGAAACCACTGACGGGACGATTCGAACGTTTCGGAGTGGGGAAGTGACTAAGGTCAATTTTTAGTTTCGTGATGAGACGATTTTCAATCTGAAGCTTGATTCAACAGTTTGAAAGGGCCAATAAAATACCAAATAGCAAAAAAAGAAGCAACCACAAATCGATTAGGAATTGTGGGTGCTTTTTTTGTACGTGACGGCTAGAGGACTTGCTTCGTTGGTCGAATGATGACTTCATTCCAGGAAGTGTCGTCTGGCAGATCAATTGCTTGTTTGATTGTCGTTGCCACCCTATCAGCAGTGATGCCGACTTTGGCGTAAAAATCTTCCACACCAGCTTGGAACTTATCGTTGTGGACAGAATTAACGAGTTCGGTGTTAAAGGCACCTGGTGACAGGATGGTTACCCGAATGTCGCCGTCCATTTGGGCGGTTTCTTCTCGTAATGCTTCAGAAATCGCGCGGACGGCCCACTTAGTGGCTGAATAGACACCTGTGCCGGCATGCGCCATGACGCCTGCAACGGAAGCCAGGTTGATGATGTGGCCAGACTGTTGCTTAGCCATTTGCGGTAAGCTTGCGGAGATGCCGTAAAGTACACCCTTAATGTTCAGGTCGATGGCGGCTTCCCATTCGGCAACGTCGTTATCCATGAACAACCCCTGTGGCATGATACCAGCATTGTTGATCCAAACATCGATACGACCGAAATGCGCTAATGCCGTTTGGCTTAAAGCCTCTACATTTTCTTGCTTGGTCACGTCAGTCACCGCGTAAACGGCCTCACCACCAGCAACTGTAATTTCTGACACGAGTTCCTGCAGGCGATTCTCACGACGTGCGCCAAGGACGAGTTTTGCGCCATTTTGCGCCAGCAGTAGTGCGGTGCTCCGGCCGAAGCCACTGGAGGCGCCTGTAATAACAACAACTTTATTTTTGATCATGGTGATTCTTCCTTTCCTGATTGGCAATGCGTTGGTGCAACGCAATTTTATTGATAAGATACGCGCGGGTGTTTTCCAATGATGCAATTTCCTGGTCAAGTTTGGCCTTCGTTTCTTTGAGCAACCGCACAGATAGTTCATGGTTCTCGTAATTATCAAAAACGACCTTGATATCTTCAAGCGACATTCCGACGTTCCGGTAGTGCGCAATCGCCTGAATTTTAGTGATGCTTGCCTGGTCAAAATCACGGATACCGTTTGCGTTTCTTGGCACTTGTAACAGACCTTTACGTTCATAAAAGCGGATAGCGTATGCGCTGAGGCCAGTTATCGCTGAAACTTCTTTGATGGTTGTCATTGGGTTCACCTCGTGGTTAGATTGAGCATATTAGGTTAGAGTCGGTGTAAGTCAAGACTTTTTAAGCAATTAAACGTTTATTGAAATTGGTGATGTATAACATTACAATAATGATCAATATTTATTATGAATACGTTATCAGATAGAAGGGGATTCTCGTGAAAGTTAAAATTGTCACTATATTGATTTTTGAGTGTCTTATTTGGAATTCGCAGTCCAGCTTTAGCAGCAGGTACTTACACGAATGCTTGAGCAGCCCATCCTTATTATATTAAGTGGCACAGTCACTCCTATAAATCAAAGTATACCGTTACTCAAATGCGAAATAAACATCATTTGCAGTTTTAAAAAACGAAACGTGACGGGTATACTTATGAAAAATATTATTTTTACGGTGTAACTGCAAAGGGCGCGTATGTGCATCGTGCTGGAGACACGGATACCTTTCCAAACACCCATCATAAAGGTACTTTTGCTATGTTTCGCTCGAAGATATTTGATGGCGAGAACGCCTATAGAATGGATTACGTTAATTTAAAGACAGGCGTGCAGTATCATGATGAGGCATAGCGGAAGCGTGTGTCCCGTTTGAATGTTTTTAATTTTCATTGCCATAGATATACGAAAAAAGCGTGTACGCTCTCAGTTAAGAGACCGTACGCGCTTTTAATATGGTTTATTTGTAAGCACCCAAGATTTATTGTCTTCTAATCGGTGACTTCTAAGGAACTATGAACCAAGTTTTTCTGGAACTGACTTACTAGACAAATGATACCAATGATTAAGGCTAATACGCCACTGACTGAAAAGACGTTAAGTCCCATTTTGGAGAAGACAGTGGTCAGTGGATTAACGATGAACGGACTGACCATTGCGCCGATAGAATCGATAGCGATGTACACACCAAGAGCCATTGAGACACTGCTTTTATCAACGGCGATTGAGATCAGGTATGGAAATTGACCCATGGCGATACTCATGGCGGCTCCCACAAAGAAACTGCCAACGAATGCCAGCATTAGTGAATTGCCGAAACCAACGATGAGATATGAGAGTCCATAAAGAATGAATGACAAGGCAATTGATGAATATTTAAATCGTTTGCCTAAAACGCCAACGATGAATCCGCAAAGCATGCCGCCAATCAATGAAATGGTTGACATTAAGGCTGCTTGCGAGGTGCTACCAAGCTTTTCTGAAGCAACAAACAACGAGATGTTATTATTCAAAACGTTGTTCAAAAGCATGGTGAAAAATGCCCAAAATGCGCAATAGAAGACATACTTGTTTAAATGAATTTTGGCATTGACTTCACCAGTGTTACCGCCGTCAACAGCTTGCGGGTGAAATGGTACCAGTAAGATGACAACGATTAAGACTAGGAATGAAAAGATGTAGATCCAGTAGTTATTGACCCAAGTGCTGGCTGCGGCTAATTGGCCACCGCCCATGATAAAGATAATGCCGCCAATGTTTGTGAATGAAGCGGTCAACCCCATTGTGGATTGACGTTCCTTTTCAGGCAACATTGTTGAAATAAGCACTTGGGCTAAGTTCGTACACATTCCTTGGCCCAACCCGACTAAGCAGGAACAGGCGAGCAGGATTGGAAAACTATCGTGGTAAGCAAGCGGCAGAAAGCCGCCAATAACAATTAATATAATAGCGCTAAGGGTCAACGTTTTAAGGTTGATCTTAGTTGTGGTCAAACGGCCAACGGCGATGCCGGCTAACATCATAAAGAGATTAGGCAGGGATGTCAGCATTTGTACACTGGTATTATTGAGGGCAAAGAATTTGGCAATTGCGGCGTAAGATGGCGTAATGGCTAGGGACGCCATCCCCATGGCACTGACTGTTAGAATACCAACTCTTGTTTTAGAAATGTAAGCATTACTGGGAGTTGCTATCGCAAACTCCTTATTAACATTTTCCTCCATGGTAAAATCGACTCCAATCGTAGTATGATTTCTGTTCAGGCATGAGCAATCCACGGCAGACTTCGATATCTAATCAATTGAAAATTTTGGACGCTTATGCGATTGCGACAGTTTTTTTGTTATCCACAACAAAGCTTACGAAGTGGTCGACACATTCACCTAGAAACTTTGCCGTACCGGCATCAGTCAGCTCGCCTTGATCATTGAATTTAGTTTTTGCGCTGTTTAACAAGAATTCAAAACCTGGCATTACGAACCCGTTGACACCGGGTGAATTAAGAATTTGTCGTAGATTATCTTGTGCACGGGCGGTGCCCTGAACGCCTAATGAGGCACCAACGACCATTACTGGTTTCGTTGTTAAGGCGTGCTCGTAAACGGAAAACCACTCAATTGCGCTCTTTAAAGCGGCGGGAATCGCATGGTCATATTCTGGTGTGGCAATGATGACGCCATCCGCGTTCTTGATTTTTTGGCTTAACGTTGCAACTGATTTCGGTACTGAAGCCAAGTCACGTTCGTTGAACAGGGGAATATCATCGATTTCACAAATTTCTAAATTGAACTGGTCGGTAAACTGTTGTTTCATGAACTGCAAGAGGACGCGGTTGTATGAGAATGGGGCGTTGTTGCCGACAATTCCGACTAGGTTAAGATTGCTCATTGTTAAATCTCCTTAATAATTAGCTAAATGAGGCGGTCTGTGATGTTATGGTGTGAGCGTCTTAGTGTGCGACTGCGTATTGCGTCACATAGTTAGCGGCGCTTGTTCCAGCGATTCGACCTGATGTCCAAGAGAAACCGGATGCTAAGCCCTCATAAGCTGGATAACTGTGACCTTCGTAATAACCACCTGCGTTTGCGCCACCGGTAAAGAGACCTGGAATCGATTTAAAGTTGGCGTCTAGCACGTCAAGGTTTTCATCGACACGGACACCGCCGACAGTTCCTAGGTAAGCAACTTGGCTGATAAAGGCGTAGTACGGGCCGTTTTCCACTGAGAATGCAAGCGATTGTGCTGATTTGCTGAATTCTGGATCGTTCTTGGCGGCAACGGCATCGTTGTATTTTGCAACGGTGGCATTCAATGTATCAGCATCCATACCGGCGTTTTCGGCTAATTCGTCAAGTGTGTTGCCCTTAAAAGCAGTCTGACCTTCAACAGCGGCGTTTGCTAATTCAGTGAAATCGCCTGGCTCAGTATCGGCACCGGGACCAGCTTGTGAAACTTCAAGCGGATTCTTCTCCGCGGTGAAAGTGTCGAGTGTTGCCTGATCAACAACGAAGAAGTATTTACCACTGGCTGACCAGGCGGCATTTGCCCATTCAACTGTGTCATAAACGGTCTCTTCGTTTGCAAAACGTTTCCCGCTCAGGTTGACCCAGAGCATTGGTGTCAACAGCAATTGCGTCAAGGCACTATGAGAAAACCCGGCCAGATGACTGTCAGAAGTCGTTTGGGTAACTGTAGATTTTGCTAATTGGGCGGCGTGAATCAAAGCAGTACTGTCTAAATCAGTAGCGCCGTTTTTGATCATGGCCTTGAATCCTTCCCCCATACTTGGAACACCCAACGTTCTAAGGTTAGGTGTCCGCATTTTCTTTGCAACGGCTTCTTTATCGCCACCATAGCCGCCGGTTGCAATAACGGTGGCTTTGGCGTTGATGTCGAAGGTATTGCCTTCAGCATCGACTGCGGTTGCACCCGTGATTTTGCCTTCAGCTGACTTTAAATCCTGTAAGGTAGTATTAAATTTGAAAGTGACACCGGCGTTTTCCAAAGTCTTTTGAATGTTCTTGTAACCTTGGTCTTTGTGCTGATACATGTGGTATGAACCACCCTTATAGTCATCCCCGCGGTGTGCGTACTGGGTCGTATTAGCGGTTGGATTCAATTTAATTTCCATACCCATGTCCTCCAACCATTCAAGCGTGTCAGCGGCGCTATTTACAATATGAGAAATGAGCGCACCGTTGCCTAAATAGTGGTTGTAGTTGGTCAAACGGTCGATGGCTTCTTGCGTTGACATGTGCATGCCGGCCGCCTGTTGTTCCTTAGAGTTAATGGCGAAGAACCCACTTGAAATCCGGGTGTTGCCACCAATTTGATCCAATTTTTCAATGACGGTGACTTTCAGACCCTTTTCGGCAGCAGCGTATGCTGCTGCTAAACCGGTACCACCGGATCCAGCTACTAAAACGTCTGTCTCTAAACTTGTATTTGTCATAATGAGTCACTCCTTAACTAAATTTACTACGCCAGTATATAGCTAAGAAATACACAAGTGGATAGGGTATAATATCTTTATTACTACCGTAATCTATCTTTTCATGGAAAGTGAGTGTGTAATTATGGTAAAAATTCAAGACGTCAAATCAGTACACTTATTGAAAGAAACCGATTTCAGAAAAAGCGATGAGCAATTCCATAAGACCTATTATGATGAAAGTAGCTCGTTTCACATGAGATTTGTTGAAAGCTTGACGTCAGGCGAGATGACGATTAATGGGCGATATGTTTTTTTGCAAAAAAATGATGTGATTTTAATTTCGTCTCCTAAAGAAGTATTGATTAAAAATTTGAATCATCCCACTAAATTAGCCGTTTATTCTGAAATTGTTCGAGCGCCGTCACCATTAAATTTAGTCGTTGTCGGGGATAATCCGATGGTGCATGATTTGATGAATGCGGGTGAGGATGAACCCCGATTTATTGTGTACCGAAATCAGGGCGACACACTCAAAAAACACTATTTTGAGTTGTTAGCTGATATTGAATCACAGGATCTCTCTGACCCGTTTCTCCAATTTCAACGTGAAATGGTTGTGGGCTTGTTACTGTCAGAATTATTGCGGAATCATCGACCAACAATTTCTATTTCTGATTCTTTTTTTCCTGGTCGTGACATTCACCACGCCGGGAAGGATACTCAGGCAGGGATTATATTTAATTACCTGGTCGATCACAGTCGAGGTGCAACACTCAAAGACACGGCGGCTTTTTTTGGCTATGAAAAGAACTATTTTTCAC
Organism: Secundilactobacillus collinoides DSM 20515 = JCM 1123; assembly: GCF_001435975.1. Taxonomy (GTDB): domain Bacteria; phylum Bacillota; class Bacilli; order Lactobacillales; family Lactobacillaceae; genus Secundilactobacillus; species Secundilactobacillus collinoides. The sequence continues at coordinate 221,173 of NZ_AYYR01000009.1, forward strand.
GGTTATGCCGACAGTTATTTGGTGTGAGTTTTACCGAACAATTGGCAATCATTCGAATCGAATTGGCCAAGCGGATGCTGTCGTTATCCAATAAAAATATTGATGAAATAGGTTATGAATTGGGTTATAAAAACCTGAGCAGCTTTTTCGCTATTTTTAAGCGTTCCTGTGAACTTACTCCAAATGAATACCGGCGAAAATATAGTTATAAAAGTGAGGCGTTCACCAGTGATAACCAACTCGGTTGACGTATTGAGGCATGGCGAGAATCTGGAACTGTAAAATATTTCACTTATCGTTATTAATCGAAAATGGTAAGAATATTAGACATAGCAAGGTTGTAAATAATTTAATCAAATGGAATTATACGAGCTATCAATAGTACTGCGATGCTTAAAGCATCATGCTAATAATTAGTATCAGTAACCGATGAATGTTTTAAGGATATTGAATTACAATGAGTACTGATAGCGGTTTTTAATTTTTTGACATATGATGGTTATCAAGAGGTGATCATATGTCATATTTTACAGCCAATGATGGCACAAAATTATTTTATCAAGAAACGGGAACTGGTCCGGATTTGGTTTTAGTTCACGGTTTCGGATGTACGTCCCAGTATTTTCAAAAGAATGTACCAGTATTAAGCCAACACTTTCACGTCGTGGTTCCTGATTTACGTGGCCACGGAAAATCTAACATAGTTAAGAGTGGTGCACGCCTGTCCCGGTTGGCAGCAGATGTACATGAACTGATCCAGTATCTTGACCTACATAACGTAACGTTGCTGGGATGGTCAATGGGTGTGTCAGTGACTTGGTCATACTGGGATCTTTTCCACGGTGACCGGTTAGCTAAGTTTGTATTTGTGGATGAACCGGCCGCTGATTTGGAAACTGAAACACAGCATACGGGTGGCCCAACCTACAATGAAATGATGCAATTTTCTAACGCTTTAATAACTGATTTCAAACCACAGATGGATCAATTTGTCAGTCGGTTAATGACAGACAAAAATTTGGACGTCAGCGATTTGATTACGGATTCGCAGCAGAGTAATCCGGAATTTTTGTCGGCTTTGTTTATTAACAACGTCATGAATGATTGGTCAGATACAATTCCAACCATCACGTTGCCGTCACTTGTGTTCTGCGGAAAAAAGAGCTTTTTGAGCTGGAGACTTGTCAAACAAGTTGCTGATACGCTACCAGACAGCCAATTTGAGTTATTTGAAAATGTTGGGCATATGTTGTTTTATGAAGAAGAGGCGCGGTTTGACCAGACTTTGATTACTTTTGTTGAGAAATAATTTGGCGTTGCTGTGAAAATGTTCACGTCAATTCTTAGGATATGTAAATGGACGAAATTTTTTCATGATTAATTTATATAATTGACGCCCAGAATCAATACCGATTACAATAGCGGTGTAAATATTGAGAAATAAAGGGATGATATTTTGAAAAATGTTCAAATTAATCACCAATCGTTGCCCGCTATTGGTATTGGCACATGGAATATGGGTGATGACCCAAACCAGACTCAAAATGAAATAACTGCGATTCAAACAGGAATTGAGGCTGGTGCCAAGATTATTGATACTGCCGAAATGTACGGTAACGGTCGTTCAGAAACGTTAGTTGGGCAAGCAATCAAAGGGTATGATCGGACTAATTTGTACATCATATCTAAAGTATTGCCTAACAATGCGTCAAAAAAATATATGGAGAATAGTTTGGATGCCAGTTTGAAGCGTCTTGGTATCGATTATCTTGATTTATATTTATATCATTGGCGTGGGGGCGTTCCACTGAGTGAAACCGTGGATGAACTACAACGGTTGACAACTACTGGTAAAATTAAAGCTTGGGGCGTTTCAAATTTTGATACGGAAGACATGCAGGAACTTTGGCAATTGCCAAATGGGTCTAACTGTGTTGTAAATGAAGATTTGTACAACTTGAGCAGTCGCGGAATAGAGTACAACTTATTAGATTGGCAAGATAAACACAATATACCGATGATTGCATATAGCCCCGTAAGTCACAACGAACAGATGAGTCGGGCGCTTATTCATAGCGATGCAGTTATTAGTGTTGCGAAAAAGCATAGTGCTACTTCATATCAGATTATCCTTGCATGGGCCATTAGAAGTGGTCGGGTTATTGCGATTCCCCAAACTGGAAATGCTGAACACATGAAAGATAATATTGCTGCTTTGTCGATTGATTTAGCATCGGATGAGTTAAAACAATTAGATGAAGCCTACCCGGCACCGAAACGTAAACAGCCACTGGATATTCTGTAAATTATATTTTCTGAAAACATTGCGCAAGCATCAAAAATTCTGCGAGAAGTGTAGAATTTTTGATGCTGTTTTTGTGCAAGGGCACATATCATCTAACGCAATATAAATTTTATACTTAGTGTAAGCGTTTTCCTAACCGTACTTGTGCGGTTTGTCACAGATATTTTTGGTAAAAGAGATTATTGCTTTTTATGAAGTTTGTGCCACAACTTGGCCTCGAAAGAGATGATGAAATGATTAAACACGTAGTTGGAAAGCAACAAAAAGTGAGGGTTGAGCAAACACCTGATATTGTCTATAAGTACTTTAAAAATCACAAAGGAACGCTAACACCGCTAAGAATGTCGTTATTAGTTCCGCAAAGTACCGAAAAAAAGCCAGCTTTGATTTATTACCCGGGCGGCGGGTACACGGAAGCTAATTTCCGGAAGTATATCCAAATTAAATTAGCGTTAGCCGAAAAGGGGTTTGTTGTTGCCTCGGCTGAGTATCGCGTTATCCCAGAGACATTTAAAGGCGCAATGCTTGATGCAAAGGAAGCTATTGCCTACCTTCGTGAAAATGCAGATTTATATCACATCGACGTGAACCGAATAGGCGTTTTTGGTCAATCTGCTGGTGGCTATATGGCTCAAATGATGGGGGTGACGAGTAACACACCATATTTTCTGCCAGATGATTTATCTATGGAAGATGTAAGGGTGAGTGCAGTCTTTTCAATGTTTGGCGTATCGAATTTGTTGACGGTTGGGAAAAATTTAGATATTCAAGCCCACGATTGGCCTACGTCACCCGAGGCTGTTTGGATAAATGGTTTTAGCTTTAAAGAAAACACGAATATTTCTGTTCAAGATGAACCCGAAAAAGCCTTAGCTGCAAGCCCGATTCATTACGTTCAAAGCGGATTACCACCATTTCTAATGATGCATGGCGATCAAGATAAGCTTGTGTCGCCATCTGAGACTGATGACATGGTACAGGTATTGAAAAACAATGATATTGATGTGGATCAAGTTATTGTAGAAGGCGCGGCACATGGTACAGTTGAATGGATTCAACCCGAAGTCGTGAAAATAATTACCGATTGGTTTAGTTCAAAATTACAGGTTTAATTACCAAAGCTTTTAGAAGGAGATCATACTATGTCAGTATTTCCAAAAATCACATCATTAAAAGTTGTCCCCGTCGCCGGTTATGACAGTGCCTTATTAACGCTTAGCGGTTGCCATGCACCGTTATTTACTAGAAATATCATCATTGTCACAGATGATTCAGGCAATGAGGGAATTGGTGAAATTCATGGTGGAGATGACATTACAAAAATGCTTCAAAGCTATGAAGATATTATTATTGGTCGCCCGATTACTGAATATAAGAACATGCTGAATGATGTTAGAAAACATGGTTGGCGTGTCGCAAACGACAGTGGTCAAGGCCTTCAGGAATTAGATTTAAGTAATCTGAAATTTGTTGTTCATGCTGAGGCAGCTTTGGAATGTGCTTTGCTTGATTTATATGGAAAATTTGTGAATTTGCCAATGTGCGACATTATTGGTGAAGGTCGGCAAAGGGATTCAGTTGAGATGCTAGGGTATTTATTTTATATTGCAGACTCAAATAAAATGGATCTTCCGTATCTTAAGAATGATGATGATTCAGATGCCTGGGGTCGAGTTAGACGCCAAGAAACATTGACGGCTGAGGGGATTGTCAAACAGGCTAAGGCTGCACAGGAACGATACGGATTCCGCTGCTTTAAGCTAAAGGGAGGCGTTCTTAAAGGCAAAGAAGAAATGAAGGCAGTTACTGCTTTACATGAAGCCTTTCCGGACGCTCGAATTAATCTTGATCCTAATGGTGCGTGGTCATTGGATGAAGCGATAGCGCTCACTAAAAAATATGGTGACGCATTAACATACGCAGAAGATCCTTGCGGCCCAGAAAATGGATTTTCCGGACGTGAAATTATGAGCTTTTATAAGAACGCGACTAATAAGCCTGTTGCTACTAATATGATTGCGACTGATTGGAAGCAAATTTATCCCTCGTTAATGATGAAGTCGGTAGATATCATTTTGGCAGATCCGCATTTTTGGGGTATCGAGGGTAGCCTAAGAGTTGCAAGTATTCTTAATGATTGGGGCTTGACTTGGGGATCACACTCCAACAATCATTTTGACGTGACACTGGCGCTGTACGCACAGGTTAGTGCAGCTGCTCCCGGTAATATCACTCCAATTGACACTCATTTTATTTGGCAAGATGGTCAGCAGCTTTGTGACGATGCCTTACAAATTCGAAATGGAGAAATTAAAATCCCTGATCGTCCTGGATTGGGTATTAACTTGAATCACGAAAAGCTTGAAAAAGCGCATCAACAATATTTATCACTAAAGAATCATGACCGTGATGATTCAATGGCAATGCAATATATTATTCCTGGCTGGAAGTATAATCACAAACAACCGACATTGGTTAGATAAATTTGCAAAATGAAATGGGTGAAAAGTATGGGAAAAAAAGTGTTTCTGTTACAGGATATTGCGGATGCTGGTAAAAAGTATTTAACTGACCGTGGTTATCAAGTAGAAATCGGCAGCAAAACAGATGATGCAACTATCGTTAAAGAGGCGCAGGGTGCGGAAGCGTTAATTGTTAGAACGTATGCCTGTGATAAAGAGATTATTGACGCACTACCAGACGTTAAAATAATTGCAAGACATGGTGTCGGTTACGATAATATTGATATCAAAGAAGCAGCTAGAGTGCATAAGTGGGTAACGAATACACCTTTAGCCAATGCAGATTCTGTTGCCGAGACAACAATCATGATGATTTTAGCGACTGCCAAAAATCTGAGTAACAATATTGAGCAAACGAAACTAGGGCATTACGATTATCGCAATACTCATCAGGGTTTAGACATCGAAGGTCTGACTTTAGGAATTATCGGTTACGGAAAAATTGGGAAAAAGGTAGCTGAAAAAATTTCTGGATTTGGTATGAACGTGCTTATTTACGATCCAATCACCAAGAACAGTGAATTTGGAGAGGTTACTTCACGGGAAGAACTAATTAAACAGTCTGACTTTATTTCTTTACATCTGCCAGCAAATGAGAAGACAAATGGGTCTTTTGGTGAAAAAGAGTTTGCTGCAATGAAACGAACGGCCTATTTGATCAACCTTGCGCGCGGCAGTATTGTTGATGAATCTGCACTAATTAATGCAATTAAAAACAAACAAATTGCCGGTGCTGGCCTAGATGTATATTCTAAAGAACCTTTACCGTTAGATAATCCGCTCTATTCATTTAACAATGTTATTTTGACACCCCATATTGGATCAAATACAACAAAAACTATGGATCGCATGGCATTGCATGCAGCAATGGAAGTTGATCGTGTTTTGTCAGGCGGATCACCAAAGTGGCCTGTAAATCACATTGAATAGGATTTAGGTTTAGGTCTGTTTGTGAATTAAGTATATAGTGTTTATTATGCGATTTAGTGAATAATGGTGTGTTCAGAGAGTAAAGTGAAGACATTATTTAAAAAAAGTTAATCTTTCATGCATTTGACCTATAATGTATATTTAAATGCACAACGTTTTATTCGCATTTGTTACATCATTAGTAAAATGGAAGAAACAAACAGCAAGGCTATTATCTGTTGACAAGTGACGATATATTTGGCGTATTGATGTTGAAATAAGCCTATAAAAACACTGATTTTATCTCGTAACTGTTAATGCCAGGGCGAAGATTGTCAAAGATCATCTAATATTGAATCAGTCAACAATGCGGGAAAACACATCTGTGGTTAAACATGGATGTGTTTTTTTACACAAAATAACAAATGCGGTTTTTTTATAATTTTATCGTTAAATCAACAAAAAATATTACTGATATTTTAGGCATTTGCATATTTGTATCCGCTTTCTTTTAGGTTAAGATTATATACGAATGAAAGAGCTAGCTATTATATTCGAATCATAATTGTTCAATTCTTAACTTGGAAAGTGGGCGTTAATATGAGTTACTTAGCTTTGATTGGCTTTTTGATGATGCTAGTCGTAATTGTACTGCTCTTCAAAAACAAAGTAAGTACGATGTTCTGTTTCACCGTAGTTCCAATAATCGCGGCGATTGTCGGTGGTATATCGCTTCCAAAGATTGCCAGTTCGATAACTAAGGGTCTTGCAATGACGACACCTGTTGCATTGATTATGCTTTTCTGCATGCCATTCTTCATGATGATGGCTGATGCAGGCATGTTCAATGGTATCGTCAGAGGTATTTTGAAGCACGTTAATCTGACACCACCTGTATTGGCAGTGGTTACTGTCATCGTTGCCATGATTACAGGGCTTGATGCCAGTGTTACATCGGTATTCTTGATCACAATTCCACTACTTTTACCGTTCTACAAGAAATTGAAAATGAATACCACTCTACTGGTCTTTCTAACTTCTACAGGGGTTATTAACACATATGATGTGCCTTGGAGTGCCCGGATGTTGCGGGCCGGTTCATTGATTAAAGGTGTTTCAAATGCACCAATGGATATGTTTTTAAAGATGTTACCAGGGCAAGCAATTTTCACTGTAGTACTTTTCATTTTTGCTGCACTGCTTGGCTTAAAAGAATCTCGTCGAATTAAGGCTAGTGGCGAAACAGTCGCTGTCGGGGGTCGGATTAACACCGACGATATTAAGGATGATCCAGAATTGGGACGTCCAAAGTTGTTCTGGGTTAACATTCTATTGACTGTTCTGGTTATCGCAGCTCTCTGTGCATTGCCCGAATTCCCCAGTTATTATGTGTTTGCGTTTGGGCTTGTTATCGGTTTAAGTATCAATTACAAAGATCTTAAGCTGCAGAACAAACTCTTAAAGAAATATGCTACATCATTATTCCCTGTTATGCCTGCCATTCTGTTGTCTGGGGTTGTTGTGGGGATTATGGAATATACGGGCATGATGAATGCAATGGTTAAGACTTTGGTTGCTATTATTCCATCCTCGTTTGGACCTTATGTTTATATTATTGTTGCCATCTTCAGCACACCGCTTATGTTCTTATTTACCAACGACACCTGGTACTACGTCATGACGCCGATTATTGGGAGCTTGATGAAGGCGTTTGGCGTTCCAATGGAAGTTGTTGTCATGGCATTGTTCATGAACATGGGTGCTATGTTAACTCCAATAGCACAACCGCAAATTTACATTGGTTTGGATTTGACTCATGGTGAGGTTGATTTACCGAAATATGTTAAGTTCTCGTTTGCACCTATTTGGGTTATGAGTATAGTATGGATCGTTATTGGTTTAGTCATAGGTACGTTTAGATGATTTTAGGGTGGTGACAAACTAAAATAGTAGTTGTTATAAGTTGATTTTTGAAAGGAAGTGGAACTAGATGAGATACGTTGTAAAAATGCGTGATAAGGACAACGTTGCCATTGCGCTGCACGATATATCCAAGGGTACCGTCATTGATGGTGGCATTACTGTTAATGACAATGTCCCTCAAGCGCACAAAATTGCACTGGTTGATGTCCCTAAGGGTGGGTCTGTCCTGAGATATGGCGTTGTTCTTGGCTATGCAAAGGAAGACATCTCAAAAGGTGATTGGATCAATGAAAATTCTTTGATTTTACCAAAGTCGCCAGCTTTGGATGAATTAGAGTACGGTACAGAAATTGATGAAGATTTACCAGAACCACCGCGTAAAACGTTTATGGGATACGAAGTTCCTGGTAATGAATATGCGGGTACTCGAAATATTCTAGGAATTCAAACTACCGTTCAATGTGTCGTTGGTATCTTGAATGTGGCTGTTAAACGTATGAAGGAAGAACTGCTTCCTAAGTACCCAAACGTCGATGATATTGTTGTTATTAGTCACGCGTATGGGTGTGGGGTAGCCATTGATGCACCAGAGGCTAAAGTTCCGATTCGGGCTATTCGAAACATTATGAAAAACCCAAACTTCGGTGGCGAGTTAATGGTCGTTGGATTAGGGTGTGAGAAGTTAACGCCGGATAAGATTATGGAAAAGCGCGATATTAACGACGATAATTTCCTCTTACTGCAAGATCATCCTGGTCTGAAACCCATCATGGCAGCTATTATGGAAATGGCCGAAAAAAAGTTGAAAGTTTTAGACAAGCGTCGTCGTGTTGAATTACCAATTTCAAAATTATCAGTTGGTATGCAATGCGGTGGTAGCGATGCCTTTTCGGGTGTGACTGCTAATCCTGCAGCTGGCTATGCATCTGACATGCTTGTTCAGGGTGGCGCCACTGTTATGTTCTCAGAAGTGACTGAAGTTCGTGATGGTGTTCCATTTATTGCCCAGCGTGTTTTGGACAAGCCAAACTGTGATAAGTTAGCAAAAGAAATGTCATGGTATGATAATTATCTGCAAGCTGGTGGGGTTGACCGTTCAGCAAATCCTTCGCCAGGTAACAAGGCCGGTGGTCTTTCAACCATCGTTGAAAAATCAATGGGCTCAATTGCTAAGTCGGGTGCTGCACCAGTTTCACAGGTTGTCAGTGCGGGTGAAATTCCTTCAAGACATGGCTTGATCTTTAACGCAACACCAGCTAGCGACTTTGTTTGTGGGACCATGCAATTAGCATCTGGCATGGGTGTTCAGGTCTTTATGACCGGTCGTGGAACTCCCTATAACCTTGAAGCTGCACCAGTAATAAAGGTTTGTTCTAGAACTGATCTAAAAGATTTCTGGAAGGGTCTTATTGATATCAATGCCGGATCAATTGCTACTGGCGAGAAGACAGTTCAAGAAGTTGGTACCGAGATTTTTAACATGATTATCGATACTGCTAGTGGTAAAAAACCTGTCGCAGAAGATTTAGGGTTATTCAATGACATTTGCATTTTTAACCCGGCACCTATTACGTAGAATATAAAACTGAAGAGGATTCTGGATGTGTGCATGGTTGAACAACAATCATACACACATCCAGAGTCTTTTTTTGTATGTAAAAAACCATGGGTCAAAAAGCACTGATTTATCGACATTTTAGTAAAAAAATAATGATTTCAAATAAATTACTCAAAGAAAAACTTGATAAATATTAATAATATATTTCACAAAGTTCTCTCAGTTTAACAAAAATATTTTTATGTCAATACTTTCGAATCTTAGTCATTTATACAAAATAATATTTTTAGATTAAATAGCATCTAAACTGAATAGTGCAGGAAGTGAATCCTGTGAATTTAAGGTATTAGTGGTAAACAATGTCATGACGTTTCTGGACAAAAGATCTGTAACAAACACGACTCGAAATATGAATCCGAAATGCTGGTGTAGCGCTATTTTGGATTTCTAGACTACAAAAAAGCCATCTGAGAATTAACTCAGATGGCTTGAAATCATTTTATTATTTGCTTGAAAATTCGCTTGACCAGAAATCGACGCCGTATTTGTCCAAAAGTTCTTTTAATTGTTTTTCATCAATGTTGTTAAATTGCATAATCAATTCCTCCTCATTTCTTTACAGTGAGAATACTACCACGAGATGGTTAGTTTGTGAAATTTTTGGAGGCATAGAAAACGGTTAATTCAGTTAAAACTGGTAAATCTTAACATTTCCTTAATAAAAAGCGCTTACATCACGGCTAATTTTTTATGTGTGATTGCGAGAAGTACAAATAACCAGCATACAGTTGGAATAAGTCTGTTAATTTGTGGATATCTAGTCCGAGATCGTCTTTCAATTTGTTTAACCTGTAATTGAGAGTGTTTCTATGAATATGCAGCGCTTCAGCTGTCTTATTAATATTTTGATTGTTTTCGATGTAGCCAAGCAATGTGTTAATCAGTTCCTTTCCCATGGGTGTTTGATCTAATTCGTTGAACTTGTTAACAATTGGTTCCACTGGCAACTTGCTTTGTAGCAACGCATATATAAATTGAACTTGGTTAAAGTATAAATAGTCCTTATCCTGGAAAAGATTAGCAATCTCTAAAGTTTTTATGGCTTCTTCAATCGAATTTCCAACATTGATCGTCTTACTGCCGATGCCAACTCTGATACCCGCTTTACGATGTAGTAATTTTAAGCAACAATCAATCGTCGTTTGAAGATTAGTTAAAATGATTGTGGTGTTATCAGACATTGAAATGACGTAATCAGCCGCATCGGCAGGAACGATAGGTTGTTTTTCATATTTGATTGCAATTGCTACACGTTTCTTTAGGATATCGATTCCCAGTTCCTTTGCATCAAGTAGAAGTGATGTGTGCTGATTGATATCATCTTTAACTTGAGCCCACTGATACAAAAAACGATTTAATCTGTTTTCATTTTCTTTTTCAATTTGGTTGGCCTGATTTTGCGATATAAGTAATTCTGTTGCAGTTCTTAAGAGGGCTGCAAATGGTAACACAACCTCAGGGTCGCCAGTGATGCCGATCACACCGATAATCGAATTTCCAAAAAATACGGGCATGTTAACACCTGGTTGACCATTGTTCCCGTGCGAGTCAGCCATTGTTAATGTTTTTCGCTGCTCAATCGCATCGAGTGCCCCAACGTGCAAAGTATTTATTCGGGAAGCATCACCGCTGGCAATGATATAGCCTTCTTTATTCATCATATTCACATTAAATGGTAATTGATCCATCATTTTATCAACGATTGATTGCGCTAATTTAGGATCCAGCTCCATAAATTGCACCTCCAAAATTATTTTAACCTGTGAAATCATCAGTATGGGCAAATGCCCAGTTGAAAAAGTAACTAACCCCATCTTAGTTGTTATTGGTGCGAGTTAGCAATGGTTTTTATTGATTTTTGGCGAAAAGTCATAAAAAACAACGTATATTTTGTTCATATGCATATTTGTATCCGCTTACCTTAATTCTATAATTACATATAAGCATTGTTTATTCAGATTTAATGTTACCTTAATCACATAATAAGAATGATTTGAAAGATTTATGCCTTACATGTTGAATTTGCAGTAGTATCAACAGGTTAGTGCAATAAGAAGGATTATTAAATATCTGATTATTGTGATTTTCATCTGAAATAATAGTTAGCATGTTCAATATTGTTGTTTATTTTAATGTGCATTTCTAAATCGCGTAATTGTGCTCAATATGCCAATGGAATTGATTGCTGTATTTGTAAATAATAGTGGCCATTACGAAGAATATCCCGTATTTAAAAGCCATAAAATTTTATTGTTCGTTATCTACGAAGATAGTTCATATGCACAAAAGAAACCATATATAATTGTTTCTTTTAACCTTAAAATGTTAAACAAAACTAGCTATTATAATAAATGTAAGCGTTTAATAAATTATTAACAAAGAAAGTTAGGAGCGAGATATTATGAAAATTGGATTTGTTGGATTAGGTATTATGGGTAAGCCAATGGCAAAGAACCTTGTTAAGGCTGGCCACGATGTTACAGTATTTGATTTTAAAAAAGAAGCCGTTGATGAGCTTGTATCCGTTGGCGCAAAGTCAGCTGATAGCGGGAAAGCAGTTGCTGAAGGCAAGGAAGTTGTCTTTACCATGGTTCCTAATTCTCCAAACGTTGAAGCAGCCTTGTTCAATGAAAACGGGATTGCTGAAGGCTTAAGTGAAGGCGAAACAGTTATTGATATGAGTTCTATCAATCCCCTAGCTAGTCAGGGCTTTGCAAAACGTTTAGCAGAACAGAAGGTCGGCTTCTTGGACGCACCTGTTTCTGGTGGTGAGCCAAAAGCTATTGATGGTTCTATCGCAATCATGGTCGGTGGTGACAAGGACTTATTTGAAAAGTTTGAAGATATTTTAGGCATTATGGGTGGCACAGTAACTTACGTTGGTAAAGTTGGTGCTGGTAATACAACTAAATTGGCTAACCAAGTAATCGTTGCCTTGAACATTGCCGCCGTTAGTGAAGGGTTTGCTCTTGCTCAAAAAGCCGGTTTGGATCCTGAAATGGTCTTTAATGCAATTCATACTGGACTTGCAGGCAGCACCGTTATGGATGCTAAAATTCCGATGATTATTAACCGTAACTTCGCACCTGGCTTCCGTGTAAACCTTCATATTAAAGACTTGCAAAATGCTTTGGATACATCACACGCACTGAACGTTTCTCTGCCACTGACCTCCGAAGTTATGGAAATTTTGCAGTCGGTTAAAGTTCACGGTGATGGCGATAGTGATCACTCAGCTATTGCCAAATTCTATGAAAATATTAACAACATTGAAATTAAAAAATAATCGTTAGGCGTTAAAAGGGCCGTGTTTGTAATTTGAATTAGCCCCTTTAACAAATACTGAAGGAGTGAATGACATGGCAACACCTAAAATTGTTAAGATGGATGTCTATCCAGTTGCCGGATATGACAGTATGTTATTAAATTTAAGCGGTGCACATGGCCCTTATTTTACGCGAAATATCGTTATTCTTACTACCGATGAAGATCAAATCGGTGTTGGTGAAGTTCCTGGTGGCGAAAAGATTACTCAGGTTCTTGAAGGTTCAAAGGGTATCGTTGTTGGCAAGACGCTTGGTGAATACAAGAAAGTGTTGCAAACCGTTAAAAATCAGTTTGCAAGCATGGATGCAGGTGGTCGTGGTAACCAAACCTTTGATCAACGTATTACAATTCACGCTGTGACTGCAATTGAAACTGCTTTCTTAGATTTGCTAGGCAAGTATCTTCATGTTCCAGTTGCTGCACTGTTAGGTGACGGGCAACAACGCGAGAAAGTTGATGTCTTGGGTTACCTATTCTATGTAGGTGATTGTCAAAAAACTGATTTACCGTACATTCATGGAGATGATGACAGTGATGATTGGGGTAAACTTCGGCGGCAACCAGCTTTGACACCGGATGCCGTTGTTAAGTTAGCACAGGCAGCTTATGATCGTTATGGTTTTAAGACCTTTAAACTTAAGGGCGGTGTCTTTAGCGGCGAAAAAGAAGTCAAAACTATTAAGGCTCTGCATGAGGCTTTTCCTGATGCAAAACTTGACCTTGATCCCAATGGAGCTTGGTCGCTCAAGGAATCCTTGAAATACGCTGAAGAATTAAAGGGTATCTTAACTTATGCCGAAGATCCTTGTGGTGCAGAAGAAGGCTTTTCTGGTCGCGAAATTTTAGCTGAATTTCAGCAAGCTACGCGAATCCCAACTGCAACTAATATGGTTGACACAGATTGGCGTCAAATGAAACATTCGCTCACTTTGAACAGTGTCTCGATTCCGCTTGCTGATCCGCATTTTTGGACCATGCAGGGCTCTGTTGAAGTCGCCAAAATTTGTCATGAATTTGGCCTGAATTGGGGTATTCACTCAAACAACCATTTTGATATTTCACTTGCAATGGTTGCCAATGCAGCAGCGGCAGCACCTGGAGATATCTATGCCATTGACACACACTGGATTTGGCAGGATGGCCAGAATTTAACAAAGAATCCATATCAAATTACTAATGGGCAATTAACAGTACCTGAATCCAATGAAGGTTTAGGTGTCGAGATTGATTTAGATGCAATTAAGGCAGCCAACAAGCTATACACTGAAAATAACTTAGGTGCTCGGGATGATGCGAAGACCATGCAATACCTAATTCCTAATTGGACATTCAATCCTAAACAGCCTGCGTTAGTACGTTAGTCTAGTTAATTACGATTGGAGAGATCATGATGGATATAGATAATTTACAAGGCATTATTGTCCCACTCATTACACCCGTCGACGATGAAACGGAAGATATTGATGACGAACGGTTGGAACGTATCACTGAACATGTCATTGAGGGCGGTGTTAAGGGTATTTTGGCCTTTGGCAGTAATTCTGAATTTTACATGTTTGATGATGATGAGCTTATTCATGGCTTAAAAGTCATTGTTAAGCAAACAAATAAGCGTGTTCCCGTATTCTTTGGCATGGGACCAATTCGGACGCGTAAGGGTGTTCGACTCGCCACACGCGCTGTTGCCGAAGGTGCAGATGTCATTTCAATTCTGCAACCGATGTTCTTGAAACCGACAGAGGATGAACTGTTTAAGCATTATCAGACAATCGCTGCCAGTGTACCTGACACACCAGTCTTTGTTTACTACAATCCTGGTAAGGCAGGTTACAAGATGCCGGCTGAATTTATCAGTAAGATGGCTCATGAGATTCCAAACATCGTTGGAATGAAAGATTCCAGCGGCGACATGACGGTCTTGAGTACAATCATTCGGTTGACACAAGATATTGAATTCCGGACATTTACCGGTAAGGATACCTTGATTTATCTAGGGTTATGCGCCGGTTCATATGGGAGTGTTTGCTCCACTGCGAACGCTTTGGCACCGCTCATTGTGTCAATTTATGATAAGTTTCAAGCTGGAGACTATAAAGGGTCTCGGGAAGCTCAATTTAAGCTTGACCCGGCTCGTTTAGTTCAAAACGAAGCTAGTTTCCCTGTTGCAACTAAGGATATGGCTAACATCATGGGCTTAGATATGGGGAAGCCGGTTTTGCCAAGTTTACCTTCTACTGGAAAGGTCTACGACGATATTAAAAGAGAGCTTGATCGGTTAGATAATAACTAATCACTGAGGGGGTCGGACCATGACAAACGTAATTATAGCTTCTGACTCATTCAAAGGAAGCGCGACCTCAGTTGAAATTGCTGATTATCTTGAAACTGGTATCCATAATGCCGATCCGGCGACCATTGTCCAGAAAGTACCGATTGCTGATGGCGGTGAAGGTACAGTGTACTGTGTGATTAAAGCGACCAATGGCCAGCTATTGTCGACCAAGGTTTGCGGACCCCTTGGTGACACAGTAACGGCAACTTGGGGCATGATTGACAACCAAACTGCGATTATTGAGACCGCTGAAGCAGCGGGACTCACCCTTGTGAATAACGAGCTTGATGTTGATTGCGCCTCGACATATGGTGTTGGCCAACTCATTAAAACGGCGTTAGACCATGGCGCTAAAACAATTTACGTTGGTCTTGGCGGCAGTGCCACAAATGACGGCGGTGTCGGAATGGCGCAAGCGTTAGGCGGCCATTTTTACGACAGCGATGGTCACGAACTGCAGCATGGTGCCGAAGCGTTAAGCCGGTTAGAAACGATTGACCTTGCGGGACTGGATGAACGGTTGACCACAACCGAAGTGATTGGACTTTCCGATGTCAATAATCCACTCACTGGGGAAAATGGCGCAACGCGAATCTTTGGGCCGCAGAAGGGTGCTACTGAAGCTCAGATAACGGTATTGGATGCGGCACTGAACCGTCTCGCAAACTTGGTTAATACCACCTATGATGTTGATCTGGCGAATGTATTCGGTGCTGGCGCAGCTGGTGGTCTTGGTTACGGATTATTGGCATTTTGTCAGGGTAAGATTCGTTCTGGGATTCAAGAGGTTATTAAACTGGTTAAACTTGATGAAAAAATGCTGGATGCAACACTCGTGGTTACCGGCGAAGGTCAGATTGATGGTCAGTCGCTAGGCGGCAAGGTTCCAATTGGGGTTGCGGCGCTTGCAAAGGAACATCGATTACCCGTTGTTGCCATTGTTGGCAGCATTGGTGCTAAAGCAGAGGGCGTATATGAACGCGGTATTGATCTGGTACTCTCAACTACAAACCGACCAATGAGCGTTCAAGACGCCATCTCACAAGCACCTGAGCTGGTTAAACAAGCTGGTTTTAATTTAATGAAAGCAATTCAATTAGGGAAAAAACTACAAGATAATTTACAAAGTCAAACTGAAGAATCTCGGGGTGCAGGTTAAGTGAGTTAACTTGAGCACTTTGAAATACTTGCCAATGTTTTTTGGTGAACCGCTCCTAAATATATAAAACACAAACAAACTTGCAAACACAAATGATGCTGAAATACAATATTGGACTTGTGTTTTAAAGACGTCTTGAGTTCACAGCACAGACTTCACATCGAGTCTTGAGATTGACTGAAAAAGTTAATAGGTATAGATGCATTGGGCATTTTATAAACCCGATGTTTAAAAGCAGGATTGAAATTCTTGGGAACGAATTTCAATCCTGCTTTTTGGCGAGAATTGCGCGTCCATGCATAATCTGCGAGGGTAGCGGTAAATTGTAACAACTGGCATAAATGCGTGGCTGATGAATCAATTGCTTTACAATGGCTAGTCCTGTTATTTTTGCAATTTCAACTGAAAATAATACCTATCATCTCAATAATGAAAATTCACAAAGAAAATTTCATAAAGCGACAGTTTTTACGTCAAATGTATGCTATAGTGACCGTAAGACTGTGTAAAAATTAAAATTCCTATGATAGGATAGTAAACATCGGGAAGGCAGACGGGTATGCCATTTACAACAATTGCACTTTCATACGTTTCATCACTCATTGCCAACGCTGTGGTTTTACTTGGGTGTGTGTCACTTTTTATGTGGATCGAACGGGAGACCGACACCCCAGTAATCGTTAGACATCGTCAGTTATTTCTGTGTTTGCTGGGCATTGGGTTACTCCTGCTAGCTTACCTTGAGGCCCAGGCCAATAACGTGATGTCCACACATTTGACGGGATTTCATTGGACGTATCTAAATCTGGTAATTGTAGCCTTATATAATTTAATGTTGCGAATTAAGATTCCCGCACAGATGATCATCTCACTTGTTTTTACAATTTTTTGGGGCCTTAGCAGCTTAATTACTGGCGGCGCGTCTTCGAAAACTGTCATTCAAACAGGTGCTCTATTGCTTGTAGAAGTTATTATTTGCTTGTTTGCAAAACAAATTGAATCACACTGGTGGAGTTATGGTGTAGGATTTATCGTTTTTTCCTGGGTAGCACTGCAAATGGGATCCATGCTTTACGTAGGCCAGACACCTGGCGCTTGGACACGTCAGATCGTGGCACTGATCGTTTTAGAAGCGGTTGTGTTAGGCTACGCGGACATTTTGCGGTATCAAGATACTAAGCTCAAAGATTTCAAACACCAAGCAGAGTTTGATGCTCTGACAGGAGCGGCAACGTTTGGCGTGTTCAACACACACCTGCAGGAACTATACGGCAACTTCCGTCAAACGGGTGAGACCTACGCGATGTTTGCGATGGACGTGGACCATTTTAAACGCATTAACGACACGTACGGCCATGTTGCTGGTAATGAAGTATTACGGACGATCGCACACACCATTAATGAGGTCGTCAAAGAATTTAAGTTCACTGGCCGCTTGTATCGCACCGGCGGCGAAGAATTTACTATCATTATTGAAAATATTAAATCTGATCCTGAAATGGCCGAAACAATTTCACGCAGTATCCAGCGTGGTATTAGTGAGCTGAGGTTTACTTTTAAAGGTGAGGCCGTCAGCGTAACCATTTCGATTGGCGAGGAGCGCGTCAGTCCTTCCGATGCAAACTACCTTGACATATATAAGCGTGCGGACCAGTATCTCTATGCATCGAAACACAATGGCCGCAATGCCATCACGTTGCGTGGCAGAACTTTAGATCAAGGGACCGGATAAGCTCAAACAATGAAGCACCGCTATTTCAAGCCATTTTTAGCCTGAAATAGCGGTGCTTCATTGTTGTTAGCTGACGTCACGAGCTAATGTCCGCCCACGCAAGGTAATGGCGTTGCGGCCGCTGCGCTTGGATGTGTACAAAAACTGATCCGCGCGTTTATAACTATCTAAATAGTTGGCATCATCAGGCAGCACATTCGCTGCACCTAGCGAAATGGTGACACGAACATCCTGACCGTCGAAGGTAAATCTTAACTGATTGATTGCACGCTGAATTTCCCTAGAAATCTCCTCAGCTCGTTTTGCATCCGGCTTGATGGCTTGCAAAATGACAGTGAATTCCTCGCCGCCAGTGCGATATAAACGGGTCTGATATTCCACGTGGGTGACCACACAGTCAATCTCGTGCGAAATCGCTTTTAACACTTCGTTACCAGCTAGATGGCCGTAAGTATCGTTGATATGTTTGAAGTGATCAACGTCTAAGGCGTAGAGTGAATACGCCTGCTGGTCTGTTTTGAAAGTGTTAAACAACCGCAGCAGATCTCGATTGAATACACCGAACGAATGCACACCTGTCAGGTCATCGAATTCCGCGTCGTGCCGGAACTGTTCCAGCTTAATGTTTTGCCGGTACAGGGTGCGCCCGTACCAAAAGACGGCGAATTCCAAAACAACGAGGGCGATGATTTGCCGCGCCCAGGCGTCTAATGACTGTTGCGTGTACAAGTTAGGTCCCAGCCAGAGACACCCCGCAGAAAAAATAGTGAAGTCAACAAAGTACATGGCGGCTGTTTTTTGAATCTGGTCTGCGAAGCGATAGACGCCGCATTCAAGCACCATGACGAACACTAATTTTGCGTACATGCCAGCAGTGACCACCGCTAATGGCCGCGTGGCAAGCATCCAAGCGGCTGTCAGCACCAAGGTGAGTGCCAGGATCCATTTTGTTTTCACCCGTAGCAACAAGTTGTAAACCGCAACGATCACTACGTTAAGGTACGTCCAGTGAAACCCGATAAGGTTCGAAGATGAGTGGCCGTTTGTCCAGGCCTCGCCATATGCGAGCACAATAAAAGAAATGCCCATCGCACACAGCACCAGATTGCGATGACGAGCGATAAAGTTCCGTTCAGTTTCCTTTTCAAGCCACGTAAACAACGAGACTGCACCTAACAGCACGATGACGTTCGCAATCAGTGAGGAGAGATACGAAATTGTGACTAAAATAAAATTGACTGACATACCACCACTCTTTTCAGTAGGCACAAACGCCCTTATTATATACGGATAAACGGATATACGTTTATCGTAACATATAAATTGGGTGAGGACTGGTTATGTCGGTTATAATTTCAATCACACCGAGTAAAAAGATAAAAAAGAAGCTGGGAATGAAAACCTCCCAGCTTCTTAAAAATAAAAACTATTTTGCGTGATTGACGATCTTGTAGAAGATGTTGATAGCCAACCCAATGACAGCTAACACGATTGCGATATAGAACGCAATGGCAAAGTTACCGTTATGTGAGGCAGCAATGTTAGATGCAATACTTGGTGCAAAGTAAGCAGCTGTTGAATAGCCCAAGAAGATAATACCGTAGTTGACCCCTTGGTTTTTGGCGCCGTAGTTTTCCATGACAAGTGATGGGAAAACGCCCATGGTTCCGCCAAAACAAATACCCAAGCCAACAATGCCGACGACGAAACCGATTACTGAGTGTACCGTTGCAAGCACAAACAGTGACAGGGCAATGACCACGTACACAATCATTAGCGTGTTGACCCGTCCTAATTTATCGGACACGGTTCCCCAAATGATTCGGCCCAAGAAGTTGCACAATGAGTAGATGCTGACGTAGGTAGCGGCAACAGTAGCGGTCAGCTTGAACATGTTTTGCCCGATTAGTGAAGCGTTAGAAGCAATCATCAGCCCAGAGAAGGCACCGATCCCGAAGAGTAGTAAAATGAGGTAGAAGTTTCTTGTTTTCAACATCCCTAACCAGTTGACTTCTTTGGTTGCCGGCGCGCTTTTAGTCACTTCAGGTTTTGGTGCCACTTTGATGAACAGACTGGCCACACAAACGACGATGAGATAAACGATGCCCATTGCGATGAACGCAAATTTAACGGAGTGCGCCGCAATCAGATAGTTAGCAATTGGAGCGGCAATCACTGTAGCGGCACCCATCCCACCAGTAATTAATCCGGAGGCGAGGCCTTTCTTGTCTTGGAAAAAACGCATCGTGTTGCTGAGACAACCTGAATAGGCAAAACCTTGACCAAATCCACCAATGATGCCGTAGTACAGATAAAGCTGCCAGAGGGTCGTGGCTGTTCCAGTTAACAGGAAGCCTAAGGCGAATAGGATACCGCCCAAAACAATTGATAATTTGGCGTGGCCGTGGTCGGTCATGATCCCACCAACGATGGTTGGAATCGGGCCGATAGCGGCGTTGATCGTGAAGGCAATCATGACGGCCGAAACGGACCAATGATTGGTGCTGGCAAGCGGGCCAGCGAAAACACTAAAGGCGTAAATTGACCCCGTACATAACAGCACGAAAACAGAACCTACCAAAACTGCCCATCGGTTGGTGTGTGTCGTGCCGACAACGTCTGCATTTGACATAATAAAATCCCCTTTGCACAATAATTAACTTAGAAACTGACCCGAGAAAAAATTGCTATATGCACAACTAAATGCTTGTAGTAGAATGATTCGTAATCGGTTCCAAATAAAAATACTCAAACGAGTATAGTTCAAATTTAGCATGCTTATGTGAAGAGAAACACTATTCTCTTTCTTGAGGGTGTAACTTTTAGTTGGGGGAAGGTATATGAATACAGATAGATTGAAGTACTTTGTTGATAGCGCGGAGCTAAAAAGCTTTTCGGCGGCCGCAAGCAAACACTATATTTCACAGACAGCCATTAGCAAACAAATTCACACACTTGAACAGGAACTGAATAGCCAGCTTTTTAAAATTGAAAATAATAAGATCCAGCTCACCAATGCGGGTCGCTTTTTTTATAGTAAAGCAAAACTAATTTTAAACGACTTATCCGTCGCGGTTGCCCAGACCGAGCAGTTGAGCCAGACGGAGAGTCAAACATTGCGAATCGGGTTCACGACCAGCTTTGAATCCATTACCGCGGCCAAGATTTTAATGCCGTTTCAGCAGGTGCATCCTGACATCAGCTTGTTTCCGGTACAGCAAACCTATCAGCAAGGCCGAGAGGGTCTCTCTAACCAAACGTTGGACATTGTGTTTGCGATTGATTATGGCATTGCCCACTTACTGGATGATTCCGCTATTCAGATGGCGGTTGTTAAAAAAGGTGAAATGATTCTTGGCATCAACAGCACCCACCATTTAGCGCAGAAAACGTTTTTAGATGGTCAAGAACTGACGGATGAGACAATTGGTTTTTATAATTTTGACGGTACGACACCGGCGCCGTTTGGCATGGTCACCAACGCGCAACGCGATGGTTATGTCATTGAACACACGCGTCGATATGATCGATTGGAAGAGCTGTTGTTGAACGTGTCTCTCAATAACTGCATTACGTTTGTGCCAGAGGGGTTTGACTATGCTAATTACCCAAACATTGTCTATCGGCATATCAAGAACACGAGCCATCTGTACCAAATTGGCGTTTTTGTGAATAAACAAAATAACAATCCAGCAGTCAAGCAGTTTGTTCGAGCTTTTGAGTCTGTTTATCATCAAAATTGGCAGTCAGAATAGGGCACAAAAAAAGGACAACCCGGAATGTTCGAGTTGGCTTTTTTGAAATCAATCTATTTTGCGTTGGCGTCGAGTTGTTTAACCCGCAATACAGCGATTAAAATCGCCAGTGCCAAAACGAATAGTAAAACGAAATCCAGACGGCTTCCCAGTTGTGTACCGACCACCGTTGAGTGGTGAATCTCATATCCTGAAATGACTGCGGACATCACACTGGTCCCGATTGAACCAGCGTATTGCTGCATCATACTGAACATGGAATTTTGGTCGGATTTTTGCCGCAGCGGTACTCGTGTGCTGCCATCGGAAATAGCAATCCCGAAACCTGAATTGAAACCGATTCGCAAAATGGCGTAGATGAGTGCCATCAAGACGACAGTAAAGCGGCTTGTCGTGAGCCAGAATAACAGGAGACCGGCAGCAGCCATCAGTGCACTAAAGGTCAGGAGACGTGACGGGCCTTTTAAATCATACAACCGGCCCGCGATTGGTCCAGTAATGGCACCGACAACGGCTCCCGGAAGCATCATCAGTCCGGCGGTCATTGCGGAGGTTCCCAAAACTGTTTGGGCGAACAATGGCAAAATAAACGATAGCCCAATGTTGATGAATTGGAGCCCGAAGTAGTTAAACAGCCGGAGTCTCAGGACGGCAATTTTGAGAATGGAGTAGTCGATGAGCTTGCGTTTGCCGCGAATGGCATAAGTCACCATCACGATAATCGTTACCAGGCTCCAGACGACCCAACCCCAGAAATTGAGGGATGTCCAGCCGTGAACACCGGCATTATTAAACGTGAAGAGGAGGCTGGTGAAAACAACGGCGAGCAGAATGGCACCAAGAAAATCGAACTTCTTGGCGCCAACGCCCATCGCTTTTCCGGAAACGTTGAACGCGCCCAGAACAACGAGGATGGCCAGAATTGGCACAATACCCACGAAGATGGCACGCCATGACCAGACACTGGTCATGACCCCGCCATAAGTTGGCCCTAAGGCGGGTGCCAGCGAGACGATCACACTGGCTAATCCGGTATAGGTGCCCAGTTTGTTTTGCGGCACGTTTGTAAAAATGAGCTGAAACATCAACGGAATAGAAATCCCAGTGGCGATGGCTTGCAACAATCGACCACCCAGTAAAACAGGGAAGGTTGGCGCAAGCCAGCACATGATGCCGCCCAGCAGACAAACGAGAGCCGCAAACATGAATAACGGCTTCGGGTTAAACCGTTTCAATACGTACGCAGTGGTACTCATGACAATGGTCGTCAGCAAAAGGTACCCGGTGGTCAGCCATTGAACGGTATCCAGCGAAACGTGCATCGTTTTGATCAGCGTCGGAAAAGTAACGTTCATGGACGTTTCCACTAGGATGCCAACAAACGAAATCAAACCGACAGATAAAATAGCTAATTTAGTTTTCAAAGATACTTCAGTTGGTGCTTGATTCATGAAAAACGCTCCCTTAAATCATAATTTGGCGTATTGAGGAGCTCACCAAGCCCAGAGAGTGGCACAAAGCGGTTAGGGGGCGGAATGTAAGTCATTTTGGCAGAAATTCCCGAACTTGGAATTTTTGCCAAAGTGACTTACATGGTAGCCCCCTGCTTTGTGGAACTTGTTTCCACACGGTCGCCTAGAAAAACAAAGAAATAGTGCAAGAGAATAGAATAACAACCTTATGGCACATATTTCTGCAAGACAGCAAAAAATAGATAGTAGGCAATACTCGAAAAGAAGCCACAATAGCTTCTCTACATCAAAATTGTTATCCCAAACAAGCTAAAAACCAACTTGCAAAGCGGACTTACTTCATATTGCCGAAACGTATTCCACAAGGCAGGGGGCTCCTTTTCCTCCGCCCCTTAAACACCTTGCGCCACACTCTTTCCAAACAAAAAGACGATCCCAAGACCGTCTTTTTTAGACTAACTATTATTCTAAACAAATAACCTGTATTTTTCAATTCCATCTCGTCACACAGGTATGCCAATTTGGCATTAATCACCTGTAACTTGATCGCGCCCGCTGCGCTTTGAATTGTAAAGGAATTGGTCCGCGCGCTGAAAGAACTGGCTTGAGGTCACATCTTGTTTTTGACGCGACGTGCTGCCCATTGAGATGGTCAGCAGCAAGGATTCGTTATTAGCGTCCTCAATTCGTAAGTTGGAGACGTCGTCGTGGCACCGTTGCGCGATTTTTTGGGCCTTTTGACCATCAATGCCTGGTAGTATGATGGTGAATTCTTCGCCGCCAGTACGATACAGGGTGGCTGCGCCCGCGACTTCTTTGAGCGTTTGCTGGACACACTTAACCAAATGAATCAGGGCCTCGTTGCCCGTAAGGTGACCGTAGTTGTCATTGATCTGCTTGAAGTGGTCAATGTCAAACGTAATCAAACTGAGGGTTTCAGCATTTTTAAAATCACGCTCCATGTCTTCGCGAAACGCTAACCAGTTGTGTGCCTGAGTTAATGGGTCAACCCGTGCGTTACGAGCGTCTTGCATGCCTCGGATGTGTCGTGTGCGTAATATAGCAAGGTAGCCGTAGCTGATAAACGTTGAGAAAATATAGCTTACAAGCATGGCAATAAACAGTGTGTTTGGCAAGCGAATGACAGTGCCGGTGACCAGCCAAAAAATGCACCCCATTGCCGTTTGAATCGAGGCGGTTACTGCGGGGTAGGCATTCACGGGCTGAAAGAACCTTTGGCTGACAGCCATTAAAACAATTTGAGTGATGCTAGGGACAATAAACCACCAGCTATAGATGCCAATATTGAATGAAAACATCATGGCATCAAGGACGATGACGATGACCATGACGCGAAAATTAGTCAGCGCGTTCAAGTAACTGACGAGAAGGATAAACTGGCAATTGATCAGCAGGATACCTTCAAATGGCTGGCTTGTTTTCAACAGGGTACTAAACAACAAGATGCACGCAGATAAAACTAAGAAGTACCCTGTGGCCCAATTTTCCGATTTTGACCGCTTCTTGTGGCTATCAAGGACAAGGTTGAGCGACCCGATTGCGCCTAAATTAAAGAAAGCGGTAATAAAGCAGGCATAAGTAGTAAAAATCAACGTATTTTTCATAATTATCTCCGATTTTTGATAAAACAATAACTACCTTATTATCACCCGTAAGTATAAACAACACAATATATAATAGTGTTATTTTATGGAATCTTTTCAGTTACAAAAGGATCAAGGCAGATAATCCCCCCTTGATCCTAGTATGCGTCATTCAAGTTAGATACTGGACCGCTGGTAGGCATGGCCCTCAACGGTGATTGTGTCGCGACCTTCATGCTTGCTGATATACAGACTCTGGTCGGCTCTGCGATAGGTGTCGTCAATAAGCTGATCCTCAGACCTTAACGCTGTAACGCCCATGGAGATGGTGACATGAATCTTGTAGCCCTTGTAGTCGAACTTAGCGCCGCGAACAGACTGCCAGCAGTCTTCAATGATGGGAACCACTTCTGCAGTGGTCATGTTTGGAAAAACGATATTGAATTCCTCGCCGCCAGTGCGGTAGATTTGCAGTTTCTCGTCTTGGCTGCTGAGTACCCGTCGCAGCGTGTTAGCCACGCCCACCAACACTTCATTGCCCGCTAGATGACCATAGGTGTCGTTGATGTTTTTAAAATGGTCGACATCCAGCGTGACTAAGGTCAGTGGTTCATCATGCGTTTTAGCTTGTTGAAACATGGGTGTGACGTCGCGGGTATACATTGAGTAATTTTTAGCGTCCGTCAACGCATCATAATCCGCCATTCGGGTCATTTCCCAGTCGTGCGAAATTGTGCCATACTGAATTAGTAAAAACAGCCCCGAAACGATGGTGATTGCTAACGACATGGCAATTGCCTGAACTAAGATCGGCTGGCTGATTGCATCGTTGTTTGGTTGTTTTAACGGCAACCAGAATAGGCAGGCGATATACAGGCAAAACAGGATTCGCGGCAGTAACTGATGGTAAGCAATCTGTTTGCGGTAGATCCAGTTCAGAATCGAAAGGACCACCAAAACGCCCATGCCGATAACGAAACTTATTGAGAACTGATGTGTGACCACAAGGAACAGCGCAAGACCGAGAAAGCGTATCACGTAGTCCCAGACATCAATGTAAATGGCCAGCAAGGGAATTGTCAGCATAAAGATGAGCAGATCAAATGTGATCATCGGCATACCTATCATATTTCGCACCAGATAGATGAATAAACTGGCCGCAAAGCAAAAACCGAACACCGATAACCGACTCCAAATGTTATGGGGATTCTTTGCACGGGTATCCTCGTACGCGTGGTGCCAGAGTGAAACGTATATGCTGTTATAACCGGTTATAAAGAAGAGGCTCAGCACCAGATCAATAAACCATTGAGATGTTGATAATTGAAAGACTGTCAAAAAAGGATCCTCCGAGTATTGGGTTGACAGCGTCGATATTAGTGATGAAATACAAACGTTTTAAAGTGGATGACTGCCGATAATGTCAGACAGTAAAAGTGATTCTTCCGTTAGAAATTATATAACATTATAGGCGACAATGTTGGCAATTTTACATTAAAACTAGCTTTTATTGATGCAAATCACACTATTCCCAGCGTTAAATAGTGATTTATGCATCGTTTTAGTGAATCTGTGTTTAAAAATAGCCCAATCATTTTTCTCAGCGTCACGTTGATATTTCGAGCAGCGCAATTTTGCGATAGATAAAAGGGTGGTGAAAATATGGAAGATAGAATTATTGCAGTATTTTTAGCTGAGTTGGCGGCGAAGCCATTCTCGCAGATCAGTATCAGCAGTATTATGAAGCGAGCCGGGCTGCCCCGAACAGAATTTTATCTGTTTTTTGATAACCTGGATGATTGCATTACCACGATTCTGGCAACGCGCCTGCGGACCGTTTTTGAGTCGCTGACAGATGTTTTTATTGACGACAAAACGTTAGTCGCCGGAGTTCAGTTTGTCATGTCGGGTCAGGATACAATTGAAAAACTTTGGAAACTGCAGACTAGTCACACAGATGTATTTGCTCAGTTAAAGGAACAATTCACCAAATTGGCTGAGACTTCGATTGCGCAAAAATGGCCGACACTGAATGGCACTGATTTATCGTATTTCAGTCAGTACTACGCCGTTTCCATATTGAATATGATTGAGTGGTATTTTGATCACGATGTCAGTGCCCGCTATGTGAGTACCCGAGTGGCCGCACTGTATCAAGGATTATTTACAACAATCGCCAACTTCGCCTGATTAGACAGGTGCGTGCAATGTGTCTAACGCTGGGCAATTGTTATCCTTTATAGTGAAACTATTCACAGAAAAAGGAGCAATTTCCCATGAAAACATTACAAGAAACATTACGTATCAAGTACCCGGTGATTGGCGGTCCCATGGCGTGGACGTCAATGTCTGACGTTGTCGCAGCTATTTCAAACGGCGGTGGCTTTGGCGTGTTGGGCGTTGGTTTTTCACCAGACACCGTTATTGAAACCGAGATTCACAAAACGCAGGTGTTGACCGATAAGCCGTTTACCGTGAACGTGATTTTGGCTGAAGGAATGGATGATAACCTGCAACGCGTGACGGACATTGTGGTCGCAAACAAATTAGCATCCATTTACGCAGATGTTGCAATGGGAGCTGATTACGATGCCTATAGACAGTTTGCTAAGAAGTGGCTGAACAAATGGCATGAAGCCGGGTTAGTCGTTTTAACCAAGGTTGCTTCTGCAACTGAAGGGGCCTTGCTTGATAGTCTTGGCGTAGATGTCGTCATTGCAAAGGGCTACGAAGGTGGCGGCCACATCACCAAGGAGGGGACGTTTACGTTGGTACCCCAGGTGGCGGATGTTGCGCAGCAAGCCGTTGTCGTTGCCTCTGGCGGCATCGCGGATGGGCGCGGGTACGCCGCATCACGATTACTTGGCGCTCAAGGCGTTGAAATGGGCAGTCGCTTCATGTTGGCGAGCGAAAATACTATTCACGATAATGTGAAACAGGCCATTATCAAAGCTCAGGATAGTGATCCTAAATTGACGGGCTGGACGACAGGTGCACCAGTATGGCAATTGCCAAACAGGTTGTACGATAATTTAATGGACATTGAAGCAACTCATCCAGGTAAAGACGCTGGTAAGCTGATTGAACAGGCTTCTGCTGGTTCCTTACGCATTGCCTCAACTGAAGGTGACGTTGAGGAACATGGGGCGGTGATGGTTGGCCAGGATGCGTCCTTGTTAACCAAAATCGAACCCGCAGCAGCGATTATCCGTGATGTTTATGAAAATGGCGAGGCCTTACTTAAATAGATACGAAAAAGGCCCGGTAAAAAAACTATATTGACTATATAAGAGACCCCAACTAAAAGCCCGAATTGGGGTTTAGTTGGGGTCTCTTATTACTTTAATCAAGGAGATAATAGAAAAAATTTTTTAGGTAATCTAGTGGAAACGAGCACCATAAACCACAGACTTGTTTTACCTTTATTGTTGGTTAATGCAAACCACCGTCTAATGAAATTCGTAAACCTGTTCAACTGGATAACGAACTGAGCGAACCTCTCCTTCGTCATCGGGTGCGGGCTTACCAACTGCAATAGCCATCACTGGGACGTAACGTTCCGGATCAAGCCCCCAGGTTGTTGCAGCCTTCTTTGGGTCGTAGCCGGCAATCGGGTTAGTTTCATAACCATGACCACGAGCTGCCAGCATGAATTGCATAGCGACCAGTGCAGTGTCAACCGTTGAATCGGCAACCAGCATATCTCTGGAAGCATGCTCGTATAGTGGCAGGAAGGTGTTGAAGACTTCTTCAAGCTTTTCCTTAGTGATTTGTTTGTTCTCATAAGCTTTGTTCCACAGTGCGCGGTAGGATTTAAAGGCTTGGGTGTCGCCAAACAGCAGGACCATCGCTGAAGCTGTTTGCACTTGTGGAGTATTGAACTTCATGAAGTAGGTGCTCAATTTCTCTTTGCCTTCAGGGGTGTCCACAACAACGAACCGCCATGCCTGCAGATTGCATGCAGAAGGTGCCGTAGTGGCTTCTTCAATCATCTTGACCATTTCATCGTGGGGAATCTTAACTGACTTGTCAAAATTTCGAATGGACTGCCGACCTAACATTACGTTTTGGAAATCATTGTTGGTAAATACTTTGTCTTGTGTTTCACTGATGGTAATCATCCTTTCGTGTTTAAGCATCGTGTGTTTTTTCAAGAAATGGGGCAAGAGCGGCCAAGTCGGGTCCTTTGCCAGTAGGAATACTTTGGGCACGGGCCACGATCGCAGGGTTCATGCCTGGGTGTGACAGAATATAGAAGTCATCACGTTCTAACGCCCCAAAAACGATATCTGGAATCTTATCAAGCGGCATACCAGTCGTAATATCTTTCTCGGCAAATGCTTGTCCCTGTTTGAAGGTATCGCTGCTGTAATACGGGTCGTCAGTATTTGTATAAGCAGCCGGTCGATGATTCTCAGAATGCTGCAAGTCTGTGTGAACAAATGCTGGACAGAAAACGTGCATACCCACATTTGCTTTGGCTGCCTGCAAATCATATTCAACAGCTTCAGTCATGCCAACTACCGCAAATTTAGTAGCGTAGTATGCAGGCATAAGCGGACTAGAAACCAAACCAGCCATGGAGGCAACATTGAGAATATCGGCGTGCCCCTCCTGTTGACGCATGATTGGAATGACCCGTTTGAGCGCGTAGACTTGGCTTAATAGGTCGGCATGTAAGATCCAGTCCCAGTCTCGTGTTGGGAGCTCCCAGATTGGTCCAGGAACGGCGACTCCCGCTGAATTGATTAGTAGATCGATTCGACCGTATTTATCCTTGGTTGTTTGTACCATATGATCTACTGCTGTTTCTTCAGTCACGTCTGTCGGAATGGAAATGACTTCGGCGCCTAAGTCAGATGCTTGCTTAACTGTTTCGGTTAGAGCGGACTCATCAACATCAGCCAGAGCAAGTTTCATGCCCCGCTTGGCGCTTTCGATTGCTAAAACTTTACCAAAGCCATGGGCTGAACCTGTAATCAGCGCAACCTTATCCTTAAAATCCTTCATTTTAATCACTCCTTCAGTGAACTACTGAGGCTGTTCACTTATTTACAAACTAATTGTAACCGGTTTCAAAAATAAAAAACAGAAACAATTTAAGGGAGTTGTTAGATATCTGACATTTCTTTATATTTGTTAGTAAGACGCATTTTTTAATGCATACACGATAATATCATTCTGTGTGCGTCGTAGTTTTTCGCGGATGATCTCTGGCGCTTCTTGCTGGTCGTCAGCCAGCCAATCAAACAGAATACCGACAAATCCGCCGGTGAACAGCCTGGCGATGAAATCCTGATCAGCCTGGCGGACACACAACTGGTTATCGGCAATGACTGCGGTGATGTACTTCATGACAATCTGGGTCAGCGGTTCACGAAAGACTTGGTTCAGCTGAACCAGATCGAGTGATGCGTAAAAGGCGTGACCGAGAGATTGGTTGGCGTCGAAATATTGCAGGAGCCGGTAAATGTCATCGTCCCAATTGGCATAAGTTGGTGTCTGTTCAAGAATACTCAGCACCTCGTCTTGTACGGTCCACTTGATGAGAGCTTCCAAGTCAGCAAAGTGGTAGTAAAAAGTTGGTCGGGACTTATCTGTCAGAGCCAGCAATTGCCGCACTGTGATGGTGGTCAGCGGTTGGGTTATCATGAGTTTCTTAAGGGCAGCGGAGAAATCCCGTTTTGTTTTTAAAGTAATCAATTCGTTTCTCATTCCGATTCAAACCTCGTTTTAGGTTGTGGTGTTAGACATCTGATTCAATTATACAGCAGGGGTGACGAAAGGTTCTCGATTGTAACCCGTGCGCAATTTCTAAAAATTCTGAATCCGGAAATGTTTGTTAGACCTGCGTGTAACCATGCTTAACTTGTCTAATCCAGCATCACAACAAATTAATGGCAAATAAGCCACATTATTATGCATAATTAACTGCGTCTGAAGTTGGGATAGCTTGGCAAAAAAACTATACATTTTTAGCTAGCCAGAGCATGAAAAAAACGAGCTTCCTTGAATATAAGACGCCCCGGACCAAAATGGGTATTCTAGTCCGGGGCGTCTTATATTCTGGGAGCAAAAGTCTTCTTTTGTCCCATTTTGTTTCCTGCAATTGATCAAGGAGATAAATTCAAAAAAAACATTTCTAGGTCACCAAGTGGAAACAAATTATAGGAAGCAGAGACCGGTCACGTAAGCGCAATCAGTGGCAAATTCAAGCCCGGTATTTCCCACTGATTGGCCTACGTTTCAGGTCTCTAAACGCTTTCTTCCACGCTCTTTTTTACAGCTCTTTATTATTCTTTTTAGTGTTCATGAAGTTCATGATCAAATCCACCATCTGATTAATGGCCGCGTCATCGTCGCTCTTATACGAAATCCCCATGTCCAGTGAAATTAAATTTTCTGGCAAACGATAGATGTTGACGGTGTCGTCTTTTCACAGGTCGTATTTATCAATGACGTAATTTGTCGTCACCGTCATACCCAGATGATACTTGACCAGTTCGGTTGCCAAATCAAAGTCTGGTACCACAGCAATCGTATTGGTTCGAATCTTCTGCTGCATAAAGAAATCGCTGACCTGTTGCTGGTACAGTGTATCGGGTGTCAACTCGATGTAGTTTTGACCATCAATTAGTTTGCTGACCGATTCGGCATCAGGGAGCACGATCTCCTTGCCCACTAGCTCAGGATCAAACACATCTGTTTGATTTGAGACAACTAGGTAGGAGTTGGTCATTACGACCGGAATAAACGACAACCCTTTCTTCTCCAAATGGAGGCCTAAAAAGACATCCAGTTCATCGTTATTCAACAGATAGTTGGCTTTTTCGGTCGTCAGTTCCAGCAATTTGACCTGCAGTTTAGGGTAGAGCTCATTGAACTTTGGCAGCACGGATGGCAGCAAATAGTGGCCAAGCGGTTTGTTGGTGCCAACGCGAATTACGCCGCTGGTGTAGGAGGCAATCTCGGTCATTTCTTTTTTCAGCCGCAGTAAATTTTTGTCTTCCTGAATCAGGTAATCCAGGAGACGCTGGCCCGCGTAAGTTAACGTGATCTTTCCAGCAACCGGGTGCGTCAGCGAAACGCCAAACTCACCTTCGGATTTTCGCAGTGTTTGACTAATATACGGTTGCGACACGAAGAGTACTCGCGCCGCTTCCGACATAGAATGCGTCCGGTTAATTTCCTCTAAAAATGGTTTCAGGTTTTTGTTCAAAATAGTCACGGTCCTTTTGATTGACATGATGGAATAAATTAAACGGGGAATTTGTCTTAATAGTCCTTATTTTACGCTGTTTTGAGCTTATAACAACTTTATTATAATTATTTCCTGAAAGAGTAATTTAACAAGTGTGGGTTTTTCGGGCATAATAAAGACAGCGAATACAACGGGGGTATTCACCAGGTTCATAGGAGTGTATAGCAGTGGGGTTACTTTTAGTTCTTCGGACAAAATGAATACGTCGCTTAGCATTTAAATTTACTATCACACACTTTAAAAAATCACCTGAGATTGATGGAATCTCAGGTGATTTTTTGTGTTATTTTTAGAGCCTGTTTGTAATTCGCAACTGCCGTGTTTTGGCGTGGTACCAAGCCAGCTTGCGACAACACTGTAAGGTCGGCGGGCTATTTGTGCGGGTACGCCTACGAGCTAGTGAGGTTCACTGAAACAGTACTTTCAGTCTGGGTAACTGATTTTCTATGCTGAAAGACCAGACAACTGCAAGAAAAACTTTATTAGCGCGCGCTACTTCAAAGCTTCCAGCATATCTACTCGGTTGATCTTATAAGCCATCAACCCCATTACGACCACTGAGAAACCAAGGGTCATCAATCCCGATACGGTGAAGTTTGTCCAGAAAAGTGTCATGTCGGCCATGGCCGTTTCTGGCGGCAGGGTCTGCATGATGTAGTAGTGGAGGTAATCGCCGCCGATGAAGCCTAACAGGATTCCGGCGACTGTTAATATGAAGGTTTCACGATAGACGTACATGACGACTTCCATCGGGTAGAAGCCCAGGACCTTTATGGTCGAGAGTTCGCGCATCCGTTCCGACACGTTGATGTTGGTCAGCGTGAACAGCACGACGAAGGCCAGTACCGAAGCGACAATGATGATAATCAGGACCAAGTGATTCAACCCTGACAAAATGTTGTTGATGGTGGTCTTAGCATCGTTTGACTGGACCGCAGTAAGGGCGGCCGACTGTTTATTCAAGGTCCGCGAGACCCGGTTGATACTTTTGTTCGACCGGTTGCTGAGCCTCAGCATGTTAGCGTTGTAGGTCACATTTTTCGAAAAGACCTTATGGTAGTAAGTACTGTTCATGTAAACGTCATGACCGGCGTACATCTCGGTGATGCCGCTGACTTTGACCCGGTACTTGTCACCGTCGGACTGTTTGATGGTCAGGTAGTCTCCCTTTTTAACATTGGTGATAGTGGCCAATTTTTTGGTGATGATGGCGCCGTTGTTGGTTAAATGCAGGTGTTTTTTCGTTGTTGGGTTACGCAGGGTAACGTCTTTTTTGAAGGCCTTCGTCGACTTCGGTACAATCAGCGAAACGGATTGGTTCGTGACCTCGTCAGTTGGCTTAGCAGTGACGGATTCGTAATAGACCTTGGTGTTATTTTTCACGCCCTTCAGATCATCGACCTTCTTTTCGTAAGCCTTACGACTCGCTGACGTGGCGTTGGGATTGAAAACGCCGATCACGTCGTAGTGGATGATGTCTGAATACTGGGTCTTGACGATACCGTTTAAGGAATCGCGAATACCGAAACCGGTAATCAGCAGTGCCGTACAGCCCAGAACGCCGAGAATCGTCATCAGCATCCGGCTCTTATAACGAAAGAGATTTCGAATGGTGACCTTGTGGTTGAAGGACAGGTGCTGCCAAAGCCCTGGAATGCGTTCCAGCAGGACTTTTGACCCCGATTTAGGCGGTTTTGGCGCCATTAGGACGGCTGGAACTTCTCGCAGTTGCTTGGTAGCAACGATGATGGCTGGCAACGTCGCGCATAGGAGCGAGATGATCACGGCGACTGAAATCCATAACAGGGATGGCGGGGTTTGGAAACTCGGCATGGTGAAGTTGGCAGCGTAGGCGGCGAAGATTTTACGCGGTAAGAAACTCGTTCCGAACCACGCGCCGACAGCTGAGCCAAGCAGCCCAGCGAGCACACCATAGATGATGAAGACCTTCATGGCGTCGTGCTTGGTATAGCCTAGGGCACCCAGAACGCCAAGTTCCTGGCGCTTTTCTTCGGCCATTCGCGTCATTGTGATCAGGGTGACCATGATGGCCACGGCAAAGAAGATGATTGGAAAGGTGTTCGCCAGTACGTCGATTCGTTTGGCATCCTCACCGTACTGGTTGTAGCCGGAATTGTAGTCGTTCCGCGATTGGATCTCGTAGGTGAGCTGGCTTGTTTTCTTGAGGGACTGGCGTTGCGCGGTCAGTGATTTTTGCGCAACGGTGAGCTTTGCCTGCTGTTTGGCAAGCGCGGCCTCCTGCGTTTTGTATTGACTGGCAGCTTGCGGATCTTGTTTGATAGCAGCGGAGAGTTTAGCCTTCGTCGCGGTCAGTGTATTCTGCTTGGCAGTTAGCCGTTTTTGCGCGGCATTCAGCTTATCTGAAGCCGCAGTTGTCAATTGTGTTTGCCGGTGGTCGGCCCGTTTCGTCAGCCGGTGGGTCACCTGATTGACGTTTTTTGCGACCTGGGACTCGTAACGGTTACTGTAGGCGGCACCGTGGACGTTGTTGTAGCTGACGTAGGCCATGGTTGGCCGGCTGCTGGTGAAGGCGGCCTTGGTGACCACGCCAAAAGTGGTGAGTTGGCCAGTACCGGCGTTGGTGGTGCCGAGGTTTTGTTTCATGAGGTAGTCGCTTGACGTGACGAAACCGACGACCTTATAGCGGGTGTGTTTTAGGCCGGAAACGTTAGTCTTGCCCTTGTTGTTGACGAGCGTAATGGTTTGACCTAAATGATACTTGCCCTTCTCGGCACTGCTTAAGGCAATCTCATTGCTGCGGGTCGGCAGGCGGCCGGAACTGATCTTGCTGGTCGACAGGGTGCTGGTCTTCTCGCTTACGCGGATACTGCTGGTTGACCCTTTGATGACCGCGTCCTTGTAAGTGCTGAATTCAATTTTCTTGATGTGCGGTAAGTTGCGCATATAGGTCTGGTCGGACTTTGAAATGGCAACGTCGCTCTTGATGACGGCATCGGCCATGTGATGTTCTGTGTAGTAGGTGTTTCCAGTGGCTCGCATGTCGGGGCCGGTAACCTTGAGTCCGACCAGTACGAAGACGCCCAGTCCAAGCAGGACCGCAATGGAGGCAAATCGCGCGAAGGAGAATTTGAACTCCCGCCGAATATTTCTATTCAATATTGTTTTCATTTCGGTTCACCTACCATTCGATTTGTTCAACGGGTGTCGGTGCCTCGTTTTGATAATCGGCTTTGACCTGACCGTCGCCGATTTCGATGACGTGGTCGGCCATCGGCTTGATCATCCCGTTGTGGGTGACGATAATCACGTTTTTTTGGCTGTTGTGGCAGAAATCCTGCAGGAGTTTCAAAATCGTTTTCCCGGTTTTATAATCCAACGCGCCGGTGGGTTCATCGCACAACAACAGTTCCGGGTTCTTCGCAATGGCTCGCGCGATGGCGACTCGCTGCTGTTCACCGCCAGATAGCTGGGCCGGGAAGTTGCTGATGCGGTCACCGAGGCCGACCTCGTTCATGACGGTTTCAGCATCCAGCGCATCGGGCGCAATTTGAGCGGCGAGTTCCACGTTTTCCAACGCGGTTAAGTTCGGAACTAGGTTGTAGAACTGGAAAACAAAACCAATCGAGCGCCGCCGGTACGTGATCATTTCTCGGTTGGAATATTGGGCGATGTCTTTTTCGTTGATAATGACCTGGCCCTTGGTGGACTGGTCCATGCCACCCAGAATGTTGAGCAGCGTGGATTTACCGGCCCCCGAGGCGCCCACGATAATGGTGAGTTCGCCCTGGTTAATATGAAAGGAAATGTCGTCATTGGCGCGGACTTCGTGTTCGCCGCTGCCGTAAATTTTTGAACTGTGTAAGACGTCGATATAGGACATGGTGATTCCCCCTTGTTTGATATTTAAAGAAACACTGTGTTGATTTAAATATAGAGTAACGGCTGATAACGTCAAACGCAACCATTAAAATTTTAAAAAGTGTTGGTTTCAATTCAAAAATAGCTTAATCCGCAACATCGTGTTGCTTTCTTTTTGGAATATCGTTATGATAAAGAAAAAAAGACAGTGGAGGGGAGACCATGGCAACCCATCAAAAAATTATTAACACTGAACGCAAAATCAAGCAGGCGTTCATTTATCTGGGTAATACGAAAGGATTGGAAAAGCTGACCGTCAGCGATGTGACCAAGTACGCCCACATCAACCGCAGTACGTTTTATGCCCACTATGAAGATAAAATTGCCCTTACGCGTCATTTTGAAGACGAGGTCTTAAATAAAATGCACACGGTGATGGAATCAAACTTAGCGGAGACGATGATCAATCAGCGGGCGGATGACGAAAACCTGCGCACATATCCGGCAGTGATCCAGATGATCCAGTTTATCCATCAGGAGTTTGACTTGATCAAAGTACTCATGGTGGACGCACAATTCTACGATGCGGTGAAGGACCAGCTGCGCCAGATCATTGACCGCGACTTGTTCATGGTGAAGGGGAGCACGCGAATGACGGCGAAACTGCCAGACAATTACGCGCATGAGATCGTTTTAGCCAGTATTTTGAGTGTTGTTCAGGTTTGGGTGCACCAGGGGAACCCGGAATCACCGGAAGAAATTTCCCAAATTATTATGCGAATGCTCTACATGAGTCCTTATCAACTGCTGGGAATCGAAGAGACGACCGATAAATAAGGAACATTAAAAAGGCTCTTGAACGCAAAGTTCAAGAGCCTTTTTGAATTGCTTTATATTAACTTTCCTGTGCTAAAGCATGACTGACTTTTTGATTTGTTAGGTTAGCCGGTGATAGTAAATGGTCGACCAGCTTGGGTGCCAACAGGTGTTCTGTCTTAAGCAGTTCACGGATGGACCGGTTCTCTTTTACAGCACGTTTGACGAGCAAGGTTGTCTTTTCGTAGCCCAGATAGGGTGACAATGCCGTGGCGACCACGGCTGAATGTTCGACGTTTTCCTGGCAGCGGTCTTCGTTAACGGTAATGCCGCTGACACAGTTTGCAACCAGTGTTTGAATGGCGTTTGCGAGGTAGGTCTCACTGGCGAGAATGTCACGGAACATGATTGGTTCAAACGCGTTGAGTTCCAGCTGGCCGGCTTCGGCTGCCAAAGTGACTGTAGTGTCGTTACCGATGACTTGAAAGGCGACTTGGTTTACGACTTCTGGGATGACTGGGTTGACCTTAGCGGGCATGATGGACGAGCCGGCTTGTTTAGCGGGGAGTTTCAATTCGGCTAAACCAGCTTGCGGTCCGCTGGCTAACAAGCGCAAGTCGTTACAGAACTTCGAAAGATCCACAGCCAGCGCCTTCATCGCACTGGAGAAGGTCACGTAGGCGTCGCAGTTTTGTGTGGCGTCGATGAGGTTCGTTGCCTGAGTTAAAGAAAGTTGAGAGATCTGGTTCACGGTCGGCACGATGGTGGCCTGATACAGATCAGTTGTGTTTAACCCGGTCCCAATGGCTGTCCCGCCTAGGTTGACCTCTGTGAGGGCGTCCTTGGCAGCAGTCAGTCGTTTTGTATCACGAGAAAACATTGACCAGTAGGCTTTAAACGTGTTGCCATAGGTGGTCGGCACGGCGTCCTGCAATTGCGTACGGCCGACTTTTACTGTATCGGCGTACCGGTCGGCCTTGTCTAATAGCACCATCTTCAATGATTCAATGGCCGTTAATAGGGCGGGCAGTTTTTTTAGCATTGCCATTTTGCCGGCTGTCGGAAAGGTATCGTTTGTAGATTGCGATTGGTTCACGTCATCATTTGGGTGCACCTTTAACCCTGGTGTCATTCGTTCGGCCAGATGGGCGACCACTTCGTTGACATTCATGTTGGCCGAGGTACCAGCGCTGCCCTGAATGGCAGGTGCAATGAAGGCTTCCGAGTAGCGGCCCAACAGGAGTTGGTTGCAAGCGTTGACGATGGCCTGGGATTTATCAGCATCCAAGGTGCCAGCCTTAAGGTTGACTTCGGCGGCTGCTTTTTTGATCTGAACAAGACTTTCAATAATCAGCGGGTGCAGTTTC
Source organism: Secundilactobacillus collinoides DSM 20515 = JCM 1123 (assembly GCF_001435975.1). GTDB lineage: Bacteria > Bacillota > Bacilli > Lactobacillales > Lactobacillaceae > Secundilactobacillus > Secundilactobacillus collinoides. The sequence continues at coordinate 259,115 of NZ_AYYR01000009.1, forward strand.
TCGTTTGAAATCGGAAAATTCTCCTCCGCACGCTTACTGTGGATGCCGTACAAAGCATCATCATCAATTGCCATTGTTCCAACACAATCGTGCTCAATTCTCATCTTATCCACTCCCATTAGTTTTTGTTAGTATTTTTGTGTAAGCTTTAATAACATTACGGTTGCTATGATAGACCAATATTTTGAAACGTCAACCGGAAACCAGTGATTAATTACGTGATGTTATGTATACCATTTTGTCATTTTTGGCAAAAAGTCGATGATATTGGGGCCTTTGCACGTGCCTGCTTTGCAATTTAAATTTTGCTTAATGTGATAAAATATAACATTAATTTGTTATGAAATTAAATCAAGATATCGTTGACATCGGTAGGAATCCTAGTTTCTTTGCAAAATAATTTGTGTTTTAAAAAGATTGCTAAATCAGGCATCTACAGAATCTATATTTATTTTTCCTCACCATAATTGACAACCTTAAATAGGTAGTTACATCTGAAAAGAAGGCAAAACAAGGCTCTTGAATTAAAAAATAATGAGAAAAACCATTGCTTTTATTAAAATTCAATGTTATAAAATATGACATAAGGTTTCAACTAAAAGGGTTAGGAGGACAAAACATGACGCAGGTGGCATGAAGGGAGTGCAGAGTTAGTGAAGCAAGTAAAGGAAACACATGGTTTTCTAGGATATACGGGTTCCGAGTATGCGGTCTTTCGCAAGTATGCTTGGCGGGCGGTGATTGGCTTTTCCCTGGTGTACTGCTTTTTGTATAGCGGGCGGCTCAATCTTAGCTCGGCAATTCCGATGATGGTCAAGGAGACCAATTGGACAACGGGTCAATTAGGTATCCTATCCTCAGTCTTTTTTTGGACGTATGGCTTGGGGCAATTAGCAAATGGACGATTAAGTGAGATTTTCGGTGTGAACCGCTTCATTATTTCTGCGGTGTTGCTATCAGCGGCAGCTAACATTCTGATCGGTTTTCAATCTTCACTGATTATTATCGCAATTCTCTGGGCGTTCAACGGCTATTTCCAATCGATGGCCTGGGCACCGGGAATGGCGCTGCTTTCTCGCTGGTGGCCGAATAATCGCCGCGGGTTCGCAACCGGAATGGCCAACGGTTTTTCTGACTTCGGTCAAGCGGTGGCAATGATTATGGTCATTGTCGCCATGAAAGTTTCCCCACAATTAGGATGGCGTTCAGCGTTCTTCCTACCCGTGATGGTCGCAGCGGCGGTGGCAATTGTGTACTGGGCAATGACAAAGGATGCGCCCGAAAAGGTGGGACTCAAGCCCTTTAAAGAAGTTGCCAGTAGCGGATCAGAACAGACGACAATTCAGGCAGCATCAGCCGGGAAAAGCAAACTTTACCCGTATGTTTATCTGTTGGAGTCCTGGAAGTACGATGTCTGGTTGCTGATCATTGCCTTGCAGAGCATCGTGCGGTATGGGTTATTGACGTGGATCCCGTTGTACTTTACGAAAACGATGGGATTGGATGTCAGCTCAGGCTTGATTCAAAGTCTGGTTCTGCCGATCGGGATGGGCTTTGGAGCGTTATTCGTACCAATGCTGGCCGATAAGTATTTAGCCACGAACCGTCTGCCAGGGGTCATTATCTGCGCCTTGATAGGCGGCGTGGTCGCACTGGTCTTCCCGTTCATGCATAACGAACTCATCATCAGTGTGCTGCTGTTTATCGCCGGGTTCTTTGTTTACGCGATAAATGGGTTGACCTGGGCGCCTGCAATGGATGCGGGCGGTCGAGAATTCGCTGGCACTGCCAGTGGACTGATGGACTTTGCGGCTTATGTTGGGGCGTCTGTCCAATCTATCGTGTTTGGCTTCACTATTGGAAACAACAACTGGATGATGCTTTTTATCCTGATCACCATCGCAAACGTTTTGATGATCGTATTGGCCGGTATTGCTGGTCGTAAACATTCAGTTACAGCACAGTCTTAGTTAAGAAAGGAAGCTTGTTTTATGGACACAACGAAACTACCTAGTATCAAACGTAATATTTTACTCAACCCAGGTCCTGCAACGACGACTGACAGTGTGAAGTACGCGCAGGTCGTACCAGACATCTGTCCGCGTGAAGAGGAATTCGGCGATATTATGAAACAACTGGGGCGCGATCTGGTAGATATCGTGCATGGCGGTGATGCTTTTACCTCAGTATTGTTCTGCGGTTCTGGGACTATCAATATTGATGCAACAGTGAGTTCGTTAGTGCCTGCTAACAAGAAGATTCTGATTGTTAACAACGGTGCATATTCGAACCGGGCAGCTGAAGTCTGCGATTACTACCATATGGATTATGTGAACTTGAAATTGGACATCACGCAACCGGCTGACGTTAGCAAAGTTCGGGAAGCATTGGAAAACGATGCTGATATCGCAGCTGTATATTGTTGTCATAACGAAACTGGGACTGGTGTTTTGAATCCAATTCGCGAAATCGGTGCGGTTGCGCATGAATTTAAGTGCACGATGATCGTTGATACTACCTCCACCTATGCCATGATTCCCATTGATATGGAAAAGGACAACTTGGATTTCGTCATGTCTTCGGCACAAAAAGGCATCATGGCGTTTACCGGCTTGTCATACACAATTGGGCGAACCTCGATCTTAGAGGCTTCCAAAGACTACCCGACTCGGTCCTACTATACAAATCTGTACATGCAATATAGTTTCATCAAAAAGACCGGTCAGATGCACTTTACACCACCAGTTCAAACGATTTATGCCGCTCGTCAAGGTATCAAAGAGTACTTTGAGGAAGGCGAACAACCAAAATGGGCACGTCACCAAGCAGTCTGGCAAGCTTTGGTCGATGGTTCTGAGGCACTTGGCTTCAAGTTATTGATCAAAAAAGAATATCAGTCCAAGCTGGTCGTTTCATTGAAGTATCCCGACGACCCGAACTTCTCGTTTGAAAAGATGCATGATTTGATTTATGAACAGGGCTTTACGATTTATCCTGGCAAAGTTGCAGATTTACCATCATTTCGACTTTGCGCATTAGGCGCGATTACACCGGATGATATTGCCGATTTCTTTGTTGCGATGAAGGCGGCTTTGAAACGGATGAACGTGGCATTACCTGTTCAGTACAATGACTAGGAGGTGATCTGATGGCAGAACGGACAGTAGCATCAGCCGAGTCCCTAGTGACCCGGATCAGCACATTAATTGAAAAGACTGGCAGTACCCGGCCATTTCTGGTTTGCGGCCATTCATTCATGCAAACGGCGGCGTATCAGGAATTAATGAAACTTGATGGTTTAACAGTAACTGGGTTTCATGATTATGAACCCAACCCCAGTTATGAATCTGTTGTGAAGGGACTGAATGCCTTTACGCTTAGCGGCAGTGACCTTCTGCTGGCAGTTGGCGGCGGCAGTCCAATGGATGTTGCAAAGAGTATCAAAGCATTTGTTGGAATGAGCGATTCAATCCCCTACGTGAACCAACTGATTCAGCCGAACGCGATTCCGTTGATCGCCGTGCCCACCACAGCGGGAACGGGAAGCGAAGTGACCCACTTTGCGGTGATTTATTACCACGGTGTGAAGCAATCCATCTCGGATGCGAGTTTGCTGCCGACTGATGCTGTCCTTGACCCCAACTTGTTGGACAGTCTGCCCGATTATACCCGTAAAGCCAGCATGCTGGACGCGTTGTGCCACAGTATCGAATCCTTCTGGGCCGTAAAAGCAACCGAAGAAAGTCGTCGTTATGCCCGCCAAGCTATCCGTTTGTGGCTTAGCAGCTATGAGGACTACCTGAACAATTTGCCAACTGGTAACAGGGACATGCTGGAAGCGGCAAATCTTGCCGGAAAAGCCATCAACATCTCAACAACAACGGCAGCACATGCCATGGCCTATAAACTAACTGGTACGTTTGGTATCGCGCACGGCCACGCGGTTGCGGTCTGTTTGCCAAAAATTTGGCGCTATATGTTGGCCGAGGAGCCAAGTATTGAACTGAACGCGAAGTTTGACGCGCTGGCGGAATTGTTCGGTCAATCAGATCCAGAGACGACGATCGATTGGTTTGAAGCGCTATTGAAACAGCTTTCGATAGAGGCGCCATCGACAAACGATGACCACCTGATCACACAGTTGGCTGGTTCGGTTAATCCGCAACGGTTGGGTAACAACCCCATGAAGCTGGACGTGGCGGATCTGCGAGCAATTTACCGAAGTATCTTGAAGTAAGAAAACGCCGCAGATCACTTGCTGGAAGACGTGGGGTGCTTTGCCGCTAGAACGTTAATCTTTTCAGATACAACGCATGACCTTTCACTAGAATTGAACGCATTAGACATTAGAAGATGAACAGATCACCGAACGCGGGTGGTCTGTTTTTTGACTCTTGTAAGAGTTGGTCACGGCAAGGGACGAAACAAGGCTGACTGAAATCGACTTGGATCGACTAACAACCGGAATTAACCCTTTGGCCGAAAATCGGGTCACTGATCGGATGAAGATATTATGAAATGCAGAAGGCACGAATTGTAGATGGTAAGGGTGGCAAACGGACAACTAACGCATGGCTGCCGCTTGGGTTTGCGATGAAGACCCAGGGACTGTCGGTGTTGATGACGCAACGCGGATAAAAAAACACCTAAAAAACGGCAGAAGTGACGTTTCTTAGGTGTTTTTAGTGCTCAAGTGCGTGGTGATAAGCCGGCAGTAATACATCGTCAATGACACTAGCGAGTTCGGCATCGGAAAATTCCTGATTGACGAAAAGATGGTATCTCAATAAATCAAAAGGCAGCAGTTTTACCTGATCCGGCAAGGTGCCAGCCCCCAACTCGTCACGGTCCTGTGCCCGTTTAACCACCCGATCAATGGCGTTAATGTCAATGGCGTTGCCCTCTGCAATCATCCGCTGAATGGCGGCCCCTTGTTCCTTATTCAACCCGCCCATGAGCGAGCCAAGGTAGGATTCATCGAAGGTCTTCATGCTGACGGTAAATCGTTTCAGCACTTGGGTGAGATCTTCAGCAAGTGTCCGACCGGTCAACTTGATTTCATCGGTTCGACCGCTATTTTCCCGCTTGATCTTATCCTGCAGGGCGGCAATTGCCAGCGCAAACGGCGAGTCCCAACGACGGTAAATAACGGGTTTGCTGGTGTTTGCCCGGTCGGCTACTTTTGGAAATGTCAGCCCAGCGAGCCCTTCTTCTGCTAAAATTTCGCGCGTTGCCAGATAAATGGCAGCTTCTAAAGCCGCGCCCCGTCGGCGTGTTTGCGTCATGTGACCCCTTCTTTCAAATAAGATACCGAAAGTTTCTTATTGACTTTTGTTTTCTAAAGAGTATTATAGCATTTGTTCATTTAAGATACTAAAAGTTTCTTATTCAGGAGGGTAACATGCAAAACAAAACAACAATTTCAAAAGCAACCATGACGGTGGCCTGGGTAGTAGTTTTCGGAGCTATGGCACCGTTATTAGATTCCACCATGATCAATATCGCTATCAACAATCTGGTGAATAGCTTCTATAGTTCAGTGACAACGGTGCAGTGGACGGTGACTTGCTACATGTTGGCAACCGGTGTGGCAGTGCCTTTTTCCAGTTGGCTGATCAACCACTTTGATGGCAAGCATGTTTTTATGGCTGGTGAATTACTATTTGGCATTGGGTCGATTTTGGCCGCCATTTCGCCAAACATTCAGTTTCTGATTGCTGCACAGCTGGTCCAAGGGTTCGCCGGTGGCCTGATCATGCCGCTGCTGACCACGTTGCTAGTGCAAACAGCTGGCGCGGCCGTTATGGGGCAAATGATGGCCACAGTTGGGTTACCAATGATTCTCGGCCCGCTTGTTGGTCCTGTGATTGGCGGGATCATTATCAAGTTTCTGTCTTGGCACTGGATTTTTTGGATCAACGTACCAGTGACACTGATTGCACTTCTGCTCCTTGCTTGGAAGATGCCGAATTATCCAGCACAAAATAAGAACGCTAAGTTGGATATCATTGGTACGGCGTTACTGATTGCCGCTACCAGCAGCATGATCTACGGGGTGGTTAAGGCCGCCCACGCTGCCAATTTCAGCAATCAAACGACCGTGACATTTTTGATTGCCGGTGCCGTTGCACTGGTGCTGTACATCATTTGGGCAGCGATTCGCGGTGACAAAGCGGTTTTACCACTGAAGCTGTTTAAGTTTCGTTCATTCGACGGTTCTGTGATTGGCTTGTTCATTGCCGGCACGGTGCTCAATGGGGCAATGCTGCTTCTGCCGCTGTTTTTCCAAAACGTCCGCGGGATGAGCGTCATCATGGCTGCCTTAGCGTTGATTCCACAAGGCGTTGGCATGCTGATTTCTCGGCCGATGACCGGGCACTTGACGGACAGTATCGGTGCCAAGTACGTGGTTCTGGTCAGCGTTATCATCACCTTTATCGGAACAATTCCGTTTTTCTGGATCGATCAGCACACATCCTACTGGATCGTTGCAGCGGTACTGTTGGTCCGCGGCGTTGGTGCAGGCGGTATCTTAACCCCGTTGATGGCCGATTCATATAGTGGAATGGCCAGCAGTGATGTTCCCGCCGCAACGATCGGGTCACGCATTGTCCAAAACATCGGCAGCGCGTTTGGCTCGGCTTTAGTCACCACGGTAGTCACGGCATTCTCGACAGCACATGTGAAGACGTTTGAAACGCACATGAAGGACGGTCACTACACGGTTGCCGCTAATATGCTTAGCTCATTTACCCATCAACACCTGGTTAACATTCGGCTGGAGGCCTTTCAACACGGTTTTTTGATTATCTCGATCGCTGCCCTGGTCATTATGTTACCAACTGTTTTACTTTCCAATAAGATTAAGCAAAATTCACGGAAACCAGTGCAAAATTCGAAATAATCGTGTAACATAATCGTAACGCAACTGAAACAGGAGGGACGTTACGGTGAAGCAACCTAAGGTGGAAAACAAAATTGTGTTGGTTTCAGGCGGCACTTCAGGGGTCGGCAAAGCGGCCGCCATTTCATTGGCAAAGGTCGGCGCGGAAATTATCATTTTAGGGCATGATCAAAAACGGGCCGATGCCGCCGTGGCTGAAATTCAGCGTCGCTCCGGCAACCCGTTGATCTGGGCGGAACTGTGCGACTTAACGTTGCGCAGCGCGATTCAAGATCTGCACCAGCGGCTGGTCGACCAAAATATTCGTCTGGACGCGCTGATCAACGCGGCCGGCGGTGTCACGTTGCCACAGGTACCGACGACGGAAGGGGTCAACACCAGCTATGCGCTGAACTACGGCGCTACGTACTGGCTGACTACGGAACTTCACGACCGGTTACGCAAGGGCGCGCGTGTCCTTAATGTATTAGGGCTCGCGTTAGTTGCTAAGAATCAGCCAGTTTTGATTCCCAAGGATCCAAGTTGTACTGGACTGACCAGTTCACAGGTCATCGACGCGGCGTTTTCAAATAAAATGCTGCTGACTCAGGCTTTAGCTGGCCGTTACAAACGCGATAACATCACAATCAATTGTTTCAATCCGGGACTGATCAGAACCGGTATGGGGGCGGATGCGTCGGCCATGGCTAAAACCCTCCGCGGCTTGTACAACGTGCCAGCAAAGACTGAGTCCAAACTGGTCGCCAAACTCGCCCTCGACCCGCGTTACACACAGACCGGTATCCTCTATAATGTCTGGGGACACCCAGTAGAAATGCCGGCTCGCCATTACACGGTTCAAAAACGTCGCGACTTGTTGGCGTTTAGTGCAGCACTATAAACTTACAAATCAAATAAGCAGTCATCTGGGACAACGGCCTGTTGTTCTGGAGGGCTGCTTTTGTTCTGCTCTAAATCGCTGATGTGTGTGTTCTGATTTTTTTAGGATCAGCGAGCGAGATTGCAACAAACTAAATACCACTACCCTGTAATTCTAGACAAAAAAACGATGCCCAAAATCACGGACATCGTTCATAAAATCAAGTTATTAATCTTCTTTAGATGCACTGGTAGTTGCATCGGTATCGTCTGCGTCAGCCTTAGCTTTGGCTGCGCCGTCAGCGGCGTCATCCACCGGTGCGCCGGTCTCTTCGGAAGCAGCACTCGTAGCATCGGCACTGGTTTCAGAAGTGGCCGCATCGTCACCGTGCTTCGAAGCCCCAGTGGTAACATCAGCAAAGGCGCCGTTTTCGAATAAACTAATGATGTGTTCAACGCTGCCAGTGAATTCAATGGTGCCAAGGTAGGATCCGTCCACGTCACGCAGCGCGTAGTACTGAATCAAGGTCCGGTGGCCGTGCATGATCAATGGCCGTTCAACCATGTCCCGGGAGCCGTCTTTGAAACTATTAATGATGGCTTTAACAGCAGGCAAGGCCTTCGGTGGGTGACATTCATCAACGGTTTCATTAATTTCGTTGACGTGACGGACGTGCTCGCGGTTCGGTTTGTCGGAGAACCAAGCAAAACGGTCGTTGCGGTCAATCAAGTCAATTTCAAATGGGATGGTACTGAAAATCTGTTGGGCTTCCTTGAACGAGAGGCGTCCAGTAGGGAAGTTGATGTAGGCATCGTTCACAAATGGTTGTTTCAGGGTCATAAGGTTATCCTCCTCGGTTTGTTTGGATAGGGCATCGGTGAGCTTCACGAAGCTGGTAAAACTTTCCTCTAGGTTCGCAACTGCGGCCTGGTCGGTAATGTTCCCATCTTTGTTGAAACTTTGTGCGGCCTTGCCAACGAGTACTTCGTGGCCGGCTTGAACGGCAGCGTTACAGTCTGGTGATGCCAAGATTTGGCGGACTTGTTCTTGGGCCCGCGACGTTGCCTGCGTCCCGTAAGACACGCCGACCACCATGGTTGGTTTTTGTTCCAGAATGTTCTTTGGATTATAGAACAGCCACTCAATGGCACTGATCAAGGCTGCGGGAATCGCGTGGTCGTATTCGGGACAAGAAAAAATCACCCCGTCTGCGTTTTTAACAGCCTGCTTAAATTGCCAAACGGCCATGGATTGTTCTTCATAAGGCAGATCCTGGTCGAAAGCTGGTAATTGATTGATTTCCAAAACATCGATGTCTGCCAGTTGTTTGAAATGTTTCTTCATATACTGAAGCAGGATTCGGTTGTAGGAAAAGTCGGCGTTGGTACCGACAATTGCAGCAAATTTCATGAATGGGCCTCCTACTTCGCGTTGTTACGTTCAGCAAACGTAATGAATTCAGCAAAACATTTATCTAAGAATTTCACGGTACCTTCATCCTTCACGTCGCCATGATCATTAAAAGCAGTGTCGCCGTTGCCTAACAGGAATTCGTCACCCTGCCAAGCAATGGCGTTAACGCCTGGTGAATTGAGGATCTGACGCAACGTCATTTGGGCGCGGGAACCGCCCTGCGGAAATGATGATACGCTGACGATCATGACGGGTTTGTTAGCAAAAGGGTGCAGGTTGTAAGACAGCCACTCGAGGACGCTCTTCAGTGAAGAGGCCACCGTGTGGGCGTGTTCGGCACAACTGATAATGACGGCATTGGACTGTTCGATCTGTTGCGCCAGGTCGATGACGGGCTGGGGGTCGCCCCCGGGGTAGTTTTCATTGAACATGGGTACTTGGTCAATATCGGCTACGGTAATGTCCTGATCATCGAAGTGGCGACTCATAAACTGGAGCAGTTTGCGGTTGGCAGAGTGTTTCGAGTTAGAGCCAACAATTGCTGTTATTTTCACAAGTCTCACCTCAAATTAGTTTAATATATTTCGTTTAATATAATATACGAATAAATTGTAATGCATTTTAGAACTAAAAGCAAGAACCTTGAATGCGTTTCCATCCTATCTACAGCAAGCCAAACAAAGTAATGATTAAGTGTTGAATTTCTGTTGGATCACTGGTTAGCGGTCATAGTCTAGAATACCTGCTCATCGAAAACGGGGCTGGAAAAGACATAAACATAGGGAATAAATGGCAATTTTCTCCGCTAATGATGAGTTGCACATATGAGCACTGCTTTTTGATACGTTCTAATGCACACGATACAGGGAATAATTTGAAATTGCAATGAGAATTCCTTGGTTCACTTTATTTTTTGAAAAAGGCGTGCTATTTTTTAATAATTGTAACGGTGAGCCCTTATCCAGCAAGAACATAAGCAAAATTTATCATATGTTGAAGGTTTGACTATATGCTTATTTTCGAAATATTATGAAGCCATTGAGGTTGTTTTAAAGATTTATGCGTTTTTTTTCACATTTTTGATAAAACGTTTTCAAATATGTGAAACACCACTTTTTGAGAGAAGATGATGAGTGAAATTGGTATGGATTATTGATAATCGTGAAAACAATGGCAAACGCTATCTGTTATTTAACCGTTTTCACGATTAAATTTACCCTTAGAATTTGAGAGAATTCAAATCAGTATTTTAAATAATTAAAAAAATCGTGGTATTTTTTAAAAAAGTGAAGACTTTTTAGAAAAATCATGTATAATGAATGTGACCTTAAGAGCAAGCGACTTAGAATTGGTTGCTCGAAGGTAGCTGATTGTTGTACGAAGCTGATTTTTAATTATGAAAGATACTGAAAGGGGACTGAACACTATGTTAAACAAACGTCGTAAAGTTCTTCTCGTTGGAGATGGCGCAGTTGGCTCATCATTTGCGTTCTCATTACTGCAAAATTGCGGGATCGATGAATTAGTTGTAGTGGACGTTAAAAAGGAACACGCCGAAGGAGACGTGTTGGATCTGGAAGATGTGACACCGATGATGATGCCCGCAAGTTTGCGGACTGGTGATTATAGTGATGCTGCTGATGCAGATATCGTTGTGATTACAGCTGGTGTGCCACGTAAACGGGGTGAAACACGGTTGGACTTGGTCAATAAGAACACCAAGATCCTAGAATCCATCGTGACACCAATCGTCAACAGCGGATTTGATGGCTGCTTCGTGGTTTCAGCAAACCCAGTTGATATCTTAACGTCACTGACACAGCACATTTCTGGTTTTCCAAAGAACCGGGTCATCGGTACTGGGACTTCCCTGGACAGCGCCCGTCTGCAAGTTGGATTGGCAAAGGCCCTGGACGTCAGCACTAGTGACGTGGACGCCTACATTTTAGGCGAACACGGTGACAGTTCATTTGCTGCTTATAATGAAGCAACCGTTGGCGGCAAGCCATTGTTGAACCTGCCAAACGTTGATCGTGACCAGTTAGCTGCTATCGAAGATGACGTGAAGAAGAAGGGCGGTCAGATTATTCGCCAGAAGGGTGCAACCTTCTATGGCGTCGCTGTCAGCCTGATGAAGATTTGCCGGTCCATCTTACTTGATGAGAACCTGGTAATGCCGATTTCAGCACCGCTTAGCGGCCAGTATGGTCTCAAAGATGTTTATCTCGGTACCCCAGCAGTTATCAACGCTGGCGGCATTCGCCAAGTTATCGAAGTGCCGCTCTCTGATGAAGAGTTGGCCAAGATGAAGAACTCTGCCAAGAAGATGAACGAGATTCTATTAGCCGCTGAATAGGTTGATGAGTCACGGCAACATAGTTGTTACATGTTTCGCTGACGATGTTGAAGTTTAATATAGGACGCTTGCAGTCCTATTTTTTTGGAAATGATTGTTAAAATTGTAACAAACTATTTGAAACGATAAGAATATACTGCGCGCAGGGATTGACTACTTCCATTCAATCTTGCACTTTATCAGTCTTTATTACACTTTTTATGCCGCGCACAGTAAGGGTTATATCGCTAAACCTTCCTAATCAGCGGTAGCCGTTTTGCATCGTGACAATCAGTTCTAACTTAGATTTTGTCCGTGAAATTGTCGTCCTGTTACTGCAAAAAAACACATGCCTTGGTAAGGGTATGAAGGAGTTTTTGACATGCAACTAAATAAGATTGATTATAAGAAATTTATCTGGCCGTTGTTAGTCGGTCTGGTAATTTGGTTCTGTTCACCGTTTAAACCAGCCGGTATTTCTATGAATGCTTGGCACATGTTAGCTATTTTCGCCGCTACTATTATTGGCTGTATCACCCAACCGTTACCAATCGCTGGGGTTGCCCTGATTGGGATGACGCTTTCGGTTCTGTTGAACGTTGTTACTATTGATGATGCCACCCTCGGCTTTGGGAACGGAACTGTTTGGATGATCGGGATGGCCTACTTCCTGTCACGTGGCTTTATCAACACGGGTCTTGGTCGTCGGGTCGCGTTGATTTTCGTTCGCTTGTTCGGGAAAAAGACTCTTGGTTTAGCTTACTCGCTGATCGGCGTTGATCTGGTCACCGCTCCAGCTACCCCAAGTAACACAGCTCGTGCCGGTGGGATCGTTTATCCCATCATTGAATCACTAGCTGATACTTTTGGTTCTAGTCCTAAGGATGGAACGGAACGAAAAATTGGTTTTTCTTGATCTTTACTGAATTCCATGGTGACATCGCTACCAGTGGGATGTTCATGACTGGGATGGCACCTAACTTGGTTGCCGTTGCCCTCGCTAAGTCACTGGGTGTTCATTTATCTTGGATGGGCTGGTTTGTTGCCGGTGTCGTTCCTGGTTTGATTTCCCTTATCTGTGTACCGCTGATCATCTACAAGATGTATCCGCCGGAAATTAAAGATACGCCAAACGCCAAGGAATGGGCTGACAAAGAGTTAGCTGAAATGGGTAAGATCACACTGCCTGAAAAGATTATGGGTGGCGTCTTCATCATCGCCCTGATTCTTTGGATGCTTTCCAGCTTTATCGGGTTGGATGCGACAACGGTTGCCTTCTTGGCCGTTGGTCTGCTGCTATTGACTGGTGTCTTGAGCGTCAAGGACGTGTTAAACGAAACCGGTGCTTGGAACACGATTGTTTGGTTCTCAATTTTGATCTTTATGGCAACTGAATTGAACACTTTGGGTCTGATTCCATGGCTGTCAAAAGCATTGGGTGCAAGCCTTCACGGTGTCAGTTGGATAGTTGTTTTAATTGTTCTCGTTCTGTTCTACTTCTACAGTCATTACATGTTTGCTAGTGGGACGGCGCACGTGTCAGCAATGTACAGTGCACTGTTAGGTGTTGCTATCTCTGCTGGTGCACCAGCCACAATGGCTGCCATGATGCTCGGCTTTACGGGTGCAATCTTTGGGTCAACCACACAGTATGCAAACGGCCCAGCATCAGCATTGTTCGGTGCTGGTTACGTGAAACAAAGCGACTGGTGGCGTCTGAACTTCGTCCTAGGGATCTTCTACCTCATTGTTTGGGGTGTAGTTGGTGGTCTTTGGATGAAGGTGATTGGATTGTGGTAAAGAGTGTGGAGCAAGGCGTTTAGGGGCGGAGCGTAAGGGACTTCGGCCGAAAAAGGCCGGATTTGCCTTTTTGGCCGAAGTCCCTTACGCAGGAGCCCTTTGCCTTGCGGAACACGTTTCGGCAATAAAAAAATAAATCACGTCGCAAGAACAGCACAGAGCCTGACGCCCACAATCAGAATCCTGATGGTGGCCAAATTTTCTTAAGCTTCGCTCCTTGCCTTGCGGAACAAATTTCACCAAGTTGCCAAACCGCATCACATATAATATAGTAATAAAAAAACAGTTATGGCAGTTGTCCATAGCTGTTTTTAGTGTTTAGGGATAGTCCCAAACACCCCGTTACACATTGTTGCAGAGTCTCATGATACTAATCAGTAAGGAGAAACAAATGAAATTCAAAACCAGTGATCACGTTCAATTAGATTACTCAGATGTCGGTGACGGCCATCCTGTTTTACTGCTGACAGGAATTGGTGCGTACAAGGAGATTTGGCAACCAACAGTTACTTTCCTGGTGCAGCAAGGTTACCGGGTTATCAGCTTGGATGCTCGTAACCAGGGTGCTTCCCAACGGACCTTCAAGGGCCAGCGAATGAGCCGTCACGCACTAGATGTTGAGGAATTACTGACTTCTCTTAATTTGAATGAAGTGCTCGGCATTGGCAACTCGATGGGTGCCTCCACGCTGTTCGCCTATGCGTCTTTGTTTGGCGCAGGGCGGTTTAAAGCGTTCGTTGATATTGATCAAAGTCCCAAAATGATAGCGGATGATAACTGGGACTTTGGGTTTAAGAATTTGACCTGGGGCAACTTCCCCGAGATGTTGAACCTGCCGTTTGGTCGGTCAACGGTGACCCCCGTTACCGAACAACTGCGTCAAATGGTCAAACAAACCCGTGATAAGCATCCTTACGATTCTGCCCGTAACCTTGCATTTTTAACGGATCATGCTTTTCAGGACTGGCGGGATGTTATCAGCCAATTGTCGATTCCGCTGCTCATTGTAGTGGGCGAGAAATCGCCTTACTTTAACCCGAAATTTGCTGAGGTGACGGCTAATCTGGCACCTCAAGGACACACAGCACAAATTAAAAACGCCGGCCACATTGTGATGTCTGAGCAGCCTGCGTTGTTTAACGAATGTTTGTTGCAATTTATGCGTACTTTAATGTAGAAAACTAGTCGTTGTTTTGTTCGAGCAAGACTCGATTTGCAACGGATTCGTTAGTCACAAAATCCGTCAGCAAACCGCCGCGAAGGGCACCTAACAACGCGCGACCCTTGAATTTGCTCTTGACGATGCCCATTCGGTGAGGGACTGACAATATCACATCCATTGAAGCGCCGAACAATTTGTCGTTTCCCTGGTTGAGAATATTCCCATTAACATCGTATGGCCGACCGTAAAGCATGCCGGCGACATCGTTGGAATCGACATTGCCGAGAATTTCAGGTTTATGGTTGCGCCATAAGGGAATCGAATCAATGGAGGCAATTGTCCCAACACCCGCAAACAACATGTCCATTTTGCTCATGGTGGAAAAGGCGGGAATCAAAGCTGGTTCCTTCTCAAAAGCCTTGCGAGTGTCATCGTTTAAGATGTACAACGGGCCGGGTACGGTGAGGTAGCGGGCGCCGAATTTAGTGGCCGCTTTTTGAACGAGTGGTGTTGATCCCAGTGCTGAATTGTATTTCAGGTTATCGCCCATAAACTGAGTGAAGGTCACGTCGTCGTAAACTTCGGCTTGGAAGTGATTGATGACGTTTGCCACCGTCCCGCCCCATGAGATGCCGATAACGTTGCTGCGGTGCACCATGGACTGTAATTCTTCAGCGGCGAATTCGACGATGTTTTCGTAGTCTTCGTTTGAAGTGTCAGCGTCTTTCAAAATATAGGCGTTTTGAACATCGAACAACTTCTTAAACTGGGCTTCCATTTCCAGATTGCGGTCAATCGGTGCGTTGATATTGATTTTGACCAAGCCGGATGCAATCGCATCATCCAAGGATTTAGTAATCAGATACCGACTAAGATCGTATTTTTTTGAGATTTGAGAAATTGTTAACTTCGATAAATAGTAGTCTCTGGCAATGTTGGCCAGTTGTTCGCGATACTTCATGTCTTCCATAATGGGGTGAGCCCTCCTGCTGCTTGTGGTTTTTGTTAAATAGATGGTCGATTTAATTAAGGTTGGTGCAGTTTGATGATTTTCGGCGTATTCGTAGTCGACTGCTAGATTGGTAGTACCTGGCGTCTTTTTCGGTGATTTAGCCTTCATAAGGCGATTCAAGCGGAAAATCCGGGATGAAGCGCATTGAGCTTGTTGTCTGCCTTGTTTTGGCGATGTGGGGCAATTCGATATTGCTGAAACGTGTTGCATAAGGCAGAGGTTACTACGTCGGGCTTTTCTGCCCAAAAATCAGAATGCTGATTGCGGGAGTATTTGTCTGCGTTGCTTTAGCGACGTGGGGCAATTCGATATTGCCGAAACGTGTTGCGCAAGGCAAGGGGCTCCTGCGTAAGGGACTTTGACCCAAAACGGCAAGTCCAGCCTTTTTCGGCCAAAGTCCCTTACGCTCCGACCCTAGGCGCCTTACTCCACACTCTGATTCTACTCTTTTCCAATCCAATTTGGTTGATTTATTTAAATATATTTATCATAACAGAAAAAGTCTTTTTAAAAATATTAAAAAATCCATTTATATTTGAAAAAGTTCAAAAATTGGCGTAGAATTAAGATGTAATAATGATTGATAATTAAATCACAAGTAGCAAGTTTGGAAGGAAGATGCTCATGACGGAAACTGAAGAGATTTTAAAAGCGCATGAAGATCACACGGGTGTCTTAGATATCCAGTCTGACCTTGCTGTTCATAATAAGACTGAGCTGGGAAGAGCTTACACACCGGGCGTTGCGGTTATTTCTAAGATGATTGCCAAGGACCCGAGTCTTAAGAACAAATACACGGTTAGTGGTAAATTAGTTGCTCTCGTGACGGACGGGTCAGCCGTTTTGGGGCTTGGTAACATCGGCCCCGCTGGCGGACTGCCAGTTATTGAGGGCAAGGCTTTGTTGTACAAGGACCTTGCTGGTATCAACGCGATTCCAATTGCCGTTGACCAAGTCAGTGCCGATGAGATCGTCAGCACTATCAAAAACACCGCTAAATCATTTGCTGGGATTCATTTGGAAGATATCGCAGCCCCAAAGTGTTTTGAAATTGAAGAAAAACTCAACGAACAACTGGACATTCCGGTTTACCATGATGACCAGGAGGGAACTGCCATTGTTGTTTTGGCGGGTCTTATCAACGCTGCTAAGGTAACCGGCCGTTCGCTCGATTTCATGCACGTTGTGATTAACGGAGTCGGCGCCTCAGGATTGGCCACTGCAAAGCTTTTGTACGCTGTCGGCATTAAACATTTAACACTGATTGACGTATACGGTGTTGTTACGGCTAACGATGACCGGTACAATAAGTATCAGCGTGATATGGCCAAAACGTTAAACACACCAAGCGATATGTTGGGCAAGCAATTGACTGATGTTATGGATGATCAGGATGTGTTTATCGGTTTGTCGGACAAACATTTGCTGAGTCAGACCGACGTTCACCGCATGGCAAAGGATCCAATCATCTTCGCACTGGCTAATCCAGTCCCAGAAATTGAACCTGAGGATGCAGCGAAGGCGGGTGCAAAAGTGATTGCGACTGGTTCAAGCCAGCATCCAAACCAGGTAAACAACATCTTGGCATTCCCTGGCCTGTTCAAGGGCTTGTTGGAAAGCGGCATTACCCACGTGGACGCCAAACTCCAAGAAGTCGTTGCCAAGGCCTTAGCCAGCGTGGTTGCCAACCCAACGGCTGACGAGATCGTACCCGGCGTGTTTGACGACCAAGTGGTCAAGACCGTGACGGCAGCCGTCGTCGATTACGCGAATACTCTTTAATACTGGAGGCATTTATGGAAAACGCAATTGTGGATCTCTACCTCAATAATCCCCAAGTCAAACAGCAGTGGCGCGACTTTCTGACGTCACTCGACATCACCAATTTTAACGATAATGAAGTCGACAAAATCGATTTTACGATTGGCATCTATGATGGTGACCATCTGGTAGCAACGGGGTCAGCAGCCGGCAATGTTTTGAAATACATTGGTGTCTGCAACAAGGGGGTCACTCCGGGCGCCCGGTTCAACGCCATCGTTGGCGAACTGGTCAACCGGCTGTTCCAACAACACGTTTTCCACCAGTTTGTGTTCACGAAACTCAAGTATTCCGAAAGTTTCCAGCACATTGGGTTCAGTGAATTGACGCATTCCGATACCGCTGCCTTTCTTGAAAACGGCAGTCCGGATGTTAACGACTACCTAGCTGATTTACCGCGCGTGGCTGAGCAAGCATCGCGACGGGTGGCAGGCATTGTCATGAACGCCAATCCGTTTACCCTGGGACACCGTTACTTGGTTGATCAGGCGGCTAAAGAAAACGATGTCGTTTACGTGTTTGTCGTGAACACGGATGCGTCATTGTTTACAACAGCTGAGCGGTTTGACCTCGTCAAGGCGGGGGTAGCTGATCTCACCAACGTCATCGTGGTGGATGGCGGTGAGTATATGGTCAGTTACGCCACCTTTCCGGCGTACTTTTTGCCCACCCCAGACCAGACAGTCCGTTACCAAACGACGCTTGATGCGCGCATCTTCAGAAACGTCATTGCACCAGCGCTTCACATTCAAACGCGGTACGTGGGTTCCGAACCCGTATCGCGCACGACCGGCATCTATAACGAAGTCCTGCAGGCGGAATTACCGCCGGTGGTCGGCGTTAAAGTTGTCGATCGTAACACTACCGCACATGACGACTACATAACAGCCACTGCGGTCAGACGGTTGATCCGTGATGATGATCTTGAACAGGTGCAGGCCCTTGTACCCGCCAGCACCTATGATTTCATCGTTGCGCACAAGACCGTTTTACAAGCACGTATCCAGAAAGGAATGAACATTGATGGAAATTAAGGAAACAGCCGTTGCCGGGACCCTCGAATCATCAGACATTCAAATCATGGTATCGGAGGGCACGAACGGGATCGCCATTGATCTGCAATCAGACGTCGAAAAACAATTTGGCGATCAGATTCGCAGCGTCATTACTGAAACACTGAACAAGCTTGGGGTCACTGACGCCAAGGTTAAGGCCGTCGACAAAGGGGCTTTGGACTGTGTTGTCAAAGCCCGGACCATCGCGGCTGCCCAACGCGCAACGGACACCACTGATCAACCTGCTTGGGAGGTATTGTAATCATGGCTGAAAATGAAGAACGTTTACGCCGGACAATGATGTTCGTTCCCGGCAATAATCCCGCAATGGTGAAAGATGCCGGCATTTACGGTGCCGACTCCATCATGTTTGACTTGGAAGATGCTGTTTCCATGGCTGAAAAAGACGCTGCTCGCGACCTCGTTTACGAAGCCCTGCAGACGCAAGATTACGCTGATGCCGAATTAGTCGTTCGGGTCAACGGTCAAGATACCACGTACTACGACAACGATGTTAAGGCGATGGTCAAGGCTGGCATCGACGTTATCCGGTTGCCAAAGGCCGAAACTGCTGACATGGTGACTAAGTTAGATGCCGACGTTGCTGCTGCTGAAAAAGAATTCGGCCGAAAAGCCGGTTCAACCCACATCATGGCCGCTATCGAAAGCGCCAAGGGTGTGCTGAACGCTCCAGCCATCGCTGCTGCCTCTGACCGTATGATCGGGGTTGCCCTGTCTGCCGAAGACTACACCACTGACATGAAGACCCACCGTTATCCAGACGGCGCCGAACTGGAATTTGCCCGCAACATGGTGCTTCACGCTGCTCGGGCAGCCGGCATCGCCGCCTTTGATACTGTGTTCACCAACATGGATGACACGGAAGGCTTTTACCGCGAGACCCGGTACATTCACCAACTCGGGTTCGACGGCAAGTCACTGGTCAACCCACGTCAAATTCCAATGGTCAATGAAGTTTACGAGCCAACGGAAAAGGAAATTTTGAACGCTAAGAACGTTATCAATGCCATCGAAGAAGCCCGCATTAAGGGATCCGGTGTCATTTCGATGAACGGCCAAATGGTTGACCGCCCAGTTGTGCTCCGGGCACAACGCGTCATGCGGTTAGCTAAGGCGTCAAACCTAGTAGACGAGGAGGGCAATTACCTTGAAAAATAGTGTGAATCGCGACTTACCAGATGATTTAATGAAAGACTTAGACTACAAACCCTTTGAAACGACTGAGATCGGTAACCCCGATATCCAGCGCGTGGCACCTTCAGTTCACGTCTCGACCGGTGATAATAAACTGGTTGACAGTATCAAACAGGTCGTGGCTGACACGGTCAAGGATGGCATGACCATCTCATTTCACCACCATTTCCGTAACGGAGACTTTGTCTTTAACGAAGTGATGCGTGAGATCATTGATGCTGGTATTAAGAATTTAACCTTGGCACCATCTTCGCTGACGGGTGTCATGAACGACATGGTTATCGAAGCTATTAAGGCCGGGACCATCACTAACATCACCAGTTCAGGGATGCGTGGCTCGTTGGGCGATTTTGTTTCCCATGGCGGGTTAAAGAACCCCGTTATTTTCCGTTCTCATGGGAACCGTGCCCGTTCAATCGAACACGGTGACATCAAAATTGACGTGGCTTTTCTCGGTGTTCCAAACGCTGATGAATTAGGAAATGCCAACGGGATGACAGGTAACGCTGTGTTTGGCTCATTGGGGTACGCCTTAATGGACGCCCAATACGCTAACAAGGTCGTTCTTTTGACCGACAACATCGTTTCATACCCGAACACGCCTGCTTCAATCAAGCAGACCCAAGTGGATTACGTGGTTAAAGTTGACAAGGTCGGGGATCCAGATAAGATCGGTTCCGGTGCGACACGTTTCACCAAGGATCCTAAGGAATTGAAGATTGCTTCGACGGTTAACGATGTCATCGTCAACTCACCATACTTCAAGCAAGGTTTTTCATTCCAAACTGGTTCCGGTGGGGCAGCCTTAGCCGTTACCCGTTACTTGCGTCAGGCAATGCTGGACAACAAGATCACCGCATCATTTGCCCTTGGCGGCATCACCAAGCCAACGACCGACCTATTGAAGGAAGGGTTAGTTGACAAGGTCATGGACGTTCAAGACTTTGATAAGGGTGCTGCTGAATCCATGCATTCAAACCCGAACCAACAAGAAATCGATGCGTCTTGGTATGCTGATCCTGATAACAAAGGGGCCATGGTTGACCAATTAGACGTTGCCATTCTGAGCGCTTTGGAAATCGACACCAAGTTCAACGTGAACGTCATGTCCGGTTCTGACGGTGTTATCCGTGGCGCCATCGGTGGTCACCAAGACGCCGGAACCGCTAAGCTGACCATTATTTCGGCACCACTGGTTCGTGGTCGAATCGCAACTGTTGTGCCTGATGTTACGACGGTTGTCACCCCTGGAGATTCCGTTGACGTATTGGTTACCGAATACGGAATTGCCATCAACCCTAAGCGCAAAGACTTGCAGGCATCCTTGAGTAATCTGCCCGGTGTTCCTGTCTTCACCATTGAAGAACTCCAGCAGCTTGCTGAAAAGAAGGTCGGCACGCCGAAGCCTTTGGCATTCACTGACCGCACTGTTGCGCTGATTGAATACCGTGACGGGACGATTATTGATACCATCAAAGAAGTTAAAGACTAGGAATTTTTGGGCACTTTCGCGGTCTGCATCGCGTTGGCACGTTGCTGTATATCACTGACCAGGTGCTAACGTCTCCTTCTTTGTGAAGCATTTAAAGAGGGTTTCTGCCAGTTTTCGGAGAATTGACTCTCACTGGCAAATAATACCGGCGAGTCTGAATCCTTCGGCAACAGCCGTGCCCTTTTTTCCAAAAACGAATCCATTAATATAAACAAAAGACGCCCGATAGTTGCACAAGTTGTGTTTCCGTTGGGCGTTTTTTCAAGAGAGGAATTACAACATGACGTCCATTTTTCAAACGGGTCAGCCACAGGAAATTGTGGATGTCCTTAAAAACCGGGATGAACGGGTTGCTTATCAGCAGGCTGTTTTAACGAAGTATCCCCAAACTACCTTACTGGCAATTAAACTGAATATTCCTGGTCCTATTAAAAATAATGAAGCCATTCGCGCAATTTTTGACGCCGGAATGCTGCGGTTTTACGACGCGTTAGTGAAGGTGACGACTGATTTTACAACGTTGGCACAGTGGGACAAACCAACTGGTAACGAGCTCTTTATTCGCACTGATATGGACGCGCTGACAATCAAGAAGCTTGCCGTTGACTTTGAAGACCATGATACGCTGGGCCGGCTGTTTGATGTGGACGTGATGAGTACGGCAGCGGATCACTCCCTATCACGGGCGGACATGGGTTTACCTGTGCGCAAGTGTTTGATCTGCGACCGAATCGCGAAGGACTGCGCGCGTTCACGCCGTCATTCCGTTGCTGAATTACAAGCTAAGATCAGTACCCTTTATACCCAAGAATTTGAAACAAGCGGCGGGGTGATCGATTGAGCCAGGAAGCCATTGTGAGTGCTGCCTTGCGGGCACTGCTGTATGAAGTGACCGTTAACCCGAAGCCCGGGTTGGTGGATCCCGTTTCAAATGGCCCGCACCCTGATATGAACGCGTTTATGTTTATTGATAGTGCGGTGAGCCTGCGGGCCTACTTTGAAGAATGTGCACGGTTGGGCACAGCGTTTACTGGTCATGATCTAACGGCATTGTTTGCCCAGATCAGACCAGTGGGTGTCCAGGCGGAGAAAACGATGTTTCAGGCGACCCGCAACACGAATACGCATAAGGGTGCCATTTTTTCGCTGGGTATTCTGGTTACCGCTGCCGCGTACCAGGGTGACGGGACCACGAATGAACTGATGCAGATCGTCCGGCAAATGCTGACGGGACTGACGAAAAATGATTTCGTCGGGTTGCCTGACAAGCCGGAAGCGGAACTAACTGCCGGTGAACGCCAATTCTTGAAGTATGGTATCAAGGGTATTCGGGGCGAAGCAGAAGCCGGCTATCCAACGGTGATGACTTACGCGCTGCCCGAATTACGGCAAAGTGTCGGGACAATCAATCAGCGCCTGTTAGACGTATTGCTGACCATCGTGCGCCATTCGGTGGACACGAACCTCGTTAAGCGTGCAAAGTCCGACAGTATCATTGATTGGGCGCACGACCAGGCCGACCGCTACTTTGAATGGGGCGGCAGCAAAACGGCCGAGGGCATGACGTTCTTACATGAGCTCAATGCAACGTTTACCGAACGTCATTTGAGTTTGGGCGGGTCGGCTGATTTGCTGATCCTGACCATCTTTCTTGGCATTCGTGAAGGTATTCTGATCAGCTAATTTAACCAAGTACACCACAATGTTGCCAGAACGGTCGTGACAATATTAATGTGAAAAGACAAACTGACCGTAAAAAATATTTTATTTCTCAAAAATATCTGAATCATGGAATTATATCAGTCTTAAACGCTGTTATATCAACAATATAAGCAATGATTATAGGTTGGCAAAGGTTTGACTATAATCATCGAAGGCCGGTAAGATTAGTGACATAGGGAATATTTGAGCAATAAAATTATTTTTTTCACAAATAATTAAAACGGTTTCAAAAACTATGGAGGTTTTACATCATGACAGAAGATTATCGGATTGAATCAGATACCATCGGTGAAGTTAAGATTCCAGCAACTGCATTATGGGGCGCCCAAACGGAACGGAGTCGTAACAACTTCCCAACCGGTGCCAAGATGCCGCTTGAAATCATCAAGGCCTTGCTACAGATCAAGAAGGCTGCTGCCATTGCGAACAAGGAAGTTGAGGCTATTGAAGGCCAAAAAGCTGATTTGATCGTGAAAGCCATCGATACTTTATTAGCCCTGGATGACGAAGATCTGCGCAAGGACTTTCCACTGGTGGTTTACCAAACCGGTTCCGGGACCCAAACCAACATGAACGTTAACGAAGTCGTTGCCCATCAAGCTGCTAAGATCAACGCTGACATCGAAATTTTACCAAACGATGATGTCAACCATGGTCAAAGTTCAAACGATATTTTTCCAACGGCGATGAACTTGACCGCTGCCGCTGCTGTCAATCGTTTGGAAGCATCATTACAACATTTAATTGATGAATTAAAAAAGAAGCAAGAAAAATACTGGACCACGGTTAAAATTGGCCGGACCCACTTGCAAGATGCTACGCCATTGACATTTGGCCAAGAAGTCAGCGGCTGGGTCAGTGCGCTGGAACATGATCTAGGGTACATTCAAACGTTGAGTCAAACTTTAAGTGAAATCGCCATGGGCGGGACTGCCGTTGGGACTGGTTTGAACGCTGCGCCTCACTTTGCTGACATCATTGCCGAAAAGATGAGCGATTTGTACGGCTTGAAGTTTACCGCCGACAGCAACAAGTTTTACGGTCTGGCTCACCACTCAGGGTTGAACGTGGTCCATGGGGCCATCAAGACCTTGGCAAGTGATCTGATGAAGATCGCCAATGATGTGCGTTTCTTAGCCAGCGGTCCACGTGCCGGCTACGACGAATTGAACATTCCTGCAAACGAACCAGGTTCATCGATCATGCCCGGGAAAGTTAACCCAACACAAGCTGAAGCAATTACTATGGCAGCCGTTCGGGTCATGGGAAACGACGTTGTGGTTAACGTGGCTTCCAGTCAGGGTAACTTTGAAATGAACGTCTACAAGCCAGTGCTTATCGATGCCTTCTTGGAATCAGCTGAACTGCTTGAAGGAACCATGCGCGGATTTGCTGACAAGATGATTGCCGGCTTGACCGTCAACGCTGCCCGGATGGAAGAATTAGTCGACAACTCATTGATGACTGTGACGGCTTTGTCACCACACATCGGCTACCACGAAAGTGCAACTATTGCGCAAACTGCTGAAAAAGACGGCACCACGTTAAAGGTTGCTGCTTTGAAGTCTGGACTGGTTACAGAAGAACAATTTGATAAGTGGGTCGTTCCGATTGATATGACCAACATTAACCAAAAATAGCGTGTGGAAGAAGGCGGTTGAGGGCGGAGCAGAAGACGCTTTCGGCAGGAAATCCTTGTTTTGGATTTCGTGTTGGAGGTGGTTTCTGCAGTCGCCCTCAACTTTCTGAAACACGTTTCAGCTAGGCAAAATAGAACTTCCTAGCCAGCAAACAGCGCATTAAAACAAATCAAAAGAGGTAAAATCATGGCTGAAAAATTCACTTTCACACCAACAGATATTAGCACGTTAAAAGATCACTATGACGTTATCGTAATCGGTTCCGGCGGGGCCGGCTTGACGGCTGCCATTCAAGCCCATGAATTAGGGTTGAAACCCGTCATTCTTGAAAAGATGGACAAGATCGGCGGCAACACCACCCGAGCCTCATCAGGAATGAACGCTGCCGAAACGCTGGTTCAATTGAAGCATGGCATCGTTGACAGTTTTGAAGACTTTTACGCTGAAACCTACAAGGGCGGCGGCGAAAAGAACAACACCGAACTGTTGAAGTTCTTCTCTGAACATGGCGCCTTAGCCATTGATTGGTTAGCGGACCACGGCATTCATTTGGATGACATTACCATTACCGGTGGGATGAGTGTTATGCGGACCCACCGTCCCAGTTCTTTAGCCCCGATCGGCGGTTTTCTGGTCACCGAATTTTTGAAACAGGTTGCCAAAGCAGGAATCCCATTGTTTACCGGCGTTAAAGTTACTGAACTGGTCAAGGACGGCGACAAGGTCGATGCTGTTAAGTTAGACATTGCCGGCAAAACCAGTGAATTGAAGGCCGATGCAGTGATCTTGGCTACTGGTGGTTTCGGTGCCAACCAAGAATTGTTGACGAAGTTCCGGCCTGATCTGAAGGGCTACAAGACCACCAACCAGCCAGGTGCAACTGGCGACGGGATCAATTTCGCCCACGCATTAGGGGCTAAGTTAGTGGATATGGATCAAGTCCAGGTCCACCCAACCGTTCAACAAGACACGCCGCACGCTTACCTGATCGGTGAAGCTGTTCGTGGTGAAGGTGCCATTTTGGTCAACAAGCATGGCGACCGGTTCACCAACGAACTGGACACCCGGAAGAACGTTACCGCTGCCATTGATGCCTTGAAAGAGGGCGGCGCCTACCTGATTTTTGACCAAGGTATCCGGGACCGGGTCAAGGCCGTTGAATTCTACGACCATGTTGGATTAGTTACTACTGGTAAGACAACGGATGACCTGGCTGATCAACTTGGCTTTGATAAGACCGCGCTGAACAATGCCGTTTCAACCTGGAACAAGGCTGTTGCTGCTAAAAACGATGCCGAATTCGGCCGGACAACGGGGATGGAACGTGATATTGAACACGCGCCATTCTTCGCTATCCATATCGCCCCAGCTGTGCACTACACTATGGGCGGTATCGCCATCAACCACAAGACCGAGGTGCTGGATGAAAACGGTCAAGCAATCACCGGCCTTTTCGCAGCTGGCGAAATCGTTGGCGGTTTGCACGGGAATAACCGAATCGGCGGGAACTCGATTGCTGAAACTGTTATTTTTGGTCGGCAAGCAGGGCAGCAGGTTTATAAGTATATTAAGTAAGGAATTTCTAAGTTTTAAAAAGGCCGGGCAATTGAGCTCGACCTTTTTTGTATACTTATATCAAATCATAATAGAACTGCATTTTCTTTAATAAAGGATACGAAGCTGGCTACTGCCGGTGACCGTAGACTATTTTCGTAATAACATAGCCAAGTCGAACGGGTGAAGTCCTTGCCATTTTGCCACCTAAGAGGTTTGACATATCCCTTGAAATTCTTGAGTACGATCTTTGGGAGAATTGCCCAACCAAGACCAGCAGAAACAAATGCTAAAGCTGTGTCTATATTGCTAGCAGTCATTCTGACTGGTGGTAAAGCAGAAAAACGCTCATTATACCAGTGTTCAATTTGACCCTTTAAATAAGGGTCAGTATTGTATTCAATATAATCAGATTGTTGCAACTCATCAAACGAAATTTTGGATAGATTGGCTAGACAAAGCGGTTCATCAGCGAGAAGTTGTTTGCCGTCGTTCCATGCATAACCTTCTCGAAGTATAGCTACCGGAGTTTCCTGATTTTTTAGGAGCGGATACACATCCCAGCTCCGACCGGTTTTAACACTGATGTTAACTTGAGGATTCAATTCTAGATATTTTTTAAGTAGATCCGGTAGTCTAAATCTAGCAAAAATAGACGTTACACCAATCGTTAATGAGCCATGAATCTCATCACTAGTCGACAATAAATCTGCCTGTAATGCTTGATAATCGTTTTTAAGTATCTGACAGTGTTGAATGAATTTGCGACCGTTTGGGGTAAATTCAATCCCACTGTGTTCGCGAATGAGCAGATCTGTGCCGAATTCATCTTCTACTTTTTTAATTCGGTTAGTCAGCGCTGGCTGAGAGAGGTACAATCGTTGTGCCGTTTTTGTAATGTTTTTTTGGTCGTATAGCGCTAACCAAAGCTCGACATCTTTAAAATCCATTACAGAGTCCTCCATAACTTATTGTAATCGCTAACATAATAATACCATATTTTACATTATGGTTGATACACCTTATTCTTAACATGTAAACAAAATCACAAATGGGGTGAACAACATGGGTTTAACAGTAGCAGAAAAATGTATTCAAAACTCAATTGTCTACGGTGATATGACAAAGCGTGGCAGTCGAATCGGCATCCATGCCCATCAAACACTAGGACACGATTTGAACGCAATTATGACTTTTCTAGCTCTCAATCAGTTAGGAATTGATCATGTTAAAACGGAACTCTCTGTACAATACATGGATCACAATATGATTCAAGCGGATTATAAAAATGCTGATGACCATCGCTTCTTACAGGAAATGACAGCAAAATATGGTGTGGTCTGCGCACGTCCCGGGAGTGGCATTTGTCACCAGCTTCACCTCGAACATTTTGGTATTCCGGGTAAAACGCTTATCGGTGGTGACTCACACACGCCTTGTCAAGGCGGTTTAGGAATGTTTGCCGTTGGCGTTGGTGGTTTTGATGCTGCCATGGCGATGGCAGGCGAACCTTTATATATCAAAATGCCATACATTATCAACATCCATCTTACTGGTCATTTACCAGCAAAGGTTTCTGCAAAGAATGTCATTCTTGAAGTACTTCGAAGAATTGATGTTAAAGGTGGTGTAGGAAAAGTTCTTGAATATAGTGGTCCTGGTGTTAAGACGCTGAACGTTGCGGAACGGTCTACAATTACGAACATGGGTGCAGAAACGGGTGCTACTACATCAATTTTTCCGAGTGACGAAAACACAAAAGCTTGGATGCGCGCTTATCATCGTGAGGAAGATTGGATTCCTTTAAGTGCTGATGAAGATGCTCATTATGATGAGGTAATGGAAATTAACTTGAACGAGCTTGAACCTCTTATTGCATTACCTTCTTCACCGGGAAAAGTCGTTCCAGTCCGAGAGGTTGCCGGTCGCAAAATTGATCAAGTGATGCTAGGAAGTTGTACGAATACTGCATTGAATGATATGAAGTCAATTGCGAATATCATGGAAGGCCATACAATCAGTGATTCAGTGGACGCGGCACTTTATCCTTCAACTAGAACTGTCATTGCAGAAAGTATCAAGCGTGGGTACTTCAATTCGATTGTTGACTCTGGTGTTCGAATTTTTGAACCAATGTGCGGTGGATGCAATGGTTGTGGGTTTGCACCACAAACTAAAGGTGTTTCTATTCGAACCACACCGAGAAATTTTCCAGGTCGTAGTGGTACTAAAGATGATCAAGTATACTTGGCAGCCCCTGAAACAGCCGCTGTTTCTGCTATCACTGGAGAGATAACGGATCCACGAGATGTTGATATTCCAGAATTTAGTTACGAGTTGCCAGATTCGTTTATCGAACCCTCTAATTTATTTTATACACCACATTACGTTGACGAAGTTCATTACGGCCCAAATTTGAAACCGATTCCAAAATTTGGTAAGCACGACAGTGTTGAATCTGGTGAAGTACTTTTGAAGTTGCCAGACAATATTACTACGGATCATATTTGTCCTGCTGGTGCGCTTTACCTGCCAATTCGCTCAAATATACCAGAAATTTCCAAACACTCTTTCATGACTATTGATTTAACTTTTCCGGATCGTGCCAAGGCTGCTGAAGGCGGTGTTCTTGTTGCGGGTGAAAATTATGGTCAAGGATCAAGTCGTGAACAAGCTGCGATTATTCCACGTTTCTTAGGAATCAAGGCTATTTTAGCTAAAGACTTTGCTCGTTTGCATCTTGCCAACCTAGTCAACTGGGGTGTCGTCCCTCTAACTTTCAAGAGTGATGATGATTATCAGGCTATCGACCAAGGCGATACGCTCACGGTAAAGTTAGACGAGATGCAAGCAGGTCAAGATGTAACTGTTATCAATGAAACAAAAGGAGCGACCTTCACTGTTAGCTCACCGTTGAGTACGGAAGATATTGAGACGGTAAAATGGGGTGGCCGCTTGAATCAAATGCGAAATAGGAGTGATAGCCATGTTACTGCATGAAAAGGGACAATTCTATCAAGACGATGAGTTAGTTGAAGCCACAAATGTTAATCCTAAGAAGATTGAAGCAGGTCGGGCTAAAACTATGGCTTACAAAATCATTAAAGAACATAATACCAGTCATTCAATGACTGATTTACGGTTAAAATTTGATGCTATCGCTTCACATGACATCACGTACGTTAGCATTATTCAGACCGCAAAGGCTTCAGGCATTGATCACTTCCCGATTCCTTACGTGCTGACAAATTGCCATAATAGTTTATGTGCAGTTGGCGGCACCATTAATGCTGATGATCACCGATTCGGATTATCGGCAGCAAAAAAATATGGTGGTATCTTTGTGCCGCCTCATGTAGCAGTCATTCACCAGTACATGCGAGAAATGATGGCTGGGGGAGGCAAAATGATTCTTGGTTCGGATAGTCATACACGATATGGTGCCCTTGGCACAATGGCCATTGGTGAAGGTGGCGGTGAGTTAGTTAAGCAACTGATGGGTAAAACATATGATGTTGCATATCCAGAAGTTGTTGCCATTCACTTAACTGGCAAGCCTAGACCAGGAATCGGACCACAAGATGTAGCACTAGCGTTGGTAGGTGCAGTGTTCAATAAGCGGTTTGTTAAAAATCGGATTCTTGAATTTATCGGCCCTGGCATTCGCCAATTGGATCAAGACTTCCGTAATGGAATTGATGTGATGACTACTGAAACAACTTGTCTCTCATCAATTTGGGAAACAGATGATACAGTCAAAGACTGGCTCACAATTCATGGACGAGCTGATGATTATAAGAAACTGACCCCTGAAGATGGTGCGTATTATGATCGTAGCATCGATATTGACCTGAGTAAGATTGAGTCCATGATTGCTTTACCATTCCACCCAAGTAACGCATTCAGCATTCACGAATTGAACGCTAATTTGGATGACATCCTAGGCGAAGTTGAAGCCAATGGGGAAAAACAATTAGATGGCAACGGTTTGCACTTGCAACTGCGAGACAAGGTGCATAATGGTCGTCTTTATGCGCAAGATGCTTCAATTGCTGGTTGTGCCGGCGGAACTTTTGGTAATATTCGCGCGGCTTCTCATATTCTTGATGGACATGCAATTGGAAGTAAAGATTTTGCTTTAACCATTTATCCGTCAAGTATGCCAATTTATCAGCGATTAGTTGATACGGGAGAAGCATCAACAATGATGACAGCTGGTGCAATATTTAAGACTGCTTTCTGTGGCCCTTGCTTTGGCGGCGGTGAAACGCCAGCTAATAATGCATTGTCTATTCGACACACGACTAGAAACTTTATTCACCGTGAGGGCTCTAAACCTCAAGAAGGGCAGCTTTCATCAGTGGCTTTGATGGATGCACGTTCTATTGCAGCCAGTGCATTAAATGGTGGCGCAATTACGGCCGCGACAGATATTGATTTTAATGAGCCACATACACCTGTTTATAGTTTTAACCCGAAGATTTATAATAACTTGATTTTCCATGGTGAAGGAAAGGCCGACCATGATCAACCATTATTATTTGGTCCAAATATTAAGAATTGGCCGAAATTTACCGAGATGCCCGATTCGCTACTGGTTAAAGTCGCTGCATATTTGACAGATCCTGTAACGACGACTGACGAACTAATTCCTTCAGGGGACACCTCTAGCTATCGTTCAAATCCTGAAAAGCTCGCAAGTTTTGCGCTTTCTAGAAAGGTACCAGAATATGTCGAACGTGCTAAGCTTATGCGCAGTGCAGAAACTCAACGTCGAGACGGTGGGGCTCAAACACAAGTTGATCCCGATTTAACGAGAGTGTACGATGGTTTTCAAAAAAAATTCTCTGATGTGCAACCCAACGATGTGATGTTAGGCACTATGATTTATGCGCATCGACCAGGTGATGGTTCTGCTCGTGAACAAGCAGCTTCTTGTCAAAAAGTCCTCGGAGGTATGGTCAATGTTGCTCGTGAGTATGCTACAAAGCGTTATCGTTCTAATCTTATAAACTGGGGCATTTTGCCACTGTTGAATCAAGACTTTAAAGCGGCACCTGATGATTTTCTGTATTTGACCGGTATTCATGATTTTTTGGCGAATGCTGGTACACAATTAACTGGGTATTTGTTCCACGAAGGGAAGTGGAAGGACTATACGTTTGAAATTGGCGCGTTAACCGATGATGAACGTAAGATTCTTCTTTCAGGTTGTTTGATTAACCTAGATCGCAAAGAAATGCTGGCGAAAATTCATGGATAGTTTAGAAACAAAAGATGCAACAGCTCAATTTTCAGAATTATTAATACAAGAAAAAAAGCGTGAGACCGATTTGGCAAATCACAAATCACCACAGGTAAAAACGAATACAATTGGGTTATTGCCTGGTGATGGGATTGGTCCTCGCTTGATGACACAAGCAAAACGCGTATTGAATCAATTACTGCAATCAGAAATTACGGCTGGCAATTTTAAAATGGAAGAGATTTCAGGTTGTACCTTAAATGATCGGTTAAAAGCGGGTCAAGCCGTTCCAAAAGACGTCCTTGAAAAAATTAAAACTTATCCAGTATTACTCAAGGGACCAATGGCCACGCCTAAAGCTGGGGAAACCAGTAAAAATCTTGAAAGCGCTAACGCTAAACTTCGGCGCTCTCTTGATTTGTATGCCGCAATGAGACCAATGCAACTTGATAATGGTCGTGAATGGACTTTTTTCAGAGAAAACATAGAAGGTCCATACTTGTTCGGGAGTAAGGGTGTTCAAGTAGATGACGAATTATCAGTTGATTTCGTTGTTCTAACTCAGACGGAGATTACGCGATTAGCTAAGCGTGCATTCGAATACGCTAAGAATCATGGTAAAACGGATGTAGCAGTGGTTACAAAGGCAAACATCGTTAAGTTAACTGATGGCAATTTCTTGAAAACTTGCCAAGAAATTGGTAAAGGATATCCCGGTATTACGGTGACACCCTATTTCGTAGATGCAATGGCAGCTAATCTGCATAATCCAGAGTTTGGTAATCAACTTCAGGTTGTTATCTTGCCAAATTTGTACGGGGATATCATAACAGACATTGCGGCTCAACTACAGGGTGGCCTGGGGTCAGCGGGATCTGCTAACATCGGCGATGATTATGCCATCTTTGAAGCAATTCATGGCACCGCCCCGTGGCTGTTTGAACATCATCTAGAGGATTATGCTGATCCAAGGAGTTTACTCAGAGCTGTTGCAATGTTGCTTGATCATATTGGTTATGCTGAACAGTCGCAACGGCTAACTGATGGGTTAAATGGATTAAGCACTAATGCTGATTTGCCAAATGCAGACAACCATGTAACTACTGCTAACTATGTCACTACGTTATTAGAGAGATTATAGATTTATCATTGAGAGATAATTGATAGGAAGCAGGGCGAGGGAGATTCCCCGCCTTACTTCATACCTTCACTTGTGAACAACCGAACTTATAGGCTAACGCTTGGAGGCGAACACCATGAAGCTAGAATCAACTTCAGTCATTATTATTCTAGGTATCGTTATTGCTTACATTATTTTTACAGGTTATTTAAGTGTCCGATGGAGTGGCAAAACAAACAGTGATTTCATGACGGGTAGTCATGGCTTACCAACTATTGTTGTTGGGGTGTTAATGATGTCCCAATTTATTGGGGCAGTCACACTTGTTGGGACAGCACAAACTGCATTTACAAGTGGGGTAGCGGCATTTTGGTCTATCTTTGCAGCTGTTATTGGGTTTATCATTTATGGTTTGTTTATTGTTAAAAAATTGTATGGAACTGGTGGGTTCACAATTTCCGGTATCTTGGAGAGTAAATTCGGTCCTTCAACCAAGTACATTGTTTCGATTATCATGATCTATGCATTATTTTTAACCAATGTGGCTAACTACATCAGTGGTGCTAGTATCCTTGCCACCATTCTTGGTATTAATCTAACACTGGCAATGGTTGTTGTTGGGGTTGTTGGCACATTGTATTTCTGTATTGGTGGAATGAAGAGTGTGGCCTACGTCACGATGGTGCACACGTTTGTTAAGTACCTTGGTTTAATTGTCACCTTAGTCGTCGCATTGATGTTAACTCATGGATTATCACCAGTTATTCATGGCCTGCCACACTGCTACTTCACCGGTTCTGGGAAAATTGGGTGGGCAACGATCATTGGCTGGGTCATTACTTCAACGGGTTCGATTTTTTCCACTCAGTATATCTTACAATCAATGTCATCTTCCAAGAGTGAAAAAAGTGCGCAACATGCAACATTTTTAGCTGCCGGACTTTCGTTACCTCTCGCTATTGTTTTAGCTTTAATTGGCGTTTGTGCGCGATTCTTATTTCCTAAAATAGACAGTTTATATGCGCTTCCGGCTTTCTTAAGCCATATGAATGTGTTCGTTGCGGCGTTTGTTGCTACCGGATTATTGGCGGCGGTGTTCATTGCTGTTAGTGCGTTATCATTGGGCGCTGTGTCACTGATCGTTCAAGATTTTTATGTACCGCACTGGAAGCCGGAGCCCAAACAGCAACTTCGGACAACACGAATTATTTCCGTAATTGTTGGTTTATTGCCACTGGTCTTTGCGTCCATTACACCGCAAGTTTTGTCGATGTCCTTTTTTACAAAGGCAGTTCGGGTTTCGATTGCTATCGTGGCAGTCATTGCCTTCTACTTGCCGCATTTTACGGATACGAAGGGTGCGAATATTGCTTTGGTCGGCACGGCAATCATCTCAACAGCCTGGTATGTATTAGGAGATCCATTTGGAATCAACGATGTATTCGTCGCTTTACTGTCACCATTATTTATCATGGTGTTGTATAGCGGGGCTATGAAATTGATTGGGCGTTCAACCACTGGCAAGGCAGTGACGATTTCGGTGAAGAATGAGCATGTTTCAAAGTAGAAGTACCAGACAGAAAAGGTGGAAATTATGACTTATCAAAAATATATTTATGTTGGTTGTCGCACAACTCAGAAACGGCATGCAATTGGCAAAGGTATTTCAGTATATGGTATTAACGAACAAGGAAACTGGGATTTAGTCGATATTAGTGGAAACTTGGAAAATCCATCATTCCTGACATTAGATAAATCACGCAAATTCTTGTATGCAATTCATGGGGATTTTGGCGATATTACGGCTTTCAAAATTTTAGCTGACGGTAAACTTGAGCAACTAAATACAATAACGTTAGATGCAAAAAATCCAGTACACGTCGTTGTTTCAGAAAATAATCGGTTTTTAATTGTACCATTTTTAACCAGTGGAGATGTGTATACGATCGAACGCGATGTGAAGTCCGGTGAGTTGCTTGGCGTAGCCTCTCATAAGGTCGTTGCTGGTCTCAAAGAAAATACGGTATCCCACCCGCATCAAATTTGTTTTGATGGAACTCAAAAACGTATTATTGTGCCTTGTCAAGGACGCGATGCTGGTCAAAGTAAGCTGGTCGTTTATGATTTTAATGAAGATACAGGCAAATTGATCGAGATTTTTGAACGAACAACTCGTTTGAAGGCCGAGGCACGGCATGCTGCTTTGCATCCAAATGGTAAATTCCTTTATGTTGTAAGTGAACATGACAGCACAATTGCATTCTATGTTTACGACGAATTAAAAGGCACCATGATCCCGATTCAAATTTTAAGTACAATGCCAGATACTAAAACGGGTGATTGCTGGGCTAGTGGTGTTGCTATGGATAATGAGGGGAAATATATCTATGTGTCCAATCGAGCTGATAATTCGATTACATGGTACAGTATCAATCAACGGACAGGCTACCTAACACTAATTGATAATGTGAGTTGCTTAGGTGTTCACCCCCGTTTTATCACCTTAGGACCAGCGGGCAAACATCTTTATATTGCTAATAAAAACACGCACACCATTTGCAGATATACACGGGATGGACAAGGAAATTTGATTGAACCTAAATTAATGGCGGAGACGGGTAGTCCAACATGCGTGGCTTTTTCATGGATTGCAAAATAAATGATTTTTATAGGGAAAGAAGGTGAGGCTCTGTGCATCGTGTTCTTATTGCCACTGACTGCGCAATTACCAACGCAGGAATAACAGCCATTATTAATCAAATTCCAGGTTTTAATGTAATTGGACAGGTAACAAATGGATCTGATGCTGTTACTCGGGTTGCAAATGGCGCCATCAATCTCGCTGTTATCGACCTGTCAATGAGAGGTGAGAATGCGTTGTTTGTGCTAGAAAAACTGCATCGACGTTTCCCAAAAGTCGGCATTTTAGCCATGGATACTGTGAGCATGTTTAATCAACCTGCAGAAGCTATTCGCAAAGGGGCGTTAGCTTACTTATTAATGAATTCACCAATAAAAGAATTTGGGAGAGCTATCAGTGCGGTCTCACAGGGTAAACTCTACCTTGATACTAATTTATTGATGAATAAAAGCGAAGTTGCACAACTTAATCATTGTCACGAACCTTCACAAACTTGCGGGTATGATACATTGTCAGACAGGGAACGCGAAGTTTTACCACTAGTCATCTTAGGGTACAGCAACAAGCAAATTGGACAGCGACTATTTATTTCGGTTAAAACAGTTGAATCCCATAAGGCAAATATTATGCGAAAACTGGCAGTAGACTGCCATTGTGATTTGATTAAGTACGCGATGCAGCACCATCTAGTGACATTTTAATAACAATCTTAAAAGTAGGCAATTAGCCTACTTTTTTGCGATAAAAGATAATTAAGGAGTGAACGCCTAATGACAACATATGACATTTATTAAGTGGATGCTTTTACAAAGAATAAATTGGCTGGAAACCCCACAAGTATAGTCATGGATGCACGTGAGTTAACTGATGATTAGATGATTCGAATTACTCGAGAAACGAACAATTCCGAAACTGCATTTATAATTCCAGAAAAAACAGATGAGTATGATGTTGAAGTTCGCTATTTTACACCTGCAGAAGAGGATCCAATTTGTGGATATGCCACGATTGCAGCACACTATATTCGTGCCAAACGATTAGGGTTGAAATCTAGTCGGGTATTAGCAAGAACCAAGGCAGGAATTTTACCTGTTGATATTACAGTGGCAATGACGCAGAGTCGAGCAATTTTGCTTGAGCCATTTGACAAAATACTAGAACAACAATTATTAACTGCACTCAATATCTCAAAAGAAGATTTACTGCCAGAGTATCCCGTTCAAGTTGTATAAACAGGCCATTCCAAAGTTATGGTACCGTTGAATTGTTTATTGACATTAAATAGTTTAAAACCCAGTTTAAAAGGCTTAACGGCCCTAAGCAAACAAATTGGTTGTAATGGGGTTTATCCATTTTGTATTTCTAGTCAAGATCCTTTTGAAATTCGAGGACGAATGTTTGCGCCTATCTCCGCTAATAATGAAGACTCAGTTACCGAAAGTGCGAACGGTGAAGTTGGAGCATACATGGTGTATCATGGATTAGCCAAAGTAAAGAATGGTACGTTCGAAATGACAGCAATTATGGGGAAAGATTTTGAAACGTCCGGGACGTGTTCGAGTCACTGTCAAAGTTGATGCGGGTTTACCAACGAAGGTTCAAATTACAGGTGAATCGGTAGTGGTTTTTAAAACGCGTGTTGAGTTGTAAATTAACACATTCTTTGAATAAATAAATTTTGCTGATTCACTGGCAAGCTTTATTATTTAGTTATGATAATTAGCATTGGAATAGGAATGGTTACTAATAACTTTAATTATCTGGCTCAATGACGACTAAAATTAAAGAATTTGTGCGAGTCATAACCCCACATTGTCTCATGGCATCGTTCTATACTGGACATATGCAAGTCTTCAAATTTTAGATTCAGTAGGCAGCACACGCTGGGGGATATATTGTGTGTGCAGATATAAAAGGAGATAGTTTAGGATGAGAGTAATTACGTCTAGCGGTTTAGTTGAAGGTCAAGCAGAAAACGAAGGTAACATTGCGTTCATTGGCATTCCGTTTGGCAAAGCACTTCGCTTCAAGCGACCAACTTCGTACCACGGTGACAAAAATAGTCCAGTTAACGTTAAAGATATTCAACCGCTTCAACCCACGGCAGGGTTTGACGCGGTTAATAAGACGGCGACTAAAGAAATTAAAAAAATGGATTTAATGAAAATACCGGATGATGTGACCGTTGGTGAGAACTGTTTGAATTTGACGGTCACAACGCCGGATATTGAGGGGAAACTTCCTGTCGTTGTCGACTTCTTCGGTGGCGGTTTTGCGATGGGCGGCGACTTGCTCACGCCAACCATGAAGTGGCTCAAGGATGAAAAAATTGTTTACGTTCGGTTTAATTACCGTGTCGGTATCCTTGGCTGGGCACAACTTCCAGATATTGCCGATACAAACGTCGGCATGTACGATCAGAAATTGGCGTTGGAGTGGGTCATGACTAACATTTCCCGCTTTGGTGGCGATCCCGAACAGGTGACGTTGGTTGGCTCTTCAGCCGGCGCAAAATCAATCTCGGCGTTAATGGCATCGAATTTCTCTGTGATGGACAGCATTTCCAGAATCTGGACGGTCAGTGGCGGGTTTCAAGCCATTCGTGACATGAATACAGCCTCGAAGGTTAGTCAGAACTTTTTGGAAATTAACGCTATTACGCAAAATGATTTGTTGGGTGCCAGTTCAAAAGAGCTGATGTCACTGCAACGCAAATTCAATGAACATGCCAATACGAACGATTTTGGCCCTGTTATTGACCGCGAAACGATCAAGGAAGACTGGCGGGCTGTTTTGGATGACCGCTTGAACAAAACGCATTTGCACGCGATGGTGTCGTCCAGTGACCATGAATACGCAATGCAGGCGACACTTGCCGGCAACAGTAGAATCCAGCTGTCTGAAGACGCAAAGAATTTGTTTGGCAAAAATACCGACCTAGTCCTAGCCGGCGTTGACACTAAAGACCAACTTGTCGATGCGTTAGGTAAAGCTATGTATCGGCTACCGAGTGACCGGACGGCAGAAATATACGCACAAAATACGAATACTTCAGTCTGGGTCTGCCATTCCAATATGATTGGCGGTGTACACACTTCTGATGCAGCGGTTTTGAACATGGCTGAAGGGCTGACTACATTAACGTCACTGATTCAGGCGTGGCAAGGACGGTTCCTGACCTTTGCAAAAACTGGCGTGCCTAATGGTTCTGGGGATGACGAGTTCGATTGGTTGAAATATCGGACTGAAACGCGGGTTTACGCACAATTAGATCCTGATGGCCCAAAGTTAGCGGTTTTAGATGATGATGCACTGAAGAGTAAATTGCCTTTACAGGCGTTGGTACTGTAAAAAGAGAATAAAAAAAACCGGTTAAAGACTGGCACAGAAGCGGGTGACATAATAAACAGTTTCCGCTCTTGGAATATAAAGCACCCCAGTCCAACATCCCTAATGGATGTTGGACTGGGGTGCTTTATATTCTGATGTTGCAGGTCAGGTTCAAAATGGCCGCGCTAAAATGGTCATCTTGGAGATGCTATGGTCTCTGTGTCAGTCTTTTCCACTTCACACTGCAGCAACGCCATAGTAGAAATCTGTTTGAATGATTACCATATGCCAATCACTTTCATCCAAAGC
Source organism: Secundilactobacillus collinoides DSM 20515 = JCM 1123 (assembly GCF_001435975.1). Lineage (GTDB taxonomy): Bacteria > Bacillota > Bacilli > Lactobacillales > Lactobacillaceae > Secundilactobacillus > Secundilactobacillus collinoides. The sequence continues at coordinate 297,744 of NZ_AYYR01000009.1, forward strand.
GCGCCAATGCCACCCCAGACAATCAGGTAGAAAATACCAAGTACGAAGTTCATCTTCCACCAGTCACTTTGTGTCACGTATCCGGGGCCGAACATGATCGACGATGGACCGTTAGCGTAGTGGGTAGTTGAGCTGAAGATGGCACCGTCAAATCCCAGTAATAGAGCTGCCAGCATTGGTGGTGCACCTGCTGAGACGGCGACCCCTAGGAAAGCGCCATACATAGCTGATACGTGGGCCGTGGCGCCCGCAAACAGGTAGTGAGCATAGAAGTACACGAGCATCAAAACAGCAAGCACAACGCCCCAACCAACGCCATGCAGACTGTTACCGATGGCTTTTGACAACCAGGGGATGAAGCCTAGGGTATTCAACTGTCCCGCCATAAAAATTAGGATCGAGAACCACACCAGTGTGTTCCAGGCGCCGGTTTCATGCAGAATATCGCTCACAGACAGTACCCCGGACAATAGGAGCAGTGAGACTGCCATGAAGGCAACCAGCGTTGCGTCCAAGCCGATAAAACTTGATAGCATCCACAAAACCAATGCCAGCAAAAAGATCACCCCCATCAGTTTTTCAGGCAAACTCATCCTGCCCATTTTTACCAATTCAGCATCGGCCCAAGCCTTTGCGTTAGGCGTATCTTTCACCTCCGGCGGATACATTTTGTAGATGATCAATGGCACAAGAATTAGACTGATTAGGCCGGGAACAACACCTGCTAAGAACCAACCCATCCAGGTAATGTTGATATGCATGGACTTAGCCAGTGCGACAGCGACCAGGTTTGGCGCCATGGCAGTCATGAACAGGCCGCTGGTGGCAACGTTGCCGTGAAACGCTGAAAAAATCAGGAAGGAACCGACTTTTCGTTGGGTGCCGTCCTTTGGGTTAGAGTCGTAGGCCGCGGAGACGGATTCGATGATGGGAAAGACAATCCCGCCTGCCCGGGCCGTGTTGCTTGGCGTGGCTGGCGAGGTGACCAGATCGACACCAATCAAGGCATAGGCTAATCCAAGAGTGCGCTTCCCAAATAATCTGACGAATATTAAGGCGACCCGTCTGCCTAACCCAGTATTCACGAAGCCCCGTGACAGGAAATAGGCCATGGCGATCATCCAGACGGTGCTGTCGCCAAACCCGGTCATGGCGTCGTCAATCGATGTGACGTTAAATAGCACGCACACGGTCATCGCGATGATGGCAACACCGGCAATCGGTAACGGTTGGCTGATACAACCGATAATCGTCGCGACAAAAATTGCAAACATGTGCCAGGCGTTTAAGGAGACGCCGGCCGGCTTAAACGGCGATAGGAACCAAATTAACAGCCCAATCAAAATCGGCCAAATGAGTTTTTTGTATTTCACTTGATTTAATTTCAATGTGTTCACCTACTCCACTGCCATGAGAATTTTGGCGATCGCTTTTGCTGAGGCCTGCATCCGCCGGTATTCATCTTCAGATAACTGAGCCTCTAACACCGTTTGAATCCCGCCAGCTGCAATCACTGCAGGTGTGCCAAGGTACAAATCGTGGATGCCGTACTGGCCCTCCAATGGTGCCGAAATTGGGAGTGCGATGGCTTGATCCAGTAAAATCGCGCGGCAAATTTTCATCAGACTTGTAGCCACACCATAGTAGGTGGCACCCTTATGGCTGATGATTTTGCTGCCTTTGCCGTGTACTTGGTCGGTTATCTTGGTTAAGAGGGCAGGGCTGATGCCGGGGTATGTCTTGAGCGGTTTGCCCTGAATGGTGGCTTCATCAAACGCGCCGAAAGAACTGTCACCGTGTTCACCAAGGATGTAGGCATCGATGCCACTGGTGCTGATATCGAGTGCTTGGGCCAGCGCTACCTGTAACCGAGCACTGTCAAGGGACGTCCCAGTACCGATCACTTGCCGTTTCGAGAAGCCTGACAGTCGTTGTGTGAGCGTCGTTAAGATATCAACCGGGTTGGCGGAAACGACAAAACAACCGGAGAAACCGCTTTCAATCACCGGATCAATGATCGATTTTAAAATGGCAATGTTCTTATTGACGAGATCCAAGCGTGATTCATTGGCCTTGCGCGGAACACCCGCAGTAATAACAACGATGTCGGCGTCGGCTGCGTCTTGATAGGTGCCGGCGTGAACCTGGGCCGGTGCCATCATCGGGGTCACGTCTTCCAGATCAATGGCGTCCCCGTGAGCGTGATCAGCACGAATATCCACGATGACTAAATCATCCACTCCGCCGTGCTGCAACAACGAAAACGCGAAGGATGACCCAACCGCGCCGTCGCCGACTAATAGTACTTTGTGCATGTTTTTTTCCTCCTTAGTGCAGACCCAGTTCTAGTTTGGCTTCGCGTGACATGCTGTTTACGGACCATGCTGGTTCCCAAACTAAATTGATGAGAACTTGGTTCACCTCTGGCAACTGCATCAGTGTTGATTCAATGGCTTCGTTGAGGTAATCCGTGAGTGGACAGCCCATGATCGTTAACGTCATGGTGACTGTGCACAGTCCCAGATCAGTGTCGAGTGTGACGTCGTAGATCAAGCCGAGATCCACGATGTTGATATTCAGTTCGGGGTCAATGACCATCTTCAACGCATCGCAGGCGTTATCTTTGAACGTTGGTTGTGTCATCATTTGTGTGTCACCTCTTTTAGTATCATTTTTGAATTGAAAGTGTGATTGATAAATGGGTCACATGTCATTTACCAAAGCAACCTCAGACCGTGACAGAATACCGATCTGAGGTTGTCTTTTTCTAACCGTTTGATGCTACTTAATAAAGCTGACCTGTTTTTGAATCTTCTTGATCTCAGCTTCCTTACGTTCGTTGAAGATAACCTTGTTCTTTTCAAACAAGTTATCGCCATTGGTATCAATGGAAACAATCAGCGGACCAAAGTCTTTAACGTCGCATGACCATAGGGTTTCAGGCATGCCGAGGTCCTTCCACTGAGCGTCAACGATTTTGTTGACGTGCAGGGCAGCGTAAACGGCGTTGCCGGCAGGATAGACCAGGTGCAGGGCCTTATATTTTTTGCAGGCCCGTTCGGTACCGGGACCCATGCCGCCCTTGCCAAGGATGAGCTTGACGCCGGTTTGTTTTACGAATTCTTCTTCGAATTTTTCCATCCGCATACTGGTCGTTGGACCGACAGCAATCATTTCGTACTTGTCGTTGCCTAAATCTTTGATGATTGGGCCAGCGTGCAGGATTGCTTTGTTTCGAACATCGATTGGCAGCGGTCGGTGTTCTTCCACTAATCGCCGGTGGGCAACGTCGCGACAAGTAGTCATTGAGCCGGTCAAGTAAACAATATCGCCGATTTTAATATCTTTAATATCATCATCGGAAACGGGTGTCGTTAATTTCCAAGTTTTCATGTTAAAGTTCAACTCCTTTGTTGTAAGGCAGTTCGTAATTCAAGTCTTCATCAAACTTAATGAACCCGCGCCGGTGCGACCAGCAGCCGGTGCTAACCGCAACACCGATGGTTGAAGGGTGCCGCGCTGTATTGACCACGTTCACCCCCATGACGGATTTTTGACCGCCAAAGCCTTGCGGGCCAAGACCAATGTTGTTGATACCGTCTTCGAGGAGGTGTTCCAATTTGGCGGCGTTCGCGTTTTCCGATTCGCTGTCGACCCGGCGCATCAGGGCAAACTTAGAGTTTAAAGCAGCCGTCTCAACGGATGTGGCCACGCCGACACCAACTAATAGCGGTGGGCAGGCGTTGATGCCATAACTGGTCATCCGGTCCATTACGAAGCGGACAACGCCTTCATAACCTTCACCAGGCATGAGAACCTTGGCTTCACCGGGAAGTGTGCAACCGCCGCCGGCCATGTAGACGTACATCTGAATGTCGGTGCCGTCCCCGTCAACTTGCAAAAAGATGGACGGGATACCGTCGCCGATATTCATGCCGGTGTTGTATTCGTCAAACGTTTGAACGGCGTTGTGCCGCAATGGGGCTTTTTTAGTACCACGGTAAACGGCGTCCTTTAGAATTTTGTTCAGTTCGCCAAGCAGTGGGAACTTAGCCCCACACTTGATGAAGAATTGTAGTGCACCAGTATCTTGGCAGCTGGGGCGTTTCAGCTTGTTTGCCAGTAACTGATTTTCCATCATAGTGTCATAAACGAGTTTTTGGAGTGGATCAACTTCCACTTTTTGAAGTTCTTGTAATTTCGCGGTGACGTCGTCTGGCAGCCGGTGGCTGATCAGGGCGATGTAGTCGGCGAGAATGTCACGCATCTGTTGGCCCTTGGTTGATAAAGCGGGTTCAGTGTAATCGTAGGTCATGGTATCCATAATCGTTTCCTCCTTTAATTTACAAGGCCATTCTAGGTAAAATAGCGGTCATAATCGAACCCCTGAGTGACCTATTTTGACAAGCAAGGTATAGGAATGAATTCACAAGATATCAAAAATACGCCATTCTAAGACAAATAAAGAAACGCACCGCTAACAGCCTTAAAACTGTTAACAGTGCGTTTCTAAACGTTTTTGTTGTTTGTGTGGGACTTGACATTGACAAATTCACTGACAAAAATTGACTAGCCATTATTTAATGATTCAGCAGTAATTTTAATTGGTCGACCTTAGACTTGAGCGCCTGATACTCGGCGAAATGTTCTCTGTAGCCGCAGGTGTCGCAGGCACTAAGCTGGTCAACGGCAGTGACGTCCATCCACTCTGTGAGACGATTGGTAAGCCAAGTTTCCTGCTGTGTGGAGAGCGGCTGTTTGAACTGGTCGATTTGCGGCCGGGCACTTAAGGAGAGGTGGTTGCGATAGGCGGATGGCGTTTGACCGAAGTGTTTTTTGAACATGAGATTAAACGATTTAACCTCTTTAAAGCCATTATTGAGGGCGATGTCAGCAATCTTAGTCTCGGGATCTTCCAGGGCGAACACCGCGTGTTGCAGTCGACAACGGGTGAGATATTCATAGAAATTAACGCCCAGTTCGGCCTTGAAGATTCGTGACAGGTACGCCGTGGAATAGTGGCTGACTTTGGCCGCAGTGTCGAGCGTGATGTTTTGATCGTAGGTCTTGTTGATGTATGTGATGACCCGGCTAAGCGATCCTTGGCGTCGTTGCGGCTGATTGCTGATTTTGGCAGTAGTGTCAAAGAAGTCGTGCAACAAAATGCTGGTCAGCCGAAAGTACAAGGCGTTCATGTCGAATTGTGAGATATGATGGTGCTGCAGGCCAAGACTTAGTTGGGCGAGAATCTGGCGGATAAGGTCATAATCGTGGTGTTGCGGGCGTTTGACGCTGTTGAGCTGAAAGGCGCCGTGATCGAGGTCAACGCCCTGGTCAAGAAGAAATGCCGGTGTAATGTGCAGGCGCATCGCAATACATTCACTAGATAGCGCAAAGGTAGCGTGCCCGCAGTTGGTATTAATGAGCACCAGGTCATTTTCATGCATCGTGTACCGTCTGCCATCCACGTTGGCCTCCACGGTGCCCTTTAAGAGCCAGATAAGCTCAATCTGTTCATGCCAATTATAGTGGTAGCTGCCAATCATGTACGTCAGCAGGTCGAAATTAATTTGAGCCGTTGACGTATATGTAATACCGTCTAACATGGGATTCACGCTCCTTTGCGTTTGATTAGTTGTCTCTAGCTTACACTGGTTTGAAAGACAGTTGCACATTGAACTAGTACCGGTGAATCCAATAGTCAAAAATTGACTAGCTTGGAAGCCCTAAAAATGCCTATTTAATCAGATTATGGCATGATTAGACCGATATTAATAGGAATAACACTAGAAATAATGCGCAAAAATTGGTTGATTTAATTCACAAAATTGTTCAAAAAATGCCCACAAAAAGAGGCCGATGACAACTAATTTACTTAAGATAAGTGGTGTAAAAGAAGTAACCGGCTAACACAAACGCACCGACTGCAATCAATTTTCGCAGAATCGTGACCGAAATATGCCGAACAACGATTGGCCCCAAATAGCCGCCAATGAAGAAACCGGCTCCCATGATGATGGCGTCTCCCCAGACAATGTGAGCAGTGAACGCGTAAACCACCATGGCGATGAAATTGGAGCTTAAGATGGCCAGGTTCTTGATGGCGTTGCTGACGACAAAAGTTTGGTTAATGGTAACGGTCAAGACAGCCAATAGGATCATTCCGGCTGAGGCGCCAAAGTAACCGGTATAAATACCAACTAAAAAGATGGCAACTCCTTTGCCAAACAACACCAGTTTTGGTTGTTGCTCGTTTGCGGCAGTGACCTGTGTACGTTCCTTTTTAGGAATCAACATCAAACAACCGGCAATGAAAATCAGAAATGGCACGATATGTTCAAAAGTGGACGCCGGTTCCATCACCAATAAAAAACTGCCGCAAATACCGCCGATAAAGGTCAATACAGTTACTGAAAGCGTCGTTTTCGGACTGTGACGCAGTTCCTTTCTGGATGACAGCAGTGAGCCGAAGCCAGTAAAGACGGCGGATGTGGTGTTCGTGACGTTGGCGCTCACAGGCGGCAAGCCAACGCTGAGGAGAACGGGATAGGACACCAGCGAGGCTAAGCCAGCCATGGTACTTAGAAGCCCGGCAACGATGCCGGCTAGAAACAGGTAAAGCAATATGAGGACACTCATGCGCGTTAACGCCTCTTTTCACGTTTTCTTTATTGTCAGCTTACACCTAATCCGCAAGATTGCGGAAAAAATAATAGGGTCGAATGTCAAAAATCGGTTACTGCCATTCAGCTGAAAACTCGCTGCTTATATGGCAAATTAATATGCTATAAATGCTGTCATTAATGCATTTATCGGCCTTAAATACCCCTGAAACGGCGACTGCCTGCTACCTGATAATTGGGCAGTTCCCAATGGCACACCACGTGCAAAATCCTCAATAATCACCTTTTTATTAAATGGAGATTCCTTAAACTAGGGGGCAAAGGAGATGACTGCCATGCAACACATTTTAATCGCAACTGACTGCGCAATTACAAGCGCCGGTCTCACAACGCTGATCAACCAAGACCCTGAGTTTCAAATAAGTGGTCAAGTCACGAACGGCATTGATGCTGGAACTGTGATCGAACGGGATTCTATCAATCTTGTCCTCATCGATCTTGCCATGCACGGTGAAAATGCGTTGCTGACGCTGAGTCGCCTGCACCACCAATTTCCTAAAGTTGGCCTGATTGCGCTTGGCTCACCAGCTGATTGAGAACCAGCTGAAGTCATTCGGAAGGGTGCATTAGGTTACTTGCTGACTGATTCTCCCGCCACGGAAATTCTGCGCGTACTGCACGTTGTCGCTCACGATGAACTGTGCTTAGACTGCCACTTGCTTTTGCGTCCGAGTGATAAACGTGCAATGCCCAGCGACACTGCCTCTTTGCCCAGCCCTCGTTATGATAAATTATCCGCCAGAGAACGCGAAGTCTTACCGTTAGTGATTTTAGGGTACGGTAACAAACAAATTGCGCAACGGCTGTTTATTTCGGTCAAGACTGTGGAATCTCATAAGGGAAACATCATGCGGAAACTGGCGGTGGATTGCCACTGTGAATTGGTTCGATACGCAATGCGACACCATTTGATGACGTTTTAGGTGCGCACTGCATAAAATAACGCCCGGGAAGATCCTGTTCTCGAGCGTTTTTTAATGCAACATTGAGATAAACAGTTATTTTCGTGTTTTGATATGATTGCTGACAGCGACTGGGCCAAAAGCCCTTATGACAGATAAACATAATAAACTTGCTGCTTTAGTACTGCCGGTTTATCTCACAAGAACGTGCAACAATCGAGGGCTCACGATGATAGAAAAGGCCCCAACTAAACGCCTCATTCCGGGGTTTAGTTGGGGCCTCATTTGGTAGCAAAGCAGTTGTTTCTATGCAGAGTGGACACAATCACCGCAAACCAAGTACTTGTGCCATTCTCTTATTTCAAACAATAATGTATTAACAGATGTTATTGCGCTACAGAACGCAGTACCTTCATCAATTCAGCCTTGGTTTCAAACCCAACACCGGGAATTTGCGGCAAAGCGACATACCCGTTTTCAATCTGAATATCATCAGCGAACCCACCAAATGGTTCGAAAATACCAGGGTAGGATTCATTCCCACCTAATTTAAGGCCAGCTGCGATGTTTAACGACATTTGGTGTCCACCATGCGGAATGCAACGCCGTGATGACCAGCCATTTTCCTTCAACATCTTTAATGTTTTCATGTATTCAACAAGGCCGTAACTTAGGGCACAGTCAAACTGCAAATAATCCTTGTCTGGTCGCATACCGCCATAGCGGATGAGGTTACGGGCATCCTGCATAGAGAAGAGATTTTCACCAGTCGCCATGGTGTTCTTGTAGTGTTTGCCCAATTCATTTTGCAGGTCGTAGTCCAGTGGGTCACCGGGCTCTTCGTACCAGAACAGGTCGTATGGTTCCAATGCCTCGGCATATTTGATAGCCGTTGGCAGATCTAAACGACCATTGGCATCAACCGCCAAATTTTTGCCGGCTGGGACGACCTTCAGAGCGGCTTCGATTCGGCGAATGTCTTCCTCCAGCGAGTTACCGATCTTCATCTTGACAACGCTGTAACCGAGATCCAGATATCCCTTTAATTCATTTTGCAACATGGTGTCATCTTTACCCGGTTGATAATAACCGCCGGCTGCGTATACGAACACTTTGTCGTCTGGATGGCCGTCACCGTAGCGCTCTGACAATAGTTGATAGAGCGGCTTTTCTTCAATCTTGGCCACCGCGTCCCAAATAGCCATGTCGATGGTACCGACTGCAACTGAGCGTTCGCCATGACCGCCAGGCTTTTCATTGGTCATCATGATTTTCCAAAGTTTAAACGGATCAAGGTTTCGACCATCGTCAGTGAGGTAGTCCGCTGGCTTACTCTCCATGATCCGAGGAATCATCCGTGTGTTGATGATACCGCTGGGAGCATAGCGGCCGTTAGAGTTAAACCCATACCCGATAACGGGTTTGCCATCACGAATTACATCGGTTACAACGGCAACGGCTGATACATCCATCTTTGAGAAATCAATGTATGCATTCTTAATGCTTGAACTAATTGGCACCGGTTTTTCTTTAATCTCGACAATCTTCATAGTAATAGCCTCCGTATCGTCATCTCAGTTTATCTGTTTCAAAGTGACATTAGTGTTGATTACGGCTATATCATAGTTAATGTATACATTAATGTCAAGTCTGGTTAATCATTTCTTTGTTGAATTTTGTTTTTTATGAGGACTAAATAGGCTATTAGGAAGCTGTTTTCGTAACAAAAAACAAGTTTTATTTGCGTCTTTTTTTATTTGAGGTGATAATAAGTAATGAATACATTATTGCGATGAAGGGACTAATTAATGACTATGGCAGAACAATCGAAACTTGCACAAACGTTGCGGGCCTACAAGACTAAGGCACAGGGGACATCATTGACACAAAAAGCCTACTGGATACTGCTGACTGCTATTAGGGAATTAACCTTGCAACCAGGGAAATCATTTCTAGAACGAGAAATTGTTGACTTGTTGGAAATGAGTCGCACGCCGATCCATGAAGCCTTGATTCGTTTGGAGGTTGAGGGCTGGATCACTATTATTCCGCGAAAAGGGTTTACTGTCGCTCCGATTTTAGAAGCAACCATTACTGAAATATCTCAAATTTCGGAATCACTGGACGGGTTAGCCGCACAATTAGCCGCTGAGAACATGGCCAACCAAGACATTGCTCAGTTGGAGATGGAGATTACACTTCAAGAAAAAGCGATGTACGATAATGATTTAAAAGAATACGTCAACATTGATCAAAAATTTCATCAGCTGATTATCAACCAGGTATCAAACAACCGCCTCAAAACGTTGATTGGCAGTTACTCGGATCAACTTTACCGGGCTCGGTTATACACGATCAATGACCGCCAGTTCCCAATGCATTCGATTCAAGAACACCGGGCTATTGTTGCCGCTTTGCAAATTAAAGATGGTTCGGCAGCTCGTCAACTGATGGAATTTCATCGGGAACGCGGCGGCAAAGAAATTGCGCACATTATTCAGCAAAAAGCAGCGGGGAATAACGCAAACGCAAATCAAGATTAAGTCTGAATTGATGGGTAACGCTACAGTCACTGTCGGAACAGTGACGACTTAGCAGCAAAGGTCTGAAAGGAAAGGTTAAAATGAGTGTTTTAAACATGATGGAACGGATGACACCTTACGTGATTGCAGGTGAAAAAATGCCAGTAGATAAAATGGACTTGGCAGATCATCTTTGCTGGCAATTGAATCAATTGGACCCGGCGGCAGACGCTGCTCGACATCAGATAATGTCTGAATTGTTCGGCACCGTTCATTCAGATACGTTTATCAAGGGCGGCTTTCATTGTGATTATGGGTTCAACATTCATTTTCAAGGATACGCATGGGTGAACTATAACTGTTCAATTCTTGATACATCGCCAGTTACCATTGGGGCGGGGGCGTTTATTGCGCCACAGGTCGTTTTTGCCTGCTCTGCCCACCCCCTATTGGCGACTCAGCGGGTTGATGAGGGCTTGATGACCAGTGCGCCGATTACGTTGGCGGATAACGTTTGGATCGGGGCGGGGAGTGTCATCATGGGCGGCGTGACGATTGGTACCAGCAGTATTATTGGCGCTGGCAGCGTTGTGAATAAAGACATTCCCGCCGGAGTAGTTGCCATGGGCAGCCCTTGCAAGGTTTATCGGAAGGTCACCGAGGCTGACCGAATTAACCTGAAAAAGTAACAATATCGGGCCGTCCCGTTTTGTATGTCATTTAAATTTCAATTCACTTCAATTTCTAATCAATGGTATCCTTAAGATAAGAGACCAAGAGGACCGCGGAAGTTAGGTGAACAATAACGGATGAATACACGAGATTTAGCATACTTTAAAGCATTAGTTGAACAACGTAATTACACCGCGGTGGCGGAACAGTTTTCTGTGTCGCAGCCCACGGTAACGCAGGCGATTCAGCGGCTTGAAAAAGAATTCGACACGAAACTGATTCAGCATGATCGCGCGCAGCATAAGACGAACATCACCCGGTCGGGCCAATTGTTGTATGAAAAAGCAACCATGATTCAGCACAACATTATGTTGGCGCATCAAGAAATCGAAGGGGCAAAGCAAAGCAAGATCCGCTTTGGCTTGCCGCCGACCATTGGCACGATGCATTTCCCACGGGTGGCAGGCAAATTGCTTCAGGCAGGTCTGTTGCAGCGGCTGGACGTGTTTGAAACGGGGTCGGATGAACTCTATTCTGAACTGCTGGCCGGACACATCGATATTGCATTGTTGGGGTCCGTCCTGCCCATGCGCTCACCCGAGTTGAACGTGACCCATCTTGGCAGCCGACCATTCAAGATCGTTGTGTCACCTGAACATCCGCTTGCCGATGTCAAAGCCGTTAGCTTTAAAGACTTGGGCAACGAAAACTTTATCACGCTGAATGGCAAGTTCGTGCATCCAAAGGCGTTCAAGGCCTACTGTGACTATGCCGGCATTACGCCAAACGTGGTCTACAGCACGCCGGATATTTTTTGGATCAAAAGCTTGATCAAAGCAAACCTCGGTGTTGCCATGCTGGTTAGTGATGCAGTGACTGACGCTGATCCGCTGACGAGCCTGTACATTACGGACCCGTTGCCGGAACGATTTAACATTTCGGTGGCAACGCGGAAGGATTACGTACTGACGGAAGATGAAGAGCGATTGGTTAGGATTTTGAATGAGATGAACGTGTAAGAGAGTGAAACACGCCGCCCCCTGCCTTGTGCAACTCGTTTCCGCTCGGTAGCCAAGTCAGATCGTTTTTAACATTCATCTCCTTGTGCAACTCGTTTCCGCTCGGTAGCCAAAAAAGAGCGGTTTTGACCTTCATCTCTTTGTGTAACTCGTCCCACTAGGTTGCCAAGAAAGTGTGTTTTTAAATATATCTCTTTTACTAATCGTACGAAGAGAGCGGGGCAAAGGCAATTCTGCTCCCGGAATATAAGAGACCCCAACTAAAACCCGATTGGGAGTTTTAGTTGGGGTCTCTTATATTGTCGGAAGTGGTTTTTTGCTGCGCATTTAGGCATGTTTATCTGTAGTATAGCGTTTTGACTCAGTCTTTTGTGTGTTAAGATTCATCGCCAAACGGCAACGTATTTTGATAAATTGGAGTTTCACGCAGATCATAAATCGAAACCGTCCCAGTGTACACTTCCATCACCCGTAGAAGCACCTTCTTTTCCGGCGTTGGGTAGATGCTGTTCAAGTATGGGTAGGCTTCAAAAATCTCCGGCATTAATGCGGTTCCAGCATCGCGGACTTTGCCATTCACTGTGATAGCAAATGAGGACAGGGTTTCTTCGCCCTTCAAGCCGGTCATTGCCAAGTTTGGATTATCTTGGAGCTGGGCGTAAAAGCCCTTCGTCTTGCCAGTTGTAAAGTAAAGCTTGCCGTCTTTCGGGAACAGCGTATCAATGATGCGGGATTGTGGTTTGTTGTCACCGTCAACGGTTGAGACGACCGTGGCGTGGATATCGTTTGCCAGCGACTTGAGATAGTCGGCGGCAGTCATGGTTTCATGATTCATGTTAAGCGCTTCTTTCTTCACGAAATTTAGTAGAACATTATGATTATTATACGGTTTATTTCGTGAATTAGACATTAGGAACGCTTGCGATATTCATAGAAAAAATGAATTTTATGGTTTTGTAACGTCTAGCAAACTGCCTTTTTCTTGTGCGACAACCATAGCCGCCAACTGGTTTGCGTGTTGAACGGCTTCAGTGAATGGGGCGCCCTGATTCAACGCTGCTAATAATCCGCCGCAATGCGTGTCACCAGCACCAATCGTATTGACCACGTGAACGGGATCCACCGGCATAATTGCGCTTGTTTGACCATCGTTATAGTAACAGCCCCTTGCTCCTAACGTGACTACGACGGGCTGATGCGTCAGTTCAAACAACGCCGTCAGTTTTTTCGGCAGCGATTGCGGGCCCGGCACCAAATAATTAAGTTCAGTTTCATTACAGTGAATCAGCACATTTGTGTCAAACAAGTGCTGGCGTGTTCGCTCAGATAGAAATGAAATTCGCGGGGAAGTATCAAACAGCACGGTTGCGTCAGGTCGACGTCGCGACAGCGCATCTAAAATAACCGAGCCAGTCGTTTCATTTTCCAATTCGTAACCACTGACGTAGAAGTAATCATAGTCCGTTAACATAATGTTATCGAACCACTTGGGCTGCCAAAGCTGCTCGACGCCGTTGATGGTCAGGAAACTGCGTTCACCATTCGGTTCGACAAAAGCCACATCCCACCCGTTATCTGCATCGGTGACTGAGAGACGTTGCGAGATTTGATTTTTATTTAAAGTTTCTCGGACTTGATTGGCGTATTGCCCCTGGCCAACTGGTACAAACAGGTCAACCGGACTCTGTGCATAGCGGATGGCGCCATACACGTTAAAGGCCGACCCGCCAACGCGATACCCCTGCAGGTTTCCAGTGACATCATCACCAGTCTGTGGCAATTTTGGCACGTGAACTAAAACATCTACAAAGGCAGCGCCAATGACCAATATTTTTCCCATCAGGCCACCTTCTCACTGGAATCTGGCGTCCGAGAACCGCTAAGCAGTTTCGCAATGATGATGCAAACAATGGCTGCCAATGCCGAAACGAACACACCCAGACTGTTATCACGGAAAATCCCGTGGGCAAACGGGCCGCTCCAAACAGCATTGTTGGTGAATAGGAAACCAGTCACCGTTGCGATGATCCAGGAAATGATGCCGCCCCAATTATAGTGAACGGCACTATCTGGTTTCATGAGCGCGACATCGTACCCATGCTTGCGCGACATGAGACTGTCTCCCAAGAAGATGGCAACCCAGCTGGCGAGGCAAATACCTAAGAAGTTCAGAAAAATTTCAAAATTACTCAAAAAATTACCAGAAATAAAGAGCACATAAATGGGAATTGCGATGATGATCACTCCATGAATCAGTAGTGAAGTCCGCTGTGACACGTTAATGCCAATTGTTGCCAGATTGATCCGAGCTGACCTTAAGGAAATGATACATTGCGGAATCAGGCCGCCAGCGGCAACCAGAAAATAGACCACACCCAACCAGTTTGGCAGGACGCCATACATGACACCAAAGGGATCACCGGTTGTTGCGAGTGTTGGTTCAATGGTGCTAAGGAGCACACCGCCAGCCATTAAAATGAACAGAGGAACAGCGCCGCCCATGGTCGTTGCCCAAAAAGTCGCTGCGGGTTTAGTTCCCGGTTTTGCGTAAGCCCCCCAGTCGGCTGCGGCCATCGACCAGGAAATACCGGACCCGGCCGCCACAATACTGATAGCCGGAAGAACGCCGGTCACCCAGTTGCCGCTTGGCAGTTTTAATGCGGCTGACCAGTGTGCTTTGACAAGAAAAATTCCCATGATCACAATCGTGAGAATCCCAAAAATATAACTCAACCAAGTTTGAATTTTAGCTAGCGTGGCTTCTTTCAGGAGCCCGGACAGCAGTACCAGACCGCCGAAAATGAGCAGCGCAATCGCTCGTGTGACGTCATTTTTTACGACGTGGATCACACCGAACATCGACATTAAAAGCAGCGTGCCGGTGATGACGTTGACGGCCAGCCAGCCGACCATGTTGAACCAGGCGATGGCGTTTGGAATCTTGTTGCCGCGGGTCCCGTAAGCTGCCCGACTGAGTTTGAACGTTGTTACGCCTTCCCGTTGTCCTAACATAGCCACCCAACCGGGCACTAGAAACGAGAGCAATCCAATGAGCGCAGCCAGAATTGATTGCAGAAACGACAGGTGATAACTAACAATGATAGCGCCATATACAAAGCCCATGATGCCAATGTTGGCGGCAAACCAGTTATAAAATAATTTACTAGAGGTCAACGTTTTATCTTGCTCGGGTACTTTGACACTTTGTTCATCCATATCTTATTCCTCCTGTGAAGGTGACTGGTGGACTGTAAACTGAAGAATGGCAGCGGCGTAATCGTGTAGATCGTGTGTCGGGTTGGCTTCGTCGATCGTTTTGAGCCAATCAGAATCAATTGACTGCACACCATTTTTCGCCCCGCAGATAGCGGTTGCCATGGCGCCAATGGTGTCAGTGTCGCCGCCCAGGTTGGCGCAAAGCAGGGCACAATCTTTGACGTTCCGAGTATAGTAAGCAATTGTCACGGCGGCAGGGATACTTTCAGACACCATCGTGCCGGTACCGACTAAATCACGCAGCGCGGCCATGAATCCTAGTTCATCGGTGCGGTACGTGTGCGCAAGGCGAATGCCCAATTGCAGCCGATTTTTCGTGTGGGCGGCCCAGGTTGGCGCGCCAGCTTTAAACGCCAAATCATTCACTAATTCTGCAAATTGGAGAATGTCTTCCCATGATTGGTCCGCAACCGCAGCGGTGACTGCGCCGGCGATCATCGCCGCGCCGCTTAGCGCTACATCACTGGCATGGGTGATGCGTGTAATCTGGACGACCATGTCGACCAATTCGGTTGGTTGGGAAGGTGTAAAGAGTGCACCGATGGGCGCAATGCGCATTCCGGCACCATTAGTAAGCGCCTTGGCAGTGAAGGGTGCAGGGTCGTTTCCTTCACGAACGGCCGTTAATGCGGCCTTGCTGCTAGGACCCAGGACGTTGTTATCCCATGCATGGACGGCTTCTGCCCAGGTCATAATACGCTGGACCAGACTATGCTGATCGGGAACCCAATTTGTTGCGATCAATGAATCCAAAATGGCCAACGCCTGATTCGTATCATCCGTGTACTGTCCCTTGGTAAAATGCTTTGCGATGTCGTTGCTTACCGGTCCATCTAGAAATGTCGTGATCTTGCCAAACGCCTGCTGAATCTGCGATACCGGCCACAACTCAGAGGGCATGCCCATCGCATCGCCGATAGCTTGACCGTAGAGTGTGCCTAAAATGTGATCTTGTTTGGTCATCTGAGGCTTCCTTTCTGGTTTAAAGTCAAATCTACTTTTATTACTGAACAGATTCTGCTTAAACGGTCAACAAACAGTTGTGTGGTAGCCAACGCCTGTTCGAAATAAAAGTAAATAATACCTAAACACGTGTAAAATAAAAGTAGAAACAACTTCAATCCTACTTGTTAGATAAGATAGTCGATTTCTACTCGTTCGTCAAGTTTAAATAGTTGAGCTGGTACTCTTTTGCAGGTCGTCCAGGGTGCTTAGCACTACTGGTACCAACGGGTTGAAAGAGGTGTTTGTGATTCTTTTTGAAGTTGGAGTTGTCGATACTTTCCAGCGGCACCTGCCGAAAGACAGCAAACACGATCCGAGCGCGTTTTAGCGTGAAGTAATCGCCGAGAATCAGCAAGATATTGGGCTGATAGTCCAGCTTGTTACAGATTCGTTCGCAAGCCACTTTAAGAATCCAGTCATGGTCGAAAGCTAAAGTACTATCAGCATCAGAATTGCGGTCGGTTAACTGGGTATAGTAGGCATCGTGATCAGCAATGGACGTCGTGTGAAAGATGAGCTTGCCATTTTGCAGGCGGTACCGATCAGCATCGTCATCGAAGGTGAACCACCGGGCATCCGTGGCCCCATAGCCCGCTGTCAAAGGCGGCATTTCCGGCAGGAAAGTCATGTAAGCTAACGACAATGACCGGGCATCAGGGACGCGGTTGGGTTGGGTGAAGGTCGCAAGCTGTTCGGTGTGAAAGCCGGCCAACTTCAGCCCAATTTTTTCCCGGACCAGACGCAACGCAGCGGTGTCGGCACTTTCCGTTGGCCGCATCACCGTCTCAGGCAGCGCCCAGGAGCCCTTAAAGGGGTCGCCTGCCCGCTTGACCAATAGTAAATTAACGTGTTTGGTGGTGTGATCGAAGCTCCAGATAATGTTCGTGATGGTAATATTTGGCTGCATTTGCCGCTCCTTTTATGGCATTCGTTACGTCTATTTTACTGTAAATAGCCAAGAAATTCACTACTTAGAACAAACGAGATTACCGTTGACGATGCAGTCAAATGAGAACGATCTGCATTGTCAGCGCAGCCAGCACGATACCGGCTAATGAAGTCAGTGGCACCAATGGCGAAGGCGCTAATGGCTAATGCTAAAAGGGTGAAAGATGGGGCAAGTGGTACGTGCGTTTATCAGACTGTTTTTCTCACTAATTGTTTGTTATATGCCGGCAAGAAAGTATGATACGGGGAATAGACAGCAAAACAATTACGCACTATTAAGTGCCATAGTAGCCCTTTGAAAAAAATGTGTGCCAAGTAGATTAAACCGATTCACAACAAAGCGTAAAAGGAGGCAACGTCAATTGACGTTGCCTCCTTAGCACTTAATCTTCAAGGGTCAAAATTGCGTTGAACACTGCCTGAGGAAGCTCAATATCACTATGGGCTGCTTCGCGTTTGTTGCTATTTTGCCGCCGCAACAATTGCTGTTTCTTAGACACGCTGTACGAATTACCGTTCACCGCTGCGTTTTTTCGTAACGGTGGAATGTCCACGCGTGCAATCGCCTTGCCCTCAACGATGGCCTGCACCGGCATGGGGTACAAACGCCGAGGAACTACGTATTTGAGTTTGTGGACCAGTTTTTGCGCCTGATCGGCCACATCATTGCGGTGCGTAATGAACGTCAACGCATCAACCTTTGCGTAATTAATTTGAACATCAACGCGGACCACATCAGCTGGCGCGTAGTTCGCAAAACTGGTTGAGAGGCTGGCGTAACCGTGTGTCAGGGATTTTAACTCATTGAAAAATGAGTAGGCGATCTCGGACAACGGAATCGTGTACGTCAGGACGACCAGCTCGTCTTGGTTCGTCATATCGACAAATACGCCCTTGTGCTGGTTTGCTAAACTCATGACGTCGTTTAACAGTTCTGCAGGTGTCGTTAATTCGATTCGCATCATGGGTTCTTCGACCTGTTCAATTGTGTTGAAGTCGGGAAAGTGTTGGGGATTCGTCACCGTGAGCACAGCACCTGAGCCGTTATTTGGCGTCACTTGATACGTGACATTCGGCGCGGTCACAATGACGTCAACACCATACTCGTCATGGAGTCGTTCCTTGATGATCTGCAGGTGAAAAATGCCGAGAAAACCGCAGTAAAATCCTGGCCCTAAGGCATCGGATACCGCAGCGGTCACGTGCAGTGACGGGTCGTTCAGCGCGAGCTTGGTGATGGCATCCTTCAAGGTCGGGTAGTCGTCCTGAGGGTAAACGCCGGCAAACACCATGGATTGGGCCGGGGCGTAGCCTGGTAAGGCCGTTTCAGTGGGACGCCCAGTCTCGGTCAGGGTATCACCCACCCGAACAAGCTGCGGGTCTTTGAGTCCGGTGATGACGTACCCGACGTCGCCAGCCGCCAATTTCTTTTGGGAGAGCCGGTTGGGCGTTAGAATCCCGATCTCTTTCGCCTTAAATGACCGGTTGCTGGCCATTAGAGTTAGGCTGTTTTGCGCTGAAAGTCCGCCGTCAAATAGTCGAACGTAGGCAATAACACCCTGAAACGCATCGCATTCTGAGTCGAAAACGAGGGCTTTTAGGGGTAAGCTGTTGTCTGCCGTTGGCGCAGGTAACCGGTGAACGATGACCTCCAATACGTCATGAACGCCTGCTCCGGTTTTAGCGGAAATACGTAAAATTGGACTGTCCTTTAATTCCGGGAATGCAGTCCGAATCTGATGCTCGGTTTTGTCGACCTCAGCACTGGCGCTATCCACCTTATTGACCACGGGCAATACAACGATACCTGTCTTGCGTGCAAGGCGGTAGTTCGCAACGGTTTGCGCTTGAACGCCCTGAGTCGCGTCAACCAGCAGGATGGCGCCTTCAGTGGCGGATAAACTTTTTTCCACTTCGTAATTAAAAGCGACATGGCCCGGCGTATCAATGAAATTGAATTCATAATCCTGGCCATCGTCTGCGTGATAGATGTTACGAACGGTTCGTGATTTAACAGTAACGCCGTGCGCCTGTTCAACAGCCATGCTGTCAAGAAGCTGAGCGCTGGCTTGTCGTTTTGTAATAGTGGCCGTCATCTCCATGATCCGGTCAGCCAACGTGGACTTACCGTGGTCAATATGGGCGATGATAGCAAAGTTTCTGATGTTCATTTTTTAGCTTCCTGCTTTCTGAAACGCGTTCCTATAATGTAAATAAGCGTGGTTTTTCGTAAATCAAACACGTGACCATTATAGAAATATGACTAGCCAGGAGACCTTCTCCTGACTGAACTATAGGGCAGGAGTTCCGATGAATAGAATTTCAGTGGACATTATGGCACACCTCCAGTTAGATATACATGTGCACTACTGTAGGCGAATTTGGCGGCACTTGCAATGGCCAATACCGGCATAGTGCCATGCCAGGGTTGGCATAAGTTAGTGCCCCAGTTGAAACGCCGCTTGGTAGGGTGGGGTCACAGACAGGTCAAAAATAGCGACCGTTCCGCGGTAGACCTCGAACACACTCAGGGTGGCTTTTTTCTCTGGGGTTGGATAAAGGTCCTTCATATACGGATTCTTATCCATGATTTCATCGAGGTAGGTATTCCCGATTTCACGCACGTCACCCTCAACGGTGATGGCGTAAGACGACATTGTGTCAGTACCATGGCGGCCGGTGATTGAGACCGCCGAATTGTTTTGTAATTGGGTGTAGAAGGGTTTGAAATTGGCGGTTAAAAAATATAGCTTGCCGTTTTTGGTCAGCATCATATCAACAATCCGTGATTTCGGGCGGTTATCCTGCCCAATTGTCGAAATGACGGTCGAATGGATATCGTTCACTAATAAACTGAGATAATCATCGGTTGTCATCGTTTGATGATTCATTAAATCGTCTTCTTTCTGAATTATACTTGTTATTTATATTAATACTAGTGATGATGACCGTCAACCGATTCAGTAACTTTGAATGTTACAGGAAATGCGTGTATACTGGGCTCAGAATTTAAGGATAACAGGTGAACAATATGAAATATTCCCACAAATTAAGCGACGCCATCCATATTTTGGCATACGTTGATATCTATAAGGATGACGATCTTTCAAGCAAGGCCATCGCACTGAGCGTGGAATCCAATCCCAGCCTCATTCGGCGGCTGATGTCCACGCTGGCGAAGGCTGGGTTGCTGACAACGCGGCCGGGAACCGTTTCGCCGGAATTGGCCCGACCAGCCAGTGAAATCAGCGTCTATGACGTTTATGAGGCACTGGGGAAGGAAGACTTGTTGCACATTGACGACAAGACCAACCCGAAGTGCATTGTCGGCGGCAACATCCAAGAAACGCTGGACGGCGTGTATGATAAGGTTCAGTCGGCTGCGGAGAACGTGATGGGCGCTGTGACGCTACAGAGTATTATTGATGATATTTTGGTACGTGAACAAAAACGTTCTCGAGTTGATTAAAAAAACGCCTGTAAAAAAGGGCGTTTTTTTTGCGCTGACAGCGATTTGGAAAAATTGACGTTTTATGATAACCTGTTACAATAAAAATAACAAATTATCGAAAATGAGATTGCTAACGGAGGTTATTTGATGAACTATACAGTTACCGGTGCGACCGGTCACTTAGGCCGTATTGTTGTTCAGGATATGTTAAAGATGGTGGGTGCTGAGTCACTGCGCGCGGCAGTTCACACACCTGCCAAGGCAGCTGCGCTCCGGCAACAGGGAATCGCAACCGTTAAGGCCGACTACCTCGATGTGCCGACGATGGTTGATGCATTGCAGGGTACTGACGTATTAATTTATATCCCTAGCAAGACGTACGATGTTTTGCAACGCGTTACCGAATTTGAAAACACGTTGACGGCCATGAAGGCGGCCAATGTGTCACAAATCGTTTTTGTGAGTTTCTATGCCGATCAAGAAGATAACCCCTTTACGATGTCACCATACTACGCCTATGCACCGCGTCGTTTGGCCGGTTCCGGCTTACAGTATGCCGTCGTGAAAAATGCACTGTATGCGGATCCGCTAGTCCCGTACTTGCCGGAACTGATTGAACGGCAGGCCTTGATCTATCCTGTTGGCGATGCGGCAATGTCGTTTATTGCCCAGAATGACAGTGCCGAAGCAATCGCAACGGTGGCGGTGAAACCCGAATTACGGGGGGCCGGCCAAGTCTATACTGTGACCCAGAATGAAGCCTATACGATGCCACGACTTGGTGAAGTTATGACGGCAGTAACCGGCAGAACAATTGGGTACCAACCCGTTTCTGTTGCTGAATTTGGGCGCATCTACGCGGCAGAGGGTGACGGTGATGAGCTCGGATCCATGTACGCTGGTGGTGCCAAGGGTGAGCTCGGGTTGATGACCGATGATTTTAAGACGATTACTGGACGGAACCCTGAAGATATGACGCATTTTTTGAAAACACGGTATCAACGTTAACCACGATATTATTAAGAAGGACCAGAGACGCTTGATTGGCGTGCTTTGGTCTTTTTTTGCTGCCAAAAAGAAGAAAAAGGGCATGATGATCACCATTCTGTTAGTGATTTGTAATTGGTTTTGTGACACAGTGGATCCATCTGCCGGCGCGCACCGAGTGAACGGTTTCGGTGCCGCCTAAAGCAACGTGCCGTGCCGTTAATTACTGCAAGGCAAGAGATCTGTTATCAGCAATAATCCTTGTATTATTTTCTGAAACATCTAG
This sequence comes from Secundilactobacillus collinoides DSM 20515 = JCM 1123, assembly GCF_001435975.1. Taxonomy (GTDB): domain Bacteria; phylum Bacillota; class Bacilli; order Lactobacillales; family Lactobacillaceae; genus Secundilactobacillus; species Secundilactobacillus collinoides. Next base: position 319,495 of record NZ_AYYR01000009.1, read on the forward strand.
ACTGGTGGTTGCGGTTTGATTTGGACGCTTAACTGACAAAAGGTCGCCAGTTAAGCGCAAAGGATACGAACAGCATAGTCTTGTTACCTCTTGGGGACATTCTTGCGATGCCTCATTTGTAGAAAGGATCTTTACTTTGGAAAATCAAGCCATTCCCAAGAAGACTCTGCTCGCCATTCTTGGCGCAGGTCTAATGGCTTTTTGCGGTGTTTTAGTTGAAACATCAATGAACGTGACGTTCCCAACGCTTATGAAACAGTTCGGATTGCCGATGAACGTGGTCCAGTGGATCGCCACTGGGTACCTCCTATTGGTTTCATTGACAATGGCCACGTCTGCGTTTATTCAACGGCGGTTTAAGATTCGCAGCATCTTTATTTTTGCGGGTCTCGCCTTTATTCTGGGGAGCTTTGTTTGCGCGCTGGCACCAAGCTTTGCCACGCTGCTCATTGGTCGATTGATTCAAGCTGTTGCAACGGGTTATGCGATTCCCTTGTTGTTTGCAATTATTCTGCAACAAATTCCGGTTGCCCGGTTAGGCGGTTTTATGGGTCTGGGCAGTATGGTCGTCGGGATTGCACCGTCTCTTGGTCCCACGTATGGCGGCATGAGCACTTTCCTGTTTAGTTGGCGGGAAATCTTCTGGTTCATTCTGCCTGCTGTTGTCGTTGCGGTACTGCTAGGAAGTTTCAACATTCCGCAGAAATTTGAGACCCGTCGTGACCCGTTTGATACTTTTGGTTTCATTTTGTTAGCTGCGGCGTTTTTCTTGATTGCCGAAAGTTTCACTGATGCGGGGTCATACGGCTGGTTAAGTATTCAGTTCTGGGGGTTCTTAGTCGCTGGCCTAGTTGTGTTAGCCTGGTTTGCCTACCATTCAACCCACTCAAAACGAGAATTATTGGATTTAGCCATTTTTAAATCACCAACACTCGTGTTAAGTCTGATACCGTATTTTTTGCTCCAATTGATCAACATTGGGATCTCGTATCTGCTGCCCAACTATGGTCAGCTGGTGATTGGCGCCAACTCATTGGTTGCTGGAGCAGCAATCTTGTTGGGAAGCTTGGTCGCCGCTATCATTCAGCCAATTAGCGGGCGGATGCTGGATAGTCGTGGTGCGGCTTTACCGGTTCAACTTGGCGGGGCCCTTATTGTGGTGGCACTAGTGTTGTTTGCCCTCTTTGGACTGCATCTGACAACGGCATTGATCGTGCTGTTTTACCTCGTATTTGGGATCGGATTTGGATTCAGTTTCGGCAATGCGATGACAAATGGTATCCAGCAAGTTGATATAAAATTGCAACAGGACGCTAACGCCATGTTCAGCACCAGTCAACAGTATGCCGGAGCAATTGGAACGGCAATTATGGCGGCTCTTCTGACAAGTAGTCAGGAGAGTGGACAACACTTGTCACAGAAAGTGTTATCAGCTCAGGGCAGTGAACATGATTTCATTTTGCTGTTAGTTCTCTCGATTGTGGCGTTTGGGGTGATGATCGTTAACTTCAGAAAACAAGCACAACTCAAGAAAAGTTAAAAGTAATCAATAAATGCCTCATCCAAAAATCTAATCGAGATTTTTGGATGAGGCATTTTTATCTGGCCCAAATCGACCATTTGTTGTTTGTTGAGATGATCACCCTTAGAAATCAAAAAGCTATGTTTATCTGGATTCAATCTTTTCTAGGGTGATTACACAGAAAAGTGTGCGCAAATGACGCATTTTCAAAACGGCATTATTTGCTTCTCTCTGCGTTATTTTTTGGCGTCTTCTAAGATTTGACGGAATGGAATCAGACTTTCAGCATGGTACTTTTTAACGAAAGCATCAACGGCGTCGGGATCTTGGGTCTCCTTATCGAGTACCAACTGTTCGACAGGAAGCGGACGGAGGTCAGAAATCTTAACATCAATGACGACGGGACCCTTGGCATCCTTGGCTTTGGCAAATGCGTCTTTCAACTCTGCTAAGGTGCGGACTTCAAACCCGGTTGCCCCTAAAGCGGCGCTGGCGGTACCGTAATCTGCATCAATCAAATCAACGCCTGAATGCGGCTGCTTATTGTCATCTTGTTCGCCTTCAATGAAGCCTAAACTTTGGTTCGTTAAGACAACGTTGATAATTGGCATGTGATACTTGACCTGTGTCAAAATATCCTGCATGACCATTGCGAAACCGCCGTCACCGGAAATTGGCCAGACTTGGCGATCTGGGAATTCGGTTTGCGCGCCGATTGCGGCTGGTAAAGCGTAGCCCATTGTGGCATACCAGCCACTGGTCGTGAACCGTTGCTGCTTATCCGTATTCAAGTAACGCATGCCATTGATCGTCACGTTACCGACATCGGTCTGGAAAATTGCATCGTCGGTTGCCATGTCGTTGATTTGTTTGAAGACGGGTTCAACACGTAATGGCGTTTCATCATCATTTTCAAAGCTGGTCTTCCAATCTTCCCAGTTTTGCTTATCGGTCAGCGCTGCGTGGTACCAAGGCGTTACTGGTAATTGAGGCAGTGCCTTCGTAATGGCTGCGGCGGTCTTCTTGGCGTCAGCGAGAATTGCCAGGTCAACGTGGTGGCGACGGCCAAATTTTGCACCGTCAATGTCGACTTGGATGTACTTTGCTTGCGGCCCAATGAAGAAGCTTTGGAAAGACATATCAGAGCCGAGGAATAGTACAGCGTCGGTGTTGCTGGCGATTTCCACACCAGGTTTAGAGGCGACCCGACCGGCTGAACCCATATTTGCCTTATAAGAATCAGGTATGATACCCTTGCCCAGTGCTGAAGTTAAAATTGGTGCATGTAGTTTTTCAGACAGGGCGATGATTTCATCACCCGCGTCACGCGCACCTTTCCCAGCGTAGATCAACGGGTGCTTGGCAGCCTTTAAAATATCGACCGCGGCACTGATCTTGTCTGCTGGTGGTTCTGGTAACAGTGGTTGCTGATAATTGGCTGCCCGTGATTCGTAATTGTCTTCGATTTCTTGCCAGCCGAAGTCCTTTGGAATGGTGACCACGGCCACACCGTTTTTGGCGTAAGCTTGTTCGATGGCATCATCAATGACCAGCGGCAGTTGTTCAGCTGTCATGACGGTTCGGTTATACACTGAAACATCGGCGAACATCGGGTTTTCATTCATTTCCTGAAAGAAATTGGTGTTCATAGCGCTGCTTGGTACTTGCGCAACCAAGGCAAGTACAGGTACGTGATCCCATTGGGCGTCGTATAGCCCGTTCAGCAAGTGCACCGCACCAGGCCCGGCAGAACCAAAGGTGACCCCGATTTTGCCCGTAATCTTTGCTTCGCCGACAGCTGCCAAAGCCCCAACTTCTTCGTGACGCACTTGAACGTAGTTGATGGTATCTTGTCGGTTATGGATGGCGTTCATGGTCGAATCAAATGATCCGCCTGGGAGCCCAAAAATATTACGAACACCCCAACTTTCAATGACTTTTAATCCCGCATCAGCTGCATTAATTTTTGCCATACTTGTTGCCTCCAATAATTTTTTGTCTCAACGCCGTGACTGTGTCAAATGCCATTACTCACTGGAAATGTTTTGAAAAGTACTAGTATTTGCACGCGTGACGACATTTAAGGCGACCTACTTGAAAGGTGATGAATATCACTAAAAAGTGTCATTCACCTATATATAATAGGAGCTGTTTATAAATTTTGCGACAATAGTGACTTGATGGGGATGAATTTAACGATGAATAATGTATCCTGTTCAAATTTGGGTTTCAATATTGCAATTATAAAAAGTGCACAAATTTCCATACTATTTCTAAAGCGTACCAACATGATTGATTTTGGCGCGCCACATATATCTTTAGTCAAATCGTGTAATCAACTATCAAGCACGACATATAAGCGACCTCCTCTAACAAACCATGCCGGATTCTCAGAGGGGGTCGCTTATGTGTTGGGCCTAAAACTGCCGTTTGTTTCACGCTCATTTCTATGATTCATTAACCATTTGATTGTCAGGCTTTCTTTTTTGGCAACCAGTTTCAGGAAACAGCGACTGGCCATGTAAGTACAATTAGTGGGAAATCCTGGACTTGGATTTCCCACTAATTGTACTTACATTCTAGTTTCTGGTCGCTTCCTGCCACTCTCTGGCTGCTTGACCACGACTTTGCTTCTATGATACACGGCCCGTTTTAATTCCCCCTCACCAGCAGCCACCGCTATTGCCGTCGTGGTATCTCCCACGACGTTGGCCACCGTTCGGAACATGCCGGAGAACCAGTCAATACCGGCAAACAGCGCGATGCTTGACATGGGCAGGCCGAGTGTGGGGACGATAATCGTCAGTGCGACCAATCCGCCACCTGGTACCACTACGGTTCCCAGGCAGGAAAGAACGGAAAGGAGGACGATTTGAATTAAGGCGATCGGTGTAACTTGAATGCCGTACAGCTGGGTCAGCATGACGCAGACCAGCGACAAATACATGGCGAGACCGTTACTGTTGAGGGCCATTCCCAAAGGCAGTACCAATTGGCTGATGGGCTTGCTGACACCGAGTTTCGTTTGGGCGTCAGCCATTTCGACTGGCAACGCCACAGCGGAGCTTGTGGTGGTAAAGGCGACCATGATGATTTGGGTCAGACCGTGGACCAGGCCAGCTAAGGGCACCTTTGCGAGCCAACTAATGATGCAGAAGAGGACGACCAGAAAGCTCACGGTTGCCAGTCCGTAGATCAGTAGGAACGTCAGTAACGGCAGAAAGACTTGGCTGCCATTATCGGCAACAACGCCGGCCATGAGTGCTGCAATTCCAAGCGGGGCCGCTTTCATGATCAGCATGACCAGTTTAACGGTCAGCTGATTGACTGCTTTAACCAGCGTCAGTACCTGGTTGAACTTACCATCATTATTCGCTTCACTCAGAACGAGGCCAAACAGGATGGCGAAGATGATCACCTGAATGACGTTGCCCTTCGCAAGGGCGTCAAAGATATTGGTTGGAAAGAAGTTCAAGATGGTTTGACTGACGTTGGTTGTTGCTTTCAAGTGGACAGCCGTTGTGTGCAGTTGATCGAGGCGGACGGTGAGTCCAGGTTTAAACAGTATTCCGCTGCCAAGCCCGACCAGCGCAGCCAGCAGAGTGGTCATGAGAAACCACAAGCCCGTTTTGACACCTAAGTGGCCGAGATCGTGGGGTTTTAGACTGCCTAGTGCTTCGATAACGGCGCCGAGAATCAGCAGCACCACGGCCATTTGAATCAGGCGCAGGAAAATGTTGCCGACCACGGTGATGGTGTCAACGCTTTTGCCAAACAACATGCCGGTCAGTGCTCCCGCTAACATGCCCACCGTGATTTGGGTGGTAAGACTTATTTTGTGCATGTGTAAGCCCTCCTCATGAGTACGCTTGCTGGTGCAGACTGGCTGTGAGTAACGCAATGCCAGCAGTCAGATCCGCAGGTGCCGTTAATTCTTTAGGTGCGTGGCTAATGCCGGCAACACTGGGCACAAAAATCATGGTGGTCGGGGTGACCCGGCTCATGATTTCACTATCGTGTCCTGCCCCTGATACCATCACCACTGGATCATAGCCAAGGCGGGTGGCCAGGACACGGTTAGCTGCCAGCAAGGGGGCGGCTAAGGGTACCGGCTTGTCAGACACCCATCTGGAGATGGCGGTAGTAATGCCAGGTGCTGTTGCTTGGTTGACGGCATTGCGCAGTTGTATTTCAAACGTGTCAAGAATGCGGTCCTCGGCGTGGCGGCAGTCTACCGAAAAAATGACCTGTCCCGGGATAACGTTTGACGTGTTCGGTGAAACTTCAAGATGGCCCACGGTGAAGGTGAGCAGCGGGTCCGGCGCTGTTGCCAGCTGGTTGAGCCGGCTAATGAGTTGAACCGCAGTTTGCAACGCATCTTTGCGGACATTCATCGGGGTGGTGCCAGCATGATTTGCTGCACCGATAATCGTCACTGAAAATCGCCGCTGCCCCACGATGGCCTTTACGAGGCCGATAGTCTTACCTTGATTGCTTAATCGCGGACCCTGTTCGATGTGCAGTTCGGTAAACGACTGTGGCAGATCGGGCAGGCTGCGGCTAACGCCTGGCTCGCGCTGGAGTTGACTGACGGCGGTGGCGCGGGCGGAATCAATACTGATACCAGCGTTGTCCGTTATACCTGTCACGTCAATTATGCCTGCGTAGTGCTTAGACCCGCTAAACGTGACTGGAAAACGACTGCCTTCCTCTTCGCTAAACGAGATGACGCGCAAAGTCTGCCGCGGCTGCCCGTACTTGTCACGCAGCTGTAGAAGTGCTGATAAGCCGCCAAGAACCCCGTAGAGGCCGTCATATTTGCCACCGTGGACAACGGTGTCCATATGAGATCCGGTCGCAATCGCCGGTGAAGCGGTCGTTTGACCGGGCAGATCCACGTAGACGGTGCCGTAATCGTCCACGCTGACGGTCAATTTCTGGTCGACGGCAAATTTGATAAGTGCCTGCTGGGCGGCCACCCAATTCGGCGTGTAGACCAGCCGATTCTGACCGATGGTATCGTCAGACAGGCGGATGATTCGCCGAAACAGGTCGGCAACTTCGGTTCGGGTTACTGCTTGCTTGGCAGGCATGGCTATGCCTGCTGACTCACGCCGGTGACTGGCGACGAAGCTGCGGCACCGTGTTCAATTACCCGGCCAGGACCTGCCAGATAGGCTTTCCGACCGGCTTCTACGGCGAGTCGAAATGCTTCAGCCATGAGGGGAATGTTTTTCGCAGTGGCCATTGAGGTGTTGGCCATGATAGCGTCTGCGCCCATTTCCATTGCTTCTGCTGCCTGACTTGGTCGGCCGATGCCAGCATCAATAATGATTGGTACGTCGATTTCATCGATCAAAATCTGAATAAGATCCTTGGTAGCCAACCCTTTGTTGGTGCCAATAGGGGCAGCTAATGGCATGACCGTTGCGGCTCCAGCGTCAACTAGTTGCCGGGCCGTGTTCAGGTCTGGCAGCATGTAAGGCATGACGATGAAGCCTTCCTTAGCAAGCACTTCGGTAGCTTTAACGGTTTCTTCGTTGTCTGGCATTAAGTATTTTTTGTCCGGGACAACTTCCAATTTGACGAAATTACTGCCACTGAGTTCGCGGGCAAGACGGGCAGTACGAATAGCTTCTTCAGCATTGGTCGAGCCGGAGGTGTTGGGCAGAATCGTGACGTTTTTGGGAATGAAATTAAGAATATTTTCCTCAGCTGACGCGGTTCGACGTAGCGCCATGGTGATGATTTGGGCTTTTGCATGGGTGACTGCGGCGTCGATCAGGTCGTAGGAATACTTCCCAGAACCCAAAATAAACCGGGATGAAAACTTGTGGTCCGCTATGGTTAATAGATCTTCTGATACAGTTGTCATAAGTTTAAAACTCCTTTGTTTATAGGTCGTGAATGCCTAAAATAAGTTGGGTGATCATGTTGGCTTCGTGACCCGCTGCCACCATGACACGTGGTGCCATCAAACCTTCAGCACCCTTCGATTCGCCATCGCCCGCAATGTACAGATTTGGTCGCGGATGTTTTGTCGTGACCGTGTTAGCGCTATGAACCCCAGCCATCCCGGTGCCCATGACGAGCGGTTTATCAGGAAATACGTCACTGACAGTATCCAACAAGAGTGCCTTGGCAGCGGGGTTGTCGAACGCTTCGCAGATAATGTCAGCATCCTTGAATAAGTCGGGGATGTTGTCACGGGTAACTTCCGTTTGAACTGTATCGATCGTGACAAACGGATTAAATTCCTGCAGATTCTGCTTCATGGCCACGACTTTGGGCATGCCCACTTGGCTGAGCTTGAACTGCTGACGATTAAGATTGCTGAGTTCAACGCTGTCAAAATCGATGAGTGTTAAATGGCCCACGCCGATACGGGTCAACGCAATCGCAATATTGGTGCCGAGACCGCCGCAACCCGCAATAACGACGTGGGCGGCGGTAAGTCTTTCAGTTGAATCCTTGACGTTTCGGGCCTTCATGCCGTGATAGACATCGGAAAGGGGCAGACCTTGAAGTGTTGGAGCTGATATTGTTTCTGACATTTGCTGACCTCCTCCTAGCGTCCGCCACCGACAAAGGAGATGAGTTCCACCCTGTCGTTTTCAGTGAGTTGCTTATCGTCAAACTGCGGCCGGTGAATGATCTCACCGTTGAGTTCCACCACAATGTTGTCAATGGGAGCCTCTCGGGCAGTGAGAAATGCCGTGATTGTCTGTCCGGCTACTTGTTGTTCTTCGGTTCCGTTTACGATAACCATCAAAAAAACCTCCTCTTCGGATACCCGAAGTAGGAGGATGAAATCGCTTTCTTAACCGAGTCGTGATGGCGCCCGTCTTCCAACCAAAAAAGCGAGCCCGCTCTTTGATTGAAAGAGGGGCTCGTCAGTTAAGTCAAGTCAATTTTAAGTCGCTCTTCCTTCGGTAGTATCAACTACATCAGGTTCGATGGGTATCATCTCAGCCGTTACCGGCACCCCAGACGAACTTTGCATATTTTGTTGTGCGCCACAATTCGTGACTTCGCTTATATTTATACGCGAGATTATTTTAATTGTCAACCGAAAGTGTTTTTGTCGTTTTTCTTGTTTCGGGTTACCAATTCAGCACAGATGAAAGAATTTTACTCGGCAGCTTTTTCGGGGTAAAAGGCGCATAGTTGCGGCTATACAAACGTGATTATTTTCGCTAGAATGCAGGTGAAATTATTTTACGTTAACGGGAGGATGAACCCATGGAGCTCACAAACAAACCGTTATACCTGGTCACAGACCGGACGGGATTAACGGATAACGTGTTTTTTCAGCGCCTTGACTTAGCATGTCAGGCCGGTGTTGACCTTGTTCAATTACGCGAGAAGAACCTGGAGAGTCGGGATTATTTTCAGTTGGCACAGCGGGTAAAAACGATCACTGACCGTTATGCGGTGCCGCTGGTCATCGACGACCGGTTGGACATTGCAGAGGCAGTGGAGGCAGCCGGTGTTCACGTGGGGCAGAGTGACCTGCCTGTTGCGGTCGTGCGTCAGATTCTAGGCCCCGACAAACTCATTGGCGTGACTGCTAAAACGGTTGCTCAGGCTGATTTAGCCGTGACTGAAGGTGCTGATTACCTTGGTGTGGGTGCCATTTTTCCGACGACCACCCACGTGAAAACGGTGCGGATCAGCGTTGAGACGTTGGCTGAAATTAAAAAGCGCGTGCCTATCCCGGTGTACGCAATCGGTGGTTTGAAAGCACATAACGTCGCTGTGATTCAGCCAGCGCACGTCGATGGTGTTGCCGTGGTGTCAGCCATCATGCAGGCACCTGACACTGTGGCTGAAACTAAAGCGCTGCGCACAGCTGTCCTGAAAGCGCTGTGAGTTTTTTCTTGTAATTTGCCAGCACTTATGGCATGATTTGCTCTATAAGCGAGGGGAGCCCACCACGGGCTGAGACGGTTAACGACCGGACCCTTTGAACCTGAGAGTTAGAACTCGCGTAGGGACGGCTATGAGAAACGAAAATACGCGCGATTTCTAACCTCTTGATCATCGTAAACAAGAGGTTTTTTGTCGTGCAAAAACTACGAAACAGGTTCGCTTTGTAAAAGAAATCAGAAAGGATGAGGATTTTGACACAAGTAACAGAACAGGCACTTTTACAAGCGATTGATGCGCATCAAACTGATTTATTGGCAAAGTTAGGCCAGTTGGTGGCGTTCAAAACGGTCTCACCACCAGCTCGAAATACAGTTCCATTGCAAGAAGAGGTGGCGGACCAGTTAAAGAAGGACGACTTTGAAGTAAAGGTCCAACCGTTTTATGAAACAGACACGCTGGTCTCCGGCACCCTGCACGGAACAGCACCAGCAACGCACAACAGTCTGTTACTTAACGGGCACGTTGACGTGGCCACGATTGCTGACCAGCACTGGCGAACCGACCCGTTTTCCGTGCAACGTAGCGGTGATTTAGTGATTGGCCGCGGCGTTAGTGATATGAAGGGTGCGATGGCATGTTTTTTGTATCTGTTTGACCAGCTGAAAGAACTGGGCGTGACGTTACCCGGTGATTTGAAGTTTCAGTCAGTTGTCGGTGAAGAAGCAGGCGAGGCGGGGACCAAGCGGTTGTTAGAACAGGGGGAGAAAGCGGATTTTGCGTTAGTTGGAGACACCAGCGACCTGCAGTTGCAAGGTCAGGGCGGTGTGGTGACTGGCTGGGTCAAATTAAAGAGTCCGAAGACTTACCATGACGGCAATCGCGTCAATATGGTTGCGGCTGGCGGCGGCCTGAAGGCGGCCAGCATGGTTGAAAAAATGGTCGTTGTTATTCAGGCGTTGCAGGCGTTGGAACACTACTGGGCAGTCACTAAGTCCTATCCTGGTTTTCAAGCGGGCACGGATACAATCAACCCATCGTATATTGAAGGCGGCATTCACCCGGCATTTGTGGCGGATGAGGCAAAATTGTGGATCACCGTTCATTTTTACCCAAATGAGAACGTAGCTGATGTCACGGCTAAAGTTGAGCAGCAGGTATTAGCCGCTGCAAAGGCCGACCCGTGGTTACGGGATAATTTACCGACGTTTGAATGGGGCGGGGAATCAATGCTGGTGGATAAGGGTGAGGTATTTCCTTCGTTAGCACTGGATGAGAATTCTGCTGCGATTCAATTATTGGCAGATAACCATCAGACCCAGACTGGGGTTTCCCCAAAACTCACGATGTCTAGTACTGTCACGGACGGCGGGTGGTTCGACTATTACGATATTCCGTGCGTCATATACGGACCAGGGCAGATGGCCCAGGCTCACAGTGAAAATGAACAAGCCAGCTTTACCCAATTATTAACCTATACAAAAATCATTGCCCGGTTCGTTTGGCAGTGGTGTCACGCTGAAAAAGCAGCAGGGGGGAAATAAGCATGCAAAAAAGGAAGTTTCACTTACAAGATATTATTCTTATTGCAGTTATGGCCATTGTTTTTGGCGCCATTTTCGTTGGAACAGATTATTTGTACAACGCCCTGTATATCGTTATTGGCCCGTTCGCTAACGAAGTGTTGTTTGGTTTATGGATCATGGCTGGACCATTAGCCATCTTCATGACTCGAATTCCTGGTGCTGCCATTGTTGGTGAAGTGCTAGGTGCGGCTGCGGAGGTGATTTTCGGCGGAACGTTTGGTATCGCAGCGTTACTTTCAGGTATCGTTCAGGGAATCGGCAGTGAAGTCGGATTCACGATTTGGCGCTATAAACGCTGGGATTGGGTGAGCCTGCTGACGTCATCGGTGACGACCACCATCGTGGCCTTTACCTATGAAGTGTTTAAGCTGGGATACATTCACTACTCGCTGCAAATGATTGCGGCACTGTTTGCGGTGCGGCTGGTTTCGGTGATCTTCTTTGGGACGGTCCTGGTACACAGCGTTTACATTTTGTTGGAACGGTCACGGGTGTTGAAATTTGACCGGTAGACACGGGTTAAAAAGGGGATAAGTCAGCGTTTGAGTCGATGCAAATTCAACAGATATTCGTGGTGGTGCCCCATTGTTAATGGGATCGCATTCTTGTACACAGGGGCAAAAAATCGTACCATATAACCAATATAGATGCGTAATTTTCGCATTAGTTTGGAGAGACCACCATGACGATTGCCTTTGAACAAGTGGAAGAATGGCAGCAATTGCCTTTTAAATTTTATCAACATGACGCCACGAACGACATAAACGTCGCACCGCACTGGCATACTGGGATTGAACTAAATTTTTTGGTTGCGGGCGGCGCACTAGACTTTGTGACTGATGGGCAAATCACCAGATACGTGCCAGGTGACTGCTGGGCTGTGAATCGCCGTGTCGTGCATAGCGTTAAAGGAGATAATGCGCTCAAGTGGGACGAATTCGGGTTTATCATTGATGATACATTTTTGGTTGATAAATTACCGACGAGCCAATACTGGCATCTTAAGCTTCGCGGCCAGGCGGGCTTGAAAAATGATTCGCGGGCTTATCAACAGTTGTTTGATCAGGCACAACAAATTCGGCATTTGCTGACAGATAACATTGATGACTATCGGCGCATGGAGATTCTAGGCCATTTTTATCAGCTGTTGGTCCTGTTGGGGCAGCATTTTTCAATTTCGAGTGACCCTCGGGATGTGCCGCGTAATGCCCAACTGGTGACTGCTGTGATGCGCTATATTCACAAGCATTTTGCGGAAAACATGCTCAGTCAAGACCTTGCTGATTACGCACACGTGTCGCAAACAACTTTGAACCAGCAGTTTCAAGCCAGTCTTGGCATGTCGGTTCAGGATTATCTGCGACAGATTAGGTTAATGAATGCAAAGAAGCTCCTAGTGGAAACACCGTACTCGATTGCATATATCGCCAGTCAGTGCGGGTTTGGCAGCATCAAAACCTTTCAGCGCCATTTTTCTCAGTGGACACACCAAACTCCCACTCAATTTCGCAGGTCTTCAACGCAGCCAAGCCAAAATGACGCTGGTTGCTTTTGATAGTGTCGCTTAATAACGTTCATTTCGTGTTAAGATACTCGCAGAATTCACGTGGTTATCATGTTAACGACCGCGGTTCAATTAAAAGCGAGGATCTTTTTTTATGTCTAAAATTACTCGTTGGGCATTGCCCAGCATTCTAAGCTTGTCTGCTGTGAGCGGTGTTTCGGCACTCATTACGGGAATTACGCCGCAACTGCACGCCCAGTTTAAAACCGTTCCAACGACGCTCATTGAGTGGACGGTAACGATTGCCAATTTCAGCGCTTTACTGACATTGATAATTAACCCGCGATTGACCAAACGATTTGGGGTACGCAAGGTGGTTGTTGTTGGGCTATTGATGAGCGGAATTGCCGGGGCAGTTCCGGCAATATTGACCAATTTTACGGCAATTTTCTCCTGCCGAATCATTTTGGGTTTAGGAATCGGGTTATTTTCGCCGCACGCGATCAGTATGATTGCCCACGTCTATCAAGGTGATTTTCGGGCCAGACTGTTGGGCTATCAAACCGGGATCTCAGCGTTAGGCAACGCGGTGCTGCTGGCCTTTGCTGGGATTGTGATTGTTGTAAGCTGGCGTGCTGTCTTCGCAATTTATCTGCTGCTGATTCCGATTGCGGTGCTTGTTATACGGGCGTTGCCCAATGTTGCTGACAATGAAAAAGAGCCGGTCAATTCAAACCAACGTTTGCCGGTATTGCAATTATTTTTATGTCTCTTAGCTTTCGTCACCTATATGCTCATATGGGGCGTTCAACTGAAATTGCCGGTGCTCTTTGCCAGTCATCACATTGGATCACCCAGTACAGCTAACTGGACACTATCGGCGATGAACATCGGCGGGCTGGTTGCAGGGTTAACATTTGGTCGGCTGCACGCTAAACTATCGGCCTACACGCTCAGTTTGGGCTATTTGGGTGCCGCGTTATCAGTATTTGCAATGGTGTTTGTGCGCCAACCTAGTGTCGTGATTCTTGCCTCAGTCTTTTTCAATTACATTTATTCCTACACGGGTCCGTACTTGGTCTATCGCAGCAACTTGGGCTTGTCAGATCAACTCATTGATAGGGTCAGCAGCTATTTAACAATGGCGACAATTATTAGTGCCTTCTTTGCACCTGTCGTTTGGAACTGGTTAGGACAATTCGGTACGGGTACGCTGACGGAAAACGCCTTAATTTGGATTGGTGGCTCATTGAGTGTGATTGCAATCGGCAGTTTTGTTTTTGCCAAGAATGACCTAAAAAAAGATCCCGAAGTGTCAAATCAAGTGCAACAGTTAATGACCTATTCCAATGATTGGTCT
>NZ_AYYR01000070.1:0-8151 GCF_001435975.1 Secundilactobacillus collinoides DSM 20515 = JCM 1123
TAGACCAATTATAAGAATAGGCCATTAGTGTTGCACTTAACTTGACAATTGAGGTTCTGGAGAAAGTTTGTATTTGCCTACTTGTTTTCTAGGCAGGCTTAAACGCCTTGTTCTACGCTTTTTAATTATGATTGGTATGTACAAATACCAGTTTCGTGTCTGTTGATAATTCGGCTTTGAACGTGTAGTCGGGATGGTCGAAGGCTTTGATCCCGTCAATCGTCATGATGTTGTGTTCTGCCATATAACGCACCATCGCGCCGCGCGCCATTTTGGCAAAAGTGGCACGGGTCTTTAACTGGTCGTTGACCCAATGACCGAACACAATGTCGATAAATTGATCATCTTGCTGTAAATAAGGTGTAACAGCCTTGGCATATTCTTTTGAAGCCAGATTGACGACTGGACCTTCGTTAAAATGCAGTGCTTGGTACAAGTGATCACCCCAAAATTCATACAGACTCTTGGTATTATTAACGGACAATCGCGCTTGCATTTCCAAACGATAGGGCACGATGCCGTCAAAAGGGCGCAGAATGCCATAAAAACCGGACATCACACGTAAGTTCTCTTGAATATAGTCGAGCGCTGGTGCGGTGAACAAGTCAGGGGCCATGTATTGGTATTGAATGCCGGAAAAACTCAAAATAGCAGGGGTGAGTTGACGGTCTAACTGAAGTTGCTGAAGCCAGTCATAGTTTGGTTTGGCAATTTTATCGCTGCATTTCCATAAAACTTTAGCATTTTCATATGACAATTGTTGCATAACCTTTAATATCTCGCGGGTTCGCGACAGATATTCCGGAGAACTCAGGGGGTCGAAGGTATCCATATCGACGATCATTTTCTTTGCTGGCGCGATGATGATTTTCAATAGTGTTCTCCTTTTCATGAATTCGTTAAATTCAGTGTAGCAAATTTATCGGGTTAAAACGACCGCTTTCCTTTTTCAATTATTGATGGTGTATTTTTCGGGTGCGGACTTTCGCACAATCACTGACTACTAGTGGCGCTTCGCACTGAGATGCTGGGTTAAGGCAAGCTTCGTCATTGCGCAGTGTTTTACTTTCCCGTCAGGCAGCCAATCAACTGTTTCAACACCTTATTTTGAGTATGCGGCGCATATAGCGTTTCAATTGTATATTCCTGGGTCGTATCATTCTCAATGGGTAAATAGGCCACATTTTTATCGGCATCCGGTGGTGTCAGGCCCTTAGGATAAAACGCAAATGCTTGGTCCAGTGCAACCAGCATGTGCATCTGCTCGGCACTGCTGACGCGGTGGATGTCTTCGTAGTTTTCAATAAATGGCGCGCTGGCAAGAAAGCTTTCCAGCAAAAAGGTAGAATTTTCCGGACTGTAGTATAACATTTGCCGGTCAGTCAGATTCGTTTGCGGCAGGGCCGTTAAACGACTGAGCGGATTCAGGCGACTAACGCCCATCACCATCTGGTTGTGGTAGATAGGCAGCGCAGTGATGGGTGAGTCATCCGGAAGTGCTGGCTTCCCGTAACTGATTGACAAGGCGAGGTCGAGTGCTCCGTTAGTTACACTTTGGGTCAAGTGTTCATTGCTGCCCTGCCGGACGATCAGCTGCAGATCTGGCACATTTAGTTTCAGTGTGTAAAGTGCTTTCAGTAGTAATTGTTGCTCAAACGCAGAAAAGTAGCCCACCCGCAACAATGGTTTTTCTTGGCTATCCGTTTGCCTTAACTCTGTAAGCGCACTCAAATAATTATTCACAATGTCTTGAGCCGACGATAAGAATAAATGACCCTGCGCGGTTAAGGATATTTGATTTTTTCCACGGTGAAAAAGCGTCACATTTAGTTCGGACTCTAGCTGGGTCATCTGTTTAGAAACGGCGCGTTGCGACACGTATTCTTGTTCAGATACTTTCTGAAAACTCCCGTATTGTGCGACTTTTAAAAATGTTTGGAGACGATTGATATCCATGTGTGCATCCTTTCTTACCCGAACTAATCGTTGGGCTGACCAACGGTTTTGGCAGTTACGCGAGGTGGGTCAGTTCGCTATGATAGTCATATATTAAGCGTGAGTTCATTATAAGAACGAAAAAGACTCACGTCAATTGCTCACTAAATAACGAGAATATTTGGAGGGATTTATATGTCAATTAGTCAAAAAAATCAATACGACGTTGTTGTTGCCGGTACCGGTGCGGCCGGAACATCGGCTGCCCTTGAAGCTGCCCAACACGGCGCCAGTGTTTTACTGTTAGAAAAGGGCCGTCATACCGGAGGCAGCAGTAATTATACGGAAGGTTTGTTTGCCGTTGATTCCTATTTACAAAAAGAACAGGGTATCAAAGTGTCAGCAACTGATGTGCTTCGTGAAGAGGTCGACTATTCGAAGTATCGCGCGGATTCACGCATTTGGCGCAAGTACCTCGACGATAGTGCGAACACGGTACAGTGGTTGAAAGACCAAGGCGTTAAGTACGAGGGTGTGCAGGCTATGGGAGCTGGTGAAGCCACTTGGCACATTTACGAGGGCATGGGCCAGGGTGTGCTGCACGATGCCTTACAACCTCAAGCTAAGAAATTAGGTGTGGAATTGCTGTCGAGTACCACGGTCACTGAACTTCTAAAAAACGATGACGGTGCTATCAGCGGTCTCACCATTAAAGATGAAGCGACTGGAAATACAGCTGATGTTAAGGCTGGCGCGGTTGTACTTGCGACTGGCGGCTACCTGAACAACCCCGAGATGATGAAATCATTGACCCACTATGACACTAGTCGGCTGATTCCGGTAAGTTCAGGCAAAGGCACGGGCGATGGTTTACGATTAGCTTGGAAAATCGGTGCCAAGAAATACGGCACTGGGATGGCCATGCTGTTTGGCGGCTACCTAAAAGATCCGGATGAACCCTCATTTAAGTACATGGCCTCGCAAATGGAAACCGCTGCCGGTCAACAACCGCTGCTTTGGCTGAACGAACACGGCGAGCGCTTCGTTGACGAAGCCGTGGTGTACAACTTCTCATACGCTGGTAATGCGCTGTATACGCAAAACAAAGTCTTCAGCATTTTGATCAGGGCGTCATTGATAAGATGGCTAAGGACGGCAACTTCATGGGCTTGGGTGTCTATGTCCGGCGTGGCGAAAAGATGGTCAAGCTCCAGGCGGAGTTGGATGATGCTGTTGCAGCCAATAAACCGTTTATCTTCAAGGCTGATACAATTGATGATTTAGCTAAAAAGATGGGCTTGCCGGTTGAAAAGGCGGTTGAGACTGTTGCCACCTACAACGATTATTGCGACCGAAAAGATGATGCTGATTTTGGTAAGGATCCGCAGTACCTCGTTAAAGTTGCCCAAGGCCCATTTTATGGGTTTGAACTCAATGTTGGCGCCTTTTGTACCATGGGTGGTTTACAAGTGTCCACTGAAAATGAGGTCCTTGACGACAACGGCGACAAGATTGATGGGTTGTACGCTGCCGGAAACGATGCTGCTGGGTTAGCCGGGGATACTTACGGGCCTAATATGCCAGGAACCTGTGTCGGGTACGCCTTTTACTCTGGCCGCAACTCTGGCAAGCATGCGGCAAGCTATACGAAAAATCTCACGGTTACTGAATAAGCAACTAAAAGGCTGGGGCGACAGTGCCTATAGCCGATAAAACTGTCAGCGCATCTTGTTCAGCTAGACTAAATAAACGTGCGACAAACGGCCTTTCCTTGGCCATATAAGCGCCCCTAGTTAAAAATACCCTTCGGGACTTTTAACTAGGGACGCTTATATTCTCGGAACAAAAAATGTCTTTTGTTCCAATTTTATTCGATAATCTTTTTGGAATTGAGTGTTTGTGAAAAGGGTTGTTGGCATGCCAGCAGGTGTGGTTTACCATAGAAATACCCTTGTCGCAAAGCAATGTTCAACCGGTCCAGAAGTTCTTCATCCTGCGGTGTTTCGATGCCTTCAACAATCAACCGCAGATTGTACGACTTCGCAATGGCGTTCCATTCATAGAGTTTGGCTGGCACCAAAGCTTGATTTCCCTCATGACGAAAGTTTTGAATCGCAAACTTGATTTCCGTGGTGTACGGCAGAAGGGGTTGAATACGGCTTAGTTGATTCTCGCCAGTCCCGACGTCGTCCAAACTTAACTGCACGCCGCTCAGATCAAGTAATTCTGCCGAAGCTAAAATTTCCTGACTGGATTGAGGTGTAATCAGTACTTCCTCGGTAAGTTCAGCAACCAAGCGTACTGGCCGATTTTTCTGCTGAAATGAAATGAGTTCATTGATCGTTGTTGGATCAATAAACTGGGCCCTGTTTAAATTAACTGAAATGTAGTGAACTTTTGTGCCCAGTTTTGCCACGACATTCTGTAATAACAATAATTGTGTGTCAAATGGAATAGCCTCAAAATCTGCTGGCAGTTGCCAGTGGCCGTCATCGCATTGCTCACGAATCAAAGTTTCGTATCCCACAACGGAATTTTGATAGCGATCCACTTGAGGCTGTACAAAAAACTGATACATTGTGCATCCCGCTTTCTCATTTTAAACATGTTTATAACTGTCTATTCCTAATTAATCCCCATTAATACCATTATTGTATTCTTAGAAATGCGATAAGGAAAGCAGAAAATAAACCAATGTTGCAAAAATGATGGACATTTGTTCGATAACAGACAAATAGTATGAAATTGTTGATTACTATTTATCTGATTACTGATAACTTATTCATAAAATTGTGCCTTTATTTTGACAGACACGCAAAAAGGGACACTGACAGTAAAATTGGTTTTGATACCGGTTACAAGAATGTGTAAAATAGGGGGTAGCAGGTGGCGTGACCACCAAATGATGCGATGAGCTAGGAGAGATAAGTTATGAAAGTATTCAGTAACCACTACACGACCAGCACAAAGGATGACAAGGCGGTCTTTGTCGTTGATGGCAAGAAATTGGAAGTCTACAACGGCGGTGCTAACGGCGACCAGGATATCGAAATCGTGCCTATTGCTGAGCTTGAAGACTATCCGTTAGTTGAAGAGTCGAAGACTGAGATCGATGGTAAAACCATTGAACTGTGGGACTTTGATGGCGAGGAAGTCAGCCAGGATGTCTTTGAGGATGGCGAGTTGACCCAGGCCAACGTGAACCGGCCAGACATTATTCCTGCTGGGCACTATACCGCCTACGGTATTGCCCCAACGGGTTTAAGTTTAAAGCGGGGTTGCGTTTACCTGTTTAAACACTAATCAGTGGGATCAATCACTAAAGAGGACCGGCGAAAACGAGCCGGTCTTTTTTGCGGACTTCGGCGGACGTACTTACCGATTGTACTTCGATTCAAAGCCTGTTATACTTGTTTTTATGCTGTAAAAAAGGGGTGAGACCAATGTCGTCGAAAGTAAAACGGGCGATTTTTATTTTAATTTTTAGCGAATTTCTGGTTTGTCTGGGCATTAGCCTCGTCATTCCGGTGATGCCGTTTCTCCGTAACGAGTTGCACTTATCCGCACTTGATATGGGAATCATGACATCGTTATTTGCTTTTGCACAGTTCGTTGCGTCGCCAATTGTTGGGCGAGTGTCGGACCGAATCGGACGGAAGCCAGTTCTGGCTGTTGGGCTGTTCTTGTACATGGTGTCGGAAGTCCTGTTCGCACTGACTAACTACCTGTGGTTGTTTGATGTGTCACGACTGATTGGCGGTCTATCCGCCGCAATGGTCGTGCCGACCGCAATGGCGTTTGCGGCTGACATTACGACAAAACGGCAACGCGCCAAAGTTATCAGCTGCTTTCAGTGGCGGGTTGATCCTAGGTCCAGGAATTGGTGGAATTTTAGCCGGTATTGACTACAAAGCACCGTTCTGGGTGGCTGGGCTACTGGGGTTATTGAGTACGATTGCCCTGGCAACGTTGCTGCCTAATGACAAAGATGTCGACTTGCCAGCCGAAACTGCGGAAAATGCATCTCACACGGATTTGCACGGTAGCTGGTCCGACCTGTTGAGCAAGCCGGTCATCATTTTATTCGTGATGATCTTAGTGTCATCATTTGGCCTTCAAGGGTTCGAAAGTATCTATAGTCTTTATGTGAACCAAGTGTTCCACTTTAGTCTGGATAACATTGCCTTAGTATTGACGTTAAACGGGTTGACCTCGCTCTTTATGCAGGTCGCCATGTTTGAACGGCTGGTGATGTGGCTCAATGAAACGCGCGTGATCCGGTACTGTTTCTTGATTGGATTCGCGGGGACAATTTGGATCATCTTTGCTCATACGAAGGTGGAAGTCATTATCGCGACACTATTTGTCTTCACGGCGTTTGACCTGTTGCGGCCGGCAATTACCACCTTACTGACTAAATTGAGTTCTAAAAATCAGGGGTTGATCAACGGTCTGAACATGTCGCTCACCAGTGTCGGAAACATCATTGGACCACTGATGTCCGGCGCCTTATTGGATATGAACACCCATTTTCCATACGCGGTGGTGGCCGTGTTCCTGTTAGTCTCTTATCTATTTACGTACATGATTCGGTTACAACATCAAGTCCTTAATGAATGAGAACTGTCTGGACGATGGTTCTCTTTTTTTATTGGCGTCACAGGCGATTGTGTTCTCTGCAGGTGGTCTGCCACAGTGGGGGTTACTGATTTCAGCAAAGCTATCGGCGAAGAACGAATCTAACAAAACAAACAATTCTTTCAAATGTGACCGCCCTTGACAGAAACGGACCCAATATTATGTCATCACCGATGGTATTTACAACTGTCTAATCATTTAAGATTCTATAAAGCCCTTGCACTTTTAAATGTAAACGCTATAATGACCCTAAACAGTTCGTGCACGAATCATTCATAAACGAACAATTCATTCACAAAGGAAGTGGCTCAATGGACGTCACAGATGTTTCGTTATCTGAACAGCTTTGCTTTTCGGTCTATCAAGCAAACCATCTGTTTAACCAGTTTTATCAAAAGGCCCTTAAGGATTTTGATCTCACATATCCACAGTACCTGGTGCTGCTTGCTTTGTGGGAGAAAGACGGTCAGTCAGTACGTGATTTAGCGGGGACCCTGGGCATCGGCAGCAACACCCTTACGCCCATGTTGAAACGCATGGAAACCATGGGGTGGCTGACACGAACACGGCCGGACAATGATCAGCGCCGTTTAATCATTTCACTAACGGTGCAGGGCTTAAATGAGCGTCAGGCCATCGGCACAGCGCTGGCGAATTGCATTCAGGAGCCAGCCGATTTGGACGATGGCAGTTATAAGGAAATGCTGACGGTCAATAAACGATTGATTTCATTGCTTAAAGATATGGTGGATTAACCAATAACAGGAAGGATGATCAGCATGACAACAATTTACGATTTTGAAGAAACAGAAATGAGCGGCCGGACAATTAATTTTGAAGATTACAAGGGTAAGGTGTTACTCGTTGTGAACACGGCTAGCAAGTGCGGCTTGGCACCACAGTTAAAAGGTTTGGAGAAATTGTACAAAGACTATCATGACCAGGGATTAGAAGTTCTGGGTTTGCCTTCAAACCAATTTCACCAAGAATTAGACAGTGATGAAGAGACCAATGATTATTGCCAAGTGCACTACGGAGTGACGTTCCCGATGACCAAAAAGATTCGTGTCAACGGCAGTGAAGAAGACCCGTTATTTACCTATTTAAAGTATGAAGCGGGACACGGCCGTATCAAGTGGAATTACACAAAATTCTTGATTGGTCGCGATGGCCAGATGATTGAACGCTTCGCTCCGATCACGACACCTGAAAAGATGGAAGATACGGTGGTTAAGGCGTTGAATAGGTAAGAGTGTGGAGAAAGGCGGTTAAGGGGCGGAGCCTAACGGACTCTGAGCTCAAAAGTCTGGTTCTGACTTTTGGGCTCAGAGTCCGTTAGGCTCCGCCCCCTTGCTTTTCGGAACACGTTTCGGCTAGATAAAATCAATGTGCAATCAGTTGTAGCAGACTAACTTGAGCCTCATCAACAAGCGCGAAGAAAGCCGGTTAAGCGCCGTCCCTTTCTGAATTTAAAACTGAGTAGTGACAGAAATAAACCTGGAGAAACAATAATCTCACTCCACAAAAATAAAAAGTGACCCGCCGTAAAAAAACTTTCTGTTTTTTACGGCGGGGGGC
>NZ_AYYR01000070.1:8189-15880 GCF_001435975.1 Secundilactobacillus collinoides DSM 20515 = JCM 1123
ATAGTCGTTCTTGCCAGCAGACGGATTAATGGCCAAAGGTCACCAGAACCCGGCCACGGCTGTGGGTTTCTTTAGCAAAGTGCTGTGCTTTTTTAACCTGCTCGATTGGAAAGATCCGGTTAATCAAAGCAGTGAGTTTACCCTCAGAAAGCTGCTTAATAAATAAGCGATAGCGGTCGGCATTGAATTCATCGTGAACGAAAATGAAATTGTTTAACGTGGGTGCCTGCATGAGGGCAATCGAGACGATTTCTGGTTGGGAAAGCTGCTTTTCCAAAGTCGTTAACATGTCTAGGCGACCGACAATATCGAGCACGATGCTGCTGCCAGATATTGTTGGGTGTTCATCAAGGGTGTAGGGAGTTAAACGCGGCATTTGTTCAATAAAGTATGGTTTACTTGCGGCCGTTACGATGGGATAAATCGGTCGTGATTCGTCCGCCAGCATTTGTAGGAGCGTTAGGCCAATGACGGAGTTTGCCCCAGTGATGACGATATTTGCGGCCTTGCTTTGGTCGATTTGTTGTTTTAAGGTCCAGGCAGTCCCGGCGGAAAGGGCAGCGGCGCTTTCGTCACTGACGTTGGCGGGTAATGGATACATCCAGTCTGGATTTTCATTGAGGACGAATTCACTATAGACACCAGCCGGATTGATGACCAAGACCCGCTGATCAAGTAGGGATTGATCACGGTTCTTCCCAACCGAAACGACGGTCCCGGTACCTTGAAACCCAATGATTCGAGGCAGTTTATCCTGTTGCTCATCAGTGGCGTGGGTGTCTGATTCTAGTTTCCAGTCAGTGGGCGATATTGGTAAAACGGCCATTTTTATCAGAACACCGTTATCAGTAAGCACCGGCTTTGCCGTGTCCGTGATAGTGAGCCCATCGATGCCGTTAAAATTGGTTTGCAGTACTGTCTTCATATTGTCGACTCCTTTTTGGATGTTTTTATGTAGTTTAATTTTTTCAAAATGCGTCTATTTTTGCCAATCCCTATAATAGCACGCCTGACAGTAAAAACGACATATCATGGGACCAGTTAGTTGAAGATCGTCGCATGATTTTATCAGCAAATTGTCTCATCAGTAAATTAATTTATTTAATGAGTGCGTTTTGCTTGCCTTAAAGTGGACTTTAAGGGGTAAAGTCATGGTGTTAAACAGTTGAACAAAAAAAGGAGCGAGACACATGAACTTATTTATTGCGGCCGCTAATGGCCAGATTGCTAGAATTGTTGAGAACCGCGTTTTAAACGAACCAGCGTTTCAGGACGTTAACCTGACGCTGTTTTTGCGAAACGCCGATCGGTTAAATGCCCTCAAGGACAACCCGCGGGTCACGTTGGTTGAAGGCAGCTTGGATGATGCTGCTGGTTTGACACAGGCTTTGAAGGGTCAAGATGTGGTGTTTGTGGCCGTCGTTGACCACACGTCAGACAATGCCTGGACTAAGAACATCATTGCCGGAATGCAGGAAAACGGCATCAAGCGGGTGCTGTTTACAAACATCTTGGGCTTGTACAACGAGGTGCCGGGTGAATTTGGTGCATGGAACCTGCAGATGGTTCGCAGTGGGTTGCCGGCAGCCATTAATTCGGATAAATTACTGGCGGATTCAGGATTGGATTACACAACATTGCGCTTGCCGTGGTTGAATGACCGCGATGAAGTGAAGTACACGGTGACCCACCGCAACGACCAGTATGACGGCGTTTCAGGATCACGCCAGAGCGTTGCCGACTTAGTTTTGAAGCTGGTCAGCGAACCAACCTTGGATGTGAAGGATAGTGTCGGGTTAGCTGACCCTGATACGCAGGGCTTAGACCGCCCCGTTTATTAAACGATATTGAGGAGACATGTTTTAAATGACAAAAATCATACTTTTAGGCGCTAATGGCCGCATTGCGCGGATCGTTCGCCAGCGCATACTTGCTGAAACGGACGCTTCATTAACGCTGTATTTGCGGGATATCAAGCGGGTGATGCCAATCGATGACAGCCGGGAAACAGTGATTGAAGGCGATGTCAACGATTACACCACGCTGACACAAGCGGTAACGGGCCAGGATATCGTTGTGGCTGACCTTGGCGGCAGAATGACACCGTTAGCTGCGACCATCGTTAAGGTGATGACCACAGCTAACGTGAACCGGCTGATTTGGATCACTGGTCTCGGTCTGTACCATGAAGTGCCAGGGGAGTTCGGCCGCTGGGTCGAGGAATCGATTGGAACTCCCATTATGGATGATACCCGGGTGGCAGCTGCTGACATCGAAACTAGTAAGCTGAACGCCACGATTATCCGAGCCGCCTACATGACGGATGAGGATAAGATCGACTATGAGCTGACGGAAAAAGGGACCCCGTTTAAAGGGACTCTGATTTCACGGGCAAGTATCGCCGATTTGATTATGAATATTTTGAAGGATCCAGAACAGCACAGTTTCAGTAGTTTAGGTATCGATGAACCTGGTACGGACGGTGACCGGCCTTACTGACAGGCACTTCCGATGATGCTGATACTTCGTCCTGGTTATATTGCTTCAATATGTAGCAAGCAGCCCCCTCTCATCATTCAGGCTTGGATGATGAGAGGGGACTGCTTGTTTGTTTTTGGACAAATTGACTTTTGAGCAAGTGCTTCCGAGAATTAATCGAGGTGCTGCGTTTTAAAAATGGTGCTTTTTAGGCAACCAAATGGAAACGTCTTTCAGGAAGCAGCGACCTGGTCTCTAACCGTTTCCTTACACGCGCTTACTTCACAATCAACACATCACAGCCGGAATGCTGAATGACATACCCACTGTGCGAGCCTTGAAGCATTTTGCCGACCATGTTGCTACCGGTGTTCCCGAGGACAATCAAATCGATCTTGTACTCGTCGGGCACGTCCTTTGCCAACAAGGTTTTGATATTGCCGATCAGGGCTTTGCCCGTGACGTCAATGTGTTGATCCGCAGCTTTCTTCACATAGGGATTTAACTTAGCTGAGATTTGTACTGAACGGTCACGATAGAAATCTTCGTTAACCCCAAATGACGAATCCATGCCACGGTCACGGTTGACGATCCAGACAACGTAGAGTGATGCTGATAGCACTTGTGCGAGGACACAGGCAATGTTGAATGCCCGGTCCGCCTGGTCAGAGCCGTCAAGCCCAATCAATATTCGAGAATATGGTTTCATAATAGTGCCCCCTAATGCTTAGAATTGATAGTGGCGTGTTTGCGCCCATAACCGAAGTAAATGCATAAGCCGATAATCAGCCAAATTACGAACCGGATCCAAGTTTCCCAGTTCAGGCCGGCAATCAGTACCAAGCAAAAGGCAATGGCAATGATTGGGGTAAATGGCACACCGGGAGCTTTGAAACCACGGTGCAAATCTGGTTGCGAGTGACGCATCCAAAGGACACCGGCAGAAACAAGAATGAAGGCGGTCAGTGTCCCAATGTTGACCAGTTCAGAGAGGATGTTCAAGTTAATAAACCCACCAGCAAGTGCGGTAATGATCCCGAAGAACCAAGTCCCCTTAAATGGGGTTTGGTGCTTTTTGTCAACGTCACCAAAGAACTTTGGAAAGAGGCCGTCACGCGACATTGAGTAACTGATTCGTGATTGGCCGTACAGCTGCACCAGCATAACGGTGGTCATCCCAAGAATGGCACCGATGCTGACGATAATGGACAACCATGATTGCCCGGTTTTTGCTAAAACGGCTAAAACTGGGGCGTTCAGGTATTTCGAGAACATCTTGAACGGCACGACCCCGGTCATGATCAACGTCATGATGATGTACAGGATAGTCGAAATGACAAGGGAAAGTAAAATGCCTCGTGGTAGTGTTTTACTTGGGTTGATCGTTTCCTCAGCACTGGACGAAACAGCGTCAAACCCAATGAACGAGAAGAACACGATCGAAGCGGCAGGAATGATTCCGGCAGCGGTTCCGTTATGGTAAGAATACAGACCATAGGGGTTAAATGGGTGCCAGTTTTGCGGCTTGATGAACCAAACGGTACAAATGATAAACAAGACAATAACGGCTAATTTGATAATAACCATTGTATCGTTGGCACGTTTCGTTTGGGTGATCCCGATGGAAATGATCCAGGTGATGACCAGCACAACGATGAACGCTGGCAAATCAAACACGGTGGTAACCCCAGGGGTCGTACCAGCCGCCGCAGTCAGAATCGTTGGAATGTGAATACCGAGATTATCCAGCAGGTTGACAAAGTAACCTGACCAGCCGGCCGACACGGTCGCAACACTTAAGGCATATTCCAAAATCAGATCCCAGCCAATAATAAAGGCAATAATTTCACCAAAGGCAATGTAGGAATAAGTGTAAGCCGAACCAGCAACTGGTGCCATTGACGCGAACTCAGCGTAACAAAGCCCAGCGAAACCACAACAGATAGCGGCAACCAAGAAGGACACGGATAACGCCGGTCCAGCGGTTAACGCCCCTTTCCCAGTTAAAACGAAAATCCCAGTCCCAATGATTGCCCCAATTCCCAAAAAGGTGAGGTCCCATGTTCGCAACGTTCGTTTCAATGGGGAAGCATTCTTCTCCAAATCCGCAATACTCTTTTTCCGAAATAAAGATGACATCTAATCACTTTCTCTCATTAAAATATCATCATTTTATCATTGTCTATTTTATGTGTAAAGAAACATTACATGAAAAATGAATTATTATTAAAAAACCAGGTGCACAATCCCCTTAAATGACACGGGATTGCCTGTATTTTGATTTTTT
Source organism: Secundilactobacillus collinoides DSM 20515 = JCM 1123 (assembly GCF_001435975.1). GTDB lineage: Bacteria > Bacillota > Bacilli > Lactobacillales > Lactobacillaceae > Secundilactobacillus > Secundilactobacillus collinoides. The sequence continues at coordinate 12,955 of NZ_AYYR01000070.1, forward strand.
TGAATTATTTGTATGTATTGTGTTATTTTATCTGACATAGTTTTGAAATTGCACGCGTTTTGATAGTGGTTGGCAAAGGTCAACGCTGAGGCAAATTACCTGTTAAACTCCTATAACAGGGGGATACTCCGACCTCTTTTTTTAGACGAAAAGTGCGAAAACGAGTGATTCTATGAACCTTCATGCCACGGTGATGCACAATGACTGATCATGGTGGCGCTTTCATGTAAAGCGATTCTTTTGCGAAAACGGTCCGTACAGTGTTTTTGTGCACAAAAAAGGCACCCGTTAAAGGTGCCTTTTGGTTATTAATAATCACTGATTGAATATAAATACTCAAACGCGGTTTTCATGAGTTGAACGTTTCAGAACACGTGAGTCTCATTTTCTAATTTTAGACCTGTAATCCTTATCGACCGGTAACAACTGTACCGCCAACCAGTGCTTTCTCGTCATCCGGTGCGAATTCGCCCTCAGACTTAGCAATCACGATGGTGGCTAAACTATTACCAGTAATGTTGACCACGCATCGCGCCATATCAACGATCCGGTCGATCCCAGCGATGAAGGCCAGACCAGAAGCGGGAATGCCGATGGTTGACATCGTTGCTAGTAAAACAACGAAGCAAGCGCCGGCGACCCCAGCTGTCCCTTTTGAAGTGAGCATCAAGACAAGAACCAGCGTGATTTGTTGAGTGATCGATAAATTGATGTTGTACGCTTGAGCCAGGAAGAGGGCAGCTAGTGATTCATAGAGCGCCGCGCCGTCAAGATTAAACGAATAACCGGTAGGAATAACCAGTGAGACGATTGACCGGTCAGCACCGTAATTAGTGAGCCGCTCCATAAGTTGCGGCATGACGGCCTCTGAACTGCCAGTTGAAAAGCCCAAAAGCAGTTCGTTTTTAATGTATTTCAGCAGGTAAAACAGGTTGATTTTGTAAATACGGGCGGTTGCACCGAGGATGATCACGACAAAGATGAAAAAGCCGAGGTAACATAACCCGATAAAATATCCTAGCGGCAGTAGTGCCGAAATGCCCATTTTAGCAATGGTGGCACCGATCAAGGCACAAACGCCGATTGGAGCGAGATGCATGATCCAATTGGTGATCTTGAACATGACCTGTGAAACGGCATTTAAAAAGTCGATGATGATCTGTCCTTTTTCACCGAGGCTCGCGGTCCCGAAGCCAAAGAGAATGCAGAACAGAATAATTGGCATGATATCCCCAGTACTCAACGACGAGAAAATATTAGTTGGCACCATGTCCATCACGGTGCCCCAAATACCGCCACCGGAATTGTACGATTTCGCGCTCTTTACGTAAGCACTGATGTCGCCAGCCTGCAGTGATTTCAAATCAACAAAGGTGCCTGGATGGAAAATATTTGCGATCAATAATCCTAAAATAATGGCAATGGTCGTAATGACTTCAAAGTAAACTAATGTTTTTATGCCGACACGCCCCAGTTTTTTGACGTTACCCATACTGGCAATGCCAACGGTGAGGCAGGAGATGACGATTGGAATCATAATCATTTCAATTAAATCAATAAACATCGTCCCGATATTGTTCATCGCAGTAATTGCCGTCGTGTGCTTGTAGAACACAACGCCAAGACCAATGCCCAGCACGAGACCAATCATAATCTGCCAGCTAAGTGAAATTCTGACTTTTCTTTTTGATGATACCATCAAGTATTACCCTCTTTTGAAATATAGTCTCTCTCATCTTGCAGTTGAAAAGTGCCACAATTGGTTTGTGAAATTGCAACTGCCTCTATTAGACTAGGAAGAGTGCGTTAAATCAACCTTAAAACGGGGACGTAAACGATTGCGTGATAGGGGTCACAGAGACTGTTTTGACGATAAGAGCGTCTTGAATTAATCAGAAAGGATAGTTATTTTCTATCGGTTCCGCTGCACGCTTGTAAAACCATTAGTGAACTATCTGAAAAGATGCCCGACCTTTTTAAAGCTTGTGTCGTATAATCATTTCGGAAAATCTGTTTATTTTGAACTCATTTTTATGGGAAATGGCATTGGTTAATCCGATACTTGGGAAAGGTGTACGAGACAGGTGGACCTTCCAACACGGTAACGGTTTAAAACAAGTCGATTCATAATTTTTGAAATTTTATAGGAGGCATTACCATGGTCGAAACTCAAATTATCGATGTAAAAAAAAGAAACACGCCGGAGTATGTCAAAGAATTTCAGCGGATGCAGCAATTAGTTTTTAAATTTAACAACACGATGCCATTTACAGACGAGGCCAATGAACTTTTGACACAAATGCTTGGCAACCGCCTTGGCGCGGGCAGTCGTATCACGGCACCAATTCGGTTGATTGAACCAGAGAAAATTACAATTGGCAAAAATGTCCTTATCGAAAGTAACATTTTGTGCATGGCTGCCGGGAACATCGTGATCGAGGACAATGTTGAAATTGCTGCGGATGTTCGTTTGATCAGTAATAACCATGATTTTCACCACCGAAATTTACTGATTTGCAAGCAAGTGACCCTAAAGAAAAATTGCTGGATCGGTGCTGATGCGTCCATTCTACCAGGCGTGACGCTAGGTGAGAATGCAGTGGTTGGTGCGGGTGCAATTGTTACCCATGATGTTCCGGATAATGCAGTGGTTGTGGGCAACCCCGCAAAAGTCATTAAGACAATTGATTAGGGCTTTCACCCGTGCGCATCAGTGATTTTTTAGGTAATCCGGGGTTAGTGGCATGCCTGGTATTTGCAGCAAATGGCCTGAAGCGTATCATCAGTGATTGCTGGATTATAAACGTAGAATTAGTCACGGATATTTACAAAATACCCATCAAACACTTGCAGCTGGTGTTTGATGGGTATTTTGGCTCTTTGTCAACTGGTATTGGTGGAGAGTTTTGAAACGTATTTGACTTTA
>NZ_AYYR01000071.1:0-1931 GCF_001435975.1 Secundilactobacillus collinoides DSM 20515 = JCM 1123
AAGACAATAAAAAACTGGCATTGGCGTGATCACCAATACCAGAAATTTTACAGCCCAAAAAAAGCATCGGTTAAGCGCCGGTGCTTTTTTGTCGCTACTTTATTGTGCGATGAACCCGCCATCAATGACGAATTCGGCGCCTGTGGTGAAGCTGGATTTGTCTGAGGCCAGGTAGACACAGATGTTACCGATGTCTTCCGGCTTGCCGATGTGACCAAGTGGGGTGATCTTTGCCATTGCGGGTTTCATATCAGCTGGCACCAGGCCGGTGTCAATGAAGCCGGGGTGGACGGAATTGACCCGAACGTTGTACTTGTGGGTGGCAGCGTCCAACGCAGCGCCCTTCGTTAACAGACGTGTACCGCCTTTGCTGGCGTTGTAACCAGCGTAGTCAGGCACGCCGACAAAGCCTTCAATCGAGGAAATGTTGATGATTGAACCACCGTTGCCTTTGCGCATCTGCTTCATGCCGTGCTTGATGCCAAGGAAGGTCCCGGTCAGGTTAACATCGATGACGTGGTTCCAGTCTTCCAATTTTTCTTCGTCGATCGGCACACCAGCGTCGGAGACCCCGGCGTTGTTGACGACGATGTCTAAATGACCGTACTTATTGTAGGCGTCTTCAGTGACCTTTTGCCAGTTGTCTTCATCGGTGACTTCCAGCAGTTGAAATTCGGTGTTCTCTGGGTACTTTGCCAAGAATGCTTTCGTTTCATCGTGCATTCGGTGACTGGTCACAATAACCTTTGCGCCTTCGTCCACGAACGTTTGACAAACGCCTAAACCGATCCCGGTTGCAGCACCGGTAACTAATGCGACTTTATTTTCGAGTAATCCTGCCATGTTAATAACCTCCAGTATTTGGGTAGCTTTGGTATACGATTTTTAATCAAGCGGTGTTTACCGCACACGCTTACAGGTTGATTATATGGATAGTCGGATGGATTGTGAAATTAATATTAATTATTATTAATTCAGAATATCTATCGTTCAGGAGAAACGAAACTTGGAATAACGAAAGTGACTTATTTGTCTTCCACAAACAGACAAAGAATTGGTTGATGGTTGCAAAAAAAGTTGCTTTAGCAAATAATGGCTTTAATTATTTGAAAATCTCTTATAAAGCAGTCATTTGAATTTCAAGATTGAAAATGTATCAATCATTAGAATTTGCGCAGGCAAAAGATGGGGCAACAGTACCGTGATATATCTAAGCAGCGCTAAATTTGATTCCTTAGCGGTGTCGGATTTATCTAGTCAAAACGAACAGTAAGCAGCCGCACCCAGACATACAAGGCACCCTAAACTAAAATCTAAATTGGGATTTTGGTTTGGGATGCCTTGTATTTGTGAACAAAAATTATGTTTTGGCCAACGCTCTGTATCCTAATATTAGTTAGGTACGATTTTTCAAGCTATCTTTCTCAGTCACTCTCCTTAATTTGTTGAATTGTACCTTTTTAATGATTGTCTCTGAGGCTGGAATCTTTTCTGTTTCATTCTGCCACCGCAATTTTGTTCAAAATCAATTGGGAAATACCATTCAAGGAAGCATTTTGTTTATAGTACGCTGGTTTTAACACAGGCGGGAATGGCACATTAGTCTTTAAAATAGGGTTTAATTCTTTCGCGAAAAGATCAAACTGCGCTTCCATTCCACCACCAATAGTGATGATTTCAGGATCCCAAGCGATGCATAAATTACTTATTTGATAACCAAGATTCAAAAAGATTTTTTGTTTGAGGTCAGCTAAAGGCGTATTAGGATCGAATTGCGTTTCCCAAAAAGTCTTTGCATCCATCGACGTTTTACTTATCTTTGCAATCTGTTCTGCAATTCCTTTCCCACCGGTTAATTCTTCAAATGGCGCGTGCCCGTTTGAAAAGGCATCATTGTTTCGGGTGAACGGATTCAGTAAATAGCCAATCTC
>NZ_AYYR01000071.1:1971-25603 GCF_001435975.1 Secundilactobacillus collinoides DSM 20515 = JCM 1123
AACACCCGTTCCGAGATTCAGATAAATACCTGACTTCGAGTTTTGCAAGGCGCCATTTATCAACTCACCATAGGTGGCTGCCTTGACATCGTTTTCGATATAAAGGGGGGTGTTCGAGAAAAAGTTAGCAAATTCAGCTCTTAAATTGATTTTATCCCAGTTCTTAATTGTCGGTACTAACTCTAAATGGTCACCAGCAACAATGCCAATGGTACTGACGCCAATCGCAGCAATATCCTCTTTATGGCTTTGGCACAGTTTATCAGAAATTTTGAAAACTAGCTTTAAAATTTCAATGCCATCCATTCCTGTGATAATTTGTTTTTCACTGTCCAGAATATCGCCATTATGGTTCATCAGTCGTATGGCCACTTTTGTGCCACCGAAATCGATAGCTAATAGATACTGTTTTCCCAAGGCATTCATTACTCGATCGTCTCACTTTCCTTACTTAATGGTTTTTCCTCGACATCAATCAACGCTTTGCCTTTGTTAAATGGCCATTCATCCTTTTTAAGATAACCACGAACCAGATAAACGCAACCGCCTAGAACGGTCCAAGCGATAGCGATACCAATTGAGGTGCTTCCAGATGAAACAAAGACGAATCCCCAACCTATGAAAGCAATGATGCTTGGAATTGGATATAAGATTTCTTTGAAGGGACGTTTGAGATTTGGCTTCTTCTTTCTTAGCACGCTTAATGCAATGATTTGTACCATAAATTGTACGACAATTTGCACTGCCATTAACGCGTTGATTACAGTGGTTAAGTCAAAGAAACAACATACCACCATAATACCGCCGATGACTAAAAGAGAATAGTTAGGAAATTTCAACTTTGGGTGCAGATGGGCGAACTTTTTAAAGAAAACACCATCACGTGCAGCGTTGTAAGGAATTCTAGAGGCACCTAAAAGCCCTGTATATACGGATGCAAAACATGTCCAGATGATTAAAATGGTAATAATCAAACCACCGGTATGTCCCCAAGCACGAGTCATAAACAGCGAGCCAATGTTGGTGCTTTTAGCTGCTTGGCGCCATGGAATAAAGCCGATTGTACCAATGTTCATCAATAGGTCAATGATGGCAACAAAGATGATCGATAATGTGATTGAACGTGGAATTGTTCTACCTGGTTGTTTTAGTTCATCACCCATATAAGCTGAGGTGTAATAACCAAGGTAATCGTATATAGATAACAACATACCAGCGCCTAGTCCCTTGACAAAGTTAGAGGGCACGAAAGCATTTTTAGGAAATGAAAAGGCTAATTTAGGATCGAAGTGCAAAACACTGGTGCCAACAATTAAAACTACGGTTAATATCATCCCTGCCCACAAAACCACTGAGATTTTTGTAACACTGGTGGCACGACGATAAAGAAGTGCGATAGCAATTATTGTAACCAGCGCTGCAATTAATTTTGTTTGTAAACCAGTGATATTTGGAATGAAAAACTTTACGTAATCTGCAAGACCAATCGCACCGCTAGACAATGTCAGTGGTGTGGCTAACAGGATTGACCAGATGAAGAGAAAAGGCATCAAATTCCCAGTTTTGTCATGGAACGCAGCCTTAAAGAAGTTATACGTCCCACCTTCACCGGGGAGTGCACTACCAAGTTCGCTCCAAATTTGACCGTCTAATAAGGCCAAACAGGCACCGACAATCCAACCAAATATGGCTTGTGGCCCGCCCATTGTACTGATTACTAACGGAATAGTAATAAATGGGCCGGCACCCATCATCTGTGACATATTGATTGTAATAGCTTGGAATGTGCCAATTTTTCGTTCAAGTTTTTGCTTTTTTTCCATATGATTCGCCTCTATTTTATAAACAGTATTGTTCTATAATTCTCCAGTGATATGTCATGTTTTTGAACATGAGCTGTCAACACTGATAGCCTCTAAAAATCAACGATTGACTGATTACATGTACTGATATTATCTCTCCTTTTTTAAAAACCAATCTTTTTTAGTCAATCTAATTGATTAAAATTAAGGTAAATCAATTAATTCAACTAATACATGTTAAGTTTAGTAACATGAGTTGATAGTAATGGTATATACCAGACTCGAAGAATTGTCAACGATTATTTTAAAATAGTGAGTATTGTAATCGTTTTCTCATATAAAAATAGACTCGCAAATTTCTGTTGTTGAAATTTGCGAGTCTATTTTTATATTCATAATTGTGAACAAAGCTATTTTGGGAGACATTGTTGCATTGAAAGGGTGTATATCATGCAGAATACAGGATAGCATTTAACAATTCACAAAAACATGGTTTGCTTAAACTGCTTTATCAAACTGTCGAATGACCGCTTCCTGAGTCCCAATCTCTTCTTCAATCGTAAACCGCGGACGCTGCTGGGTCTCCGTCAGAATTTTGCCGACGTACTCGCCAATTAAGCCGATGCTGACCATCAAGATGCCGCCGGTGATCCAAATGGAACTCATCAGCGAGGTCCAGCCCAACGTTGTGGTCCCCAGCATTTTAGCGATAACCGAGTAGCCGAGCGCCAGCAGACCCAATCCACCACAGGCAGCACCCAGGATAACGACGCCATGAACCGGTGTCAGAGAATTCGCAAAGTGGTTATCCCAGGTGTTTTTGAGCGATGCGTAGCGGGCGCGATGTTGTTTTTTCGTGTTTATTTTACGCAGCGTATACGCGACACTGGCAGTTGTAAAGCCCAGCATTGGAATGGTAGTTGCAATGCTTAAATCGTGTTCCTTATAGGCCAGCAAGGCGCGCACAGCCCGTTTTGACATGACACGGAAATTAGCAATCATCGGTTGTGCAGCTGCGCTAGGGTGGCTGTTAACCGGCTGACCCGCAACGATATCCGCACCGTTGCCGTATTCACCCAGCATAGCGGGAATGATTGCCGGGTCGTTTTGCAGCTCGGCATCAATCGTCAGCATTACGTCCGAAGTCGCTACCGCCGACTGCAGGCCGGCCAACAGGGCGTTATCATAACCAAAGTGCCGACTGAGTCTGATACCGGTCACACGGTGGTTGAACTGATGCTCGTCTTGAATAGTCTGCCAGGTCTGATCGCGGGAGCCATCGTCAACCACCAGCAGCCGGGTTCGGTAGCCGATAGTGTCGTGGTGCAGGAGGTCATCTTCGACCCGCAGCAACTGCTGGATCGTGCTGTGCAGAGTTGATTCGTGATTATAAGCTGGAACAATGATGGTTAATTTTTGCATCATGTAACACACTCTTTTCTATTGACTGGTTTTTAAATAGTCGAGCTTCACGGCCCATAAAGGCGCCCATCTTTATAACAGGTGGGCGCCTTTGGCATTCGGACTGTAACCTGATACGGTCGGAGCAGTGACCGGTGATCAGCACTTAAGATGGTTGGTTTGTTTTGCGCTTGTGAGTACGCGGAGAGCCAGCGTTTTGCGCAAGATACAATCGGCAACGGCCGGCTTGTTGCATCAGTGTCATGGTGTTTGGGATTCAAATGACGCTGACGGCCGGGAAACGCAGTAACGGCACCGAGATGATCGCATCGTGTCTGGACGATGGATTCACGCGCTGGCGTATGAGAAAATGACGTGTTCGATTGATAGTATGACAAGGGTGTTTTTAAGGTGTGCGCTGATGAAACAATGAGAAATCGTTCCGGAACGGGCAGCTGTTTGGGCGCGGCTGCCAGCTTCTGATGACTATCAAGCGAGCGGGTCGCTCATTTGGCCTACGCGTAATGGTGATCAGCTGATTCGTTACTGGGTTAGGTGCCTGCATCCGATTTGCACCTGCAGGTCTCCGTGAGCGATGCGTGTGACACGACTATCTTTTCTTAGGGGTGAATTACTGTGGTGTGTGTGCCCATCTTAATTGATGTTACAGGCCTTACCTATCGCCTCCTCGACGTTAGGGCGAATTGCCATGAAGACTAAACTGGTTGTTCTATGGGATGTGTCAATCAATGGGAATTTGATTGACAAGGTCATTGTAGAGGATTGGGGCGGGTGAAAACAGTGGGTTAAAATAAATCCTGTCTGAGAAATTTTCATTTGGGACTGGCGAGGTGCAGACGGCGCGTATGGTTTTTGACGGGCAACACGGCGAGACTACGGATGAATTGATCGATTTTGGGCAGAAATTTATGGTGTACTAGAGATATAATTTAAGGGCAAAACAAACCTTGTTCCTTTTCTTTTCCTACGATTAATGAGGCCGTAGCATTTATAAACACTTTCTCGACAAGTTAGAGCAATCGTGTTCAAGAGTAATGTGGGTTAAAAGTACTCAATTTAATTGTTGTTTTGACAAAGGATTAGTGAGTAATCCATGCTGTCAGAATTGTTTTGTTGGAGAAAAAAGTTTTGATTCAGCATAGATTATAGCTTTGTGATTTTGATTGCGAATGCGTTTTTATTACTGTATTATTATTTTATTAACATATTAAAATTTATTAATCATTCATACTATAAAATAAACAATATATAGTGATTTTGTCGAAATTAAAATTGGGAGAATTATTTAGAATGAATAAATTGCAATTGGATGATATTCAAGCAGAAAAGTTAATAAAGTGTTTAAAAAATGTTTTGAAAAAGCATATAAAAAATCTTTCCAAGAACGACAAAGGTCAGTTCATGTTAGAATCAAATAAAGATGGTATTCAACGCCAGTATCAAGTGAACTATATGTATGCGACTGATAATACACATATTAACTTAATGGATTTGAAAACCAAGCTAACGCTAGTCAGAATTAATTTAGATTCGAAATTTCATAATAATTCAGATGGCAAAGTGTGGGGCCATCGGATTGAAATTTTTTCAGAAGAAGAATTTTACCAAAAAAACGACTCTTTCACACATATTAAGGCATATCCGCTGCCATATGAAGACATAAAAGATACAGGAGACTTTTTGATTGCATTAAAGGAATTACTGGACTATACCAATACTCATAAACAGAATCGACTTCAAATTACGATTTCGAGGAATTTTGATTTGTGGTGATAGTGGAAAGAAGTGAAAAAATGAATGAGCTTAGTACACAAATTGATCACATTGCTGAGGAGTGGCTGTCTTTTATAAAAAAAAGTAATGAGTTTAAAATGGTTAGTGACACTGAGCTACGAATAAACACGCCCTTTACAGATCCTTTTGGTGATAGTATTTCGTTGCTGATTGTGCTTTCTAATGGAATCTACACTATTACTGACCAAGGATATACAATTTGGAATTTAAAGAGTCATGGTGTTGATTTGACGGATAAAAAATCTCATCGGTTTCAGAATTTAATGTCGATTCTGAATAAAAATGATACTCTTTTATCAGAAAGTGGTGAAATAATAGGACGTGCGACTCGTAACGAAATCCCACAAACAATCAATGACTTAACGCAAACCCTCATTCAGGTTTCCGACTTGATATACTTGAGTCGCTCTAACACTCGCAGTGTGTTCTTGGAAGATGTTAATACTTACTTTAAACAGCAAAAGAATATCTATAGCATCTTGCAGGGAATGTCAATGCAGGGACAAACACAGTTGAATTATAATATCGATTTTGTTTTTAATTTAACTGTAAACGATCGTAAATTTGTAAATGTTTATAATAGTTTGTCCAAAGCCCTCGTGGAACAATTAATAGGAATATGGGCAGACACCCTTAACTATCGAAAATCAAAACAATTAGGAGATATTCCGTTTAGTATTATTGTGCCTGCAGTCCCTGACGAACAGCGCGTATTCTCAGAGAGTCTCTTAAAACACAATATCGAAGTTTTACCTTTTAATAATAAAAACGATGTTCAAAATAAACTTGCAATCAGAGCATAGTTTGAGAGCCGCATCAGAATGATTGGGAACCTGTGCGAAAAAACGACAGTTGAATAATCTTTTATAGCACGTTATGCGTGGCACATTTAGCCACCATGACGCGCTTTTTGGTGGTTATCATTCAGGCGATTTTCTTGGTTATTCCGCGCGCAACATATGCGTTAATTTTTGCCGACAGATTGTTTCTCAATAAATTGAACTAATTACTAAATAATGATATTCTTAAGATGTTGACCGTGTGTCGATCAATGAGACATTATTGTGTGATAACAAATGATGAATTAGGGGAGAGTGCAAGAATGAAATCAGGTTTGAAAAAATCACTGTATTTCGGCTTAGCTGCTGTTTCTGTATTGGCAACTGCCGGTTTTGCTACTAAGGCTGATGCTGCTTCATATGCGAAAGTAACATCAAATTCGTTATTGAAGACGGACGCTACTACCCGTAACGTTGCGCCAAACGGAACCAATGCTTTATACACTAAGGCTGGGACTTTAAAGGGTGCAAAACTCGTTGCCACTAAGACAACCATGGCTAATTTGGCCAAGTCAAAGAGCTCAAAGAACTACTTCCGTGCTTATCAAGTTGCGAAAACAAACCGCGGGTCGGTCTACTACAAGATTGTTTCCTTTGACGGCAAGTACCGTGGCTGGATCTACGGTGGTAAGTCGACAACTGCCTTTGGCGGCGGGATTGCCTCAGCCAACACGACTAAGACTGCTACGACACCAACGACGACCACTGGCTACACAATCAAGAACGTTAAGTCAAACACAATTTGGAACAACCCTGTTTATACCCAGTACAAGGCTTCTAAGATCAACATGAGTGCTTACAAGTCAACCGATACCTTTACCGTATCAGCTGCCGAAACTAAGACTCGCGAAGGCTCATTGTACTACAAGGTCACTGATGACCAGACACCATCAATCACTGGCTGGATCTACGCGAAGGGCTTAGCTCAAGATACTAACAGCGTTACTGTTAACTACGTTGATATCGCAACGACCAAGAGCGTTGGTACCTTGAACCTGCCGTTCAGCACATACGCTTCTTCAGCCACTGCGGCTTCAACTAACTTGACCAGCGGGACTGCCTTTACTGCTATTTTGAAGGGCATTCCTACGGGTTACGTTGCAAATGATACAGACAATAACAGTTCGGCTTCGTTTGCGAACTTGACGGATGCTGCAGCTGCTAAGAGCGGTTCTACTGTTAACTTCTATGTTAAGAGTTCAAGTACTGCTACGGATAAGACGCAGTCCATCAGTTTCAACTTACGTTATGCATCAGACAAACAAACGCCAATCACTAATGCAACCATTCAGGCAGCATTGAGTACTGTTGGCAAGGAAGCACAATACCAAATTGCTACTGGTACTTCAATTACCAATACTCAAGTGTTGAACATTTTGAAAGCCGCAAATGCTGATTCATTCACGTTTACAGGCAAAGATAATAATCAATATGTTGCTACCTATTCTTCATTTGACGCTGATCCAGCAGGCACCGGCGCAAATGTGCAGCTTCAAGTTAATGCATACTATACGGTCACTGCAGTTAAATAGTAGTTATTGATAACATCTGATTGTTTATTAGTGTGACGTAAAGGCCACCTACTTCGATGAAATACCGAAATAGGTGGCCTTTTTTATGTCGTGAAAAATGGCTTTAATCGTGAATTAGAAAACCGAATGGTGAGTATGCAAATGATAATGCTGACAAAAAATGGTCAGCACGCTAAAAAGTCACGTTGATTCTCGACCTTTAAATGTTGTGACTGACCGACTAGATGGTTTTAATTAAATAAAAAAGGTGAGCAAAACTGACGTTGGAAGAAGTCGCTTCCTTCGCTGAGCCAAGTTATAATATTCCTAGACTTTTCTAAACAAGTGAGCTGGAACAGATGTCGCAAGACTAGGCGCTGTGCCAAAAAGGCATTTCAACCAAAAATTGCGGTCAAAACCTGTGCGTTCAGCATTCCAAAATCAGCTTCGCTATTTTGATAATCATTTAAAATGACTAGCTCTGTAATAAGCATAAAAGTGCGATGGCCCACCCAATCCTGGAACAAATTGCGTAATATGGGCACCATTTCGTTTCCAGAAAGGCCATTCATCAGAAGCATACTGACCGATATCATAATAACCGTTCTTATAGTATTGAACAAACAAGTCACTATGCCCCATGCCGTATTTATGGAAATGATTACCATAAATACTGGTACCGTGAACATCGCTAGGTCCCTTAAAATAGAACCGATACTTCGAAAAGACTACTTTGTCGTAACCATAGCTGTCTCGATGATACCAAGTACCACGCAGTTTTACTGGAATGGTGGTATAGTGGCGTTTCGCTGCACTGACGCTACTGAAATTGCTAGTGATACCTAGGCAGGTGATGGCAATTATCAGGGTCAGAATTCCCTTAATCGCGTGTTTCAAAAAAAGGCCTCCAATAATGATATTTGATGGTTTAAGTATACATCATGATTACAGGAAAATTAATAAAAATATTATAGAACTATTCAAAACACAATAAAAGCCGGTCGAATCCATCACGGATTCGACCGGCTTTCTAGCCTCGTACTTCGCAGCCGGGCTCTCTTTAAACCCCGTTCGATACGATCACTATTACTATTTTTTATTCAACTATATGTTTGGAGGAGATACCAGAATGACTTAGAAAAATGAACTAACTTGAGGGATTAGTCCACGTAGTTAGTGTTACCAGTATCAGTAGTCGTAGTGGTGCTTGGTGTTGTGGCGTAGTACTTATCAAAGACAATCTTGATCGTATCGCCATAGCTTAAGCCGGAGTTAGCACTTTGCGTCTTCGTTGCATCGTAGACGTAGAAGTATGAACGACCATTGCTTGCGGTTTGACCATAGTACCCGCTCAAAGGTGAGTTCGTATCGGCAGTCGTAGTTGTTGCATCATCGTAGACAGTGACATTCGTAGAAGTTCCTGAGAACAAAGATCCAATTGAGCCGCTAGTTGCAAAGTCAGATGAACTGAATGCTGTACCGTCACTTGCCGTTAAGGCTTCTTGCTGAGTCGTTGTCAATGATGGATAGCCGTCCGCAAAATCAGATGATGAAAGACTGTTGTAGTTGCCATCGACAAATGAAACTTTTGAGGTATCAGCTTTTGCAACTGTGACGTAGGTTGTCCCACCATATGTGGCACTAGCTAATTGCGAGGTGCTGGTGATGGTGTAGCCTGATGGCACGTTTGCTGTCGCAAATTCAGTCAAAGTATCGCCATCTGTGTTCTGATCACTCGACGAAACGGTTTGGCCTTCAGTGGTTGAAGTGCCGGAAGCCGCAATGAACTTGTCAGAAGCGGTGCCGACAACGTTACCGTTAGAGGTCTCGTATTCGACAGTGACACTGTTGTTGTCAGTCGCGGTTGGTTCAGCATTGGTCTGGGAAACGTTTGAAGATTTAACCCAGGCACCGACTAAACCGTTCGTGGTTGACCCGTCAACGGAAGCGATTTGATACCAAGTGTCGCCTTCGCGTGAGGCCTTTTCTGCGGCGCTAAAGGTAAAGGTCGAATCGGCATAGGCGCTGGTTGATGTTAAGACAGAACCGCTGACCTTAGCCCGACCGATCTTGTATTCGGCGTACTGTGGTTGTGAGTAGAACAGTGTGTTAGCTGTTGAACTGGTCGAAGCACTCAACTTGTATTTGGCCGTCGATGATGGGGCGGTTGCGCTAGTGGTGGTGTCGTAAGACTTTACGCCGCCAGCGAAGGCTGAGGTTGACTTACCACCGTAAACCCAGCCACGGTAGGTGCCGTCAAATGAAACAACTTTGTAGTAGACGGAACCACGGTTGGTTGTGGCAACTTTGTATGCTCGGAAGTTATTCTTACCACTGGTTGAAGCGGCTAACTTCTTAGCGGTTGTCTTAGTGGCAACTAACTTGGCGCCCTTGACGGTACCGGCCTTCGTATAGATGGCGTTGGTTCCAGTCAAAGCGACGTTCCGTGTTGATGCCGTGGTAGTCAATGTCTTGTTTGTTTTGACTGTCGCATACGACTTCGCACTTGCAGTGGTGCTAGAAGCTGCCCCCGCTGCGACTAATGAGATTGCTGCTAACCCTAAATAGAGAGATTTCTTCATCCCTGATTTCATATCATTCGCACTCCTTATGAAAAAATAGTAGGTGTCGTTAGCACATCGCTAACAACACTTGAACTATAACATCATATTTTTGATAAATGTGGTATGTCATTGTTCTTTAAAACTTCGGTGACAAAATAGAAATTCAAATGAAATCGATTTTTAAGGGTGATTTAAGCTTGTCACAGTAGAAATTGACTATTTTACGCCAATATTAAGAACTTCTTAGGGTATGGGACAGGGAAGTTACAATGTGCAGTAATGCTACAGGTGACAAATAAACATCATATATCGAATTAATGTGGTATTACATAGCAACTGCGTTCTATATGGAACAAAGTGGTCGTTTTCGAGTGTTTGTTCAAGATTTACTTAACCTTTCTTTGGTAAACTAACGGTGTGAACTGCTGGTACTAATGACAAAGAGGGAAACGCGCATCCGACAGTCGGGCACGTTGATACAAGTAAGGCAGGGCTACCTATTAAGTACATATTGGTTCACGCAAACTACTAACGAAAGAGGTTCGGGGATATGCGACCAAAACGTGTTTTAACCATTTTGGGGTGCGTGAGTGCTGTGGCTTTAGTGTTGACTGCATGCGGATCAACCAAAAAGACCAGTTCCACAACGAAGGCACCCGTAACGACGACTAGTCAGAAAGTGACCAAGAGCGATGTCAGCAACGCAAAAAAATTGCTGATCAGCAACAAGAAGTGGAAATACAACGCCAAGAATAAGGTGTACTACCAAGTAGGATTGAAGTACGGCACCAAGACGAAATCCACGTATGAATCAATGGGCATTTACGTCCCGGCAAGCTACGTCAATGCAAAATCAAACGGCGACAAGACCTACACCCTGACCCTTAACACGAAAAATAAAGTGAAGGGTTATACGTCAAAGACAGCGCCGATGGTGATGCCGGTAAACGCGCCAGGGTACGCAGCTCAGGCAGCGCCGACGGGTTACGATAGTTCAACCGCCAAGTTTACCAAGGCCGGTTTCATCTATGTCGAAGCTGGGTTCCGGGGCTTAAACAACACCGATAAATCAAACGGTTCGTCACCATGGGGCGTCACCGATATGAAGGCTGCCATCCGGACCCTGCATTTAAACGCTAACCGGTTAGCCGGGGATACATCGCGGATCTTCACCTTCGGCATGAGCGGCGGCGGTGCTGAAAGTGCCGTGGTCGGAGCCACTGGGAACAGCCGCGGTTACACCAAGTACTTAAAGAAGATCGTTGCGCCAATGGCCACCGCTTCCGGCAAACACACCCGCGATAACGTCGATGGCGCGATGGCCTGGTGCCCAATTACTAGTTTGGACACAGCTAACGAAGCTTATGAATGGAACATGGGTCAGTATTCAAACAGCGGGACGCGAAAGTCAGGGACTTGGACTAAAGCGTTGTCGAACGACATGGCCAAAAACTTCGCTCAGTACATCAACAAGATTGGGCTGAAGGATGAAAACGGCAAGACGCTGACCTTGAAGAAATCGAAGACCGGCATTTACACGTCCGGTTCTTACGAGAAATATCTGAAGAAGGAAATTGAGACGTCGTTAAACAATTTCCTGAAGGATACAACGTTCCCTTACAAGGCCTCGAATTCGATGACCGCTGGGATGAACATCTCGGGGTCCAATACGAGCGGGACCACCGGTGCTGCTAAGTCGGGCACAAAGCCAAGCGGCAAACTGCCATCCGGCAGCAAGTCAGGCAAGTCAACCGGCACGAAGCCATCCGGTAATATGCCAGGCGGTTCTTCAAGCAGTACCAGCAACAAGACGTACAAGACAGCCAAGGCTTACATCAAGTCGCTGAACAAAAACGGTACCTGGGTCAAGTACAACGCCAAGAAGAACACGGCGACAATCACCAGTGTGAAGGCGTTCATCAAGAACTCTAAGGAAGCCTCAAAGGACGTTGGTGCGTTTGATGGTCTCAACCGTCAGGAAACTGAAAACGGGTTGTTTGCCACCAGCGGCAGCAGCACTAACCATTTTGATTCAACGATGAGTAAGCTGATCAATAATAATAGTAGTAAATATTCGAAACTAAAGAATTACAAGTCAAGCTACGGCAAGGCCTTCAAGTCCGATTTGAAGAAGACGGATGCTGAGGGCAGCACCATGCAGGAACGGCTGAACTTATACAGCCCGCTCTACTACTTGAGCAGTTACTACAAGGGTTACAACACGTCCAACGTGGCCAAGTACTGGCGGATCAGAACCGGGATCGACCAGACTGATACGGCGCTGACGACGGAAACTAACTTGAAACTCGCTTTGCAGCAAAATAAGCAAGTCAAGAGCGTGAACTTCGCCACCGTTTGGGGTGAAGGCCATACTACTGCTGAACGGAGTGGGAATTATTTGACTAACTTTATTAAGTGGGTGAATAAGAGTGTGAAGTGAGGCGGTTAAAGAGTGGCATTTAAGTAATTTTGGCCGATAATTCCGTCCTTGGGAGTTGAGGTAAAGATGCTTATGTGGTCGGTCTCAGCTGACTGGCGCTCATTTTCGCTCGGTTACCAAGAAAGCGTGGTTTGCGTTTATCTCCTGGACTAATCGAAGGAGAAAATGGGACTAAAGACGCTTTTGCTTCCAGAATATAAAAGGCTCCAGCGAAACCCGAATTGGGTTTTAGCTGGGGCCTTTTATTGTAGATGGCGTTTGGTCCATATTGAGGCTAAATCAACCAGTGGCACTAAAGTCATGAGTTCAAGGATGTTTATTGGCTTTGGACTTTTAATCCAATCGTTTTTTTGTCTCCTTTGGGAATTAAATAACAAATTCCTTCTATTATATGGGTTAAAAATAAAAACAAATTAGAAAAATCTAACAATCTTTATAAATAATTCACATTTTCCCCTTAAACTAAACGTAGACGAACGAACATCTGCCTTGGAATAAAGGAGGAAGCCACAATGATAAACAAACTGACTACCGCACCAAGACACTTTAAAATGTACAAGAAAGGGAAGATTTGGTTATTTTCTGCAACGCTGATCTGTTTGATGGGGCTTTCTGGCGGGGTTGTATACGCCGATAGTGGGTCGGGAACGACCACGCCCTCGACTGCTGTGACGAGTACTGCAAGTGAGACAAGCGGTACACCGGCTACCAGCCCGACTGGGACAGCAACGACAGGCCAAGCGGCCACCAGTACCGCAACCGAGACAGTGGGTAATACGCCAAGCACCCCTGAAGCGACTGGTGAAACCAGTACTCCTGAAGCGACTGGTGAAACCAGTACCCCTGACACGACTACGGCGACGACGCAGACATCTTCAACAACGGGGGCGGCCGCTACTGGGGCTTCTGGGACGGCCGAGAACAACAGCCCAGGCACTGATAGTACTGGTAAAACAGGGGAATCGATTGAAACGACAGCACCCGCTGAGGTCTCGCAAACAGCCCCCTCTGGCACTGATGCGGGTACCTCGGCCAGCGCGACGGCATCCAGTACGATTGCCGATCCGGCTGGCGAGACCGTGCCTAGTTATCATGACACCACGCCGACAACCGTCACCGAGCACACCACACAAACGACCGGCAGCGAGACAGCAACGACTACGACCGATGTCCAGAAACAGGCAACGATAACCACGCCGGATCCAACTACGACGAAGAAGGAGACCCAAGTCTCGGAAACAAGTCAGACGGTTTCTGTGGACGGGCAGACCACTGCTGCGACTGAAAAACAGACACACGTTAGCGAAACGGACACCACGACTGATACAGAAACGACAACCGCGAAGGACAAGCACACCACCGTCAAGGAAAATTCGGTGAGCGAAGACCCAGAAACGGTTAGTGACCAGACCGTTGAAAAGACCGTTTTGATCCACGAATCAAGTTTAACGACCGAAACGGCACTGGACCTGAGCAGTGACTTAAACCAGAACAAACTCGTTTTAGTTAAAGAAGTTTCGCACCAGTTGGACGATACTGGGACCCAGCAAATCACGACCACGAAATATGTGCTGGTGCGCGAGACCAATTTGCAGTCGCTGCTGAACGGCGCGACCACGTTTGAAACAACGAAGGCAAAACTCGAGTTCATTTCTGCGCTGACCACGGTACTGGCTGATCCGGATGACACCGGGCAGCGTGTCTATACGGTGGTTGGCGAAAACACGCACGCGGTGACGACCGATGTTGATGCAGGTGTGAACGAAACCGGGACTGTAAATAAGCTTACCGCAGTTGAAGACGCCAATGGTAGTTACCATGTATACGTGGAAAACTTGACGACGGCGCCTGAGAGTTCGGTGGATACAACACCGGGTGATACTGGTACCGGGACCGTGGTTGACGAGACGGATGACCCGTTATTAGTGGTCGATACGGGGACTGACAACGAAGCTGCGGTGACAGGTGATGTGAAGACGCAGGCGGATGCGCCGGTTACGATTGCCACTGGCGGGAAAGATGGCACTGCCGAAACGGCTGAAACGGGCCGCAATGCCGCGGATTCTGACCGTCAGGAGACGGCCAAATTGGCGGTCTCAGCAACCGGGGGATCTGCTGAACAGTCTGGAAGGTCAACGGTGAAACGGGCCGCTGGTCAAACAACGTCCAAATCCAAATCTATATCCAAATCTAAAACAAAAACCGGCTCTAAAAAAACCAAGAACGCTATGGCCGGGTCATCATCCGATGGTGTTCGGTCAGCCAAAGCTGCTAGTCGAATGCAGGCTGGCAATGCGAAAACGAGTCGTGCGGGTCAAACGTTACCGCAGACGAGTGAAGGCCGATCGAGCCTCTGGCTTTCACTATTAGGGTTCCTTGGGTTAGGCATTGTCTGCCGTAGGAAACGGGGATAATCTGGATTACTTATATTACAATAATATATGTTATGTATATTGTGAAGTTGTCACGAGCTATAACAATTGTACACAATTTAAATAAGACACGCTTATTCATGAAATTTACTAACTTCATGTAAGCGTGTTTTCTTTAATAAATTCTTGGTAAAACAGTTTAAAAGCCGAATATTCCGCATAAAAACGGATAAAATATGTATAAAATTTTACTGTCCTGTAACTAAATTAGTACGTTTTCACAATTCGATATTCCTACAAATCCCTTACAGCAGTAGCATGTGAGAAAACGTTCTAACATGTTCATGCAAAAATGGTATAAGAGACAAATTCGAAGTTTTTGTTTATTTTATTCATCTTCTGTGCTATACTAGATTCTGTACAAAGAGCGGATATCCATCATCCGTTTCTACGTACACATGGGGCAATTGCTGTAATTCCTGTTACGGTGATTGTTAATGGTCGGGTGCTAGATGACACCTGTCATTAATCAAATCTTGGAGGATTTGGACGGAACGTATGGGGATACGCGAAATCAGTAGTATGTAAAGTGAATTAGTATTAGCTGTACGGAGCGGTGACGCTACGATATGATTTGACACGGCTTAACTTCTAACCGGAATGCAGTTGAAAGAGAACTGCTGTCACTCGTGAATGCGCAATGGGGATTGTCATTTGACAGTGTGGGTGTTTGTTCGTTAAGACCGTTTTACACGCTTATTCTGAAAGAACTATAGGGGCTCTTAGAATAACAATAGTTGTATACTGTAGGAAATTGGAATCAGTTGTCGCTGGTGCCAATTTTTTTGTTGTCTCAAAAAGACATCACCCCTTGTTTGCTGGTATAATGAAGGTTAGCGCTTGAACGTTTATTGGTGATCAGCGTTTCGATGACAACCGTGTTGCGGGCTTGCGGTACAGAGCCCTTGTGACACGTTTTAACAAAGGAAAACACTTATTAAATAAGGCATTTAACCAAACAAAAACCGCAATACATAGCACCAAAACATAAGAGGAGGACGACCATGACCCAAAATAAGATGCCCGATGTCATTTGGCAAAGAGGCAGAGACATTGTCAAAAATGAAAAAGCGCAGATCGACTACGTTGATAATGAACGGTCAGAAGTCGATGCAACTGTATTTGGTACAAGTGCGTACGGGGTGACCGTGACCCAAGACAGCAGCGGTGATTTTTGTGAGTGTCCCTACTTTCCCGGCCATGGGTATTGTAAACACATCGCCGCGATTCTCATTTTATTGCAGCGTCAGCGCCGCCCGCTGGAAAGCCTGTTTTCACCGACTGATAGTATGGATGAACTCAGACAATTGAACCCGGACAACTATATGACGGTGGGAATTGATTTTGAAGCGGCATTACGTAAGTATTTGCACGCCGCAGTCCCAGTCTATCGTGATAAACTCACCTATAATAATCTGCGGGCGCACCCGGACCAGTGGGATGCCTATTTTACAAAGCATGATGGAGAAAAGACGATAATCGAAACCCGGAAGGAACGTGCGATGTCTGCGCAACAGCAGGCAATTGAAGACTACTTTGACGGTTTAAACGACCACGGTGAAGGCCGCCACATTGCCGAAGATGAGACTGATCATGCCAGTATGTACTTTGATGGCAACGACAGCCCAGCACGGCAAATGAGTGCTGCTGAATCGTTTTTATTTGGGTTGAATATTCCGGAAAAAGCCTACTTTAAACCGCTGAAAGATGATAACCCTGATGACCGATTGAAACTGGAAGTCACGTTGCTGGCCGGCAACCTCGGCTGGAGCTGGGATTCTTCTGAGACCCGGTTTTTCGTGCAGCTGCGTGTGGGCAATGAAGACGGAAGATTCTACGTTATTAAGGATATTGAGAAATTTTTGCATACCTATCAAGAAGAGGGTACGTATCAAACCGGCGGGCGGAAACAGTATGTTTTGACCCGCAGCCATTTTCCGGAGGCTGAGGCCAATTTGCTGGACCAGCTAGTGACGTTGTCCGGCCCCAATAATGAGGCACCGCTGGAAGATAAAAAGAAATTGTTGTTGAACCCTGGCGTCTTAAATCAGATCAACGAGTTATTTAATAATCTGCAGTACTTTGATTTTACATTAGAAGAGGCCGGTCTTGAATATGACCATTTGATCTTCAAACCGTTCGAAGCGAAAACTGGTCTGTTGCAGTTCAACGTGTCAAAAGTCGGCAGCGGATATGACCTGTCGATGACGGCGGATTTCAACGTAATCGTGCCCACTGAGCAAATCGTTATCAAACAGGACACGCTGTATCAAATGACTGCACAGCAGGTGTCGCTCTTTAACCGGGTAACGGAGAGTTATAGTCGGCGGGTCGCACATTTACCGGCACCGAACCGGCACATTCATTTCGGCTTGGCTGAGGTGAATGACCTGATCGATTTTGTGAGCTTCGTTGAAGGTATCGCGGTGGTTGAGCTGCCGGATGATTTGAAACGGCAAAACATGGTCATTCACTTTGACCTCAGCAATGAGAAACACGTGTTGAAATTAAAGCTTGGGTACGAGTATGACGACCATATTTACGATCAGGAAACGGTCAAAGACCTGCCTAGCGATCGGCGCAATACTGAGCAAGAAAATCAGGCCAAAAACTACGTTGAGAGCCTCGGCTTTACCTTTGTTAACGGCGGCTGGGAAAAGGACTGTACAGATGCAGACAAACTGTACCAGTTTTTCGTGGCCGAACTGCCGAACCTTCGCAGTAATGGTGAGGTGACTGTCTCGGAGGAATTGGAGAATCTGGTCGCTTCCGGTGATACGCTGACACCTGACATTCAGGTGGCAGAAGGCGACGGGCTGTTGTCCGTGAACTTCTCGTTTTCGGGGATCGATGATGATCAGGTCGATGACATGCTGGAACAGCTGGACGTCAACCGGCCGTACATTCAGCGTCCCGATGGCACCTTAGTGATGCTGGATGACAAACTCCGGCGGGTTAGCGGCGCCTTGAAACGGATTCGGCGGGAAGGCCAGATGCATAATGGTCAGGTTCAGGTGTACGCCGCCCAGGCAATGGCCGTCCAGGCTGCACTTGGCCAGGACGCCAAGTTCAACCAAGGTTTCAAGCACCTGACAAATGACCTGGCCCATCCAGAATCGTTTAACATTACGCACGAAGCGCCGGTCAACGCCACCCTGCGGCCGTACCAGACGATTGGGGTGAAATGGCTGGAAATGCTGGATTCTCACGGATTTGGCGGTATTCTTGCCGATGAAATGGGCCTCGGGAAAACGCTGCAGATGATCACGTTACTGAACAACCATCTGAATGCCGACCACGTCGATCTGGTCGTTTCCCCAGCTTCCCTCATTTATAACTGGCTGGAAGAATTCAAGAAATTCGCGCCGAACATTCACGCCGTTGTCGTTGACGGGCCAAAAGAAAACCGGCGTGAACTCATCCAAGCGCAGGACGCCGATGTGTTTATCACAAGCTATAACAGCGCCCGGCTGGACATTCGGCTCTATGAAGAAACCAATTTGGACTATCTGGTGCTCGATGAAGCGCAATTCGTCAAAAACAGCGGCACCAAGACCAATCAGAGTTTGCGAAAACTGACACCGAAGAACACCTTCGCGTTATCCGGGACACCAATTGAGAACCGCGCCGAAGAACTGTGGTCTATCTTTGCGTTAGTCATGCCCGGATTACTGCCCAACAAGCGTGCATTCAATAAACTGACCGCCGAAGAAATTGCCGTAAGAGTCAAACCGTTCATTTTGCGGCGTGAGAAGGCGGCCGTCTTGAAAGATTTGCCGCCTAAGGTCGAATCCAATTTGACCAATGAAATGACCGATGAGCAAAAAACCGTCTACTTGGCCCAGCTCAAACAGATGCAGGTCAAGGTCCGCGGTTTGTCGTCGCAAGCTTTTGTCAAAAACAAGATTGAAATTTTAGCGGGGCTGACCCGGTTACGGCAAATTTGTGACACACCGGCCCTGTACATGGATGATTACGAAGGCGAATCTGGGAAACTGGAACAGCTCAACGAACTCATTCGCCAGGCGGTGGATTCCGACCGCCACATCCTGATTTTCTCGCAGTTCACGACGATGCTGGGCATCATCGAGGATGAGTTGACAGCTAACGGGTTGCCAACCTACGTGCTGAAGGGCGATACGAAACCAAAGGACCGCCTTGATATGGTGGACGCCTTCAACCGCGGTGAGAAGAACATCTTCCTGATTTCATTAAAGGCCGGGGGTACCGGTCTGAACCTGACCGGCGCCGACATGGTCATCCTGGTAGACCTCTGGTGGAACCCAGCGGTAGAGGACCAGGCAACAGCCAGAGCCCACCGAATCGGCCAAAAAAACACGGTCGAAGTGTACCGGCTGATAACAAAGGGTACCATTGAGGAACAAATCTACAAGTTGCAGGAAAAGAAGCGCAACTTCGTGGATCAGGTACTCAGCGGGACACAGAATAAGGGTTCACTGACGGATGATGAGATTAGGTTGATTTTGGGAATAGAGTAGAGTGTGGAAGGAGGCGTTTAAGGGGCGGAGCATAAGCAACTTTCGGCATAAAATCCCGGGTTTGGATTTTGTGCCGGAAGTTGCTTATGCAGTAGCCCCTTGCCTCCTGGAACACGTTTCGGCAATGTGAAATTAGCAAGCAGAACGGGGTTTTTACAATGTAAGAGGGAAAATAAATAGAGTGCTGCACAAATCCTAGAGGTCAGAAACCCCTGAGATTGCGCAGCTCGTTCAGCCTCAAAAATACTGTATCTGAATAGATACTTCCCTTTTCTACAGAACTAAAATCTAAACAAATCAGAAAATAAGACGCCGAAAGATTTACTTTTTCGGCGTCTTATTTGAATAAAAATACTGTGACAGTCCCAATATTTAAGATTCCTAATAAGCCGTAAATGAGCAAAACAAACTTTGCAACTATATACAATTACAGCTGAATATAATGCATAAAACAAGAAACCTCATTTTCACAATTTCGCGATCATTTAACCGTAGATGTCTTCAATAAAACTAATAAGTTTCCTAATTAAACAACGGCTAAACCACTGGTATACCGACCACTACGTCCAAGTTACAGAATTGTAAATATCACTTAACAAAACAAAATAAAAATGCATTTATGTTTGTGAAGACATCTGTTCATGATAATGTATAGTTAGAGGGCAGGGGATAGCCCTATTAAGAATTAGGGGGAGTAAAAATGAATAAGTGGGGAGCGGTGACCCTGGTTGGTCTACTACTGGGAGGAGTAGGCGCAACTGCAGTCAACCCGCAGCAGGTATCTGCTGCAAAAACGATTACTTCGCAGGCGGCGTTGAACGCGGCCATCAAGAAGGATACTGATTTGAAACCCTCCGCAACGATATTGTCGCAGTCAAGTTCGTTTTACAGTCGTTATCGTACTTCATTGACCAAAAACTTCAACATGGGCAAGAAAATCACCACGTTCCACAATCACAAAACCTACGTTTACGTCAAAAGTCCGTCGTTGAAATCGTACACAAAGACTGCCATGAACACTTGGAACAAGGCCCTTGGCCGGAAGGTGTTCGTTACTGGAACCGCAAATAAGCATGATCTCGTGGTGACCGCCAGAAATGCCGGCACCGCCTGGGATGGGATGAACAACGGTAAAACGTTGACCATAAATAGTTATCGTTTAAATGACGCCAGCTATCTGAAAGGCCTCGGGAACACGGCCAAAACGCGTTCCCTGTATACCCAGTACATGAGTTTCTTGAGCCGGTA
Organism: Secundilactobacillus collinoides DSM 20515 = JCM 1123; assembly: GCF_001435975.1. Taxonomy (GTDB): domain Bacteria; phylum Bacillota; class Bacilli; order Lactobacillales; family Lactobacillaceae; genus Secundilactobacillus; species Secundilactobacillus collinoides. Next base: position 22,523 of record NZ_AYYR01000071.1, read on the forward strand.
CAGCAAATTAACCAACAATAAGGCACGGGTGGCTTCTTATAATCAGGGTGTTAAAACTTATAACGCCTTGCTAGCTGCTAAGAAGGCTGCCGCCCCGACGAAGTCAAACTACTGGTCAGCTATTATGGTCCATGAACTGGGGCATTCGTTGGGCTTGAATCATACGCCATACCTGACCGATATTATGTATGCCGAGAAGAGTAATAATGGCTTAACGGCTGCAGTTGCGGGTAAGTATGCTTGGACTGGCCCTAAAGATACCAACGCTTCTCGTTTAATGAAACCAACCGTGTCGAGCCGTGATGTCAGTCGCGCAAAGTTAGCCTACAAGATGGGTTTATGGTAAATAGAGAAGACACGGAACAAAAACGGTTCTGATTAGAAAATCCCGGGTGGTGATTTTCTGGTCAGAGCCGTTTTTGAGATAGATTCCGGTTTATTTAGGGCTGCTTACGAGTAATACGTGATAAATATGCTGGGTTAAAGAGGGTTTGTGGGTGAAAGCAATCTGAGAATCCTAATTTAATAATTTCATCCTTGAATTACCGGTATTGATTCACTATAATGTGTGGTCGGTAGAAGCCCTGACAGTTATCAGTTAGGGGCAATAAGTTTCACGCACGATATTTCTGAAACGGTTAACACTGTGTTAGAATAGCGATAACAGGACAGTTTTCGATTCAAAATTTAGAGTTAGAGGCTTTTAGGGGGCTAAACACATGCGTAAATTTGGGATATTAGCGGTGGCTGCGATGACACTTGGGTTGACTGCAACAGCGGTCTTACCAAGCACGGAAACGACCAGCGCGCAAGCATCGTCGATCAAGGTGGTCTGGCGAAAGGCAATGGGATCGCACACGTATCAGATCAATACCAGCAAAGCAAAGAAGGCTTACGCGTATTCCAGCTCGTTTAAGCATGTGTTTAAGCTGAGCAATTATAGCGGTACCGTTTTCTATACAAAGCAACACGAAAAAATTAAAGTCAGCGGCAAGTACCATTATTATTACTACATCCAATCTGCTGACAAGAAGAAGGCTGGCTGGGTCAACCGGACCTATTTGAAGTCGGTCAAGATCATGTCGGCCAGCGCGTTGAGTACCGCAATCAGCAGCGGGACTGATCTGGATCCGTCCAGCACGATTCTGAATCAAAATTCAGCATTTTACAGTGCCTATAAGTCAACATTGGAGAAGAACTTCAATTTGATTTCAACAAGCATGACGCACTTTACCAGCAATAATCAGGCACGAATCTACATTCAATCAAGTGCAATCAAATCGTATGCAGAGACGGCTATGAATACTTGGAACAAGGCTCTGGGTAAAAAAGTCTTCGTTCTCGGCACGGCAAAGACGCACGATATCGTCATGGCGACTAAGACTTCCGGCGAGTGGGACGGCTTATACGATGGGACGCACATCTATCTGAGCACAAATTACCTCAACGACCCGAGCTACATGGAAAGTGTGGCCGATACGCCAACGATTCGCAGCCTTTATGATCAGTATGAAACGGTCAAGACAGAGTACAAGTCTGAGACCAATGCCACAAAGAAGCAGGAATACTACACTGAAGGTACGAAACTTTATAACGAGTTGATTGCCGCGCAAAAGCAGGCTGCTCCTTCAGCAAGTGATTACTGGAGCGGTGTTTTGACCCACGAACTAGGCCATGCGCTGAGCTTGGACCACACGCCATATTTAACCGATATTATGTATGCAGAAACCAGTGATGATGGGTTCAGCAGCGCGGTTAACGGGAAATACACCTGGAATGGGCCAAAGGATGCCAATGATTCACGTTTGGAATCAGCATCCGTCTCGCAACGGGATGTTGACCGGGCTAAGTTGGCTGGAAAATTAGGACTTTGGTAAAAAATGTGGTCAATGGGCGTTTAGCAGGCGACGCACCGAGCGACCTTCTGGCACACGTTTCTACGCTCTAACAAACAAACTAACTAACTCAAAAAAGCAGAATCCACGCGGGTTCTGCTTTTTTTATACCCGAAAACAGCGATATGTTCTATAATAACTTTAAGAAAAGGTAAAGGGGAGCGAAGACCATGCGTAAACGACATTGGCTCTTGCTGGCAGTCATGGGCGGACTGTTAGGCATGAGCGGGATTGCGGCCACACCACAGGTAAAGGCGGCAACGACTTACTATCAGGTTTCAAATTTAAAAAAGGTAGATTATTACACGAAGGTTGGACCTAACACGAGCCACAACTACGGGATTTACGCCACGGGCGGTTATAAAACCTCGGCTGCGAACGTGACCGCTACCGCTCACGGCAAGGACTATGCGGGTAAATTTATTCACGTGACCCGGACGGAAACGACGGCGCAGGGAACGTGGGTCCGCTTCTTGTACAACCACAAACAGGTTGGCTGGATGGGTGTCAATGGGACACTGAAATCCTATTATCGGGTGGTTGCCCCACTGATTGGCCAACGCCCAGAGCTGCCAACGGGCTGTGAAATCACCGCGACGACGATGATGCTGCAGTTTGCGGGGGCCAACGTCACGAAGTTGAGTTTGGCTAAGGAGATGCCGCGCAGCAGTAATCCAAATAAGGGGTTTGTCGGCAGCCCGTATTCAACGTCCGGCTGGTACATTTATCCAGCGGGACTGATGAGCTTGGTTAAAAAACATGTCGGATCGGCTATCAACATGACGGGCGACAGCTTAACGAAAGTAAAGGCGCAGGTCCGAAAGAACCACCTGGTCGTTTTATGGGTGGCAAACATCGATGGTTTCAGTAACCACGCGGTGTGTGTGACCGGCTATTCGAGCACGCGAATTTATTACAATGACCCGTGGACGGTGAAGCGAACGAGCTTGACCAACACCAGCATGACGAAACATCGAAAGGCAGATGCGTATAGGGCGCTTAGTTATTAAGAGTGCGGAAGAAGCAGAGTGCGGAAGAAGGCGCTTAGGGGGCGGAGCACAAGGCACTTTGGTCGGAAAAGTCCGGGCCTGACTTTTCTGACCAAAGTGCCTTGTGCAGTAGCCCCCTGCCTGGACCGAACCCCAGTACTTGAACCAGAAATCTCTGGAGGTACTGGTATGAAGAA
>NZ_AYYR01000072.1 GCF_001435975.1 Secundilactobacillus collinoides DSM 20515 = JCM 1123
TAGACCAATTATAAGAATAGGCCATTAGTGTTGCACTTAACTTGACAATTGAGGGATTTTGAAAACCTTACATTTAAATGAACTAAAAAAGCGCCACAAGCTCCCGTTTCCCAAAGCTTGTAGCGCTTTTCATATTGGCGCTACTGACACTCAACCTATCGTTCAATTGTACAAAAGTTTGACTCTAAAAAACGCTTGTCTTTCATTTTCGTCAACCGCTATTAGCCGTGCCAAGTTATCGTTCCCCAATTCATGCCTATTCGTTTAGATCATTTGGCTTTCGGGATCCAGAACCAGCGATTCTGCTAATAGTATTTCATTGTAAACTTCATAAACATATTCCGATTTAACCAGGTGCTTCTTGGCCACGTGATAAAGATACTCTCGTTCCTTGTCAAATGCCTGCATCAGTGCCCGGCGTTGTTCAACACTTTGTATACTGGTCAAAACATCTCGGTGGAGTGTGACGTTGCGCCACTGTTGCCAAAAATTGTGGATCGAATTTGCCCGAACTTGATCGCGTAAATCATAGATGACGATATCCTTGACGAGGTCAGATAACACCATCTTCTTGACGTGCTTAATTCCGGCTTCAACTGCACGTTGACGAAGCCGTTGCACGTAGTAGGCACGGCGGTGGTCATCCCAATCCACCGGTAGCAGCGAATGAAAGACGATTGTCGGCACCAGCATACTCAAAATAATGACGACGGTTTCCACCAACACGATCAGGTTAAAGGTGTGCGTAGAAAAATCGCTCATCACCGAGAACGTCATTGCCATCGTCACCGTGCCGTGTACGCCGCCAAGCGCAAACAAAACGGCCGTTTGGCGTGATTTATCACCAATGGTTGCTTTGCCGTAAATAAACCGGCATACCAACAACACCAAGTAAATCGCCAGTCCCATCAGCAGCCATGTCAGGGAACCGGTAATCATTTGAAAATGTTCTCGTCCGATCCGGCCAAGGCTAATGCCCAGAATGACAAACACAGCGCTGTTCAGTACCGTCGTCGCAAAGTTGGTGATCACCACACCCAAATGCATTTGGGCGGGTGACGAAAAACGGCTTCGGGTGGCTTCGCTGTTGCTGACCAGTCCCGCAGTCACAACGGCAATAATACCTGAGACCCCGATTTCTTCCGCCAATACATAGATGACAAACGGCGAGACAACGTAAATTAATGTCTGCGAAGAGATGACGTTGAGTGAGGAATGAACCAGCCACTGTCGAAACAGCATCAAAATGATTGCGAGCACGCCACCAAAAACGACACCGCCACCCGCGGAAATCACGAGTTGTCCCAGATCCTGCCAGACGTTGAGCTGCCCAGTGCTAAGCCAGATCAGTCCAGCTTGTAGGAGAATCAGACCAGTGGCGTCGTTGAACAGTGCCTCCATTTTCAAAGGCGTTTTCACGCTGTCTCGAAACTGACGACCCGCCGTCACAGATTCCAGCGCGGTCGCATCCGTTGGCGTACTGATTGCCACCATTGCCAGCGCCAGCGGTAAGGAAATCGTGAAACTGACTTTCAGGATAATGGTCGCTAAAATCGCTGATAGGATTGCTAGAATCACCGCCGTGCCAATAATCGTGTTGACCCGTTTGCCCACCATCTGCATTGGCGTGCGCTGCCCCTCAAAAAACAGTAAGGGTGCTAGTATCAGCACCATAAATACCTCGCTGTCAAACGCCAGTACGCGCGACTGCAGTGCTGGGATGAACGAGACAACGACACCAATGAAAATATTAATATAATTGCTAGAAATTTTGGGTACCAATCGCGCCAATATATCACTGACGGCAACGGCTAGAATAATAATGAATGACGAGACAAATAGACCCATTAACACCACCCCATTTAAAGACTGTTTAATGTTATTCTACCCATAATACTGGTAAATAGCGACTATGACGTTGTTTGATCCAACAAAAAACGCTTGGTGAAAAGATCCACCAAACGTTCACTATAATTTGTCAATTAAGTCGTTTTACCTACTCACGTTTCCCCAATTCTAACGTATCTAAAAAGTGGGAATAAGCTACCACCAAAGCGGCGCTCAATACAAATGTTCCTGCTAATAATTTCTTCATGGTCATTCCTCCTAATCATCTCATGCCCTAATATCCTTGAATAATGGCTTAACGTCCGTTAATTGGTAATAGTCTACCATGCATTTTGCCAATAGTATCATTCTACGACCTTACAGTAAGGTTAAGGCAAGCAAAAGTTTAAACAATCATCAAAATTCAAAATTTGTCATTATTTACTTGCCTTCGAGTGCACTCGAAGGGCTATTCTGTTACCTGTACCAGAATGATAACAAAACGCGCATCCATCGCGTGACCGGCTATCTCCCCCGATATCAATAACGGTCGGTTATCATCACTGGCAACATCCTATTCTAATCAGACTGAGGCGCCCTCCCGCTCCCCAGTCTTTTTAAACGCCAAAGGAGGCAAAACATGGCACATCAAGCTTATATTAGTTCAACCTATGCGGATAACCGTTACAACGAGGAATCCATTGAAAAATTCATCTTACGGCTGGTCAACGATTTACAATACTGGCAGCAGTTAGACACGCAGCAAGACCAGTTGTCTCGCTTGCCAAATGACGATCCTGATATCGAACCCACCGATGATCTGTGGCTCAGTTCGTTTTCAACGCTGGATGATGCATGGCCGAACATCACTTACTTCTTAACCAATCATTTTCTTTACAAAATAACGGGCGATACGTTCACCAACTATCTGACGGCCATTAATTTAGCCAATATTGAGCAGCTTGAATTGCAGCACGTTTCCGGAGCCACACAGTCAATGACCGTCACCACACCTGATCAGTCAATGACCATTACAAATTATTTAGAAACCGATGTTGCTTATTTCCAGCATTTTTTCATCCAAGTTCAAGAACAACAAAATTTGATTCAATCAGTGTTAAAACACGAACCCCATCACAATGACGGACAATCAGCCTAAAATAAGACTAAAAAATGCTTTTCCAGACAAATCAGGGAAAGCATTTTTTTGTAAATTATTTTTCTATTCAGCGCGGACAGCAGCTGCGGCGGCTCGAGTTCGCCAGAGATTGACGCCGGCTAAAACCAGCGCAACAATCAAAATGGCAACCGCAATCAGCATAATGTTATGCAGACCCGTGTGCAGAATCGTCCGCATTTCCGGCAATAACTGTTTGGGTAAATTTGCCGATGTTGACGCGTCCGACAATTCGTTCATCATGGCCATGGAAATGCGGCCGTGACTACTACCAACACCGTTTGCCAGTGCGCGGTTCAGGACAACCCCGAAAATCGATGACGTGAACGTCTGGCTCAGCATCCGGACCAGGTAGCTAAACGAGGTCGCAATCGGGACATCCCGGGACTCAGCATCCGTCTGCACCTTGATTTGAAGTACCGTAAAGCACATCCCGACACCAACACCGACAAAGGCTGACGCCACCAGCAACCCCACGTAAGACATGGTCGTCGGCCCAAGGATCATAATAACGAACGCGACCATCAGTGCCACAATACCAACGATTACCAGCGTCATCTGCCGAACCCGGCCATTTAAGTAGGACGTGGATTCAGACCCCATAAAATTAGTGATCGAACTTGGAATCTGTGTCACCCCACCAATAACGGCCGAAGTCCCTAAAATACCCTGCGCCCACATTGGAATGTAGACGTTAAAGGCAATGAACGCACCCCAGATCAGGATAAAGAGTAGCAGGTCAATCACCAGTTCACGGTTTTTAAACAATCGTATCGGAATGATTGGATCCGTTGACCGTGATTCGTTGCGGAATAACAACCAGAGTAAAACAATTGCTAAAACGAGTAATGCGACCATGCCGACAACGGTCGTTGAACCCATCAATTCAAAGGTCATCAACAGTGAGACCAACCCGCAGACAAGTAACAGCGCACCCAGATAGTCAAACGGAACGTTGTCGTGAGCGTGAAGCACGTCTTTGAAATAGATGCCGATTACAATGATGGAGATCAGCGCCAGCGGAACGTTAATATAGAACACCCAGTGCCAGCTGAACGTGTCCACGATCCAGCCGCCCACCAGCGGTCCAATGATGGATGCCGTACTATAACTAGCTGTGGCGATACCCAAAATCTTGGCCCGCTGTTTAATGTTATCGTACAGGTCAGCGTAAATAATAAACGGCAGCGCGTTCATGCCGCCTGCACCGATTCCCATGACCAGTCGGGCGCCGATCAGAAACCAAATGCTGGGTGACATACCTTCCAAAAATGCGCCGATACCAAAGGTCAGCGTGGCAATTTGGTAGGCTTTTTTATTGCCGATCCGTTCTCCTAATTTACTCCAAATAGCAGTGCTGACCGCCGTACCTAGTAAAAATACCGCAACGATCCAGCCCATGAGTTGAATACCGTGCAGGTCACTTATAATGGCCGGCAACGCGGTGTTAATAATGGTGGCGTCCAGGCCGATCATAGCGTTGGACAGCAGCAAAGCCGCAGTGACGATCCAGATGTTCTTCTTTGACATTACCTCTTGATGACTTCCTCTCTCATTCTGTAGTGACATAATTATTGATTCTTTTGCGACTTCTCAAACCAGTTTCGTTAAATCAAATTTTGATAAACCTTGAGACGTTCAGGTGATGCCGCCCGTCATATTCCGCGACTCAGCACAGTGGCGGTTCGCCACATCCGGTTATCCAATATGGACTTGGTTGTGCCCGCGCACCGAAGCAGCACCTCCATGGCTGTGATTCACTTGAATGCCAAAAGGCTTCCCTTCAACACAAAAAGAAGCTCCCAGCGCCTCTGGCTGGAAGCAGTTTAACGTCACCATGTGGCGCTTAATCCGGATTCAACGCCAATTCCTCGCGCGACAGGTATAACAGTCGTGCCGAAATCGGCAGGTGCAGGGCACTTAAATCAACTAGTTTGCCGAAGCGGATTTGTTCCAGCGTTTGACCATCCTCAAAATAATCCGCTAAGTGGTCAGTGGTGGGCGTTCCCTTTGATTTCGTCAGCAACGTAACCAGGGCCTCGGTGTCCGTACGGGTCCACTCAAACGCATCAGTCACGCTTGCCGTAATGATGTGCAGCATTCGGCTCAGCTTGTTGAGATTGAATTCACCGGCCGCAATGACCCGGTAGAAGTTCAATAAACCGGTTAAACTCGTGTCATCTGGCTGTTTGTGACCCAGATCAGCCAGAAAACTGCAGTAGATCAGCAAAAATGTATCCCGATACGATAACTGCGATATTTCGCCAAGGTACAAACTGAGGTATGCTAGGCGAATCGCATGGGCTCGCCCGTAGTGGTGTGTCCCCGTCTGCAGATCCATGTGAAAAAGCTGGTCTAAGACGCCAATCAACCGGCTTGCAGTCTGACCCACTGGTGTCGGTTTTAACCCCAAGCTGTTCATATCAAACTGCGGGTCGATCTCCCGGACGACACTGCAGTCATCTTGATCATCAGGGGATTCTTGACAGACCAATAAGCGTGCATCGGCGTGGTGGTAGATATAAGTTAACGGTTCCTTTGCCTGTGCCTGCCAATCGATGATTTTTTGACCAGCAGCATCAACGATTGCATAATACGCATTTATGCGCGCAACTGAGCGCATCCGGTTCACCTGCTTTCTTCATGAGACCTGCTCCAAATTGATGACGCGCTTATTTCTTGTCCCAAACGCCCTTTGTACTGAACGCGCCGATCTTGTTCTCTTCCGTCCGACCGGTTGCTGGATCCGGCGCCGGTGCCAAAGCACTGATCTCCGCACGCATCTCAGCAGACATATCAAAATCAGCAGCGGCTAGGGCTGGTTCTAGTTGATCAACGTTTCGTGCACCAATGATTGGTGCCGTGATGGCTGGGTGACTTTTGACCCAGGCGATGGCCAACGTTACCGGGTTAACGTTGTGGGCCTTAGCGTAGGCCGTAAACCGGTCCGCTATCCCCATATCGGCTTCGTAACGCAGCTGGTTGACTTTGCTGGTCACTAATCGGCCGCTTTTGGGCTGTTTATTTGTGCCATACTTACCCGTTAATAGTCCAGCACCAAGCGGGCTGTAACTGATTACGCCAAGGTGTTTTGCTTCAGCCATGGGTAAAATTTCTGTTTCGGACTGCCGCTTGGCCAAGTTATACAACGGCTCAATAATGGCAAACCGCGCTAGCAGCTCTTTTTCAGAAATGTGCAGGGCATCCATGATCTGCCAGGCAGCCCAGTTAGAAACCCCAGGGTGCAGAATCTTTCCCTGTTGTTGTAAGGTGTCCATGGACCGAACCCCAGTACTTGAACCAGAAATCTCTGGAGGTACTGGTATGAAGAAG
>NZ_AYYR01000073.1 GCF_001435975.1 Secundilactobacillus collinoides DSM 20515 = JCM 1123
CTAGACCAATCATTGGAATAGGTCATTAACTGTTGCACTTGATTTGACACTTCGGGGATGGAAGTAAACTTATTTTAATTAGGGTTTTGATATTTTTGTTTGAAGGTGTCACTCTCATAGCGGCATTCTTTTGTTGTGTTACAAATAGTTATTCACATTTAACTAATTCTATTTGAATGAACAGGCAAATACATTAGTTACTTTTTTATCATACTTACTGTTGATGCGAATTGTATTCTTATCTAATGTTATAAATAAATTGAATTATCAATATACACATACAAAAAAACAAAAATAACAGAATAAAGACGAATTCATAAAAAATCCCATATTATTCTTATGAAATTCATAATATTTTAATAACATAAAGATATCGCAAAGCTACTTGATCGATAAAATTCAGGTAAAAGGATGTGTTCAAAATGAACAAGACAGTTAGTAAGTAATTTTTATCCGGTATGTTGTCTCTTAGGCTTATAGTTGGAACTGTTATCAGTAATGTTTCCTTGGTTGCGCATGCAGAAGAAACTACGTCAACATCAAGTTCGTTGACAGTCACACCCGACACCGATACAGTGACACGAGATCAAGAAAAACAAAATTTATTAAATGACTCGGATAACAAACGAATTTTAGCTAATGAAGCTGAAGGTATTGATGATAATGATGCTAGTATTGAGGCACCAACAGTAGTAAGTCGGGATGATTTTAATAATGATAATGAATATTACTCATATTTGCGTACTCATCCATATGTTAAAGCAACAGATGCAATTTCAACACGTTCGGCTGATGTCGCTATGGCAGGAGCTACAACTGCTGCTAAAGAATATGCATTTGAAGGGCTTCAACGTACAACTGTTATTCAAAAAGCGTACATTGGTTCAACTTATATATACGTAACGCAATTAACCGGGCAGGACTTATACTTATCACGATGTCGAATTGAGGGAGACGTGGCAGTTTATCAGGATGAAATGAAATTAACAGATTTTGGACACTCTCAAACACTAGAGGAATTTAAGTACAATGATGAATATTATTTCTGGATTGGATGTAAGGGCGTAGAGACTACTTCAAGCGGTATTCCGTGGTCTACTCAAGTGGCACGAATCCAGTACAGCCCAGGTGAATTAAAATATACTGATGCTCCACGATTCTCAAGCATTAATTATCTTAATAACACTGGAGCCTCAAATGGCAGTATGACGCGTTCTGACAGTGCGCTCTCAAGCACTACTAATCGGCTCTTCATTTGGACTAAGAATGGTGATGGTACTGCTCATTATGCGTCCTATGATGCTACTCAAATGAATCAGATTTTAGATGAGGCTGTTAGTTCTGGTGGAAACTTATACGTACCTTTCACTGATTCACGAGTACATGATGCTTATATTGCAGGCCACTCGATGACTTCATCAGTGTTGACCAGTCTAATCTCGTACGATTCTATTCAAGGATTTGAATATAATGATGCAGATGCAATTTATATCTCTAGCGGACAAGAAGGAGATACCCCGGCAATGGTAAAATTTGCTTGGAATACAACCTCTGGATCTAAAGTAACACTAAATAATAGTGAGTTTGGTTCTACGACCGAAACCGAAGGAATGCAACTTAAAGGTGATGATGTTCACTTAGTAGTTGATTTTCATGACAGTCCAAATGTTTCAATGATTTACAGTGTTCCTAAATCAGCATTTTAAAATTACCATTTTAAAATTACCATTTTAACTTTTAAAAAGAGGTTGAGGCTTAAAAGTCTCAGCTTCTTTTATTTCTTAATCTTTTTTAGCCGTAAAAAGATTGATAATGAGGATTGGATAATGCTATTATGAGACAAGTGGTATTGTACTTTTAAATTAAGGCACTCGATTGGGAGAAAGAGGGACTCAATATGAATAAAATGATCATTAAAAGTTTAGCGTTAGGTGCCTTGACACTTGGCGTTGGATTCACAACGCAACAGGTTAGCGCTAGCGCTTCATATCGAACTGTTAAAACGAAGAGTTATGCTAGCACGACTCCAGCATATCATGCTAAGAACGCAACTAAATCAGTTTATTTATGGAATAGCACTTTAACGAAAAAACAGCATAACTTGAAAAACTATCCGAAAACGACTTGGTACGTTCAAAAGAGTGTTAAGTTAACTAATGGTAAAAAAACTGGCATTTTCTACTATGTCAAAAATAAGAGCAACTCGGCAAGTGGGTATGTTTGGCGGAACTACTTAACTAAGGGCAAATTTACAGCTACTTCAGGTAAGAGCACCACAACAGATCCTACAGTAGCAACAAGCAATAATAGTCTTACATTTAAGTATGTTAACGCTGACTCTGGTGCAACAGTTGCAAGTACTTCGTGGGTTGTACCTTCAAAATTATTAAAATCAGGTGCGTCATTAAGCGAAGGCACTAGCATGAAGAGTGCCTTAAAAGATATTACAAGTGTGTTATCGGCAGCAACTGCAGATACGCCATCAGGCTATTATATTACAGATACAACATATCCTGATGTTGTTACCTCTAAAGTTGGCGAAACGTTGACTTTCCATGTACTTCCGCTACTTTCTCAAAATTAGCAATGTACGCGCAAAAAATGTATCAGAGTTCTTTTGTATTAAGTTAGTAAGCTAATGTACTCGACTCAAAACACGTTCTGAAAATCAAAAATTAGCAGTGAAGGGTGTCATGCAACAAAATCCAAAATTGAAGGATTTTATTGCATGACACCCTTCACTGCACCAATTATTAATCAAATTTCTTCAAGCATTAATTATGAGCGATATATTAACGAAACGTTTAATCTAGACTTTCTCTGCTATATTACCGAAATGCGTTCCAAAAACCAGACAGCTGCACGTAAGGGCGTCACGGCACAAAATCCAACCCGAGATTTTATGCCATAACGCCCTTATGCTCCGCTATCTTAACGGTTTTTTCCACGCTCTTAATTATGAGCAATATCATAAAGAGACGCTTTAATGTTGTGCTTCTCTGTTATATAGCCGAAACGCGTTCCAAAAACCAAAGACTTGCACAGAAGGGTGTCATGCGACAAAATCCAAACCGGGATTTTATCGGCTCTTTGTCAACTGGTATTGGTGGAGAGTTTTGAAACGTATTTGACTTTATGTC
>NZ_AYYR01000074.1:0-37025 GCF_001435975.1 Secundilactobacillus collinoides DSM 20515 = JCM 1123
AAGCTAGCTCACGGCCTGGCTCCATGGTTGTTGCACTTGAGTTGACATTCCGGGTAATGGAATCGTAGGTCCTGACGTGTCAATAAAATGACATTTATCAAAAAGCGACATAAAGGAACATTTTTCTCGAAAGTTTCAGTAGCTATAGAAAGCCTTATCTTTGTTTAAGCGAATTCCCTTGTTTACTAATGTTCACGATGTTTTGAGCGACTTGCTAAACCAACAAGAGTCGAGATACTTAAGAGAATAGTACCTATGAGTGCTGCTACTGGAGTAGCGGTTTCACTTGTTTGAGGTAATCTATTCGCTGGCAATTCGGATTGATTAGACTGTCCCTTAGTACCGGTGGCATCAGGGTATACAGACTTATGGTTGGTGGTCAAACGAACTGAGCTTGCGTCAGTCAGCTTTGAACTATTGAAACCATTTTTTTGGAAATTACGCTGAGCACCACTATATTTTAATACTCTTGGATGGTTTGTACCTCTGTAATTACCGTCTTCATAAGCTAAAGTCATTGAATGCTTGTGTTTAGATTTCTTCTTGGATGAGCTGTTGTTATTAGCAGGTAGCTTGGTCGATTTATTTGATTTAGTGCTTGCTGATCTCTTAGATTGGTTATTGATGGAACCGCGTGTTGTATCTGTTGTTGAATTTGTTTTCTGTATACTTTCATCATTATTAGTCACAGTTGGTGCAGAGTGATTGAGCGTCCATTCAGCAAGCCAGCGATCTTGAAATCTTGATTCAGAAACGTAGTGAACAATCACCTTTTTGGTCACTGTATTACCAACTTGGTCGGTTAAGGTAATCAGAAATGTATTGTCATTTGTTGCAGAATCGGGATTGTCTATTAATTTGTATGTGTTAGTGAAGGCAACAGGTGTATAAGGATTGGTATCATCACTTAGAATTGTCCCGTCAGCACTTTTGTAGAAGTCGGAAATGTAATCGACCCCTGTGTTGTGTTGTTCACGATAAATGTTATTGCCGTTGATAGTCAGAGCATAATCATCCAAATTATCATAAGCTGTTCCGCTTAATGTAAATGTTGGGTCGTAACTTGTCACTTCATAAGTGTTGTCACCATCATCAGTCCAAGATGAGGTGTTGTCGAGTTCCAAATCAGGATTGCTGGTATCCAAAATTAAAACAGCATCTCCAACGACTGTTTTTCTGTTGGCCACATATGAGTAGCCAATGTTTCTTTCGGACGTCGGATCCATATGAATCTTGTAGACAAAAGTGCCGTCTGGGTTGACCGTTAAGCTCTTTTCTGAAGCTGGTAAATCATCTGCATGAAATTGAAAGTCAGTCGCTGCTGAATCAATTGTACCTGTTATCGTAAACATTTCAGTAGCTGGATCATAATAACCATCTGTTATAGCATCTTGGCCATAACGAACAGTATTCATATCGTTTAGATTGTCAAAATGGATATCGCTGTTTGGTGTTGCATAATAGGTCGCATCTGCTAGTTCGAAACCAGGTTGTGTGGATGGAATAGTAGCAGTTGTCGGATCGGTTTGAGTCGAAGTAGTAGATGCTGTACCAAGTTCTGCCTCGGTAGAAGCTGTTTGAAAATCAGGTGCATCTGCATCGTACTGAATATCGATGTTTTCTCCGCTGAAAATAGAGTATTTACCTTGAGATGTATACGTAAGACCATCGTTAGCCGAAGGGCCAGGTGTATCGACGACAACACTGCCGTACAAGGCAGTACTGTCGCCCAAGTCAAAGGTAAAAGTTGCTACTCCGTCTTCAACACTGTCCGGATAGTAAATTTGGGTGAATTGACCTGTGCTAGTCATTCCAAGGACATAGACTTTCACGTCGGGTTCATCGTTCACAAGAGCTTTAATAGTAATTTGTTTTTGATTTGTTACATATTTACTAGCCTGATGCGTTATATCAAACGTTTCACCCAATTTCTGCCATTGCAGGAACGGTTCAGTACTTGTGTGAGTAAATGATCTAATAAGGTTTGTCCCAGCAGCATCAGAAGTAAAATTTAATGTTGAATCAGCATCGACCTGCACATTGAAAGTGCCATTTATTGGTGTGACAAGCGTACCATCGAGATAGAATGGACTATTTGAACTCCCTTTTAAATCAAAGGTATTGGATGTTGCATTGTAGTCAGATGAAGATGTATCAAAGGGTTGCCCATTGATGGCGTTCCAAATAGCAATACCAGTGTTTTTGGAAGTATCATCAGGGGAATCAACTAAAATTGTTGTTTTATTATCGGCTGTATCAGCCAAGGACAGTGTTACTTGAGGGGTTGCCGTAGCAAGTGCAGACAATTCGGCATCTGTGAGGCTGAAACTAAAATTACCCTGAGTTTGACTATCATTGGAGAATGTGCCTTTTAAGTTGATTGCATATGACTGGTCATTAATCTGCAACTCTAAATTAGAGTAATCCGTAAAGCCAACGCCAGTATCGCTATACGTACCCGAAATAGTATGGGTTGAAGCATCGTATGTGGCACTTAGTGATGGCGCTACTGTATCAACTTTAACGGGAAAAGCCAATGTCTGAACCTGATTAGCACCGTCATTAACTAATGTGCCCACTAATTCATAGGTGTATTGTCCATCTGGGGCAGTTTCGTACTCACCTGTTAATTGATTATAAATGGTGCCGTCCCAATTAAACAAAGTTTGATCATTTTGCATGTCGATACCCAGTCGAATGTCTTGAGGATCGTCACCGTCATTATTAGATTTATCAACATCTTGTTGATCAGCAATAATTCTAACAATATTACCATTTGCATCGACTACTTCAGCCTTTAAATCTTTCAAATTTTGCAGTGTGTAGACAAGAGGAGAAAGGTTATCGAAATTATTGTCGCCATTCGGAGAAATGGCCGTTTTGCTATCTTGGCTTAATTCAGCTGCTGTGGTGAAGCTGTAATAACCATCGCTCCCTTGAGTTACCAATGCCTCCAATGAATCTTTGTCAGTAACGCCGAGGGGGTAATTATTTGTATCAGTTAAATAACCACCATCAAATATACTTTCGGAGCTGCCGATTTTTGCATCGAAAACGTCTTCATCAGTCGAATCACCATAGTATCCCATGTAGGGAACGACTAAATCGGGATTACCATCTGTACTGGTAAAGCCTAGAAAGCCTTCAAGATATTTATCTTTTTCTTGATTGCTGTCAATCGTAAGCGTGAAAGTTAGTGTTTTAGTTTCACCAGCTTGAAGTGTGATCTCGTCAGTATCTGTATCAATACTGGCGTCAGAATCGTAAACGTCATAAGTATGAACACCATCAATAGCGTTAGTCATGACGCCACCGTAATTATTAAATGTGTAACTGGCAGTGGTATTAGACAAATTCGTGAATGTGAGGTTGAAGGTCTCGCTTGTTGTGTTATCAGCAATTTGTTTTAATGAGACTGATCCACTTCCATCAGCAGTATTGATAACGACTGGCGTTATCATCGCAGCAGCAGCATTTACTTGACCGGCTCCTTCTTTACGAGGAGATACATAGTTACCAGGATAATAGACGTCTTCCATTGGGTCAGCAGTATTTTTTAATATTAATTTTGCTGTGCGAACTAAGTCAGCACCCTGCAAAGAGGTCGTGCCCTTCAATTTTTGAAGAACTAAAGTAGCTAATCCGGCCAAATAAGGGGTGGCAAAAGACGTCCCTGAATCACCATCGAATGAGTTTGTATTTTGCAGTGATAATGATTGTACATCCCAACCTGGAGAAGAGATATCTGGCTTTAATGTAAAATCAGAAGTGGGCCCGTTACTCGAAAAATAAGCCATAGTATCAACATTAGCCATGTTAGTCCAAAGACTATCTGTTAAGTCGGCCGAATCTAAGTTAGTTGAATTGGTTTCAGCAGCCACCGTCATTGCATTTTGAGAAATCCCGGGGTCAGCAATAGCACCACCGTTTGTGACGGGTTGGCTCTCAGTACTGCCATTATCGTCAAGCCCAGTTGATGCACCACTAGCGTCCGAAGCAGAATCACCATTGTTTGCAGCGGCTACTGAGACAAAGACACCAGTGTCGATTGCATATTGAATTGCTGATTGTTCTAGATCAGTGTCCGATTGAGACGGAATCCCTTGAGCAACTGAAAGCGTGATGACATCAGCACCTAGATAGACTGCGTCACGTATGGCTCTAGCAACGTCTTCAGCTTGTTCATTAGGAAATTCATCAACAACGCGCATCATAAGCAATTGTGCCTCTGGAGCAGTTCCAAGCATGTATTGGCTGGTACCACTGGTCGGTTTGTCAGCAGCAACAACGCCTGAAACCATCATCCCATGATCGGTTTTGCCATCATTTGTTTCTGTGTCACTATTGTCAACATAGTTATAAAAGAATGGCACTTTTGAATTCTCATAAACACCATATCCAAGATTACTGATTTTTGTTTCAGCTTCTGTTTGAGATATTGCAGCACTGTCAGGGTCATCTAAAGTCATATTATCGTTATTTGGATTAAATCCAAGGTCGATAACAGCAATGACCATTCCTTTACCAGTATAGCCATCGTCCCAAGCACTTGACACTTGCGTTTTGGCCAAATTATTAGCGTTTGATGCATCATTAATTTCGTCTGTCAGCTGTGTGCCGAGCGCAGTATCAACAGTGCTGGCGTAATAAGATTGATTTTTCTCCGTGTTAGTTGCATTTGGCGAAGACGCTGTGCCAGATACGTTAGACAGGTCCGTTGGTGTGCTGCTCTGGTTGTTTTCTACACCAGAATTATCAGATATATTACTATTTGACTCACTTGTCGCAGAAGGTTCAGTAGACGGCGAACTATTGTGTTGACCACTAGATTTGTCCGCAGGCACTTCATTGGGTCCTGTACTTGTTGTGGTTGACGTAATGTAAGTAGAAGATGCTGTGTCAGAAGTTCCTGTAGCGGGCTGATTTGAACTGCCATTTGAATTACTTGGCGTAATATTGGGGTTTTGAACAGTTTCTGATTTATTGCTTTGCTCAGAAGCGCTATCAGCCGAAGATGCTGTTTGACTTGTCGAGGAATCAGCAAATACTTTTTGTTGATCTAATAACAATACACCTCCAAATAATGAAAGTGATAAGCCGGTTATTAGCCAGCTTTTACCTTTCTTGTATAATTTGAAATGAATTTTACTCTTTAACACCACTTGATGTTTGTGGTTCTTGGCGAATGATTGCGTTTTCATTAGGCATTCCTCTAATCATATTTTAATTAAAATATAATTAGATAGTAGAATTTAATTTTGGCAAAGTCAATGTGTTTTTCTTAATTTCATATAAATTAATGATTTGTTTGAAAGCTAATAATCTACAAATTGATATATTCACAACAGTGTATAACCCCTACATTTCAGTAAAAACTGCCGGAATAATAAATATAAATTAAACAGAAAGTAGCTTAGAAAAATATTGTTCAATAAATAATTGTTGATTAAGTATATTATATAGACGTTATGAATAATGAAAATGACATGATGCTAAAAATTGCATCATTAAAATAATTTAATATTATGGATTGAATGTGATATTTTATTTCCCGGAATGTCGACTCAAGTGCAGCAACCATTGAGCCAGGCCGTGAGCTAGCTTGCAAGCGCAGCCTCAATAAGCTCGGCGGCGTTAGCGTAGCCGAGTGTCATGCGATGCTTTTGATTCAGCGCCTCTTGAACCTTTGCGATGTCATCATCAGAGAAACCATGTAGCGATAGACCCTTAGGGATGTACTCTCGAATCAAACCGTTCTGGTTCTCGTTACTGCCACGTTCCCAAGGTGAGTAAGGGTGCGCAAAGTAGATCTGAGGCCCTTGAATCTGGTCCAACAGTTTGAACTCAGAACCGTTATCAAAAGTGATGGTCTTAAAGTAGCCAGGATGCTGATCAATGGTAGCTTGAAGCTCTTTTAGGCAGGTGTCTGTGTGGTAATTGGGAATCTTGACGATGATCTCATAGCGGGTTCGCCGTTCGGTCAGGGTCATCAGCGCTGGTTCACTAGCCTGACACTTGCCTTTAACTAGGTCACCCTCCCAATCACCAAAGCGTTCACGGTTATTGATAGTGTCTGGTCGTTCATCAATTGAAGTGCCAGCTAGACGCTTGTTTTTCCACGAGTGGTTGTGACGATTGGACTTTACATGGCGTCGTAGCTTGGCTGGCAGGTCGATATTTTTAATGTCTAAGCGACCTTGATCAATGTACCGATAAACAGTCGGTGTTGAGGGGCATGGTTTGTCAGGATGAGCCTGTTTAAAGGTATGAACAAAGCCATCAACACTATCAATCCGTGGCCGGCGTTTAAGTGCTGTTTTAAGCATCTTGAAGAACAGCCAGCAGACTTCCTCTAAGCCTCTGAAACGGCAATTTTGACGGGCTTTTTCGTGGCGAATTTGGCTGGTATCCGCAAAGTATTCGGTGAAAAAGAGATGGTCAGAATTACGCTGTTGAACAGTACCACGCCTAATTTCACGTGAGATGGTGCTACGACTACGGTCAAGCCGACGGGCAATTTCAGCCTGAGATTCTCCCACATTCAAATACGCTTGAATTTCGCCTCTTTCTTCCGGGGTAAGTTGTTGATAATGCTTGGTAGTGCTATTCTTGGATTGGGTCATGGAGATATCCTTTCTTTAGAGTTTCGGCACTTTAAGTTTAGGTCTCCATGGCCTATTTGTATAATTTGAACTTGTTGCACTTAGATTTTAAATCCGGGAAAATATTTCTAGGAATACTTGTGGATTTAATTAAAATTATTGCTGGTTTTGGTATAATGTAATGGACTTAATTTCCGAATGTAGGAAGGAATTGAAAATGATGAAAGTACGTAAAGCGGTTATCCCCGCAGCTGGTCTAGGAACACGGTTTCTACCAGCAACCAAAGCCTTAGCAAAAGAAATGCTCCCAATCGTCGACAAGCCCACAATTCAGTTTATCGTCGAGGAAGCCAAAGCAAGTGGTATCACTGATATTTTAATCGTTGAAGGTAAACAAAAGCGATCCATTGAAGATCACTTCGATTCTGCCCCCGAATTGGAACAGAATTTGAAGATGAAGGGTAAGGACGGCTTATTGAAGCTGGTTAACGATACCACGGATATTGGCGTTAACTTATTCTTCGTTCGGCAGCCATACCCTAATGGGTTGGGCGATGCTGTCCGGATGGCTAAGTCGTTCATTGCTGACGAACCATTTGTGGTCATGTTGGGTGATGATCTAATGAGTGATCGGGTTCCATTGACCCAACAGTTGATTGATCAGTATGAAAAGACCCACGCTTCTATCTTGGCCGTTAAGAAAGTGCCTCATGAAGATGTGTCAGCTTATGGCGTGATCGATCCTGAGAGTGAAGTCTCTGATGGCTTGTACAACGTTCGTAAGTTCGTTGAAAAGCCAGCGGTGGATAAAGCACCTAGTGATTTGGCCATCATTGGTCGTTACCTGTTGACCCCTGAGATTTTTGGCGTTTTGGAAAACCAGAAGCCGGGTAAGGGTGGCGAGATTCAGTTAACGGATGCCATTGATACGTTGAATCAAACGCAGCGTGTGTTTGCCCATGAGTTTAAGGGTGATCGGTTCGACGTTGGGAATAAGTTGGGCTATGTGACCACTAATGTGGAATATGGGCTGACACATCCGGAGATTAAGGATGAGTTGAAGCAGTATATTTTGGACTTGGCTGAGCGGTTGAAGGCTGAGGATAGTAAGGATAAAAAGTAACACCGGACAGTCAACTCAATTTCAGCAGGATAAATCAAATAGCAAAATGAAAAGGCATCAAATAAAGATGCCTTTTTCGTTTTTCTATTTTTATATTTTCAAAAAGTCAGGATCCTCAAACGCGGGGTGCGGGTACTTATAGAACCCTTCACCAGATTCCCGACCAAGCTTGCCTTCGTCCAACAGTTTCTTAATGCTGTCCACAACAACTTGAAGCTGCTTGTCCTGAGTGCTAGCAGCGTAGGTCGCGGTGATATTATAGGCAGTCCGTAACCCGACCACGTCCAGGATGGCAAACGGACCCTGCGGCGCACCGGTTGCTTTCATCCAGGTTTTATCGATGGTTTGCGGGTCAGCTACACCTTTAGTCCAGAGTTCCTGACCTGCGTTTAGAAACGGAATCAGCAGGGAGTTCAAAATGTAGCCTGGTTGTTCCTTTTGAAGTTGAATTGGAACCATACCGATTTCACGGGCGTATTCCACAATTTCTTTATAAATTTCCGGGTCAGTCTTTGGTGAGCCCATGACCTCCGCAGTGTTATTTAACCAAACCTGGTTAGCAAAGTGCAGGTTCAGAAACTTCTCTGGTCGGCCTGTGTCGTCCATGAACATGCTTGGAATCAAGGTTGATGAGTTGCTGGCAAAAATAGTTTTTGCGGGGGCGACTTTTGCGAGCTGTTGATAGAAACTGTGCTTGATCTCAGGCTTTTCGGGAATGGCCTCAATCACCAAATCGGCATCCTTCACGGCGTCTGCTAAGTCGGATGAGTAACTCAGATTTTCCAAACCGGCTTCAAATTTGGCATCATCGATGTTTAAATCGTGCTCATACAGCGACCGTAAATCTTTGACCCGATTTTTTGCCTTCGCAACCGCATCATCGCTAATATCGTAAATCGTTACATTCTTGCCACTATATGCAGATTGATAAGCAATTTGACTACCTAACACACCACTACCAGCAACTGTTACGTTTTTAATATCAGTCATGATGGGCCTCCTTATTGGGAAAACTTAACGTATGATTAACTATGTCTTTCGAGAACAGTGTAGTCAATAAGTTAAGCGCTTACAAGCAGTTTGCTCATTAATTTTGCTGATAAGCTGGATACGTTGATTTGACGGCGGTTGCAATTGACACTTTGTGATTTTTATACCATTAGCATTGAAAAATCGACGCATCTGCAGCGTTAGTTTCATCTTGCCAGATAAGTTCAATAAACTTCTGTACGGCCGGATCGTCCCGGTTGTTAAACGAGATACCGGTATCAATCTGTAAGAGGTTCTTGGGCATTTGATAGATATTTACGCTGTCATTTGTCAGTAAGTTCTGATTATTGACTGTATCAATTATTGAGAAGGTAAGGCCAACATGGTTGCTCACCAGTAAGGTTGCTAGTTCCAGATCAGGGAAGGTCGCAAGTGTCTGTAGAATAATGTTCTGACAGCTGGCACACGTCATTATAATGACAGATTTTTAAATTATAATACGTATTGCTACCCTGTGCTCGGAGGTGAAAGTATGGTAACTAAATCTAATCATGATTATTACGTTTATAATGATTTAGCTGGCATTTTAAAGCAACGTCATTATTCTATTAGTGCGTTGAGTAAAAATACTGGGATTTCCAGGCCAGCGATTTCACAACTCGTTCACGACCCACAACAAAATATTACCCTTCGAAACGCGATGCTGATTGCCCAAGAGTTGAGTGTTCCAATTTTTGAAGCATTAGAGTTACGCTCAGTTTATGCCAAAGATGAAGAGGCTAAGTTTACTATCGATAATTTAAAACAGTTAAATGACCTAGTTTCAGAATTTGGTATCTCGCTTGATTTCGAGTTCTATTCGTGGCGCAAATCAGTCAATGTTTATACAAAATATGCGACGCAAAGAAGCGTGTATCTATCAGGGAATTTTAGAATCTCTGGGGGCCAGTAGCCATCTCAATTGACGCTGATTGACTTTGATATTATTAAAAAAATGGGAAAGTCTCTGAAAATAAAGCCGTCCAAATGGGAATCAATATCCTTAAGTCGCTGCAATCCTATGCCAGAACGTTACATCTCTTGAGTATTGAAATGCCATTATTAGTCGTTGATGAACAAATTTCAGATGAAGATGAGACGCCTGATGAGTTAAAAGCGGCGAATCAAGATCAGTTTCAAAAAGAGCCTTACTTTTTCAGACAGTACCAAATTGCGTATGAATGCGGTTTTCGCGCGAATTCAGATCGAATGAAATATCAGTTGAGCTTTAAGCCATACTGGATGATTTGGTACACAATGTAGAATTGTAATAGCAGTCAAATGTATCCAAAAAAATATGAACCTTTTTCACAAAAAGTCTTGACGGTGAACCTACTTCATCAGTTATGATTTAGATGTAAACGATTACAACAGGAGGTCTTTATCATGACTGAACATTTAAAAAATGGTACCTTTGTTGGCACTGGAAAAGGGTTTAAAAATAGAATTGTTGTGTCTGCCACGATTGAAAACGACGAGATTCAATCAGTGAAACTTGTCTCAAGCGCAGATAGTCCAGAAGTTGGTGAAAAAATTATCCCAACGCTGGTCAAAGAAGCAAACGACACTAAAGCTTTTAAGGTCGATGCCGTTTCTGGCGCGTCATTTACATCCGGTGGGTTCAACCAAGCGATGGCTGATGTTAAACGCCAAGCGTTAGGACAAAGTGCCCCAACTGATACTAAGCTGACAGATGGGACTTACTCGGCAACTGTAAAGTCATTAAAGGACCGCGAAGGCTTGCCAGGTGTCGGTGAAATGACGCTCTCTGCAACTTTTGCAGATGACCAGATTACTCAGATTGAAACACCAGCCTATACTGATACGAGGATTATGGGCGGCATGGCGTTTGATATTTTGAAGAAACAGGTAATTGGTAACCAATCAACAGATGTTGATGCCGTTACTGGTGCCACTGTTTCATCAAACGCGTTCATCTCAGCACTTGATGATTGTATTCAACAAGCCGGCGGAGATCCAACAGCTTTCTCAGCTCGACACATTGACCGGCCAGTGCCAAAAACGCAAGAAATAAACACTGATTTAGTCGTAATCGGTGCCGGAATGGCTGGACTGTCTTCAGCCATTGAAGGCAAAACACAGGGCGCTGATGTGATTTTATGCGAAGCCCAACAAGTTGACGGTTCTTCAACAACACGGTCGGAAGGCTTTGTCATGGGTGCCAACACGCCGGAACAAAAGAAGAATGGTATCTCTGATTCGACCGATGATTTCTACAATGACATTCATACACTCTATAAAAATGAACCCACTTTGGATGAAGGACTGCTGCACAAATTGACGGCGGACTCGACGGACCTTAACCGTTTCTTAGTTAACAACGGTGTGAAGTGGTCAGGCGTGACCCACGTCAGTGAAAAGGGCGTGCGGAACCGGAAGCGGGCGCACACGAGTGCCGGCTACGGTGCTGAGCTTGTTGAAACATTGGTGAAGTCTGCTGAAGACAAGGGTGTTGATTTACGTTTTGGAACTAAGGTCTCGAAACTGATCATTGAAGACGGTGCCGTTAAAGGTGTTGAGGCAGAAACCACCAATGGTGATCACCTCACGATTCATGCTGGTGCAGTCGTAGTTGCCTCTGGTTCGTACACCGAAAATGCTGACCTAGTAGCCGAACTTAACCCGCGGATGGACAACATTGAAGTCATTACTGGTCGAGGAAACGGTGCATCCTACCGCTTCTTCAAGCAGGCTGGTGCTGACATTGTCGATGTGCCATATATTCAAATGATGTACTATTTCTACGGTGCTTCGTGGGGCAATCGTTTCCCAGAAGCAATTCCTGGCTCACCAACTGTACCAAACTATGACGTGCTTGAAATTGATGGCGGTGGCAAACGGGTCGCTTCTGAAGATGATTTCTGCTTTGAATATACTAAGAAAGTATGGGACGGCGGTTATGACGAAGGCTATGCCGTATACGGCCAGACCGTTGCGGATAAGTATCCGGAAATGACTGACCTCGGGCTGACAACACAGACTGCCCATGGCAAGCCGTTTGGTTATAAGGAAGACAGCATCGCTGACTTGGCCAAGGACGTAGACATTGATCCTGAAGCACTGCAAGCTACTGTTGACCGGTACAACGCGCTTTGTGCCAAGGGTAGCGATGACGACTTCCACAAAGAAGCCAGCCACATGGTTCCAATCAATGGTCCGTACTATATTTTACGGTTGCCGCAAATTTGTACTGATGGATACACCGGCGCCAAAATCAATACAAACGCCCAAGTTATCGGTAAGAATGGCCAACCAATTCCAGGACTCTATGCCTGTGGATCGTGCGCCGATGGTCAAATGACTGGAATCGACTACTTTGGCTGTGGGACCTCGCTGTTGACTTGCGGCGTGTTTGGTCGTGCAGCGGCGAAGGATGCCGTTTCAAAATTGTCACTGGTATAAATGGATTTTGAGTAATGATGCACAAAAGGCTGGGAACTTCCTGGCCTTTTTTGTTATAGTTAAGCCAGTGAGGTGATTGTGATGACCAAGTCGACTGTTCATGATGGCCATTATCCGTATGTCTATACTTCTGCACAACTGGCAAAGTATTTTGGTATTACTGTTAAAGGTATTGAATATTACGAAAAGAAACAGTTGATAGCACCGGCTCGGGTGGGGGCCAGTCGTGACCGCGCGTTTAATTTAACGGACACATATCGACTGTTTATGTCACGATATTTACACCAGGCAGAATATTCGATCCAGGAAACGCTGACAATGTTGGACGAACCTGATTTAAGTAATGTGGTCCGCCAGTTTGACGACAAGATAACTCAGTTGAAACGAAAACAGCTGTGGCTGAGCCGGGTGATTGACCGGTTGAGCGAAAATTGTGCGCTTTTGAAACGAGCTGAGAACGGACCCTTCTTTGAGCAAGTAACTTCACCGGCATACCAATGGCTGTTTTTGCGTGAAATGGATGGACCACATACCAGTAATCAGCAACAGTCGAACGAATATCGGGCATGGAATGAATTGATGCCAATTACGGACGCATCGTTGCGTTATTCTGCGGATGAACTAAAAAAACTGCCAGTTGAAAAAATGGCAGAGGACACTTATTTACCGGCAGAAATTGGGATGATGATGGATGATAATGACTTTGAGCAGTTTGATTTAACAGCTAGTGAACGGACGTATTTTATGCAGTCTAGGCATTGTGTCCATACCATTTTGATTGGGAATGCACAGAAAATTGAAACGGCCGCGTGGTTGCGACCAACTTTTGATTATTTAACTGATCATAACCTGACGATGGACGGGGATATTGTAACTTCACTGTTATTTGTGTTGAATGATGAACAAGATTCCGTGCGGTTCGATGAGGCCTGGGTGCCAGTTAAACATATCTGAAGGACTGAAGTTTGTCTTGCCGTTGTACTTTGTTGCAGCGCAAGCTATTTGTTATAGGGTTCCCATTGTACAGCCTTGATTCCCCCTCATCATCTCCTCATAATTGGGACGTGCATCCGTCAATGTTTCGACCTATTGTCGTTCGAATACGTTTAGTTGTTTTTATAAATAATTAATTATAAAATAAACTCATACTAATTAATAGTGGTGGGCGCTGACAAAAAATGTACGTAATATACATTCTTGGAAGCGCCCATTTTGAATTATTAAATGAACGTTATTTTTTGGGGAGACGCTCATGAACTTCATGGAGGAGTGGGGAAAATGAATAAGGGAAGCACGCACCAGACGTTAAGGTTCAAATTATACAAGGATGGGAAAAAATGGGTGGTTGCTGGCATTGGTGTCGTTGCATTCGGATTGGTAGCAACGACAACGCCGGTTCATGCTTCGGTTATAAATGATAGCGCTACCACGATGGTGACTGGCGCTTCGGCGGGTACAGCTGCGGTTGAAGACACATCACAGGCGGATGCTGAAACGGCAGCATCATCAGGTCAGACGACCACGAAAGAGACGGGGGACACGGCCGATGATACACCGGTTGCATCATCACCTGCGCCTGTTAGTGAGGAGACAGCACCGGCTGAAGTACCACAGGGTACGAAAGAAACAGACACGAAGGCCCGAACAGAAAAGACAGGAATCGTTAGCGAAGATGCCGCCGAGTCGCCTGCTGATGATCTGGCGCAGACGCCGAAGACAAAGCCAACGGGTGAGACCGCAGCACCAGCTGACACGGCTGCCGATACCGCTCAGAACGTCGCTGACACCATTGCAGAAACAACGCACGTGGCCCTCTCAGTTGCCGCCGAGCAGTCTGACGTGGACACGAATACCTCGGCCACTTTTGACCTTGGCCTGGTGGTCGCTGGCATCAACGGTCAAACGGATTCGCAGTCACTCACGGTGACCATTCCAACCGGATTAACGCTTGATGAAGCCACGCTGAAGTCCTATGCGATCGATAACACAATACCCGTTTACGACGGTGCAACGGGCCAGTTAACCTACGCGTTTGATAAAACTTTTAACGGCATTTCAACCGTAAAAAAATACGTATTCAGCACCGATGCCAGTATGCCAAATGGCACCGTTATTTCTGTTGGCGCAACGTACGTCAATGGTGAGACAGTGATCAATGCCGGAGAGCCGGCTACCGTGACTGTGCACTCGTCGGCGAAGTACGGGACGACCAACCAATTTGTGGCGGTTCTGCAAACGAACGCAGACGGCAGTGTCACTAATGAAGCGGGCGCCGTGACATTTGATACGAGTAAGGCCGCGCCGGTGGCGGGAGACTATGTCGTTTATCAGTTTGGCGTCTCAGCACCAAAAAAAGTGGTTGGGCAAGCGTACTTTAAGCCCGGGTCACAAATCGTTATCCGGTACACATTGCCGGCTCAAATGACCTACGTCGGCACGCTTGGAAATATCGGTCAGCTGCAGGTCGAAACGCAGTCTGACGGCGGGACTTATCTGTATTTCACCCTTGCAGCGCCAACCCTGGCGGAACAGGACGCCGCCACTGACAATCTCATTGATAATCAATTTTACGTGGTCACAAAGCTCGCTGACGATGTGGCTGCCAACACGCGATTGGTCACTGCTGATATGGCGCAGGGCACGACCATTAACGGCGATGCCTGGCAATCAGCTCACGCAAACAGTACCGTTTATACGGCCGCCGACCTGGCTAGCCAAGTTGTACCAACTGAAGGCACCACGTACTGGCTTTATAATTTCTCACCAAAAATCAACGACGTGAACATCGGCAGCTCATCAGCTACCAACATTGACCCGCAGGTACTGCCAGGCGATACGATCACCAGCACCATGATTCTCGGGACTGGCATTTATGATTACACGGACGCCTATGTGGCCACCATGCAAAAATACAGTCCCGAATATCAAGCACTGACGGACTATGAATTCACTTACGATGCCGACCAGAACGACCTACTGGATCTGCAGGCATTCTACGTGGCTAAGCCGACGCAGTACGCTCAGGGTGGTGCGGTCACGGGGGCGCTGCAAGAACTGCCGACCTTTGACGTTTATGTGCAGTATGAAGGCGCCAGCGATTTTGAAACCACGCCCATTTTAACTGACGTTTCGGATGGCATGTATTCGCTTGATACCCTCACAGATACGACACAGTACGTTGACAAGCTGAAATTTGTTTGGACAAAACTAGTCGGCGGGATGCTGTACGGAAACCTGTCGTTTTACAGTATTCCAAAACCGAACGTTTCTGGGACCTCGATCAACGACTGGTCAGCCACAATCGGCGGTGTGGCCAGTCAGAGCCAGTTAGTCAACCACTTCATCCGGACAACGTTTACGCCGGATGGGGCAACGGTGGTGGCCAGTCTGAATGATGATTTTCAAGCGGATGTCGGCGTGGACGTGGTGGCCGAATCTTCACACGGGACGGGCGAGCCAATTAATCAAGCAACCTACAATGCGTACATGGCGTACATGAGCCGCAAGACGCTGGAAATTGTTCAGCCGTCTGAAAACACGCAGCGGGTCTTTAACGAATCGCTCAAGTTTACGAACACCGTTGACGGCCGGACAGCACTGGGCGACAACAGCTTAAAGGTCGTTGTTGAAAACAACACGGCCTCCCTGATGAGTATTTCGGGGGTCGACAGTTACGTGGTGCTGCCAAAAGGTATCACCTATACGGGCAGTGACACGCAGGTGACCGTGGCGGATGCCGACTACCTAGGTACGGGCGCAACGTTGCTGCACATTGACTGGGTCAAAAAGGACCTTGCTCCCAAACAGCAAAACAGTCTGTTGCTGCCGGTAACACTGGCGAGCGGCCTGACCCAGTTTGACGTTCAACTGTATTCTTACACAACGGATGCTGATGCTCTGGCACCCGGGGACGTGAGTGAAACAACGGCTTCTGATGTGGTCAAGATGACGGACACGACTGATGCTGACAATAATACCGCCACTACCGATGTGTTTTTCACCACCTACAGCAGCGCTACGACCAAGACTGACAGTCTGATCGGTGTGCAGGCCACCGCTGAAAACAAGGCGGGGACGGTGACTACTGACGATACGCTCACCGTTCCCGTTGCGCGGGGCGACCAAGTTACCTTTGGACTCCAGTTACGGCCAACCACGGACACCGCGTTGCAGGACGTGGTGATCATTGGGACGCTGCCATCCGTTGATGATACCGCAGTGCTTAATACGGAAGATGATCGTGGCACCACCGCAATCGTTCAACTTACGGGTCCAGTTGTGCTGCCAGCAAGCTGGGAGAACTTGGCGCAAGTGCTGTACACTACCAGCACCACCCCGGCTGACAGTAACGCAGCATGGCTGAGCGCCGAGTCTATCGGTGGCGACACTGGGATATCATTTAACGACTTGACCGCCTTTAAAATCGTCTTTACTTCGCCCATCAGCTACCTTGACGGTGGTGCCCAGCAGATCACCATTCCCGCCTGGGTCACCATGACATCGCAGGCTGGACAGACGGCTTACATCAGTTTCAGCATGACCGCCAACGGGCTAGCCGCAACTGAAGGGACCAAGGCCGGCCTCGTCGTTGTTGACGGTGTGCACCAGCTGGTGACACCGGTACCGGCCACGCTGACCATTCACTATGTTGATGAAAACGGCAACACGATTGGTGATGTTTTGACCAAAACGGGGTACGTCGGGAACGGTTATCAGGTTACACCAGGAACCATTGACGGCTACACCTACGTGGGGATTGCTACGGAATCTGCGCCAGTTGATGGTGTCCTAACTACACCAAGCACAACTGTGACGCTCCAGTACCAAGCAATCAGGAATCCAAATGGGGGCGGAAATGGCGGCGTGCCAACTGCCCCGTCCCAGCCAACTGAACAACCGCAAACGGTGACTGATCCCGAAACGCCAGTGGTACCAACAGTTAACACTGTTTCGACTGGTGGTAGTGATGACGTTTCGGTGACGTCCCAGGCAACCACGGACACAGATCGCACGAACACCACCGCTCATGGCAATACTCAGACGGCGGAAACAGGGCAGATTGACCTAGAGACGCCGACTGCTGTAACCAATGGAGGCGCACGTCAATCTGCGCAAACCCCACAAAATGGTGCCAAGACGTTACCACAAACGGATGAACAGAACGGTGCTTCTGTGAAGGCTTTAGGGCTTGTTGGGTTGATGACGTTGTTGCTGGGCATGCTGCCTTGGAAGAAGCAGGAGTGATTGTTTAGTTATGTAATTCTGAAGCTCCTTGGCGAAAATTTTTAAAGATTATGAGAGTAGTACACAGATCTTTGACCCCATAAAATACGCGACCTCTGCTGGAAATCCATTAGGAATTCTAGTGAGGTCGCGTTTTTCTATGGTCGGATTGGCACAGGCATTTGCATCGACCGAGGGTATTTTTTTGATTATGGAGTAGATTTTTAATTCTGCATAGTGTAAACGTGGTTCGGAAAGCAAGGGGTTTTACATAATCAACTTCCACGCTTGATGTTGGCACGCGTTTGTTTAGCCTTTAACAGGTGTTCTAATCTCGCATGGCCGAAACGCGTTTCAGGAAGCAAGAGGTTGCACCTAAGCAACTTCCATGCTTGATGTTGGCACGCGTTTGCTTAGCCTTTAACAGGCGTTCTAATCTCACGTAGCCGAAACGCGTTCCAGGAAGCAAGAGGTTGCACCTAAGCAACTTCGGTCAAAAAATCCAAGACCGGGATTTTCTGCCCAAAGTTGCTTAGGCTCCACCTCTTAACCGCTTCCTTCCACGCTCTACATCGGTACACGTTTGCTTAGCCTTTAACAGGTATTCTAATCTCACATGGCCGAAACGCGTTCCAGGAAGCAAGGAGTTGCACATAAGGGGACTTCGACACAAATTCCAAACCCGGGAATTTATGCCAAAGTCCCCTTATGCTCCACTCCTTAACCGCTTCCTTCCACGCTCTACATCGGTACACATTTGCTTAGCCTTTAACAGGCGTTCTAATCTCACGTAGCCGAAACGCGTTCCAGGAAGCAAGAGGTTGCACCTAAGCAACTTCGGTCAAAAAATCCAAGACCGGGATTTTCTGCCCAAAGTTGCTTAGGCTCCACCTCTTAACCGCTTCCTTCCACGCTCTACATCGGTACATAATCCCTCAAGTAACTAATATTCTTAACAACAAACTTATGCCCGACAATATCGATAATGCCTTCCGCTCGCAAATCCGTTAAAATACGTGTCACCGATGAGCGGGAGTTGATGCCGCAGAAGCCTGCGATGTCTAAATTGGTTACCACAAAATCAATCAGGATTCCTTGGTGCTCTGGGAGACGCTTGCCGAAAAGGCCGACCAGCTGATTCATGAAGGTGCAGACCACGTCGTGCTTGCTGCCCATGATCATTTGCTGGGAACGCAAGATGTTTTCGGACAATTTTGTGCGGTAGTATTCTTTAACATAGTTGTTCAACTCGTCATCCTTATTGACCATCTGCCAGAAGGTGACGCGATCGATCTTATAGAATTCAGCGGTGTCCGACTCAATGCGGACGTTGAACGGCTGATCCGTATCCTTTGAAATTTCATCCCGTAAAAGACTAATGACATCGGGCTTTGCGATGTACGACAAATTGAACTCGCGACCATCCTGCAAAATGATGGAGTTCTTAACGATACCGCGTTTTAAAATGTAAGTGTTCGTCTCTTCTAG
The DNA here is from genome assembly GCF_001435975.1 of Secundilactobacillus collinoides DSM 20515 = JCM 1123. GTDB lineage: Bacteria > Bacillota > Bacilli > Lactobacillales > Lactobacillaceae > Secundilactobacillus > Secundilactobacillus collinoides. Next base: position 18,889 of record NZ_AYYR01000074.1, read on the forward strand.
ACCATGGTAGGTCAAATAAGTGTGACGTTTTTTTGTAATAACGGGGGCGTGGGCGGCCTCCATCTGGCTTAGTAAGTATTCAGTTCGATTCATTACCATGTGTTTTTTCAGATCCTTCGCAGGGTGGAAACGATTTCACAAGCCCAAATTAATTGATGTCCTAAATCATACCTTTATGAGTTTAGCACACTTCTTGACATTGTGAAGTTAAATTTTCATGACGTAACAAATCATACCCCGATTTCGGACGCTGAAAGCAACGCAACAAATTGAGTATTTTTGAAAACTGAAAAGAATATGATAATGCTTAGCTTCGAGAGAAAGGATAGAAAACCATGATTGATATTGAATTGCCGTACGATAAGAAAAAAATTACCGCACACATTCCAGATGAGAACTTCGCTGGAAAATTAGTTTCACAAGCTGCTAACTACGAGAATCCCATTTCAGAAAACGAAACGGTGGAACGCTCGCTCGATAATCCGATCGATTCACCGAAGCTAGAGGAATTAGCTAAGGGAAAGAAGAACATCGTCATCATTTCTTCTGATCATACTCGACCAGTGCCATCCCACATTCTTACCCCAATTTTGTTACGCCGCATCCGTTCTGCTGCACCGGACGCTCGGATCCGAATCTTGGTGGCCACTGGCTTTCACCGGCCATCGACCCACGAGGAACTCGTGAACAAGTACGGGCAGGAAATTGTTGATAACGAAGAAATTGTCATGCACTACTCTGAAAAAGACGAAGACATGGTCAACATTGGTAAATTGCCTTCAGGCGGGGATCTCATTTTAAACAAGGTCGCCGTTGAAGCTGACCTGCTGATCTCAGAAGGGTTCATTGAATCCCACTTCTTCGCTGGCTTTTCCGGCGGTCGGAAGTCCGTTTTGCCTGGGATCGCCTCATATAAGACCATCATGGCCAACCATTCCGGTGAATTCGTTGCTGACAAGCACAGTCGCACTGGGAACCTGCACCACAACATGATCCACAAGGACATGGTGTACGCGGCCAAAGCCGTTCATCTCCAATTCATCCTCAACGTTGTGTTGGATGAAGACAAGAAGATCATCGCATCATTTGCTGGTGATCTGGAAAACGCCCACAAGAAGGGGACTGACTTTGTCGCTTCCTTGTCGCAGGTCGACGCCATTGATTCTGATATTTCGATTTCAACAAATGGCGGCTACCCTCTGGACCAAAACATCTACCAAGCCGTTAAGGGCATGACTGCTGCCGAAGCCACCAACAAGGATCACGGGACCATCATCATGGTCTCTGGTTGCCGCGATGGTCACGGTGGTGAAGGATTCTACCATAACTTAGCTGACGTTGATGATCCCAAAGTCTTCTTGGACCAAGCCGTCAACACGCCCCGGTTGGAAACCATCCCAGACCAGTGGACCGCTCAAATTTTGGCCCGCATTCTGGTTAACCACCACGTCATCATGGTTTCAGATCTGGTACAACCAAATCTTGTAACGGATATGCACATGGAGCTGGCTGGGAGTCTGGAAGAAGCCATGGAAATGGCCTACAAGCGCGAAGGCGAAAAAGCTAAGGTAACTGTTATCCCTGATGGCTTAGGCGTCATCGTCAAGACAAAGGACTAATCTGAACATGGCAAAAAACAACATGGCCGCGCTCTTAAAACAGGTCGCGGACCAACAACTTTCAGTTGACGCTGCCATGGCGCAGCTCGATGATCCCGGTTTTGTGGATCTCGATTACGCCAAGGTCGATACGGACCGTCAGCGCCGAACCGGCTATCCCGAAGTCATCTATGGCGAAGGGAAGACGGCCGAGCAGATCATCGGCATCATTCAGGCGATGCTAACCACAAAAGTGAATATTTTAGTGACCCGTGTATCGGAAGAAAAGGCGGACCAGGTGCTTCATGCATACCCTGAGATGACCTATCGTGCCGATGCTCAGGTGCTGCTGTGGCAGCAGACACCCCCGACGCCGACCACCCACAAAATTGCGGTGGTCACAGCAGGGACATCGGATCTTAAGGTGGCTGAGGAGGCCGCACTGACGGCTGAGGTGTTCGGGAATGTCGTTTCCCGGGTCTACGACGTTGGTGTCGCTGGCATCCATCGGCTTTTCGCGCGCCTCGACGTCATCCGTGACGCCCAGGTCGTCATCGTCATCGCCGGCATGGAAGGGGCCTTGGCCTCCGTCGTTGGCGGTCTCGTTGACAAACCGGTCATCGCAGTTCCAACCAGCGTTGGTTACGGTGCCAGTTTCGGCGGCATTTCGGCTCTGTTGACCATGTTGAACAGCTGCGCGTCAGGCGTTACCGTAGTCAACATCGATAACGGCTTCGGCGCAGGCTACAGTGCCAGTCAAATTAATCATTTAACGGAGAACAACTAATGGCTTACTTATATTTAGACCCTTTTTCAGGCCTCAGCGGCAACATGCTGCTGGGCGTCCTGTTTGACCTGGGGCTGGATTTTGACCAGTTTCAAGCTGAACTTGCAAAATTAAACGTGGCTGGATATCATTTGACGCTGGAGAAAACCACTCGCTCGGCCATTGGCGGCCAGCTGTTTGGCGTTGTACTGGATGATGCGCACCACCACGCGGATGAAAGTTTGACCGCCCAGGAAGTGGCCGCACACGAACACCATCACGATACGGATCATGACCACGCGCATGACGATGAGCTGACACAGCATCGCGATGCATTACACCTGCATGATGAGGAAAAGACGCCCCATCATGACGACTCGGCTGCGGCGTCTCATCACCACCACGGGCACCATCATGGCCGCAACCTGCAAGAAATCGAAACCATCATCAACAACGCTGATCTGAGTCAGTCAGTGAAGATCCAGGCACTGGGCGTTTTTAACGAAATTGCGCAAGCAGAAGCTCACGTCCACCAGCTGTCACTTGATGAGATCCACTTTCACGAAGTCGGAGCGCTGGATTCCATCGTGGACATTGTCGGGTTCTTCGTCGGCCTTGAAATGATGGGCATTGACGGCATTATCAGCGGCACCCTGGTTGATGGTTCCGGCACCATTGAAGTGGCTCACGGAACCATGCCAGTACCGGTTCCGGCAGTGATGCAGATGCGTCAAAATAGCGAAGTACCGGTTCGGCAACGTACTGACATTCACACTGAACTGGTGACACCGACCGGATTTGCGGTGGCTAAACTGGCCTTTGATTCTTTTGGTCCGATTCCGGATGACATGCAGATCCAAAAAGTCGGCTATGGTTTCGGGACCCGCGACACAGGACATTTAAACGCCCTGCGCGGGATGTTGTTAACCCCAATGGCTAGCAAAAAAGAAGTGCACTCGACCAGTGATGAAATCGTGGAAATTCACGCTAATGTGGACGACCAGACGGGTGAGGGCCTCGGTTACGCCATGGATAGGTTGATGACGGCAGGGGCGTATGACGCCTACTTTACACCGATTTTCATGAAGAAGAACCGGCCGGCTTACCAGGTCACGGTGATCACTACCAGTGCCAAACTAACCCACATGGTCGACCTGTTGATGACCCACACCACCACGTTTGGCGTGCGCTGGACCACCATGAAACGCACGACCTTACCACGCAAGTTTGCAACGGTCACTACCATTTACGGCGATGTGACGCTGAAAATTGGCACCTTTAAAACACAAAACAAGATAACTGTTGAATACGATAGCGCGGCAGTTCTTGCCGATGCACACCACGTCAGTCTTGACGACGTGCGCCGGGCAGCGCTGCTAGCCTATGACAAAGAAGATGGGATGGCTTAACATGCATCAATTATTTGCGGAATTAATGGGGACTGCCCTCATGATCGTCTTTGGGGTCGGAGTTCACGCCGACACCGTATTAAATGACACGAAGTACCACGGTTCAGGACATTTATTTGCAATCACAACATGGGCATTTGGAATCTCAATTGTTTTATTTATTTTCCCGACGATTTGTCTGAACCCGGCCATGGCGTTTGCCCAATTTTTGCTAGGCAACATGACCTTTATCCGGTTCATTGAAGTCTCAGTTTTTGAACTGGCAGGAGGGGTCATTGGCGCTGTCATTGTGTACATTATGTACGCGGACCAATTCAAACACTCCTACGACAAGATCGACCCAGTCGTGATCCGAAACATTTTCTCGACCGGTCCTGGTGTGCGTGATTTACCGCGGAACTTCTTCGTTGAATTCTTTGACACGTTTATTTTTCTGACCGGGATCATGGTCATTGTGACCATTAAGACCCCAGGCATCATGCCAATCGGTATCGGACTGCTGGTCTGGGCCATTGGGATGGGACTTGGGGGTCCAACCGGGTTCGCCATGAACCAGGCTCGGGACCTCGGCCCACGGATTGCCTTTGCCATCCTGCCTTTGAAAAACAAAGCTGCAGCCGACTGGCAATATGGTCTGATTGTTCCTGGAATCGCACCGTTCTTTGGTGCCGTTGCCTCAGTCTTATTTGCAAAATTTTACCTTGGACTTTAATTTTAGAAAAGGAAGTTATTAAAATGGCATTAGCTAAAAAAACAGCATTAAACGCAGCATTATCACAGTACAACAAGGTTTTAGTGGCCTTTTCCGGTGGAATCGACTCAACCGTTGTGTTGGACGCCGCTTTGAAGACCTTAGGCAAGGAAAATGTTTTAGCCGTTGTTGCCAACTCTGACCTGTTCACGGATGAAGAATACACTAAGGCCATGGATCTGGCTCAGGAAATGGGCGCAAATGTTTTGGGCACCACATTGGACTACCTGGCGAACGACGACATCAAGAACAACCGTGCCAGCTCATGGTACTGGATGAAGAAGATGTTCTATCAAAAGATGAATGTCTTAAAGGCAAAGAGCGGCTGTGACGCTGTGTTAGACGGTATGATCATGGACGACAACAACGATTTTCGTCCTGGCTTGCGTGCCCGTGATGAAGAAGGCGCCATTTCCGTTCTGCAGGTGGCTGATATTTACAAGTCAGACGTTCGCGACATGGCCCGTGCAGCCGGTTTATCCAACTGGAACAAGGTTGCCAGCTGTTCTGTTTCCTCTCGCTTTGCTTACGACACCGTTTTGACCGTTGAAGGCATCCAACGTGTCATGAAGTCTGAAGCCTACTTGCGCGGTTTAGGCTTTGCGACCGTCCGTGTCCGCGTTCAGGACAAGTTGGCCCGAATCGAAATCATGGCTGACCAAATGAACGATTTGGTGGCCCAAATGTTTGCCATCAACGACAAACTGCAAGAATTCGGTTTCGATTACGTGACCGTTGACCTTGAAGGCTTCAAGTCTGGCCGGATGAATGACAGCCTGACTGCCGATGTTAAGTCGGCCTTAGTCGACTAGTTTAGGATTAAGAAGGGAGGTCCCGTGATGCCGAAAGTACGCTTGCGAAAAACCATTCCGTTTTATAGTCTGACCCTTGGACTGCATCTGTTAGGCATTGTTCTGCTGCTCGTGGCTGCCCAGGAGGCACCCAAGTTCTTTGGCCTTGGCGTTCTAGCCTATACGTTGGGTTTGCGCCACGCCTTTGATGCCGACCACATCTCAGCCATTGACAACACAGTGCGACGGTTGTTGAACCAACACGAGTCCGCATATGGCGTGGGCTGGTACTTTTCAATCGGACATTCCACGGTGGTCTTCTTAATGATTCTGGCGGTGCGGGTATCCCTTGGGTGGGCCCGCCGTAAGTTGAGCGTCCTCAACGCCATTGGCGGTCAGATAGGGACGATTATTTCCGGTGTGTTCCTTTTGATCATCGCCGTCAGCAGTTTCGTCATTCTTGGCAAACTAATTCGGATGCGCCGGCTGTCAAAGAAGACGCAAAATCAGCCTGAATTGGAAAACCTATTGTTATCGCGGGGGCTTCTAGCCCGTATTCTAGCGCCGCTGTTTAGGTGGATTCGCCACGACTGGCAAATGTACTTCATTGGTTTCGTCTTCGGCCTGGGTTTCGATACGGCCACTGAAATCACAGTGATTGCGTTATCAGCAGTAACGGCCAGTCAAACCACAGCGACGGCTTGCGGCATCTTTGCGTTGCCCATTTTGTTTGCTTCCGGTATGAACCTTATGGACACGGTGGATGCCACCATGATGCTGTGTGCATACAGCTGGGCGTTTGACACACCTGGAAAGAAGATGCGCTACAACATTATAATGACCAGTATTTCTGCTGTGACGGCGCTTGGCATCGGCTCGTTTGAATTGCTGCAGCTGGTGCACTTGCCAGCCGGATTAGACCGCTTGGTCGCCACCGTTGACCTGAACTGGTTAGGTTACGGGCTGGTTGGCTTTTTCGCCGCATTTTGGCTAGTGGCTTATATCCACTGGGCTTGGCGGAGTCGGCGCTTGAAGCTTGCTGGGCACTCGAATTATTGATTGGATAACTAAAAATGCTGCGGCTCCGTTGGGAGTGGCAGCATTTTTTACGTGACACATAATTTTCTCATGAGTATTGCACTTTAGCATGTTTTCGGCTGACTTGTTGGTGATTCGAAACCAGTTCTTTTAGTTCGTCAACCGTGTATGATCGCGCAATTTCTTCGGCATCATCAATACCGTGAATCAATCCTATTTTGCGACCACAGGTGTTGCAAATGACACCATCTTTTACTTTCCAAAAACTCAAAACACCGATGCGCGTTCTATCAATGGGACAGAAAGCCATAAAATCATCTCCATTTGAAAACCGTGGTGACTGTCTATGAATCTTATGTGTATATTATTTCATATTTTGATGAAAATTAGAATGAAATTGCATGATGTTTGTGTGAAAAGATTTTTTTAAGACGCTATTTTTCGTATTTGTGACCAACAGAACAGTATCGAACTGTTACTTTTGACTCTTATCCCCGCCATTTTCCAGAATCTATGTCATACTAGAGCTATTAATCTGAGACTTAAAAGGGGAAGTCAATATGAATACCAAGCGCTTATTTCGTCAAACGATCCGGACATTTCTTAAAAACTGGATTGCATACATAACGTTAGTGTTTACTTTAAACCTAATTTTAACGTTCATTATCGTGCCCATTATGCGGTGGCTGACGAAAGTGATTATGGTCCAGAATTCCGTGCCTTACGTGTCGTACACGAACGTCGGCTGGCTGTTTACCAAACGACCACTGGCGGTGCTGGAACTGGCACTGTTGGCAATCGTGATTTTACTGCTGGTTTTTTGGCAGTTTGCATTTTTGATTCAGGGAATCGAGGGGATTCATCACAATCAGGAACGGCGGTTAACGCGCATCACGCTGTCCGCCCTTCAGGCCATGCGTCAGTTACGCGTCAGCAGTTTTATCTTTTTCATTCCCTACTTTGTGCTGATCCTGCCATTTTCTGATATGTTTTTTACTTCACCGCTATTGTCAAAAATTCAACTTCCGGACTTTATTCTCACCTTTATGGAAAGTAACGCCCTGTATCTGTCGCTGCTGGTGATTGCGGCGGTTGTGGTGACCTACCTTGGTGTTCGCCTGATTCAGGTGCTGCCGCTAACCGTTTTGGGTACACTTCACGGCGCGCGGGCGGTGCGGACAAGCTGGCAAATGACGCGGCACCATACCTGGTCTTATTTTTGGCGTCTGCTCTGTTTAGGGGCGCTCATTGTCATCAATCTGGTTGCCGGTTCGGTTCTGTTGTACGGGCTGCAGCTGCAACTGGATAAACAATCGAAGACGATCGCATTTATTGGTGCCGTTGCCAACATGGCCTTACTGTCAATCTGGGTCAAGCTCGTGGGTGCAGCGGTTTTAGCCATTTTTATCCTCATGTTGATCCGGATTATTGAGCAAAGTCCTTCCGAGGTGGCGACGCCTAACCTGACCAGCTTGAAACATCCACGCGGCAGTCGGCGAATCGCAGCGTTGGTCGTGGCCATTTTTCTGCTGGGCCAAGGCACATATAACGTCTTTTATCTGCGTGGCGCGGTGCTGACTAAACCACTGGCCATTTCCCACCGTGGTGTTGATGCTGGTAACGGTGTGCAAAACACTATTCCTGCACTGAACAAAACCAGCAAGGAAAAGCCGGCTTACGTTGAGATGAATCTCCACGAAACGAAGGATCACAAATTTGTGGTCATGCATGATGAAAATTTAAAGAATCTGACCGGTGTCAATAAGCAGCCGTACCAGCTGACATTGAAACAAATGACGAGACTTAAAGCCCGTGAAAACGGCTATGTGGCACACGTTGCCAGTTTTGACCAGTATTTAAAAGCTGCCGAACGCGACCACCAGAAACTGCTGGTTGAGATCAAGGTGAACAAGCATGATTCGGCAAATATGATGCAACTGTTCATGAAACGGTATAAAGCACGCTTGCTCCGGGATCATGATTGGATGCACTCACTGAGTTATCCCGTGATCAGCTACGTGGTCAGGCACGATCCAAAAGAAACGGCCAGCTTCATTTTGCCATACAACTTAACGTTCCCGCAGACAAAGGCGGATGCCTATACCATGGAGCAAACCACCTTGAACGAAACGTTTGTCAACCAGGCACACGCAAATCATCAAAAGGTGCTGGCCTGGACGGTGGATGATGAAGATGACATGACCCACATGATGTTTTTGAACGTGGACGGCATTATTACTGATAATTTACACGAACTTCAGACCAATATTAAAACGACTTTTAACCATCCGAGTTATGCCCGTGAACTTTTAGTTTACGCAAACGAATTGACCACGTTTACTGGAAATGGCGGCGTGGAAAATTAGGTGATGTTGCGTCATTTGTTTGAATAAATCAGCACATCAGGGGTCACTATTTTAAAATTGGCTTGACAAATCCTTAAGACATTCTTAAAATGAGAAACAATTAATAAATGCAACGAGTAGTCAAAGTAAATTCTAATTGTAGAGATCATTCATAAGGCTGAAAGAATGAAGTCAGAATTGAAACACAGCTGCTAGCAGTTTTCCTGAACGTGTCGCAATCAGTAGGGAAGGCCGGTGCCCGTCGTTATTCGGGGATAAGTTTTTACGAACTTACTGAGGCGGTCACTGTGAAGGGGCTGCGAATCAGAGGTGGAACCGCGATAAATCAATCGTCCTCTCAAAGATTAATTTCTTTGAGGGGACGTTTTTAGTTTCAACACACGAAAGGATGATGAATGAGATGTTTCAAACGATGATGTCTAACTTAATAACCCGAACTGCAGGTCAAAACCGACATCAGTTGCATATGGTCCATAGTCTGCACGCTTAGTTGTTGACGGAACGCACGAGTGTGTCGCGCGTTGGGAATGGGTCTACGGACTCACAGGAGGAAATTCATATGCAAAAAACGTTGAAACGTGTTATTGGTGCAAGTGTTGTTGTCGTGAGCGGGATCGTCCTTGCAGGCTGTGGTAAGACCAGCAGTGGAGTGCAGCAGACAGCCACGATTATGGAACAGGCGGATATTTCATCGCTGGATTCAACGATGATTACGGATGTGGGCGCTTTAGAGACGGTCAACAATTCCGAAGAAGGGTTGTACCGGATGAAGAACAGCACAACGGTAACGCCGGGTATTGCCAAGGCCATCGTGAAGCCGACTAACGGCCAGACTGTTTACACCTTTAAACTGCGCAAGAATTTAAAGTGGAGCAACGGCGATGCCCTAACGGCAAACGATTTCGTTTATTCATGGCGGCGGGCAGTAAACCCAACCTCCAAGGCAGCCGATGCTTACATGTTCCTGCCAATCAAAAACGCCAAGCAAATTGAAAATGGCAAAATGAGTGTCAACAAGTTAGGGATTCAAGCCGTCAACAAGACCACGTTCAAAGTGACCCTGTCTGAACCGACACCGTACTTTAAATATCTGGTTGCTTCCGTACCATTCCTGCCACAAGATCAAAAAGTGGTCGAGAAGTATGGCAGCGGTTATGGTACCTCATCCCAGAAAGCCGTATATGATGGCCCGTTCACCGTTCAAAACTGGTCGACTTCATCGGTTACTTGGACGCTAAAAAAGAACCCCAATTATTGGGATAAGCAAAACGTTAAACTCAAGACCGTTAAGTTCCAAGTCGCAAAATCACCTGAAACCGCACTTTCTCTTTATCAGTCGGGCAAGTTGGACAACATCGTTTTAGCGGGCCAACAGGCTGCCCAGGAAAAGAATAATAAGGGTTACCTGAGCTATGCCAGCGGCGAGACCGACTATCTGGCCTACAACTACCGCAGTAAGGCGATGCGCAACGAGAACATTCGCAAGGCCATTTCGTTGACCATTAACCGAAAGTCCCTGACGCAAGACGTCCTGAAGAATGGGTCGAAAGTACCATACGGCCTCGCACCTGAAGACATTTCGAAGAATCCGGCAACCGGCAAAGATTTCGCCAAGGATTCCAGTGTTAAACAATCCGTTGCCTACAACCCGACGTTAGCCAAGAAATACTGGGCCAAAGGATTGAAACAGCTCGGTGTAAAGAAGCTTGATCTGAAACTGGTCTGCTATGACGTGGACGCATTCAAGAACTCTGCTGAATACGTCCAAGCGCAAGCTAAGAAATACCTCAGCGGCTGCAACATCAACATCGATGTTCAGCCTAAGGTGCAGGCCATCACGACCATGCAAAAGAAACGCGGCTACGATATCGGCTTTACCAACTGGATCGCATCATACCCTGATCTGAACGAATTCTTCCAGCTGTTGAACACCAATAACGTCAACAATGCAGGCAACTATTCTAATAAGCAGTACGACAGCGTCTATGAACGCGCCAACGGAACGGACGCAACAAGTCTCCAGAAGCGCTATGACGACTTTAAGAAGGCTAACCAGATTGCAATGAAGGATCAGGCAATTGCTGCACTGAACCAAGGACAGATTGCACGGCTTAACCGACCAAACTTAAAGGGCGTCAGTTACGCCGCTGCACAGGGGATTTCACTGAAAAACGCATACCGAACTAAATAGTCGAAAGGGTGGCACACACTATGGAAGAAACAATTAAGTTAGATGAACAGCAGATCATGACGGATTTTAACTACTTGCACACCCGAGGCGAGACCGCGTTTAATGAAACGAATACCACCGCTTATTTAGCCAAGCGATTAGATGAAATGGGCGTGTCTTATGACCGGTTTGACGACATGACCGGACTGATAGCAACCATTGGTGACGGTACGAAACCAATCATCGGGATGCGGACTGACATTGATGCTTTAAAACAGGATTATCAGGGCAAAACGCAGGTGCTGCACTCCTGCGGGCACGATTCTCACATGTCGATCGTGCTCGCCGTTGCGGCCTACTTTGCAGCCAATCCGGACCAGATTCCCGGCACGTTGAAGCTCATTTTTCAACCCGCTGAAGAAACGGTGACCGGCGCTGAAAAGGTAATCAAGAGCGGTAAATTAGGGCAGTTGGACTATCTGTATGGCCTGCACGTTTGCGCCAAAAATGAGGTTTTAGGCAAGCACGCTGAGGCCATTATTCCTGACATCGCAACGCGGACGTACTGGGTGACGATCACTGGTAAAACAGCCCACGCCGGTCGGCCAGAACTGGGCGCTAACGTCATCGACGGCTTTAGCAGCCTGAACGAAAAATTCAAGCAGATCAAATTAACCACTGATTTGCCATACTCGGTCACCACAACGATGATCCACGCAGGTGAATCATCTAACATTGTGCCGGATAAAGGGACCTTTGCAGTCGATTTGCGTGCTCGGACCAACGACATGATGGACGAGTTGCAGGCGCAGGCTTTCCAAGCGATGAAGGACGTTTCCGTAAACGGCATTCAGGTCACGCTGGACGGCAATGATTTCTCACCCGCTGCAATCCCAAGTAAACCAGCCATGGATACGATGAGCCGGGCCATTACGGCTGTGTTAGGTGCGGATGGGTTGGTTGAGCCAGCCCCCACGCAAGGCGGGGATGACTTTCACTTCTACGCTTATGACGGCGTTGCCAAAGAAAGTACAATGCTGGGACTCGGCTGTGATTTAACACCGGGGCTGCACGTACCAGGAATGACGTTTGACCGAAGCGCAATGTTTGACGGTGCGAAGATCATGATCAATGCGGTACAGATGACGACCTATCGGGCATAAACGGCGCAACACGTTTTGAAGAGGAATCAATAACAACATAAAGTCCCCGGGAATCCATCTTTCCCGGGGACTTCTGATACATTAGTTGCAACTGTTGTATAACAACCACCAAGCAGTGATAAATTAATGAAATAACAATTCGTCAACAGGTGGTTAAAAAGGATTTTATGGTACACTATAACTAAATAATTATACTCATAATATCAGGCAAATGAACGGGGACGGACATATGACAGTTGAAGAACCGGCCGATTTGACACAACAAATTGCGCAGTTAAATTACGCGATCGTCAAGTGGCTCAACATTAATCTAAAAGCATACGGCGTGACGGCTACTAATTATTTTTACGTCATGAAGATCAACGAGCACCCAGGCGTTGTTCAAAATCAATTAAATGAGATCATCAAAGTCAATCCAAGCACAGTCACGCGGGCAATCAACCACTTGATCGACGACGGGTTTATTGTAAAGACAGTCGATCCGGATGACCACCGGGCGACCCAGCTGAGCTTATCGCCAATGGGCGAGCAGCGGGCTGTTGAAATTACGGCTGTACTTGACAAACTCAATGGCTATCTCTTAGATAATGCAGGGCAGTCGTTGCCGCCGTATGATCAGATCATTAACCTGCGGCATGCCCTGACTGGCATCGACTAGGCATTCTTGAAAGTTGGATTATCCTTAAATAAATTCCAAGTTTCCTGGGTGGTCTTACGGTTGGTTTCCTTATCAGCCCGTAATTGGTCCCATGAAGATGCGAAGGTGATTTCAGGCAGGTCGTCTTGCAACTGCTGGATCACTGCGTCCGCAAAATCAGCCAGGTCATTACCATAATTGTGTTCGCCAGCACCACCCAGATTTGTGTTAACAGCGGGGGGCATGATCTCAAACACCTTGGTAGCGGTGTCTTGTAACTGGTAGCGCAGTGCTTCAGTAAACCCATGAACCCCGTATTTAGAAGCGGCATAAATTGGCACCCAGGCACCGTTGTTGATGACTAAACCAGACGAAATATTAATGAAGGCGCCATTGGGTTGAGCGGTGATTTGCGGCAAAAACAGGAAGGTCAGGTGTAATTGGGCTTCCAGGTTGACCGCTAATTCTTGGTGGTACCAGTCCCAGTCGTGGGTAAGGTGCTGGAGGTTGATCCAGCGCTGGATGCCCGCGTCGTTAAACAGAATATCAAGCTCGCTGAAATTAGCGTCGACCCAGGTCTTTAAGGCCTCTCGGTCGGCTGGAGCACTCAGATCGGCCTTATAGGTCAGCAATTCTGGGCGCTCTTTTTTTGCAGCCTCGATGTTTTTCTCGCTAAAATCCACTGCTAACACTTCGTTACCAAGATCTAAGAATCGTTTTGCGAGAGCAAAGCCGATGCCACTGGTCCCGCCGGTAATTAAAATGTGGTGATTTTCTAATTTCATTTTGGTCACGTTCCTTTCGTGAAACGAGTCACTTATTAAGTGCAATCGCACTTAATCTAAGCTACAATGGTTTAAAAAGGAGATGGTCTCATGATTCTTGTCACTTCCGCTGCCGGCCACACTGGCGCAATTATGGTCAACGCCTTGGTTAAAGCCGGTTATGATGTTGTCGCGACCGACATTAATCCGGCCGTTGCGAACCTTCCAGGTATCAAACAAGCTTTAGTTGGGGATTTGACCCAGCTTGATTTTCAGCGGCAGCTGGTCGCCAGCGCCGACCAAATTGTGTACATTCCACCACTATTTTCTGCGGAGGAAGCTCTCATTGGTGAATCACTTGTCGATTTGTCAGTGGCAGCCCACCTCAAACAGTTTATTTTTATTTCGGTCACACACCCGATATTAACAACGTTGCTTCAACATACTGCTAAACGGGATGTTGAGGAACATTTGATCTATCAAGGCATGACGTCCCAGTTGCCATATACGATTTTGCAGCCAATGCATTATATGCACAACTTCGATCCGCAACTCGTACACAATACTGGCAAATACCAGATTTTCTACAATGTTGATTCAAAAGTCGCCTACGTTGATCCGGATGATGTGGCTGAAGTTGTCGTCAAGGTTGCCGGCAATATTGGTCAGCATGATAAAGCAACCTACGAACTCGTTGGGACAAAAGCCTATTCACCAAACGAATTGGTCACCCAATACAACGCGCTGACCGGCGAACACGCGGTCACGCAATACGTTGACGTGGAGACGTTCTTGGCCAGCATCCACGCCCAGGATCTGTTTTTCCGAACCGGGTTTAAACACTTAGCCGACACTTACAGTCAATGGGGACTTGACGGTAACGCCAACGTCCTGCACATGCTGCTTGGTCGCCAACCGACCACATTTGAGGATTACCTCAAAAATCGTTTAAAGAAATAATTCACAATAAAGCGCTCTCAGTTAATCTTAAGACTAGCTGGGAGCGCTTTTATACACCGGTGTACTACCGGTTCGTTTCATTCGCTTTCTCAGCCGCTCGGGGAAACATTTGAGAATTGATAAAAATAGGATGAAACAACGTTAATGCCGGGAGAGGCAGACACTCGGTATTTTCGATTTAATTGTTCATAGGTCAACCATATTAAACGACTGCTGCGCACGCGGATACGGGGGTGAAACTTCACTTACCCGGTGCTCAGATGAACTGTCGGCTCTCCGACCGGCAGCGCCGTTTCCAATGAGATTGTTGATCAACATTCCTCATCAGAATGCATGCAGTTGGGACAAACCCAATTGTAGTGACCCCGCGATAACATAACGAGGAAATTGCGCGTTATCGCGACTAACAAACCGGATGATCAATTGTGAGCCCTCAGTCGTTGATTGCATTTGGTGATCCACACTGGCGTGCCGGCCACCCAGAAGAATACCAGTGAAGGCAGGCAGTTCGGGGCTCAACCGAATTGGGGCAAAACCAGTGTGGCTCGTGCTCACGTATACGGACAAAATACTAAGCTCATCGTAAGGTTGCCGATAACCATAGAATCCGAGGATTAGACGTCATCGCCCCAGCAGGTAGGTAACCACGTCCGGAAGATTCTACTGACGGTCATCTTCCCAAAAGACACCCTCGCAATAAGTCTTAGCGCCATAATTTCATAATTGCAGTAATATCGTAAGGTTTTCCCATTTGTCTCACCGCCCATTAACACGGAACAGGCGGGTCGTCTCTTCCACATCACCATCCTTTTGAAAGAAGTATAGCACAAATTAAGTGCGATTGCACTTAAAAAACATTACAAATTACTAATTTAGTTATAATTGTAAACAGTTGTTTAAAAATGGCATAATAGTTATGAAATAGTCATAACGTCTTCAAAGACAATTTCAACACATGCTTGACTTAACAGGCTTATTTGGGTGTCAAGACAGGCTGACTGGAAAACCTCTTATTATAAGAAAATTATATAATTATCATAGTAAATACTTATCGTTATAACACAGAAAAATGCCGCAATAACGCGATTTTATTGAACATAAATTACGTGATAGATTGCGCTATTTGGCCGATAAGCCATATCTCTGCTCCCCCAGTGCGGTTTAAAGCTTTTATGTCTAACTTGATCGTTATCGTGGGCCTTTTGATGTCTTGAAACCGCAATCTAAAAGAGACCCCTTTGCAATCAATCATCTCTCGATTGGCTGCTAAAGGGTCCTCTTGCAATGCACATGAATCGTTTTTGTGTCAGTTAAAAATAGATCGTATAATTTTTTTTAGTTTTAAAAGCGGTATACACATCGCCGACCGCAGTGGACGTTTTACCTTTTTTCAGCGTTTTGTCAGATAAACCATCAACGGCTAGTGCTGTTTGATATTTTCCACTGACTTTCACTTTGCCGGGATTAAAGCCAATTGATATACCAGTGCCATTTGAACTCCAGATGTAATAGGCTTTCTTGAATTTAACTACCCGTAGGCTCTTGGCAGAGTAGTGGTGTTCCTTTTTGGTTTCAAACGCGGTCACAAGTGTTTCTGTCAACGTGTGCGTGGTGAGCTTGTATTTATCATAGCCTTCACCCTTAACGTAGAAATACCAAGTACCGCGTAACGTTTTTGGAATCGTGTTTGTCGTTTTGGCAGCCTGTGCTGTTATCGGGATGAAAAGGGCGAACCCGGCGGCGAAGGCAGTGATCAATAATAAATGACGATATCGCTTCAAAGTGATGTTCCCCCTCAACCCTAAAAGGTTTTAGGTTCAATATAGCACGAAACAGTTGAGATTTAAAAAGGAAATTTAGCGGGTTTAGTAAATGAGGTCTGACGCATAGGCTCGTGAGCATTTTTTGCCAAAGATCAATAGAGGGACGTCACTTAGCCCGGCAACAGTGAAATCGTTATTTCCTATCAATCAATGAAAGAGTGGTAGGCTAGATCATAGTGAGATAGATAGGGGGACATCATAGATGATGGTAACAGTTGGATTGATCATTGCCGGATTATTGGGCATTTTACACTTAGTGATCGCATATTTAGAAATGTTTGCGAAACCAGAAGCACAGGCCAACGCTTTTGATATGAAAATGGCCTTTGTTAAACAGCCTGAGGCGCAGGTGGCCCTTAAAAATCAGGGCATCTACAACGCGGCATTGGGGCTGCTTTTCTTACTGGGATTCGTGATGTTTGCGGGTCACGCCCAAATTATATTCTATGAATTATTAAGTTTGTTTGTGATTCTTGTTGGGCTCTATGGTGGTGCTACTGTCACCAAAAAGATTTATTTAATTCAGGCGTTGCCGGGGGCTATAACGTTGTTGTTATTATTCTTATGATTCAAAAAAGGCTTATGTGGGAAATTCAAACCCAGATAAGCCCTTTTTGATTCAATGGTGCAGCAGTTCCCCCAAGAAGGCAACTCAAAACGGCCAGCAAACTCGAGGCGAAACACCTCAGCGGCGAGTTGCACCAGGTTCTATGATGCAAGAAAAGGGGTTCTAAAAGTCGCGGCGTGAACCCTGGCAGATTTCTCAATAGCGGGTATATTGCCGCGAGCACCACCTTTCCATACGATTAGCGTACCAATAATTTAGAACACTTGTCTTGTAAGATGCACTTTATTTTGTGGATTTTGTAACCGCTTTAAAAGAAAATGACATTCGTGTCATTAAATTTGGCCAAATTGCTTTTTTCTCAGGTGAAAAGTGCTATCCTTTACAAATGAACAAGTTATCGTTGGGGTCGTTAGCCTATCGTTACGGTACAGTGGGCTTGTTCATTTATGGGTGCTCATTATCGATATCTAAAAAAGGAAGTGAACCATCATTAAAACACGAAGTAATGCTTATCGAGTCAGCTTGTTAGCCCTGTTTATTGCCATTGTTATTATTCAAACGGTTGTCCCATTCTTAGGGTATATTCCGGTGGGACCATTCAGTATCGTTACAATTCAGGCCACAACAGTCATTGCCAGTGTTACCATTGGAACAAAAGAAGGCACGATTGTCGGCCTTGTTTGGGGGCTGACGGACTGGATCCGGGCTTTTGCTTGGCCGACAAGTCCGTTGGCCGTTTACGTGCTGGTTAACCCCCTGGTTTCTGTTGTACCACGGGTTTTGGTGGGCCTCATTGCTGGTTGGCTGTTCTACTGGCTGGCACGAAGGGGTACTAAGACGTGGCATTTAGCTTTAACCGGTGTGGTTGGCGCGCTGGTCAATACCATTTTCGTGCTTGGTTTTATGGCTTTGCTGTATCAATTCCATATGGTGCCACTGGCGAAATTAAACATTGCTAAACTGATGCCTTGGTTGCTTGGTGTCATGGCGACAAATGGGATTCCGGAAGCAATTATGTCTGGGATTTTGGTTCCGATCATCGGACAGCCCCTGCGGCATTTAATGGAGAGAATCAGTTAATAGGTTGTACAAAAAATGATATGGTGATATGAAAATTGAGATACGCTGCCTTAAGTGGTTTGTTCGTTGGACGGATGACCAGTTGAGGCTTTTTGTTTGGCGTGTATTTTAGGGTAGGCTGGGTCAGGCATGTGGAGGGGTATTGCTCTAATGGTGTTATTGATATAGAGGTTCGCTCTTGGGGGGTGACTTTTTGGTTGCTGAAAGGTGCGGACTTACGCTACAAGTCTTACTTTTCTTACGTTGACTGAGG
>NZ_AYYR01000074.1:37081-55693 GCF_001435975.1 Secundilactobacillus collinoides DSM 20515 = JCM 1123
TGCTGAAAGGTGCGGACTTACGCTACAAGTCTTACTTTTCTTACGTTGACTGAGGAAGGACACTGTTTTATTGGTATTTATGCCAGGATGTTCCGCTCTTGAGCTTTGTTTCTTTTTTACTAAAGGTGCGAGCAACTCTTATTCTGTACTGTCCTTGAGTCGAAACGAGCTCCCGGAAAGCAAGGAGTTGCACCTAGTAGGACACAGTCAGGAAACCCAGGTTCGGGGTTTCCTGACTGTGTCCTACTAGGCTCCACTCCTTAAACGCTTTCTTCCGCTCTCTTTGAATTCTAATCCCCTTCCCATAGTCACCGCTTCCATTTCATGATATACTGAAGGTTCTATAAACGAAGCGGAACTGAAGCGGAGGAACGAAAATATGAAAATTGTGGTATTAGCGGGCGGACGCAGCACCGAACGAAACGTGTCCCTTTCTTCTAGCGCTCGAGTAGCCAACGCATTACGGCGTAAAGGTTACGAAGTTGCCCTAGTTGATTTGTTTTTAGGCCTTGAAGATGCCAATGAGGTTCAACTTGCTAATCTGTTTACTAGTGAAGAACAGGAAGTTGACCTTAATATTAGCGATGAGATCATGACTGATGATTGCGTCAATGCCTTAAGAACGGACGGAACGACGCAATTGTTCGGACCCAATGTTATGAAGATCGCCGGGATGGCTGATCTTGTGTACATTGGTCTGCATGGCGGCGATGGGGAAGGGGGTAAGGTCCAAGCAGCCTTAGACCTGAATAATATCCCATACACCGGGAGCGGTATGCTGGCCTCGGCGGTTGCCATGGACAAAAACGTGTCCAAGCAGCTCATGTTGTTTAACGGTATCCAGACGGCGCGATTTGTAAACTTGCCGCACGCCAGTTTACAGACGAACGTTTCGTTACCATTCAACTTTCCAGCCGTTGTGAAGCCGTCAAATGGCGGTTCCAGTGTTGGGATGTACATTGTTCACGACCAAAAGGAACTGCAGACGGCACTTAAGGAAAGTGCGAAGTTTGATAGTGACGTTTTGGTCGAAGAATACGTTGACGGCCGTGAATTCTCTATGGGCGTGGTCGATGGTGTCGCAATGCCGGCCATTGAGATCATTGTCACCGATGGATGGTACGATTTTGAGCACAAGTTCGTCAGCGGCAACACTACTAAGTTCCAGACACCGCCTGATATTCCAGACGACGTCCACGATGAGATGAAGCGGCTGGCTAAGAAGACCATGGACGTTCTTGGGATGACTAATTATGGTCGAATCGATTTTCTTTGGAATAAGAACGGACTGTATGTGATTGAAGCCAACACGTTACCAGGCATGACGCCATTGTCTCTACTGCCGCAAGAAGCAGAAGCGGCTGGCATCGCCTACGACGACCTGTGCGATATGATCATTACTAGTCAGGTTAAATTGCTGGGCTTAACGTTCGCCTAGATGGCGTGATTCTTCTTGCCTTGCAAAACGCGTTTTGACTATGTACCCTAAACAACCCTGACAAGATCAGGACTGCTATTGGCTGCTGAGTCCCAACTGAAAATGAATATTATACAAAAAAGACGACTCAGGCATATCGTGCCTGAGTCGTCTTTTTTTAACCCTTATTTGTCATCCGTAGTTTCTGCGTCATCATTGTCGCTCTCTGTTTCTGGTGCTGCCTTGATGAGCTTTAACTTCTTGTTGTTGATCACAACGCGATCGTGGTATTTATCGGTAATGTCGGTATCATCGCTCTTGAATGTTACCATAAAAGAGTTTTGATAGGCTTTATCAATGAAACCCGTGAAATCTTTGCCTTCTAATTTAAAAGACACCTGATCGCCAATTTTCATTACGAGTCATCTCCCCAAGTCAAACTTTCTGTAATTTACTTGATTTTGAAGCATTTGTCAATTGGTTTGCGTAATTAATTTAAATAAGTCAAAAAGAAAGCGCTTCTTGATGTTTGTCCCCAAACAGAATTGAACATTCGTCCGAAAACAGTCCAAAGAACGGGAGCCAACTTTAATCTCTTTCTCCATTTGTTTGAAAAAGGAATTTTTAATTTTCAAGAATAATGAAAATTAAGTGTTAATGTTAGTGGTCAATTTCACTAAATTGTGTCGAAGTTTAGAATAATTATCATTTTGAAAGGGTTTAAGTTTGTATATTCATTTATCGACCGATATAATGACTTTAGAAGGTGTCCGAAAATTATGCAAGGGGGGATATTATGTTAAACGTTGGTCTATCGATGTTGTCCTTGTCGCGGTTTCAATTCGCGATGACGACGGTTTTCCACTTTTTCTTCGTACCGTTTTCTATCGGATTAGCTTTTATTGTTGCGGTCATGGAAACCATCTACGTTGTCAAAAAGGACAAGACTTATCAGAAAATGGTCCAGTTTTGGGGCAAGATTTTTCTCTATAGTTTCGCGGTCGGTGTTGTAACAGGTATCATTCAAGAATTCCAATTCGGTATGAATTGGTCGGAGTACTCACGGTTCATGGGGGACATCTTCGGAGCGCCATTGGCAATTGAAGCCTTAGCGGCGTTCTTTCTGGAATCAACATTCATTGGACTGTGGATGTTTACTTGGGACCGGTTCAAACCGGGGATTCACGCGTTATTCATTTGGTTAGTGGCCTTCGGGTCATCACTGTCAGCACTTTGGATTCTGGCAGCGAACAGTTTCATGCAAAACCCAGTGGGGTACATGATCAATGCGAAGACGGGGCGGGTTCAAATGACCAGCTTCTCGCAGGTGCTCACAAACCCACAACTGTGGAATGAATTTCCACACGTTATCTTCGGTGCCGGTGTAACGGCAGCCTTCGTGGTTGCTGGCTGTGCCGCTTGGCGGTTGCTTAAAAAGGACCACGAAGACTTTTATCGTAAAACACTGAAGGTTGTCCTAGTCATCGGATTACTGGCTTCGGTCGGTTCGATTGTTTCTGGGGACTCATCAGCGCGTTACGTTGTCAAGGATCAACCGATGAAGTTTGCCGCAATGGAAGGGCTGTATAAGAACTCGACCAACAAAGGTGAATGGGCAGCGATTGCGTCATTTGACACAAAGAATCACAAGACGAACTGGTCGATTGATATTCCGTACGTCTTAAACATTCTGAGTTACCATAAATTAAGCGGGACGGTTAAGGGTCAAAACACCGTCAATAAAGAGCTTAAGGCGAAGTATGCCGGCCAAAAGGGCAAGGAATTAAAGAGCTACTACGTCCCGACAAAGACATTGTTCTGGAGCTTCCGGGTCATGTCTGGTGCGGGTGCATTGTTCGCACTTGTGGCCATTATCGGATTGTTCTTTAACCGCAAGAAGAGTCAAGCTATTATGAAACAACGTTGGTTCTTATATGTTCTCGGGCTGTGCCTGTGGCTGCCATTCATCGTTAACTCGGCTGGGTGGTTCATCACAGAATTCGGCCGTTATCCATGGGTCGTTTATGGCTTACTGACAATCGCCGATGCGGTATCACCAACGTCGACAGTGGCTTCGCTGCTGTTTACGAACATCGTCTACTTCTGCTTGTTCGCTGGACTTGGGATGGTCATGATCGTTCTGTCTCACAGAGTGCTCAAGGCTGGTCCGGATTCAGTCGAAACGAACAATTACAGCAGTGTCAAGGATGCGCCTGAAGCAAAGGTCGAAGATCCGTTTGGACAGGAGGCGTTTAACCATGACTAACTTACAATTACTCTGGTTCCTTTTGATTGGCGTGCTCTTTAGCGGTTTCTTCTTCCTTGAAGGGTTTGACTTCGGTATTGGGATGGCGATTCGGTTCTTTGGTAAAGACCAAGCTGAACGGGATACCATTATCCAAACCATCGGCCCGCACTGGGACGGTAACGAAGTCTGGCTGATCACCGCTGGTGGGGCGATGTTTGCATCGTTTCCAATGTGGTATGCCTCATTATTTTCAGGTTACTACATCGTCTTGTTCCTGATTCTGGTTGCCCTGATTTTCCGTGGTGTTTCATTCGAATTTCGGGCCAACATGGAGACCGCTAGATGGCGGCACTTCTGGGAATGGGCTGCAACTATCGGTAGTTTCTGTGCCGCCTTCCTATTTGGGATGATGTTCACCAGCATGATTCAAGGTGTGCCAATGGACGCTGAGGGCAACGTCATTGGGACGTTTACCACTTATGTGAACTGGCTTTCACTCGTTGGTGGCGTTGCTGTTACCCTGATGTGTTTCATCCATGGGCTCAACTTCTTGCAGTTGAAGACCATCGGGAGTTTGCGTGATCGTGCGCAGGCCTGGAACAAGATTCTGTACCCGCTATTGATCGTTGGGGAAGTTTTGTTCGTTGTCCTGCTGTTCATCTTTACCGACTTCTTCAAACTGAAGGCAGCTTCAACTTGGGGCATTCTGATTGTGCTTGTTGTCTTAACGCTGCTTGCATGGTGGGGTGTTGCCGGCCAACACAACTGGGTAGCCTTCCTCAGCAGCGGCTTGTCGCTGATCAGCATTGTTGTCCTGATTTTCAACGGCATTTTCCCACGGGTCATGATAGGCGCTAACAACGTTCATTCGATCCTAATCAAGAACGCTTCAAGTTCACCTTACACGCTGCACCTGATGACCATTTTGGCCTTCACGTTGCTGCCAATCGTTCTGATTTACTTTATCTGGAGCTACTGGGTGTTCTACAAGCGTCTCAAATCACCAAACAAAGATGTTAAAGCTGCCTGATTTAATTGGGCAATAAAACGTTCTCAAAGACACGTAAAGCGGGTGCTTTGCGTGTCTTTGTTTTTAGTCTGAAGGCGGTTTGGCTATTTTTAACGGTCTTATTCACAGATTTAACGTCTCGATAAACCAGTTAAACCGGCAAGCAATTTCCGAAACGAGCCAGTACACTAAGAATTTCGGAAGTGGGTTGAAAGTCTTGTGCAATTTTTTAAAATACTGCCTCACACAAGAGATTGTGAATCGCAAGCTTTTTCACAGAACCGGTACAGGACGGTGCCAAATTGCGGAATGAAACACCAATATGACGGAAATACGAAAAATAGTCTCAAACATCATCAACAACCGTTTCAAAGAATTTTCAGAAAATTCGAGCACTGATAACTGAAATGTCAGGGAATGAGCGGTATAGTGTTATTAAAGCGGTTTCTTGACTGAGGGGGAATAATTTTGATTGATAGTCGTTTGTTCAAGCTGCCCGGCATAATGGGGCGGGCAATTGTGATTGCGGTTTTAATGTTTATTCAAGCAATCATGGTTGTCATCCAGGCACGCTTTTTATCACAGGCAGTGGTGAACCTGTGGAATTTAAAGCCCGTTGGCACGATCGTTACGCCAACACTGATTTTTATTGTGAGTTTTTTGGCCCGGCATTTATTGGGTGTTTTCCAGCAGCGGACATTTTACCCGTTTGTTGAAAAAACGTCTGGTAAGATGCGGTCAGATTTGATGACCAAGCTGTTTCGGTTGGGTCCCAGCGTGGTGGAAAAGGCTGGGACCGGTTCCGTGGTCACCATGGCCTTGGAAGGTATTGACAAGGTTCAGACGTATTTGATGCTGATTATCATCAAAATGATGGATATGAGTATCACACCGTGGATCATTTTGATCTACATTGCCTTTCTGCAGTGGAAGTCGGCGCTATTCCTGCTTGTGATTTATCCAGTTATTATTCTATTCATGGTTATTCTGGGATTGGCGGCGCAGAGTAAAGCGGATCAGCAATACGCGGGGTATCAGCATTTGTCAAACAACTTCGTGGATACGTTAAGAGGACTGCCGACGCTGAAACAGTTAGGTCTGTCCAAACGGTATGCCGATAATGTCTACCACGTCAGCGAGGATTATCGTAAGGAGACCATGGCCACCTTGCGGGTAGCGATGACGTCAACCTTTGCGCTGGACTTCTTTACAACGTTGTCCATCGCGGTCGTTGCTGTCTTCCTTGGGTTTGATTTGCTGGACGGCAATATTGCATTGCTGCCAGCGCTGACGATTTTAACGTTAGCACCGGATTACTTTTTACCGATTCGAAATTTTGCGAATGATTATCATGCGACTTTGAACGGTAAGAACGCCTTACAATCGGTTTTGGACGTGCTCGAAATGTCCGAGATCGATGACCGCAAAGCCCTGACTGATGGCCAGTGGCGTGCGGACAGTCATCTTAAATTTGATGATGTCTCGTTTACTTACGACAACATGAAAACACCAACGTTAAAACATTTGAACTTTGAAGTCACGGGCAATACAAAGGTCGGTATCATTGGAACTTCGGGGTCTGGTAAGTCAACGCTGATCAACCTTATCGGGGGCTTCCTGGCACCTGATGAAGCAGGTGATATGACCTTGAATGGCCAGTCTTTGCCTCATTTAGGGCAAGATGCCTGGCAGGCAAACCAGTTCTATATTCCACAAAATCCTTATTTGTTCCATGACACGCTTGCAAAAAACGTGGCCTTCTACGTGCCATCAGCAACTCGTGACGCCATTGAACAGGCCTGTGCTAAGGCTGGTTTGACTGAGTGGATCACGAGTTTACCTGATGGCTTGGATACCATGATTGGTGAAGGTTCCCGGGGTGTCAGTGGCGGTCAGGCACAACGGATTGCCCTGGCGCGGGCGTTCCTTGATAGCAGTCGTCGGGTGTTATTGTTTGACGAACCAACGGCGCACTTGGACATTGAAACGGAAGCGGCGCTCAAGCAGGATATGTTGCCGCTTATGGATGATCACCTAGTGTTCTTTGCGACCCACCGGCTTCACTGGATCAACCAGATGGATTACGTCCTGGTCATGGAACATGGTGAATTAGTTGAACAGGGGACCCCTAGTGAGCTCTCACAACACGATGGCGCCTATACACGGTTACGCGCAGAAATGGGGGGTGCCAAATGATTCGACAAATGAGAGAAACTTTTGCCCACGATACTTGGGTCATGCCTTATTTGCGCAAGTATAAGTGGCTTTTGACGCTCGTACTGTTCTTGGGGTCAATGACCTTTCTGTCAGCTGGGGCCTTGATGTTTAACTCTGGTTACTTGATCAGTGAAGCGGCGCGGCGGCCGGGCAACATTATTTATATCTACGTGCCGGTTGTTTTGGCACGAGCCTTCGGGATCGCGCGCCCTGCATTTCGGTACGCTGAACGTCTGACAAGTCACAACTGGGTGTTGCGGATCGTTTCTGATTTTCGTAAGAAACTGTACCAAGCCGTCGAAAATAAAGCGATGGCCATTAAACAAACCCACCAAACTGGTGATATTTTGAGTATTCTGGCTGAAGATATTGACCACATTGAAAATCTTTATCTGCGGACCGTTTTCCCGATGGTTATCGGCTGGGTGCTCTACTTGTTCATTGTCATTGGCGTTGGTGTCTTCAACTGGGCAGTGGCCTTACTGCTGCTGATCTTGTTAGGGGTCATCGTGATGATCATGCCGATGATTTCTGTTGCCGTCAACGGTGCCCGGGAGTTTAAAGAAAAACAGATTCAACATGATTTTTACACCAACTTGACCGATGAAGTGCTGGGCCTTTCTGACTGGGTCATTTCCGGCCGGTATGACGATTTCATGGATCTGCAGACAAAGCCGATCAAACAAATTGCCAAACTCCGTCGTGAAGACCATTTCTTCCAGTGGTGGCGCGGTTTCGGCGTTCAGGTCTTCTTCCTGCTCGCCGTCTTGACGTTACTGATCTGGTCTGGTTTTCAATTTACTGGTTCTAAAGCACAGGCCAACTGGATCGCTGCCTTCGCATTAGCATTATTCCCAATCATTGAACCGTTTCTGGAAATTAGTCAGGGTGCGAGTGAATGGCCGATTTATCAGCAATCCATTCGCCGGGTAAACGATTTGTCAGCTGATCCAGAAGTGCTGACAAATCAAAGTGATTTAAAGTCAGATTTCGCGCAACTCGATGTCGATCACGTGACCTTCCACTATGAGGATGATGACCGCGTGATCCTGCATGATTTATCATTGCACATCAATACAGGCGAGAAACTCGCACTGCTGGGGCCGTCCGGAACTGGTAAAAGTACGTTACTGAAATTGCTGCTTGGTGATGAACGGGCTACTTCCGGTCAAGTGACCGTCAACGGCCAGGACATTGCAACGCTGCAGAATGCTCGAGCCAGCTTATTCGGTGTTTTGGACCAGCAGTCCTACCTGTTCGATACCACCGTCATGAACAACGTGCGGTTGGGTAACCTAAACGCAACGGATGAACAGGTCAAAGCGGCCATCAAGGCGGTTGAACTGGAACCACTGATTCAGTCATTGCCAAACGGTTACGACACGCAGGTTCAAGAATCGGGTGCCCGGTTCTCTGGTGGTGAACGGCAGCGGTTGTCATTGGCACGAATCCTGTTACAGGACGCGCCAATCATCATTTTAGATGAACCGACCGTCAGTCTGGATCCAATTACGGAAAAGGATTTGCTGGACACTGTGTTTAGTGTTCTGAAGGATAAAACGATTATCTGGGTCACCCACCATTTGGCTGGTGTTGACCACGTTGACCAAGTCCGCTTCTTGGAAAATGGTGTGTTCGATATGCAGGGCACCCCTGATGCACTGTATCAAAATGAAGCTCGCTTCCGTCGGTTGTATGATTTGGACCGTGGTAAATAGTAAAAGGGAGTGGCGCAGCGTCCGGTAGGCGGTAGCCACTTGGTGAGCCGTGCAGAATCTACCATCACATGCAATGCGCTCGCCTCATCGGTTATGTAACCTAAAAGTGAGCACCACTAAACAAAAACATGATATAAGGCACCCCAGATAAAAGCCAAATTGGACTTTATCTGGGGTGCCTTATATGGTCGAAACCAGCCGTTTGTTCTACGCTTTGGCTCGATGTGTGCTTTTGATACAGTATATGTAATAAAACAACCATGCTAGACCCGTTTAGCAATAATAAGCAATTCCGTCTCAATCTCTAAGGCAATCCTGTGTGGCGCTTTGCTTGCGGCGGGTAAGGAGATACATTACACTCATAGTTGAAGTCAACTTCGCTTGTTGCAAAGTTGCATACGATTATGTAAATAAACTGACTGTTGTTTTTCGGACAGCGGTTTTAGGAGGAGTCGTTCATGACAGTACCGATTTTTTTAGAACTCGTGGAAGCTAAGGCAAAGGTGGCCTCGATTTTTCCCTTTTGTCTCGGGGTTTATTTTTCCTGGTATTATACGCATCAACTCAACTGGGGCCTATCACTGATGTTTTTTGTGGCGATGCTGCTGTTCAACATGGCGGTCGACGCTCACGATAATTATTCAGACTACAAACACGCCACGGCAAAGGCGGATGAGTGGAAGCAAAAAACAAACATCATTGGGGTCAATCACCTGTCAATGACTGGAATCCGCAACCAGATTGTTAGTTTTGTGGGTGTGGCAACCGTGATTGGTATCGCGATGACGGTGATGACGGGGTGGCCGCTTTTATTGATGGGCGTTTTCTGCTTTGCGGTTGGGTATTTTTACGCGGCTGGACCGCGGCCGATTTCCACGACACCATTTGGCGAATTTTTCTCCGGTATCACCATGGGGTTTGTTATCATGCTGATTACCGTTTACTTGAATACCGCCAGCAGCGGCTTATTCACGTTTGAACTGTTCTGGCAAGTCTTGCTGGCATCAGGCATTGCGGTGTTTGCCATTAGCAACATTATGCTGGCCAATAATTTATGTGATGCCGATGAAGATCAGCTGCTGAACCGAAAAACGCTTGTCTACTACCTTGGTAAAAAGGGTGGGTTGCGGCTGTTCGTTATTAACTACGTGCTTGGCTACGGCTGCCTGATTCTAAGTGTTGGTCTCCATTATTTGCCATATACAAGTTTACTGGTACTGCTGAGTTTGCCCCTGGTTATCAAAAACACCCGACAGTTTCTCGCAAAGCAAGTTAAGAAAGAAACCTTTAAGTTTGCGGTGAAAAACGCCATGATCTTAGCGGTTTTCTGTATTGTATGTATTGGTGTGGGCACCATTGCGAACTGGTAGGCGGTAATTAAGAGGCACGATTAGGCTTTTTAATTAAAAGTAGGGTTTTGGTCAACATTGCCACTGCGTAATGTTCGGTTTTTCAGCCAACTTCCTTGCTTGAAACTCCTTGCTCCGCGCGGATGCTTCGGGTACACTAGTTATAATAAAAGTTGCATCGTGTCAGTCATTTTAGGAGGAATTACTAACCATGAAGTTACTAGAAGACCGCATTAGAGAAGACGGTACCGTATTACCTGGAGACGTATTGAAAGTGGATAACTTTTTGAACCATCAGATCGATCCAGACCTGATGAACGCCATTGGTGAAGAGTTTGCGCGCCTATTTGCAGACGCTGGTGTCACAAAGGTCCTGACGGTGGAATCTTCGGGAATTGCCCCTGCCTTGATGACAGGTTTTCAACTTCACGTACCCGTAATTTTTGCTCGCAAGCATCGGTCACTGACACTGACAGACAATTTGTATACAGCAACTGTCTATTCTTACACTAAACAGGTCAACAATGACATCAGTGTTGACAAGCGCTTCATCAGTGCTGATGATAAGGTGCTGATTATCGACGACTTCTTGGCAAACGGTCAAGCGGTACAGGGCCTGATGGAAATCGCGAAGGCTGCCAACGTTGAGATTGCTGGCGTTGGTGTTGTCATTGAAAAGAGTTTCCAAAAGGGTCATCAGATGGTCATCGATGCGGGTCTGCACCTTGAAGCACTTGCCAGCGTCGCCTCACTTGAAAATAATCAAGTCACCTTCATGAGTGACAAAAAATAGGCAGAATTCCAAAGTCGTTTGCGTACGCCACCCAGTTGAAGATTGGAGGGATCCGATTTGCACGTTGAGGTCTGGACACTATTACTGATTTTTACCGTCAATTTTATTTACATTACCCTGAACACGATTCGTTACATGCTGACCATGAAGGGCTTTCGAACGTTAGCACCGATTATCAGTATGGTTGAAATTACGATCTATGTGGTCGGCTTATCACTCGTGTTGAACCGGTTGGATAATATTTTAAACATTATCGCGTACGCCCTCGGTTACGGTGTTGGGGTGCGTGTGGGTATCTGGGTCGAAGATAAATTGGCGTTGGGCTACATCATGGCGACGGTTATTTTGCCGAATACGGGCAGTGATCTCCCCACGATTTTACGCAAAAACGGCTTTGGGGTTACTCAGAGCAATGCAGAAGGGCTTGAAGGCCAACGATTAGTGTTAGATATTTTAACTCCGCGGAATCAAGAACGCCGACTTTATGCATTGGTCAACGAGACCGAGCCCAAGGCGTTTATCATCACCTATGAACCAAAGTATATTTCTGGTGGTTTCTGGGTAAAACGAGTTCGCAATCGTCATTTTCGACCATAAAGCGTATACTTATTCATGAGAAGCAATTTACGCTCGCAACTGCCGTGGTTCCCGTCACGGTCTTTTACGAGAACAAACAAATAATATTAATGAATTGAGAAGGTAGTGAGCATTTTGGACAAACGAGTACTGTATCCGGGAGATACAATTGGCGTTATCGGCGACAGCAGCAACGGTCCCATGATCGTGGCAGCAGCGCGCCAGTCAGGGTTTAAGGTCGGCGCTTATGGTGCTGATGAGACCAGTGAAATGTTGCAACTAGCCGATTTTAAAATTGTTGGTTCACTATCAGACACTGATCGGTTGCAGGACTTCGCGGAACGCTGCGATGTGGTGACTTATGATTCTGAACATCTCAGTCCTGATCTGCTTAGCTTTTTAGCTGACAAGACCAGTTTGCCACAGGGAAGCAACCTGCAATCCATGATGGCTGACCGCTTGTTGGAACGGGCATTTTACGAGCAGATCAACGTGAACGTGGCGCCGTACGCCACCATTGTCAGCTTGGACGATGTGTACCAATCGATCAACTCCATCGGTTATCCGGCACTGTTAAAACCGATTCAAAAGGATCTGGTGCACGGTGAAGAACTGCAGATCAACACGCAAACAGACATTGCGCAGGCCGCTGGGTTAACTGACTGGGGGACTTACATCCTGGAATCAACTGTTAACTACGCACGTGAACTTTCAGTAACGGTTGCACGGACGGCTGATGGCGAAGCAAGCCTGTTTCCGCCAGCTGAAGTTAAACGACAGGGTAACCACATTCAATGGGTGTATCTGCCCGTGCAGCTGGCCGCTGATGTGAAGGCCGAAATGGATCGTATCTGTAATGAAATTGTGGCAAATCTCACCTATGTTGGGGTGTTTGACGTCGATTTTATGCTGACGGAAAGCAATGCCATCTATGTTAAGGCCATTATTCCGACGTTTAGTGAAGCCGGCCGTATCTTTGACCGGGCAACGACAGTAACCCAGTATGAGCAGCATCTGCGGGCCATTGCCGGTTTGCCGTTGAGCGACGTTGAGGTGCTGAAGCCGACAGTTTTGGCTGCCTTTAACGAATCGCAACTGAGCGCTATGCGGACGCAGTGGCAGATCAAGCAGAACTGGCACTTTACTTACTATCACCGGTTCAAACAGGAAGATGAAGATGACATCATCGGCCACATTATCGTGCAGGGCGATGACGTTCATAAGTTACTTGAACAACTTGAAGATACAGAAATCTGGTCCACCGCTGACGCTTCTGACGCCGACGAGGACTAACAAGAAGGTTGACGACCCGTTGGGATGTCAGCCTTTTTATGTGGAATTGCGTGTTTGGTGACGTAGGTAGTTATGGGTGATTGGAGATTGATTTTTGGTTGGAGTTTGGGGAGGTTGTTTGCGCAGTGTTTGGGGATTTTTGGGTAATATTGTTGGCTTTTTGAGTTTGGTGTGGCTGGGATGCGCTTTTTGTCGACGTTGCTGAAACGAGTTTCGCAAGGCAAGTGGCTCCTGCCTAACGGACTCTGAGCCAAAAAGTCAGAACCGGACTTTTCGGCTCAGAGTCCGTTAGGCTCCGCCACTTAGACGCCTTGGTTCAATCTCTAAACTTTAAATAAACCTGAACTTCATCATGAATATCACCTTTACCTGATTTTTTTGCTATAATTAGACCCGACTATAAATATATTGGAGAGGATTGGATTTCGCGTGGCAGAGCAGAGCTTAGTATCTAAATTAAATGACAAGCAAAAAGAGGCCGTAATGCAAACGGAGGGGCCACTTTTGATCATGGCTGGTGCCGGTAGCGGGAAGACCCGTGTCTTAACGCATCGAATTGCTTACCTGATTGAAGAAAAACACGTGATGCCTTGGCATATCCTAGCCATCACGTTTACCAATAAAGCCGCTCGTGAAATGCGGGAACGAATTGTGGGACTGCTGGGACCAGACGGGAACGAAGTCTGGGCCTCGACGTTTCATGCGTTGTGTGTCCGGATCTTACGGTCACACGCGGATAAATTAGGCTATAATCGTGCCTTTACTATTGCGGATTCTAGTGATCAGCGGACACTCATGAAGCGGGTCTTGAAGGACCTCAACGTGGATACAAAAAAATTTGATCCGCGGTCCGTACTTTCCGCTATTTCAAACGCAAAAAACGAACTTAAAACACCGAAACAGTTTGCACAGGAGGCGGGTTCACCGTTCGATGAGATCGTGGCGAAGGCGTACGACAACTATCAGCGTTCACTGCAGCAAAATCAGGCTATGGACTTTGATGATCTGATTATGCTGACGATTCAACTGTTTCAGGAAAATCACGATGTGTTGGAATCTTATCAAGATAAATTTCAATATATTCATGTGGATGAATACCAAGATACCAACGATGCCCAGTACACACTGGTCAATTTGTTGGCGAAAAAGAATAAGAACCTCTGCGTTGTCGGTGATGCTGACCAAAGCATTTATGGTTGGCGGGGCGCCAACATGGAAAACATCATGAACTTTGAACGTGATTATCCAAACGCTCACGTGACCATGCTGGAACAAAACTACCGGTCGACCAAGATAATTTTGGACGCGGCTAACGAAGTCATTCAACACAATGAATACCGAAAAGATAAAAATCTGTGGACGGAAAACGGTGAGGGTGACAAGATCAGCTATTACCGGGGTCAAAACGAAAATGACGAGGCCCGTTTTGTGGTGGCGTCGATTCAAGACCTCATGCGGGAACAGCAGTACCAATACGGTGACTTTGCAATTTTGTACCGGACCAACGCACAATCACGTGTGATGGAAGAAACACTGGTCAAGGCTAACGTGCCATACACCATCGTTGGCGGGCACAAGTTCTACGACCGAAAGGAAATCAAGGATCTGCTGGCTTACATCACTTTGGTGGCAAACTCAGCGGATACCATAAGTCTCGAACGGGTCATCAATGAGCCTAAACGAGGCATTGGTGGCGGCAGTCTCGCCAAGTTGCGCGATTTTGCGGATGAAAACGGCTGGACGGAAATGGAAGCGGCTGAGAACGTTGACGTTTTAAACGGCATCAGCTCTCGCGCCCGCAGTGCCATTGCCGGCTTTGCAACGACAATCATGAAACTGCGTGAAATGGTCGCGACCAGTACGGTGACCGAGCTGACGGATCAAATCTTGGACACCACTGGTTACATGGCCCAGTTAAAGGCATCGCGCAGTTTGGAAGCCGAGACAAGAATTGAAAACATCGAAGAATTTCTGTCAGTAACCAAGAAATTCGATGATAGTTTTGGCCCAGAGACTAGTGATTCAGGCGACCGTATTGTGGACTTTTTGGCTGACTTAGCGTTAGTTTCTGACCAGGATGATGTTGAAGAAGAGCCTGCCCAGGTGACCTTGATGACACTGCATGCGGCCAAGGGTCTGGAATTCCCAGTGGTCTTCCTGATTGGTTTGGAAGAGGACGTCTTTCCGCTGAGTCGCGCAGCTGCCGACAACGATGAGCTTGAAGAAGAGCGTCGGTTGGCCTACGTGGGTATCACTCGGGCTAAGAAGAAACTGTTCATTTCTAATGCGTATTCACGGATGCTTTACGGCCGTGTACAGCGCAACCCAGAATCTCGTTTCATTGAAGAAATCAGTCCAGAAAAGCTGGACAACAAGAACCAGGTTGCCCCAGGCGACAGCAGTCAACCGCTTAAAACACCGTTTGACCGGCGAACCGCTGGCGCCACCCAACCGGCCTACAAGACACCGCGGCGCAACACACGATCCAAGGTGGAAGTCGTCAATTCTGGAACTGGTGCTGAAAAAGCGAGCTGGACCATTGGTGACAAGGTGACCCATAAGAAGTGGGGCACTGGGACCGTGGTGAAGGTAACTGGGACTGGGGAAGACATGGAATTAGACATTGCCTTTCCACAAGAGGGGGTCAAGCGACTGTTAGCTGCTTTTGCCCCAATTCAGCGAGTGTAAAAACATTGGAGGCGGATCGTCATGGCAGACAAAACAGTGGATCAATTAACCAAGGATGAAGCTGAGACACTGGCCGCAAAATTGCGACCGCAGCTGACTGCATGGGGTCAGGCATACTATACCAGCGACGCCCCTGAGGTGGAGGACCACGTGTATGACGCGGTCTACGCCCAATTGGTGGCAATCGAGGCTAAGTATCCGGACCTGATCACGGCGGACTCACCCACGCAGAATGTGGGCGGTACCGTCCTGACGGGATTTACAAAAGTGACCCACGATATTCCCATGCTCTCAATGGGAGACGTGTTCTCTGAGGATGAATTAACCGGTTTCGACGAGCGGATTCAAACGAATGAGGACGAACGAATTGCATATAATTGTGAATTAAAAATTGATGGGTTGGCCATTTCTTTGCGTTACGAAAATGGGCAACTCGTTCAGGGGTCGACGCGGGGCAACGGGGTCATTGGTGAGGACATTACCCAAAACCTCAAAACCATTCCGTCGATTCCTCAAAAACTGAATCGGCCATTAACGGTGGAAGTTCGGGGCGAATGTTACATGCCAAAGGACTCGTTCAAGAAACTCAACGAACGACGGGAGGCCGAGGGTCAACCCGTATTTGCTAATCCCCGGAACGCAGCGGCTGGCAGTTTGCGGCAGCTGGATTCACGGGTAACTGCGGATCGCAAATTAAGTACGTTTATGTATAACGTGGCCGATTTTGACCCCATTGATGCGCGCACCCAAAGCGACATGCTGCTGGAACTGACATCACTTGGGTTCACAACGAACCCGACTAACCGTGTTGCCGAGACGATGGATGACGTTTTCGAGTTCATCAAGGATTACACGGGCAAACGTGATGATTTGCCGTATGGCATTGACGGTATCGTCATTAAAGTTAACTCATTGCCGCGCCAACGTGCATTGGGTGCGACCGTGAAGGACCCACGATGGGAAATTGCGTATAAGTTTCCACCGGAAGAGGCTGAAACGGTCGTTCGAGATATCGAATGGACAGTTGGCCGAACGGGAGTCGTCACGCCGACTGCGGTGATGGATCCGGTGCAGTTGGCAGGGACGATTGTTGCCCGTGCATCGCTGCATAATCCGGATTACTTAGTCGAAAAAGACATCCGGGTGGGTGATACTGTGCTGTTGCATAAGGCAGGCGATATCATTCCAGAAATTTCTAACTTTGTGGCCGCAAAGCGTGATCCGGAGAGTGATCCGTACGTGATTCCGACGCACTGTCCATCCTGTGGTGCCGCACTGGTCCACTTGGACGATGAAGTCGCACTGCGGTGCATCAATCCTAAGTGCCCAGCTCAGTTAGCTGAACAGCTCAACCACTTTGCGTCACGAAACGCCATGAACATTGACGGTTTAGGGCCGCGAATCATTAAGCAATTATTCGAGAAAGAATACGTGACGGATGTGGCGGATCTTTACCGATTGACGTTTGATCAATTGGTTACCTTGGATAAATTTGGTGAAAAATCAGCAACAAATCTGTTAACAGCCATTGATAATAGTCGCGCCAATTCCTTGGAACGGCTGTTATTCGGGCTGGGCATTCGCCATGTTGGCGCCAAGGCTGGCCGTTTAATTGCGGCCGAATTCGGGTCGATCGATGCCCTGATGGCTGCCGATGAAGAAGCGATTGCAGCGATTGATTCGGTTGGCGACACCATTGCAGACAGTGTGGTCACGTATTTTGACAATGCGAATGTGCGCACGTTGATCGACGAACTGAAGACGTTGGGCGTCAATACGACGTATACCAGCGCCCCGGCTGAGCCGGCTAACGCGGACGGTTTCTTCAATGGCAAGCGCGTCGTTTTGACTGGGAAGCTCACACAAATGAGCCGGCCCGAAGCCACTGAATGGTTGGAAACACAAGGTGCTAAAGTCACCGGCAGTGTGTCGAAGAAAACGGATCTGCTGATTGCCGGCGAAGATGCCGGCAGTAAATTGACTAAGGCGCAATCGCTTTCCGTTCCAATTTGGGACGAGGCGCGTTTTGCCAGTGAAATGAACGCTGACACAGCAAATGAAAATGGAGGAAATCGTGATGAAACGAATTAAAGCAGTCATCGCCATGACAGTTTGCGGTCTGCTGCTGAGCGCCTGTGGGAATTTGGGCAGCTCAAGTACAACGTCAACGAGTACGACGTCAAGCAAGGGGACACAACTGACTGGCCAGGCGAGTTCTGGGCAGTATCAAGGTGTCATCAAAAACGGCCGTTATCGGACCAGTAAGGCGCGGGGCGTTAACGTTTCACAAAACGACAACACCTACAACCTCAAGAGTTTTGAATCTGGACTGCTGAACATTTCTAAAAAGGTGTTCTCAACGAAGAAGTACGTCTTTGAGGAAGGCCAGTACCTATCAACCAGCACGGTAACGAACTGGTTAGGCCGGAAATCAAAGAGTAATCCAACCGGGTTGAACCCAGTGAACAACGGGTCGACCAGTCCAACAAAACGTAATCCAATCTACCTGCAACAAATGGAAGAACAAGATTACATGACCCAAAGCGGTAAGAAACTGAAGTTATCCGGGGTTACGATTGGTCTTGGGCTGAACTCAATCGATTACTACACGAAGACGACCTATGGCTCAACCTATGAGACGGATATTAGTAACGCCACCATCAAAAAGGAAGGCCGGATCATTGCTAACCAGGTCTTGAAACGACTGCGGCAAAAGAAGGCATTGAAGAATGTGCCGATTACGATTGCCCTTTATAAGCAGGCCTCAAATGACAGCTTAGTTGGCGGAACCTTCTTTGCCTACTCGGTTAACAAGGCCGGGACGACCTCCGTTAGTTCTTGGACGCCGGTGAGTGTGAAGAACTACGTCTACCCAACAACGTCATCGAGTTCGGCGGTCGGTAACTCAAACGATGAAAGTGATTTTTCTAACTTTAAGAGTCAGATTGAAAACTTCTTCCCGAACATCGCTGGCGTCACTGCCCAAGCACAGTATACCGACAAGCAGTTGACCGGGATGAACGTTTCAATCACGACCCAGTTCTATAGCGAAACAGAAATCATCAGTTTCACCCAGTACCTGAAGACGGCTGCTGAAAAGTACTTGCCAAGCGGGGCACCGGTGGACATCACGGTCTCATCAACGGAAGGCATTCAAAGTTTCCTGAGTAGAAGTTCGAGTGGGAAGTCGTTCTATTCGCATGTGTTTAGTAGTTATTGATAAAGAGAGTGGAGCAAGACGCCTAAGGGGCGGAGCCTAACGGACTCTGAGCCGAAAAGTCCGGTTCTGACTTTTTGGCTCAGA
>NZ_AYYR01000074.1:55757-105721 GCF_001435975.1 Secundilactobacillus collinoides DSM 20515 = JCM 1123
AAAAACACGTCGCAATGACTACAAAAACGACTGTACCCACAAAAGTCCGGTTCTGACTTTTTGGCTCAGAGTCCGTTAGGCAGTAGCCCCTTGCCTTGCGAAACTCGTTTCAGCAATGAGGCAACTAGTGAAACGCGTCGGCGCTTTCTGGTGGGGACAATCAACGCCTAAGCACGTTGACCACTAGCTCTAACCAACAAAATAAGCACTAAAAAAGAGGATACGATTCAGCATCCTCTTTTTAATTTGACCAAGTCAGCATCAGACATGACGGAATCAAATCCATGCCAGCGCGCACCTCACGACCCTCCTGATGCATTGACCCACTAAAAGATGACAAGCCGAGGCGTTTAATTAAGGCTGCACACACTCGACAGCATTATAAAGCAACGGTTCTGGCCTCAAGATTTTTAGGCGATTCCAGGCATACCCATGGTAGAAGGGCAAATATGCGGCCAACCTGACATCCCCATGCAACATGAATTTTCTAAACTTCCTTATAAACTGAAAATAAGTCAAGAATCTACAGTTTAATGTGTTAAAATATTTTAGTGTAGCGTTAATTTACCCTTATCGTGAATAAAAGAAATTCTTTTTGAAAGAAGGAGAATCGATGACAAGTCGAATTGACCAAGACCAAGTCCAACACGTTGCTTCATTGGCCAAGTTATCTTTAGATGATAACCAATTGAAGTACTTTACGACGCAGTTAGACGACATTATTGGATTATTTGAAACGTTAAGCGAAGTTGATACAGACGGGATCAAGCCTACGTCTAGTGTCAGCGACCAAATCAACGTCATGAGAGAAGACGTTGCTGATAACTGGGGTCAGCGTGATGCCTTGCTGGCAAACGCGCCAGAAGCCGAAGACGGCTATATTAAAGTACCCGTTATTATTGACGAAAGTGAGGACGAAGATTAGTAATGAATTATTTTGATAAAGATCTGACTTCCCTTCACGAAGACCTCGTTAACAAGAAGATCAGTGCGACTGACTTAACCAAGGCGACCTTTGACAACATCGATACAACTGATGCAGACGTGGCAGCCTTCTTAAACTTAAATAAAGATGCAGCCCTGAAAAAGGCTGCTGAACTTGATGAAAAGGGCATCGATGCTGATAACATCTTGGCTGGGATCCCCGTTGCCATCAAGGACAACATTGTTACCAAGTGTCTGACCACGACGGCTGCTTCAAAGATGCTTGAAAACTTCAAGCCAATCTATGACGCAACGGCAACTAAAAAGGTCAACGAAAGCGGTATGATCAACGTTGGTAAGACCAACATGGATGAATTCGCCATGGGCGGATCAACCGAAAACTCTGCTTTTAAAACGACTAAAAACGCTTGGGATTACACCCGTGTTCCCGGTGGGTCTTCAGGCGGTTCCGCAGCTGCTGTGGCTTCCGGCCAAGTGGTTGCTGCACTCGGTTCTGATACCGGTGGGTCAATTCGGCAACCCGCTTCATTTAACGGTGTGGTCGGCATGAAGCCAACCTATGGCCGGGTTTCTCGTTGGGGTTTGATCGCCTTTGGCTCAAGCTTGGATGAAATTGGACCGATTACGCGGACTGTTAAGGACAACGCGCTGATTCTTTCAGCCATTGCGGGTCATGATGACCATGATTTGACCACCTCAACTAATGAAGTGCCTGATTTTGCTGCCGGCTTAAATGCTGACACCAACGTGAAGGGCATGAAGATCGGCCTGCCTAAAGAATTCTTGGGTGAAGGGGTCGATAAGGACGTTCAGGACGCCATTCTAGCAGCTGCTGACAAGTACCGTGAACTGGGTGCGACCGTGGATGAAGTTTCGTTGCCGCATAACAAGTACGGGGTTGCAGCCTACTATATCATTTCATCTTCTGAAGCTTCTTCAAACTTACAACGGTTTGATGGTATTCGTTACGGTTATCGTGCTGACGATACCAAGAGTCTTGAAGATGTTTACGTGAAATCACGTTCTGAAGGCTTTGGTGACGAAGTTAAACGTCGAATCATGCTGGGGACGTTCTCATTGTCTGCTGGTTTTTACGATGCATACTTCAAGAAGGCTGCTCAAGTCCGGACGCTGATCATTAACGATTTCCAAAAGGTCTTGAAGGACTACGACTTCATTATGGGTCCCGTTGCGCCGACACCTGCTTACAAGATCGGTGAAGACGTGGATGATCCAATGACCATGTACATGAACGATATTTTAACCATTCCAGTGAACTTAGCTGGTTTACCAGGCATGTCCATTCCAGCCGGTTTCTCAAACGGCCTGCCAATCGGCATGCAACTGATTGGCCGTCCTTTCGATGAAACTACCTTGTACAAGGCAGCTTACACCTTCGAACAGGCAACCGATTTTCACAAACAAACACCAAACGCAGGGGGTAAAAACTAATGAACTTTGAAACAACGAT
The DNA here is from genome assembly GCF_001435975.1 of Secundilactobacillus collinoides DSM 20515 = JCM 1123. Classification (GTDB taxonomy): domain Bacteria; phylum Bacillota; class Bacilli; order Lactobacillales; family Lactobacillaceae; genus Secundilactobacillus; species Secundilactobacillus collinoides. The sequence continues at coordinate 58,174 of NZ_AYYR01000074.1, forward strand.
TGGGCTTGAAGTCCATGTTGAGTTGAAGACAAATTCTAAGATTTTCAGTCCTTCCCCCGTTGAATTTGGGGACGACCCAAACAGTAATACCAACGTCATTGACTGGGGCTATCCTGGCGTTTTGCCAACCACCAACAAAGGCGTTGTCAAGTACGGCATCATGGCGGCCTTAGCACTCCATGCCGAAGTTGAAAAGCACCCGCACTTTGACCGGAAGAACTACTTCTACCCAGACAACCCTAAAGCATACCAAATCACGCAGTCTGATACGCCAATTGGCCACGATGGCTGGATCGAAGTCGATGTTGATGGTACCAAAAAGAAAATCGGTATCGCTGAAATGCATATCGAAGAAGATGCCGGGAAAAACACCCATGAACGGGATTATTCCTATGTCGATTTAAACCGGCAAGGCACACCATTGATCGAAATCGTTTCAAAGCCTGAAATTGCGTCACCTGACGAAGCATACGCGTACTTGGAAGCATTGCGTCAACGCATCCAGTTTACTGGAATCTCTGACGTGAAGATGGAAGAAGGGTCAATGCGTGTCGACGTCAACATCTCGATTCGGCCTGCTGGCTCAGATAAGTTTGGGACCAAGACTGAATTGAAAAACTTGAACTCCTTCAACTATGTCCGGAAGGGCTTGGCATTTGAAGAGCAACGTCAACAACGCGTTTTGATGTCCGGCGGCGAGATTCAACAAGAGACCCGTCGTTTCGATGAAAACTCGGGCCAAACTATTTTGATGCGGGTCAAGGAAGGCTCAGACGATTACCGTTACTTCCCAGAACCAGACTTGCCAACCCTGGATATTTCTGACGACTGGATCAACGAGATCCAAGTCGAAATGCCAGAAATGCCTGGGAAACGTCGCGAACGTTACATCAACGATTTGGGCTTGACTGACTACGATGCTATGGTCATTACTCAAACTAAGGAAATGTCAGATTTCTTTGACGCAACCGTTAAATTGGGTGCTGACGCAAAGATGACCGCTAACTACCTGCAAGGGGACGTTAACGCTTACCTGAACGAGCAGCACGCAGATTTGCAGGATACGGATCTAACCCCTGAAAACCTGGCCGGCATGATCAACTTGATCAACGACGGCACCATTTCTTCGAAGATGGCTAAGAAAGTCTTCAAGGCGATTACTCAGGGTAAGGAACCAAAGGCCTTTGTTGAAGAAAAGGGCCTGGTTCAATTATCTGACCCAGCCAAATTACAGCCAATTATCGATGAGGTCTTGGCCAACAACCAGCAATCCATTGAAGACTTCAACAATGGGAAGGACCGTGCCGTTGGTTTCTTGGTTGGTCAAATCATGAAACAGACACATGGTAAGGCGAACCCACAAGTGGTTAATAAGCTTTTGATTGCTTCGTTAAAGAAGTAGAGTGCGGAGCGAGGCGTTTAAGGGGCGGAGCGTAAGTCACTCTGGGCAGAAAATCCCGATTTTGGATTTTGTGCCCAGAGTGACTTACGCAGTAGCCCCTTGCCTCGCGGAGCACGTTTCAGCTGTGGTGCCAAGAAAAACGCCCCAGTTTAGCCTAGATGACTGGCTGGTGCAACAAAGCAAAATTCGACTGACTTTTAAAACCCAAAATACATGACGATCAAATGCCCAGGGGCCAAGCGTCACTGGGCATTTAGTCTTTAGACAACTGATTCAAGAACGACGGAGGAACCAAAATGCGTAAACGGGCGCGTGTGATCTATAACCCGTCTTCAGGCCGTGAAGCCTTGAAGAAGGATTTGATCGATATCTTAGATGTATTTGAACAAGCTGGTTACGAAACCAGTGCCTTTGCGACAACTCCCGCACCCAATTCGGCGCGAGACGAAGCAAACCGGGCGGCGCGCGATGGGTTTGAACTCATTGTGGCTGCTGGCGGCGACGGGACCATCAACGAAGTGGTCAACGGCATCGCCGGGCTGAAAAAACGGCCAAAGATGGCGATTATTCCTGCGGGGACGACAAACGACTACGCGCGTGCGTTGCATATTCCTCGAGAAGATCCCCTGGCGGCGGCCAAAGTGATCTTAAAACAGCAGACGATCAAAATGGATATTGGCCTAGCCGCTGATAACTATTTTGTAAACATTGCGGGTGGCGGCCGATTGACTGAACTGACCTACGATGTGCCGTCAGAATTAAAATCTCTGTTCGGCTACTTGGCATACTTAGTCAAGGGGGCAGAGCTGCTGCCGCGAATCAAGCCATTTGATATGGATTTGAAATACGATGGTGAAGAGTATAAGGGCAAGGCTTCAATGTTTTTCCTGGCACTAACCAATTCAGTCGGCGGATTCGAACAACTTGTGCCGGATGCTTCTTTGAACGATGGCAAGTTTACCATGATCATCGTGAAGACGAGTAACCTGGTCGAAATTATGCGGCTGATCACCATGGTATTGAGCGGCGGGAAGCACATTAACGACCCGAAGATCATTTATCGCAAGGTCAGCAAGGTCCACGTGAAACCACTGAATAATTCTCAAATCATGATCAATCTTGATGGGGAATACGGTGGCGATGCGCCAATGACGTTTACTGATTTAAAACAACACATCGAATTTTTTGCCAACCTCGATGATATCCCAGATGACGCCGTGGAAACGGAGAGTCCCGAATACATTGAAGCTGAGCGGAAGTTCGTTGAGGGAGTCGGCGGTTTGCCAGAAGACGAGCAGGCTGATGTCCCAGATGACGATTCTGAGCAATCATAGTTTGAATTTGAGGGATTTTGCTGTATGATACGTAAGTCGGCAAAATCCTTTTAGTTAGTTATGGAGAAATACATGAAAATTAAAGCACCAGTAGAAAAAAATGAAAAATACACCGCAACCGTCGTCGATTTGACCTACGAGGGACTTGGCGTGGTCAAAGTGGACAACTATTCCTTGTTCGTTGACAACGCGCTTCCCGGTGAAGAAGTCAAATTTGTGGTCACAAAAGTTGGCAAGAACTTTGGCTATGGCCGCGTTCTTGAACATCTGACCACTTCACCAGACCGGGTGGACACCAGCGATAAGGATCGCCGATTAGCTCAAGCCGGAATTGCACCTCTGCAGCACATGACATACGATGCGCAATTGCGTTTTAAGCAGCACCAGATCGAAAACCTGCTTCAAAAAGGCAAGCTGGATATCGAGGTGCTGCCGACCATCGGCATGGATAAACCTTACCATTACCGTAACAAGGCCACCATTCCCGCCCGCTTAGTCAACGGCAAGCTGGAAACCGGCTTCTTCCGTCAGCACTCGCACACGCTTGTGCCTCTGGAAGACTATTACATTCAGGATCCTCGGATCGACAAGGCGATCGTCATCGTCCGTGACATTTTGCGGGATAACGGCATTATGCCATACGATGAAAAGACCCACCGTGGGTTGATTCGTAACATTATGGTTCGCCAAGGCTTCTACAACGATGAAATGATGGTTTGCTTGGTCACTAATTCAACCAAGCTGCCAAACAGCCCGGCAATTGCTGAAGCCATTCGGGAAGCTATTCCAACGGTTGTCAGTGTTGTCCAAAACATCAACAACCGGCCTACCAACGTGATCATGGGTCCGAAGACAAAGGTCTTGTCCGGAAAACCAGCAATCACGGATAAACTTTTGGGCAATAAATTTGAAATTTCCGCCCAATCCTTCTATCAGGTCAACCCGCAACAGACCGAAAAATTGTACGATCTTGCCATTGAAAAAGCGCAGTTGACCGGCGAAAAAACGGTTATCGATGCCTATTGTGGTATCGGAACTATTTCACTCGCTATGGCACGTCATGCCAAGGAAGTCTACGGTGTCGAAGTGGTTGCAACAGCCGTTGAAGATGCTAAAAAGAACGCCGCATTGAACAAACTAGACAACACTCACTTTGAGACCAACAAGGCCGAGTACCAAATGGCTAAGTGGCAAAAAGAGGGTTTGAAGCCGGATGTTATCGTCGTTGATCCGCCACGTAAGGGTTTGGATGCAACTTTGATCGACAGTGCCAGTCAAATGGCACCGGAACGGATCGTCTACGTCAGCTGCAACCCAGCCACGTTGGTCCGGGATATTGAACGGTTCGCTGATGCAGGTTACACGGTTTCTGATCCCATTCAGCCCGTGGATCAATTCCCGCAAACACCGCATGTTGAGTCTGTCACGGTTCTTGAAAAAACAATCGATTAATGATAACTAATCAAAAAGCATTCTTTTTCATTTTTAGTGAAGAAGGACGCTTTTTTATTTTGCTGTCCGTTAGCCAAACAGATGTCACTACAATGACGGATATCATCTGATAATTGATAAAACACTTTAATGAATGTGTCAATATTAATAAGCTGTTTTGATTTGTAATATAACTGTAACATTTTAAAACTTGTACTTAAAATGGTTAACAATGTTGGTATTTCACAAAAACTGCAGTCGTTTACAACCTTGGTTTACAACCTTGATGGGTGTGTTTTTAGAACTTGCTGAAAATTCACAAGTCTTTTCATGAATTTGTTACAATAATAAGACACGTGAAAGGAGGGGGTTGCTTTTCAAAACAATACCGGCTAACATACATAACGTTGATTAAATGTTGTTTAAATTTACATCAATTCACCACGAAACTTAAGTCAAAATTTGAAAGGTTGTGTCGATCGGGGGACCGGACGACTGATTAAATTTTGGTTATCAGGTTGGGACTGATAATCTGTACTTAACGATGTGGATAGGATGGCAAGACTCGGAGTCAAGTTTAGGGACTTGATGAACACCGTAAAGTTCGGAGTCTATGAAAAAGCGCAAATTGACCGTAATTTCATGGAAACGAATTTTAAGGGAGTTTATTAAACCACTATGACTATCAAACGTTTTACCACCACAGCTGTTGCTGTCGCTGCATTATTTATCGCTGTTGTCGCTGTCGCAAAGCCAGAATCGACAACTGCTCACAATACAGATACGATTAAAACACAAGCCGATGCAACACGTGCTCTTAGCCATTCAACGAGCGCTGCCACAGCGACCGTTGCACACATGTCTTACGCCTTTAAAACGGGTACTAGTGCTACGACACCAGCAAGTTATCGTTGGGCCAGCAAGACGATTACTTACAAAATTAATGATAAATCAACTTATTACAAACAAGTTTGGAACAGTGCTGTAAAACACTGGAACGCAACTAAGGTCATCAAAATGGTGCCGGTTCAATCTGGAAAAACCGCTGATATTTCCTTAGCTTCAGCAAACAGCAACACGAAAAAAACATCAGGTGATATTGTCGGCCTCACTTATACGTCCTATCACACTACCCAGAAGATGGGAAGTTTAAATGTGATGGCCAGTGCTAAATCCTATGTATACAAGAACATTGCCAATAAGATGGGCTACTCGCAACTTGATCGCGAACACGTTGCTGAACATGAAATCGGCCACGCGCTTGGCTTGGAACATGCTGACACGAAGAAGAGCGTGATGTATTACGCTAACCGCAGTTCAGCCATTACTTCCACTGATATCAAGGGACTAAAGAACGCTTATATTAACAACAAATAACTTATTTTAACCAACCGTAAAACGGTTTATGAGATACATTAAAGATCATCGGAACTTCCTAATAATGGGCGATTCTGATGGTCTTTTTTCTTTGCTTAAATTTGGGTTTCGGACGCTTGTACCCAGTCGTGATTTAAACTATAATCGAACCATTAATTAAACGTCTCACCAGATTTTCATCAGATGAGGCAATGGGATTGAAACGGCAACGCGCGTGACTGTTACGCGGCGTCGATTTTCGGAATAGGTTATATAAATTAGAATGCAGGAGGCGGCACTTACATGTTAGAAAACTTGTTAGCCACCATTCAAAAAGAGGACTTGGCTGAACAGCTTTATCATAGCCTTGTCGGTATTGAAATCGAAGAGAATCGAATTGATAAAAACGGCCGTTTGAGTCGGCAGGAGCACCCTGCAGAACTTGGCTCACGTCAGTTTCACCCGTACTTACAGACCGATTTTGGTGAGGCTCAGGCTGAACTGATTACTGATCCTAATCCCAATATTGGTGGGGTGTTAGATCAGTTGGATGCCCTGCAGACAGTCTTTTATCGGTCGTTAAAGGGTGATGATCGCATCTGGCCGTTGAGTATGCCGCCGGCCATTGATGAAAGTGACCGTCAGTATATTCGCAGCCATTTTGAACGGCCCAATTATGCTGTCTACCGCGATTATTTGACTAAGAAGTACGATGTTGCGCCGAAAATTATTACGGGTATTCACCTTAACTTCAGCCTTCCAGATCCCGTTGTAAACCGGCTATTTCCTTACTATGAAGATGAATTTGCTACGGTCAAAGATTTTAAGAACGCCTTGTACTTTCGCATTACCCAGAATTTAGTGTTGAACCGCTGGTTGTTAACGTATTTGTTTGGTGCATCACCGGTTGCTGAAGCTGGCTTTTTTGATAATTATCCGGTCGATGTTGATCTATCGCACCCCGTCCGGAGCATCCGCAGCAGCAAGTACGGGTATGCGAACCTGCCTGCTGACCACATGGATATGGGTGTTTACAAGTCGTTGAGCCACTTTATCAGCACCATCGAAAAAGCGGTGGAAGATGGTCATTTGTACGCTGCATCTGAATTTTACGGTCCGGTTCGGTTGCGCGGTCAAGAGAAGCTGGCTGACTACTCGGCAAAAGGCATTCGATATTTGGAATTTCGAAATTTTGACCTCACACCATTTACTCCAAATGGCGTCAGTCGGCACGCCCTGTATTTTCTGAAACTGTTTTGGATCTATTTGCTAGTCACCCCGGTGGAATTAACCGACATTGGGGAAAAATTAGCGCAAGCGGGCCGCGATAATGACCAGGTTGCGTTAGAAGACCCGAAACAACCAACTTTCAAGCAGGCTGAAGGCCAGGCAATCTTTAAGCAGTTAGATGAGCTGGCTGCAGGTTTAAACGCGCACAGCGAGCAAATAACGGCCGTTGACGACTTTGCGGAGTTTATGACGCATCCGGAATTGACCCCGGCTGCTAAATTGGTGGACCGGCTCGTTGATGGCAGCCTGATGACGTTTGGGAAACAACAGGCGGCTAAATGGAAGGCTGATCGAATCGGTGCTACTGAGCTGATTCCAGTCATGTACCGCCTGCCGATACCTGCTCAAGAGTTGGTGTTCAGAGCGATTCAACTTGGCATTCGCTATTTTGTGGTTCACGATGAACAGGGTGAAGCCTTGTTGATGCTGACTTATGATGGCCTGACGCAGGTCGTTGAGGCAAACAAGATTCCTGATGAAGGTGCTACAGACTATCTGCGACAATTATTCCCTGACTTGCCGATTCCGTCTCTAAATTAAATGAAGTTAAAACAACCATTTTGGTTATCTGTTGTTAAACAGGTGATCAGAATGGTTGTTTTATTGGCTTATTTCGCGCTTTTAAAGCGTGGTAGATGACGATGGTAACTAAGTCACGCTCAGACTAGTTAACGGGCTTACAACGGCCCATAAGCCGATTTTATTAGTACTGGTCAGGCTTCCAAGTGAAACTTTGGTTCGATCTGTCCTTGAGTTCATCACCAACAACTTTTGAACGATTCATTACACCGCTCTTGGTTCAACGTATGAAACGTGCCGCCAACGATCATGATGCAGCTAGGGGCGACTTTTAGCACAAAAAAAGCTGAGCAGATTATCTGCTCAGCTTTGTGAAGATTGTTTATTTTAGTGGAACAAGACGTTCAATATCAGAACGATAATGATACCCACAATGGAGATGATCGTTTCAAGCACCGTCCAGATAGAAAGTGTTTGCTTAACAGTCAAATCGAAGTATTCTCTGAACATCCAGAAACCAGCATCGTTAACGTGTGATGCGGCAAGTGAACCGGCACCAATGGCAAGCACCATCAGAGCGGGATCAACACCGGCTTGGGTCATCAATGGGGCAACGATCCCAGCGGCAGTTAAGGAAGCAACGGTAGCTGAACCCAAAGCAACACGCAGGATAACAGCAACCAACCAGCCCAAGATCAGAGGTGAGATGCTGGAGTTGGCAAACATCTTGGCAACTTCAGTACCGATACCACCATCGATCAGAACTTGTTTGAAACCGCCACCACCACCGATAACTAACAGCAGCATAGCGATGGACTTAACAGCACTTTCCAGTGTTGCCATGATGTCCTTAGTTGCACGATTACGGTGCCAACCCATTGACCACATTGCAAAGAGCAATGAGAGCAGCATTGCGATAGCAGGGTCACCAATGAAGGCAATTAAGCTATCAAGGAATGTTGGGTTCTTTGGGGTCGCCCCGCCGTCAACCGTCATCTTGTAGATGGTCGTGATGGCCATCAAGATAACGGGGAACAGTGACGTTAAAACAGAGATGCCGAAACTAGGTTCTTCGCCTGGTTCAGGTGTTTTCATTTCACCAATTGAGCTTAGGTTACCCTTTGCTTTGAAAGCATCAGGCGCAAACTTTTGGGCTAATTTAGTGAACAGGGGACCAGCAATGTAAGCTGCTGGAATCGCAACAATGATACCGAACAGGAGAACCTTCCCATCGTTGGCATGCAAAGCTGCAGAAATTGCAACTGGTGCCGGGTGAGGTGGTAAGAACCCGTGGGTAACAGACAAAGCAGCGGCCATTGAAATCCCAAGGTAGAGGACAGGCACGCCGGCTTCAACGGCAATGGCGAAGACGATTGGGACCAACAGAACCATCCCAACTTCGAAGAACAGTGCAAGACCAATAATAAATGACGCTAACATAATAGCTAACTGAAGGCGCTTGCGACCAAACTTCTTGATCAAGGTGGTGGCAATGGTGTGTGCACCACCGGCATCGGCAACTAACCGGCCAAGCATGGCACCAAAACCAAAGACAAGTGATAATTCACCAAGTTGACTACCGATACCTGTTTCGATACTCGAGGCAATTTCTGTCAGCTTCATACCAAGCAAGATGGCAGTAACCACCGAGGTGATGATCAGGGAGACGAAGGTGTTGATCTTGAATTTGATGATCAAGATCAGCAGGAGTGCGACCCCAATAATAAGAGCAAGTATTTCCATAATGAAGTAAACCCTTTCATTTGTTTATTTTGAGAAGCCACCCGCCGCAAACGGATGGCTCGTCAATAACATAAATTATAATGTGAAATAAGTGTCATTGCATGCAATTCGACTTATCCCAAGTTGAACCCGATTATTTAGTGTCGTCTGATTGCGTTTTGGCTTCCTGTGAACGCTGGAAGTCGGCAATTGCCTTGTACTCAGTTTGTAACTGACGGCTCAGACGAATGTAGATTGGGACAAGTGCCCGGTAAGCTTCGAAGGTATCTGGGTTTGGATGGTGCACCTTTGCAACCCCGATGAACTTCTTAACTTCACTCAGGTCATCGATCAGCCCAAGACTGTACATGCCAAGCGTTGCGGCACCTAAAGCGGTTCCTTCAACGGTTTCAGGAATGGTAACATCCTGTTCGAAGATGTCGGCTAACATTTGACGCCAGAGAGCAGAACGGGCGAAACCGCCAGTTGCTTGGATACTCTTTGGCTTGCCAACAACTTCTTCTAGGGCAATCATGACAGTGTAGAGGTTGTAAACGATCCCTTCAAGGGCGGCCCGAACCATGTCGGCCCGAGTATGCGTCCGCGTCAAACCGAAGAATGATCCGCGGGCGTTTGCGTCCCAGATTGGGGCACGTTCGCCGCCAAGGAATGGGTGGAAGATCAAACCGTGTGAACCAGCAGGCACTTTAGAAGCAATTTCAGTCAACAAGTCGTAACTGTCAATCTTCATTTGTTCCGCAGTGATCTTTTCTGGTGCGAACAGTTGGTCACGGACCCAACGAAAGACGATCCCACCATTGTTGACAGGGCCGCCAACGACCCACTTGTCCTTAGCCAGGTAGTAACAGAACACCCGGGCTTTAGGATCGATTTTTGGCTTGTCGGTAATGACACGAACAGCACCAGAAGTCCCGATGGTAACAGCAACAACGCCAGGGTCAATCGCGTCAACACCCAGGTTGGCCAAAGGACCGTCAGATGCACCCATTACAAATGGGGTGTTTGGATCGATACCGATAACCCGTGCGTAATCTTCGTTCATGCCGGAAACTTGATCAGTGGTATCCACGAGTTCTGGCAATTGGTCGCGAGTTACGCCAGCAAGTTCAAGGGCTTGGTCGTCCCAGTCCATGTTGAAGATGTTGAACATCCCGGTCGCATTGGCAATGGAATAATCTTCCTTTAACACGCCGAATAATTTATAGATCACGTATTCCTTGATCCCAACGAACCAACGGGCTTGGTCGAACAAGTCCTTGTGTTCGTTACGCAGCCAAATTAACTTCGTCAGTGGGGTCATGGGGTGAATAGGGGTCCCGGTCTTCTCGTAAATTTGCTTACCAACGCCGTTTTTACGGAGTTCATCAGCGTAGTTTACCGCCCGGTTATCAGCCCACGTAATGGCGCGAGTTAAAGGCTTGTGGTTTTCATCTAATAAAATCAAACTATGCATTGCGGCTGAAAATGAAACACCTTTCAGTTCACCTGGCTTTAAATCAGCTTTCCGTAAAACGGTTGTCAGACCGTCAACTAAAGCAGAGAAAATTTCTTCTGGATCTTCTTCGGCCATATCAGGTTTGTCTTGATAAAGCGGATACAAATTGTTGGAATAGCCAGCGACTTTTCCTTTGTCATCAAAAAGTACCGTTTTAACACTGGTTGTCCCCATATCGAGACCAATCATATAATCCATAGGTGAATTACTTCCCTTCGTAGAACTTGTTATTGTCTATATGACATTATTGCAAAAATGGATAGTCGTAAATCGAACAAAACTTATTATATGAAAAAAATTTTCTCAATTCAACCCTTTTGTTGTAAAATATTTACAAAGAGAAAAATTTATTGTCACACATAGGAGGTCAAAACATTGGCACGCTCGGTATTAAGCAGTATTCGATCTTACTATCCAAACCTAAGTCGACTACATCAAAAAATTGCAGATTACATCTTTGCCCAGCCACAAATGGTCAGTGAACTCACAATTAGTGAGCTCGCCAAAAAGGTGGGCGTTTCTACCGCCTCGATTTCTCGGTTTGCAAAAACGGTGGGGTACACCAACTACCGTGAGTTTAGCATGGAATTGGCCAATGTTGCCACTGATAACAATCAACGAACCATGTTTAAAAAAATTGATCCTGATGATACATTGGACGAAATGGCGAAAAAAACTTTTCAGGCAATGATCGATGCACTGATTTCCACTCAGTCGATTCTGCATGAAGATGAATTAAGGCAGGCGGTCGATTACATTCTCCACGCCGGTCAGCTGGCGTTTTTCGGCCTTGGCGGATCGTCGGTGGCGGCTCTTGACGGCTACCACACGTTCCTAAGAACTTCTATTAATAGTGAATATTATCCAGATTTTGACGTCCAGTTGATGCAAGCCGCAAAATTGACCCGCAATGATTGTGCCATCATGATCTCACATTCGGGAGAAAACCAGCAGACGCTGACGGTACTGAACCAACTGAAAAATAACCATGTACCGGTTATCGCTATTACAAGTTATGGCCGGTCATCGTTGGCACAACGCGCGGATGTCGTACTGTTGTCATTAGCGGATCAAGTCAATAAGCGTTCTGACGGCATGTACACGTTAATTGCTCAGTTGGCGCTGATCGATAGTTTATTTACCATGGTCGCCATTAAACTGTCCAACAAGACTGAAGCTGTAATGTCACGGGTTCGCCGGGCAATTGATGAGACCCGTAATGAGCTTTAAGTTTTAATAGATGAAATTGATTTGTTTGCCATTCCATTGCAGCATGCTTTTCTGCATTGGCGTGACCTTATGGCTGCCGCCGCGTTGTTGTATCGATTGAACATGCCGCACCGCCAGCGTTCTATTCTGAAAAACAGAAGCCACTCGGTAATAACGCTGACCCTAAATACCTTGTTTTGCCCGCTGTGTTAAAATAAATCATGAACATCATGAACACTTTCTAACGAGGATGAGACAAAGTGAGAAAACGACGCATTGAACCGATATATAATACAACCTACCGTCAGTTGCGACGGCGTTATGTTTGGACGCGCACGCTGCTGGTTATTGCGGTTATTTTAGTTGCCGTTGGTTCCTGGATGGGCTGGCAGCGGTATAAACAGGCTCAACTCAAACGTTACCCGATCCAAGGCATTTCATTAACCCAGGACAACGGGTTTGTTGATTTTCAACAACTGGCAAAACACGGGATTTCGTTTGCGTATTTGCGGGCGAGCTCTGGGGCCACCTATACGGATGATGATTTTAGTTCAAACTATACGCGGGCAGTGGGATCAGATGTTAAACTGGGCGTCTACCATGTTTTTAGTTTTTCAACGTCACCCAAGGCGCAGGCAGCTAATTTTGAGCGCAAAGTTAAATCTAAAACTGGCACGTTGCCGATTGCCGTTCAGGTTGCTTTTTATGGCGAATATAACCAACGGACGCTAAAGTCTTCAGCGACAGCAAAACGGCTCTCGGAATTTATCACGCTTCTGCGTCATCATTACCATCAATCCGTGATTATCTGGTGTACGCCGACCGTATGGCGATTGTTGAAGGACAGCAGCTTGAGCCAAACACAGCGGTGGGTCAATAGCGGCAGTCTGACACATGCGGGCACTGACATTTCCTTTATCGAGTACGATGACGACGGGAGTGTTTCGATGAATGGCCAAACGCAAAAGGTTCCGCGGTCGGTTTTTAATGGCAGTCGCAAGCAGTGGACAGACTATTTAAATTTGCTGGCGCAATAAATTTTTTTAATGCTAAATTTTGAGTGATAGCGAATCGCCAACCATTAATAACACGCTTAAAACTATAACTTCAATAAGTTCTGCTTATCTTACCTAAATGTGGGCTGAACGGCAGATCTCGGGCATATAAGCGACCCCCTCTAAAAATCCATTCGTGGTTTTCAGAGGGGGTCGCTTATATTTTGAGAGCAAAATCACCTGTTGTCCCACTCTTGAGCTCGGCGATTAGGCTAGGAAACAGATTAAAAGACAATCTGTATTGGCATCTGAGCAGCACGGGGGGTTACCCTCAAATCGTCTTGTGCATTCGCTTTGTCTGTATGATGATTCGAGTGTTCTGTTTAATTGTATTGTTATGAAATCATGATTTGGTTCAAATCTAAATCTGGTTGACCGGCCACTCCGGCTTTTCACCAGAGAGTACCCGAACAACTTCGCTTGCTGAGTCAACAGCCATCCGCGACATACATTCGACTGTGTTTGAGGCGATGTGGGGGGTTAGAAGAACGTTGTCTAACGTATAGAACGGGCTGGTTAATGGCAAAGGTTCCTCGTTAAAGACATCTAACGCCGCACCACGTATGGTTTTATTTTTTAAGGCTTGAATTAGTGCATTCTGATCAACAAGCGCACCACGGCCAAGATTGATAATCACGGCAGAGGATTTCATCAGTTCGAATTCATGTTGACCGATTCCGGCAGTATTCTCCGGGGTCACTGCCATGTGCAGCGTGATGATATCAGCTTCTTTGAAAAGGGTATCGCGATCAACGAGCGTGCCCGCATCCGCTTCTTTAACAAAGGGGTCGTAGATTAATGTCGTCATCCCGAGGGCACTGGCTTTGTGTGCGACCATTCGGCCAATTCGACCATAGCCCATAATGCCTAATTTTTTCCCGGCCAAATCAAAGCCCATGTGACTGCCTTTGTAATCAAAATCTCCAGTACGCATTTTATCTGAAATAGCGGTTAAATTTTTTGAGAGATCAAGCATTTCTGCTAATGTTGTTTCAGCCACTGTCGATGCATTAGCGTTCGGGGTAATCGTGACCCAAATATTGTGTTGTTGCATATAGTCTTGATCAACGTTATCGTAACCGACGCCATGGCGGGCGATGACTTTGAGATTTGGCATTTGCGCAATTGTGTCATTTGGAAATGGTTCGGTCATGAGCACGATGCCATCCGCTTCCGGTGCATTAGACAGAATCGTTGCTGCTGACGTGTCCTTGAGTTCAATAGTTTGCAGGTGATGTTCGGTCAGATAGTCCTTGCCAGCTTGGGACAAGCCTTTTGGAATTATTACTTTTTTTGTCATTATGACGCCTCCTAGCGTAAAAGATAACCACCGTCAACAGGGATGATTGTCCCAGTGACGTAGTCTGAAGCGGGGCTTGCGAGAAAGACAGCTGTTCCCATTAATTCAGATGGATCTGCCCAATGTTGAGCCGGAATGTGAGCCAGAATTTCTGTATTCCTTTCCGGGTCTTCTTGTAAGGCCTTTGTCATTGGTGTGTCGATGTAGCCTGGTGCGATTGCGTTAACTTGAATGTTTTCAGGCGCTAACGCATCGGCGTACGCTTTTGTCAGTCCTACCACCCCGTGCTTGCTGGCAGTATAAGGGAAAATGAATTTCCCAGCTCTGAATGATTGCATCGAGCCAATGTTGATGATCTTGCCGCCGCCGTTAGCAGCCATTACTTTTGCGACCGCGTGTGATATGAAGTAAACGGCATTTAAGTTCAGATTAATGACGGCTTGCCAATCTGAATCTTTATAATCCTGCCATTTTTCGCGGCGTTGCATGCCCGCATTATTGACGAGAATATCAATTTGACCAAAGGCATTCAGCACACCGTCGACAATTTGTTGCGGTGCTTTTTCATTAGTGACGTCCACCTCAAGAAACGCTGCGCTGCCTTTTGATTTTTCTGCTAGTGCCTGAACATCGTCCCAGCCTTTTTGATCGTAACTGACGATGTAAATATTGGCACCTGAGGCCAACATTGCTTTAGTGTAGTAGTAACCAAGACCGGATGCACCACCGGTAATAACGGCAGTCTTACCATCAAGTCGAAATGAATCGGTACTAAATGTTTTTTCTGTACTCATAGTTTTCCTCCAAACCCATAATCAATTAGAACTGTTTTAAAACAGCCAAATCAGCAACTAATGCTTGCGAATCGGCAGGATATTCAAGTGCAACCGGCAACGTGGTATCGAAAAGATTTAGCAACCGCTTCCAATTTAAATCACCTTTGGTAAAAGATACGGTGGCAGGTTGTTGTTTATCATCGAGGAGATAACTCTTCAGGTGAACAAATCGCGTATAAGGCAGTAGCGCTTGAGCCGATGTTTCAGCATCTTGATGAGTGAAAATCCAATTGCCTATATCGTTGACGAAGCCAATTTTTCGTGAACGGTCATTGAACTGGTCAAAGAATGCGGCCAGTTTTTTTGTATCGCTATTGGCAGCGCTTTGATCATTTTCAATGTTGAGTTGAATACTTTCCGGAATGAGGGATAGCAAGCTATCAACGAGGTGCACATCAGAATGGTCAAAATCTCCAAGCGTCATTTTGATATAGCTGGCACCTAATAACTGTGCTTCAGCAACGTATTGAAGCAAATGCAGGTTGAGTTTGTGGTCGATAAACAAATTGTCAGGCACAGAGTAAAAGAACGTCAGGCGATGATCAGCACGAATCTGGGATAATTTTTGTAATTCCGATAAGGTTTGATTTCCGTATTCACGACGTAATTCAATATTTGTCACATTGGTGTTGAGCAGATTGCTCACTAATTCTGGTTGAGCCACACCTGCATTATGATCCGATTGACTCACGAGAGTGTTTAACACGATTCTGTTTTGTAACATGTTGATTCCTCCTTTATTTTGCGATTCATGTAAACGATTAACCAAATTTAAGAACAGTCCCATCATAACGATAGGAGGGTATCATGTCAATTCGATAAATGTAGTTTAATCGTTGATATAGATAGGAAACAATATTACTAATTAAATATTTTTTAGCGCTTATTTTAAAAAATAGTTTGACATTTCACAATCATTTGCGTTATTATTAAAACGCTTTCAGGTAATCGATTAACCAAGAACATAAACTTTACCTGGATGGAGTGAAAACTCATGACTAACATTATTATTGGCTGTTTGCTGCTTATCACATTTGTTGGCTTTATTGTCTTTGTTATGCGTGGTGGCAACGTCATGATTGGATTCTTGGCGATGGCATTACTGTGGACAGTAATCGGCGGTATTCCATATAAGGTGGCAATCACCGATATTTTTTCGCAACCCGCGATGGATTATGGATCAACAATCATGGTTATTGTGTTTGGTTCTTGGTTTGGCAGGGTCCTTGTGGATACAGGGATTGCCAGCGCAATTAGTGCACAAACCGTGAAGGTGAGTCGTAAAAGACCCGTTCTTGCAACGATTTTAATCTGCCTTGTCACGGCCTTCATTTTTACGAGTTCCTACGGCGTGGGAGCGGTCATCGCGATTGGGGTTATCCTATTGCCGATTCTACAATCGCTTGGGTTATCGAAAAACGTTGCTGTTTCAGCTTTTGTGCTTTCAATTGGCGCGCCGATGTATGTGAACATTGTGATTATCAAACAACTGCAGCTCTTTTTCCCAAAGGTTATCTACAGTGCCAAATATTTAAAATTTGGGTTTAGCGCTATGGCTGTCCAAATGGTGGTTGTCATCATTTTTATCCTGTTGCACGCGAAGTCCATTCGTAAAAATGATGATGTTCAAGAGGTTGCTGATGATACGCCCAAAGTACCAAAAATTTCGTATATCTTGCCTATTTTTCCCGTATTTATGAATTTGGTTTTCCAGTGGGAACCTATCCCCGCTTTGATGCTTGCAATTTTCTTAGTGCTTTTAACAACGGGACATCTAAAAAGTTATCAATCAGCTTTAAAAATTATTAACGATACGATCAGTAAAGCCATTACTGATATTTCCGGTTTGATCATCATGCTGCTGTTTCTTACGATGTTCAGCGCTGCAGCGGTTAAAATTACTGCGCGGTTCAGTTCGTTATTGACGGGTATCGTGCCCCACAGCCCACTGGTCATTGCGTTGATTTTCGGAATTTGTGCCCCACTCGCGTTGTTTAGAGGACCGCTGATGTTTTCTGGCGCGGGCGCCGCAACGGCTGCTGTGCTTGCAGGAACTGGCTTCTTTAATCAATACTTCGGGTTTGCCATTATTTTGGTACCAACGGTTTCAATTGCAATTTCAACCTGCATCACGCAGTCATGGAACTTATGGGTCGTTGAACACGAAAAATTAGACGTTAAACAATTTCTGTGGACTGGTGTCCCGTTTGGCTGGGTGACAAGCATTATTAATTTGTTACTGGCCGTTGTGATGTTTAAGTAGGAGGATGACAGATGATTGAAAAATTAATAATTGGGACTTATTCAAGAGAAAAAGCGCAAGGAATCTATTCCGCGGATTTTGATTCTGACAGGGCAACAATTGGGCATGTTTCATTGGCAGCCGATGCAGGATCACCGACATATTTGGCGTTGAGCAAAGCAAATACACTGTACGCAATTCATCAGGGTAAAAACCAAGGCGGCCTTCGCGTGTTCACCACGCAATCAAAGCCATTCACCAAGATAGATGAACAGCTCTTATTTGGTCCATCACCGGTATATGTCATGGTCGATGATGATCGTAAGCTGGTTGTGACCTGTAACTATCGCGACGGTACAGCCACAATCTATCATATTAAGTCTGGTGGCGGATTACAGCGAACGGATAGTTTCCACCACGAGGGGCACGGTGTTTTACCGCAGCAACAGGGCCCGCACGTTCACTATGCAACGTTTACCCCTGGTGGGCTGCTTGCGATTGTGGATCTTGGCACGGACGAGATCTTGCTGTTTGAAGTCGATAAAAGTGGGCAGTTTACCCAATTAGTAACGACGTTGAAAATGCGCTCAGGTTTTGGTCCCAAAAAAATAATCTTCCTGGGTGACAAGGCTTATGTGCTTGGTGAGTTAGCAAGTCAGGTTGCTGTTTTGGACTATGATGCAATTGAACACGTTTTTCAACAACGACAGCTTATTTCAACCATTGCGGATTCTTGGCTTAACAGCAATGGTTGCGGTGGTATGCATTTTTCAAATGATGGCCGATTCCTTTATGTTTCAAACCGTGGTGAAAACTCAATTGCGGTATTTAAACGAAATGTCGCTGACGGCAGTCTGATAAAGATTCAGACAATCAGCAGCGGTGGGGACTTTCCACGTGAGTTCTGCTTAGACAAGACGCAACGATATTTGATTGTCGGGAACCACCGGTCGAATAATATTGTCGTATTTTCGCGGGATGAAAAAACTGGCAAACTCAAAGCACGCAGTAAAAGTGATGCCGTCCCGGAAGCAGTCTGTTTTGTTATTGACTGACGAGAGAAAGGACTCTTTGTGCGCTGATATTCTCATGCGATAATTAAGCTTCACTATGATATGATTTAAAGGATGAAAATTGGAAGTTGAAGCTGGGTGACAATGTTGAAGAAAAAAAGGGTTACAATTAGTGAAATCGCAAAATTAGCCGGGGTGTCAACGGCAACGGTTTCACGCTTTATTAACGGCCATTACGAAAAAATGGCACTTGAGACGCGTGAGAAAATTCAAAAAGTAATTGATGAAACAGGTTATCATATTAATCGTCAGGCACAATCTTTGAAAATTCAATCCACCCACTTGATTGGCGTCGTCGTTGCGGATATTGAAAACATTTTCTCCTCGATTTTGTTTAAAGGTGCTGATGAAGTATTTGAAACAAGCGGGTATCAGATTCTTTTGATGAATTCGGATAGCTCATTGGCACGGGAGCATGAACAGTTGCAGCGGTTATTAGATTTGCAAGTTGATGGGATTATTCTCCAGCCAATGAGTGAGAAGGCAAGCGATTACGCATATTTAAAGGCAAATGATACGCCAGTCGTAATTGTTGACCGGAAAATTATCCCTCAAACTTGGCCTGAAGTAACAACGGATAACTACGCTTATTCCAAGGTCCTGGCTCAGTTAATGATCCGAATGGGTTACGCGCGAATTCTGGTTGTCAGTGAACCACTGGCGGAAAACGCGGTACGGATGGACCGGTACCGCGCTGTTAAGGACGCAGCCATCGGCACTGATACTCAGGTAACCCATCTGGAACTTAAAAACGGTCTCACAAAAGAATTGCTATACTCAAAATTGATGACGGAAACCGATAATTTTGCAGTCAAAACGGCAATTTATTGTCTAAAGGGGACAGTTTTAATGCAGGTGCGGACTTTGCTGGCTGAATTTCATATTACGATTCCAACCGATGTTGGTCTAACCGCATTTGATGATTGGAATGTCGCGGAGCTCATGCAACCGCAGATTACGACGATTCAGCAACAGCCAAAATTAATGGGGCAGCGTGCGGCCGAGGTCTTGACGCAAGCTTTTACAGGTAAAACGGACGCGCCTCAGGTCATTCAAGTGGAAAGTCAGTTGATGGTGCGCCATTCTTTAATGGCTGACGACTGAGTAGTCTGAAAGGGAGCCGTTAGAGATCAGAATGTAAGCACTGTTAATGGGAATGGTAATCTGAGTCTTGGATTGGTCACTAACCGCGATTAGATGGACGGTTTCTGATTTCTTTCGGCTGGCTTCCGAATGCCCGCTAAGAAAGCGTGTTTTGGCCTTATCTCCTTGACTCATCATAGGCAACACAACGCAGAAACAAAAAGCGGTACTGTTCAAAGCATATGAAAGACCCCAACTAACACTCATTTGAGGGTAGTCGGGGTCTTTTAGATGACCGGAAGGGGTCGGTTGCTGTTCATTTAGGTAAAATGGATCGTCAGTACTAAAGGCACACGTTTAGAAATGATGATCGGTAATACGAATTTTTGATTCGGTCACATATTAGTCGCGCCAGCCTGAAGACCATATTTAATTTAATGCATCACTGATCCTGTACCGGTGAGATCACGTAATACACATCATCAGCCTCATCGAATAATTGCACAGGCACGTCATTATCGGCTTGAATTGTGATGTGATACCCATAGTGATCCAACAAGACCAGCGAGTCACTGGTCAGTGATTCGACTTGGGCCGGAATGGTGCGGTGGTCAATATTGACAGTTAGGTCCGGCCCGATGACCAGCGAATGAATTCGGGCGTTGTCGGAGAGCTGCAGCTGCCAGGAACCAACGAAAATAATTGGAGATACTTTTTTGCTTTGCTTGGTATGCTTTTGTTTTGGCAGGAAGCCGCGGAAAAATGATTGCCCGTTCTTCAGCATATCTTTTGCATTCATTTAACCGACCTCCTCACACGTTTGATATAAATATAACATGAATAAAAAACTGTCCCTAGCGTTTTGTACGATTTTAAGGGAAATCCAATCTAATGCGTATCATCTGAATATAATAGCTGGTATCATAATTGTAAGAGTTATTGAAGGAGGTTACAACCATGATTAAATTTGGCATTATTGGGACGAACTGGATCACCCAGCAATTTGTGGATGCTGCTCGCGCTTCAGGGGACTATCAATTAACGGCGGTGTATTCCCGCAAACAAGCGACCGCAAAGGCGTTTGGTGAACCAAACGGGGCCACACAATTTTATGAGTCTTTGGATAACTTCTTTACGGATGGTGATTTTGATACTGTTTATATTGCGTCACCTAATAGTTTACACTATCAACAAACCGTGCAAGCCATAAAAGCTGATAAAAATGTCATTATTGAAAAGCCGGCCTTTGCCACTCAGGCCCAAATGACAACGGTGCAGGGGCTGTTGGCTGAAAAACCGGCATTACACTACTTTGAAGCTGCTAGAAACATTCACACACCGAACTTTGTGGCCATTGCCAAGCAGGTTGCGGCGATGCCAACCGTTCAGGGCGGTAATTTTACCTACATGAAATATTCATCCCGGTATGATAAAGTATTAGCCGGCGAAGAACCAAATGTATTTTCGTTGAAATTTGCCGGCGGGGCGCTTCAAGACCTGGGCGTTTATCCCGTTTACGATGCCGTTGCACTGTTTGGGTTACCGCAGGAAGTGGCTTACTTCCCGCAACGAATCCAAACTGGCGTTGACGGCAAAGGGGTTGCCATTTTACGGTATGATGATTTTGACGTCACCCTTAATTTTGGGAAGACCACCAATTCGCACATGCCGTCTGAGATATACGGCTTGAAGGACACCGTTGTGATCGATGATGCTGGGGAATTGACCCATGCCAGCTACTTCGATGTTGATGGGCACGAAACAGTCATCAGCACGCCGGTTACTGACAACCCAATGCTGCCAGAGGTCAGGGACTTCGCCCGAGTTCTGAACGATCCCGAGGCTCCTGCCAATCAAGCTGATTATAAACGGTGGTTGGATCTAAGTCTGCAGGTCAATAAAGTGCTGTACAATTTACGTCAAAACGGCGGCATTGTTTTTGCGGACGAGCCAAACGACTAGTTTTGACCGCGCTTAATGAGGCACGCCAATTAATAGAAATGAGAGACTCTAATTAATGATAACTGAATTTGAAAAACGTTTTGAAAAGCTGGGCTTCGACAAATTGTCACCCATTCAAACCGCTGTGTATGAGCCGATTAAAAACGGTGAGAGTGTGCTTGGCCTGGCACCGACCGGCTCTGGGAAGACGCTGGGCTTTGTGGTACCCATGCTGGAACGCTTAGCACCTGGAATGGGAATCCAAGCGATGATTATCGCGCCGTCCCAAGAGTTGGCGATGCAGCTGACTAACGTGACGCGGAGCTTTGCCCAGCTTGTTGACCTGAAGGTGACTGCTTTAACGGGCGGCGCTAACATTAAAAACCAGTTGGACCAGCTTAAAAAACATCCTGAGATCGTGGTTGGGACGCCGGGACGAATCCAAAATCTGGCGGATGATCATAAACTGAAAATGAGCGATCTGCAGACGGTCATCATTGACGAAGCCGATGATCTTTTGGATGGTGAGACTCTTGACACTGTGCGGTATATTATGCAATCGGCACCGTCGGAAGTGCAATTAGGCTTCTTTTCAGCCACCGAGACGCCAATCCTGCAAGAACTTGAAAAATGGTTCGGTCAGCCTGTGACCCGTTACGATGTCCGTGACATTGATACCACTCAGGGTGAAGTGCGGCATGGATTGCTGAGCGTTTCAAACTTCAAAAAGGCGGGGATGCTGTCCAAACTTGCCACTGTCAAGCAGTTTAAGGGGCTGGTGTTCTTCAGTCACATGGGGTCCCTGCAGCAAGCCAAGAGCTGGCTTATCCATCATCATGCGCCAGTGGCTACCTTAACGGCCAACCAGCGACAAACGGATCGGCAAAAGGCCCTCACTGATTTTCGACTGGGTCGCGTGAAGTTATTATTGTCCACGGATGTTGCCGCAAGGGGATTAGATATTGCAAAGTTGCCGGCGGTTGTCAATTACGAACTGCCGCGTTCTGCCAACGCGTACACCCACCGGACCGGGCGAACGGGACGGATGGGCGAACCGGGGCAGGTCATCAACCTTGGCGATGACCACGATTTTCGTGATTTAAAACGGATGTTGAAAGACACGGATTATCAGTTGGTGCCGATTTACTACAACGCCCATCGACTGACCACCGAACCCTGTGTGTCTGAGTCCAGCGCAGTTCAGTCTGAAACAAGTGCATCATCGAAAACGACGACTAGCACATCAACTGAACAGGCCACTCAAAGTCAGGCGTCTGCCACCGAGAAGACTGCGCACTCTGCAGCAAGTGCGAAACCACGTCAAAACCCAGTCGCAACGCCAAAACGCCATAAGAAAAATAAGCACTCCAAGCGTAAGGGTATGCGCCATAAGCGCCAAGACTGACCCATACTCTCGCGAACACCTTTACATTCTGCAGTAACAATGAGAAAATATTGAGTGTTCGTTTTGCTGGCCCCATAGCACAACTGGATAGGGCACCCGCCTCCTAAGCGGCTGATTCCGGTTCGAGCCCGGGTGGGGTCATTGCAATTGAAACAAAGCGTGCTAGGCGTTGAACTGCCAACTTTGGGAACTTGGTTTGATTGAGTTGCCAGAAAGCGTATTTATCCAATTAATTTTCTTGACTAATCATAGGAAATTAACGGGCACAAATAATTGTGTCCTGAATAAAAAAGAAGCCATCTGAAAGTCACATTTTGACTTCAGATGGCTTCTTTTTTATATCGTAAGGGGACTCGCTCTGTCCACGGCTTAGTTTTCGGGAGTTACCCGAGGACCCGGAAATGAGCCGTCATAAACGAGCTTAGAAGGCTTGAATGGCAATTATTTAACGCTAGGCTCCGCTACGACCAACACATTCACAGTGGCGTTACGCACCACATAGGCGGTGGTTGAACCCACCAACAACCGGTCAATTGCATCTGTCCCGGATTTACCCATGATAATCAGATCAACATCGTAATCCTTTGGATATTCTGTGGCAATGACCTGCTTGGGATTGCCGTGCAGAATCTCAGTCGTGACAGGAAAGTCTTCCTTATCTGCCTGAGCCTTGCCAGCCGCCAGAATTTCGTTTGCGTGATCGGCCAATTCACTGTAGTAACCGCCGGAATTAGCGATACCCGTGCCGGTGACTTCATAAATGAGTCGCTTGTCATCAGCGACATTGACCAGGTGTAGGGTGGCGTTGAAAGTTCGCGCCAGCTTGATTGCCTCTCCCAAAGCTAACTGAGCGTTGTGACTTCCGTCTAGTGGAACGACAATGTTGTTATACATTAGGATCAACTCTTTTCTATTTTATTTACCACCTTCATTTTGAAGCAAATTGTAAGTGGTTTCAACAATTAGGTCCCATTTCTCATGAGGTTTTAAAGTTCAATGAAGTGGTCTGCATTAGCCTTAGCGGGTGATTTATGATATAGTTTCAGGTGTCAATGAAAACGAGGGATGACTGATTGGAAAAGTTAGATTTTTATAAACATCATATCGAAAATCCACTCATCAACATTATTAACACCCGCGCACAGGATAATAATTTTGAACGGCAGTGGATTCAGTTACACGTGCCTAACCGTGATTTACAGTATGCCATTTCACAACTAACGACTTTGAATTTACGCCTGCTTCAGCAGATCAAGCTTTCCGAACCCGTAACGGCCGAGGGACTGATTGCCGAGCTGGACTTGAAAATGGGGGTCATTACAAAAAATGTCAACAAACTCTCCCGGTTGGGATTTGTGACCCGTTCACACGAAGATATTAAACAGGCGACTTTTCAACTGACCAAGACGGGCAGCAAGGTCGTCACGATTCAAAACGAGCTTGGCGACTTGCTGGACCAGCAGCACGCCCGGCTGGTGGAAAAATATAGTCCAGAGGAACTCACGATTGTGGCCGATTTCTTGAAGGATCTTCAGGAAGGCCATTAGAACTATCATAAGCAAAAAACAGACCAGTTCGCTGATCTGTTTTTTTGTCAAAAAAAGGACACTTTTTGATTGGTATGTCGAAAAGCTAATGGCAACGATTGTGGTTGGTGAAACACTCAATTAAATCAGCAAATATGAGGCGTTTGGAAGAGGTTGTGAGTGGAAAAGTGGTAAGCTTTTAAACAGATGTTCGGGTAACGGCCAGTTATCCAAAGATCGCCAACGTTGTTGAAAGAAACAACGGAAAATGAGTTAACGCACCAAGCTGGCGACTGCGTCATATCAAGTGGAATTCATAATTTGTGACTGTTATACGTTTGTGTATAAGCCGATCAAATGACTGATTTCCCTGTATAAAAGCGGTTCGCTGGGATTAACTTTTAACCACTCAAGGAGGAATTGAGGGATGATAGAATATCGCGATGTGGGAATGCACTACAGTGATGACACGCAGGTGCTGCACCACATCAACTTTACGATTGAAGATGGGGAACTGTTTGTGCTGGTGGGGCCAAGTGGTACTGGGAAGACCACCGCGTTGAAGATGTTGAATGGTTTAGTCGTTCCGACGGATGGCAACATCTATTTTGACGGCAAACGAATCAAGGAATATGACATTCGAAAACTACGGTTACAAATGGGGTATGTGTTACAAAATATCAGTTTATTTCCGAATTTAACCATTGAAGATAACATTGGGATTCAGTTGGAAGAAATGAAACGACCGACTGCTGAACGCAAGCAAATTGCTGCGGACTTGCTGAACACGGTTGGGCTGCCGGCAGAGAAGTATGCCCACCGGATGCCATCGGAACTTTCCGGCGGAGAACAGCAGCGTGTCGGCATTATTCGGGCGATTGCCGCCCGACCTAAAGTAGTGTTGATGGATGAACCATTTAGTGCCTTGGACCCTGTGTCGCGGCATAATCTGCAAGATCTTGTACTGCAGATTCACCAGAAGTATAACTCAACGATTCTCTTCGTGACGCACGACATGAACGAGGCCCTGCGCCTTGGGGACAGAATCGGCGTCATGGCGGAGGGCGATATGCAGCAGATTGCCACGCCGCAAGCTCTGTTGGACCACCCGGCAAACGATATTGTTCGGTCATTTTTCTCTGGCATTTCTAAGACGGACAAACCGGTTGTTGAGCTGTTGAAGCAGGCACAGACCTGCACGGTTATCGATGAGTCCGAAGCCCAGTCGCTGCCGCAAGTTGACGCGCTCATTACCACTGCGGATCTGGTGACCACGTTGCGTCAGCATCCCGATGGCGTGGTTACTCACAGCGGTGGGCGTTTGTTTAAAATCACAATGGATGACCTTCTGGACTTTTTAGCTGCGGGAGGTGAGGCCCTTGTTTAAACAAATTGAAGAAGTGTTACGCACCCAGAGCGGTCAGATTTGGCAGGCCATCGGCGAACACATTGCCATCTCCTTGATTTCGTTGCTGATTGCATGCCTGATTGCGATTCCCTTGGCGATTGCGCTGATGAATCATCACCGGATCGCCGAATTTTTCCTGCAGGTTGCCGGTGTGTTCCAAACGATTCCCAGTTTAGCAATTTTGGGAATTCTGATTCCATTTGTCGGTATCGGAACTGTTCCTGCCATCATCGCACTGGTCATTTATGCCATCATGCCGTTGTTTCAAAACACATATGCGGGTTTAACCGACATTGACCCGAGTTTGGAAGAAGCGGCCACAGCGTTTGGGCTGTCCCGCAGTCGAAAACTCTTTCGGCTTGAGCTGCCGCTCGCGATGCCGATGATCCTTTCGGGATTGCGAATCGCGACCGTCATGATCATTGGAACGGCCACTTTAGCAGCCCTGATTGGCGCTGGCGGTCTGGGAACTTATATCATTTTAGGGATTGAAAACAATAACAACGCGCTCCTACTTATTGGGGCGGTGTTATCAGCCATTTTGGCCATTGTTTTCAGTGCATTGATTCGGTTGCTGGAACGGGTGCACTTCACAAAACGCGGGGTCATTGTGACCCTCTGCGTATTCCTGATTGCTTGCGGAGCCGGTGCGTTTAAATACTTCGCACCGAGCCGGCAGACGATTACCATTGCTGGCAAAATGGGCAGTGAACCTGAAATTCTCATTAACATGTACAAAGATCTGATCCAGCAAGAATCACCAAAAACTAAGGTGGTCGTGAAGCCCAACTTCGGTGGGACGAGTTTTCTGTTTAAGGCACTGGAGAGCAAGCAAATTGATGTTTACCCAGAGTTTACAGGGACTGTTCTGCAGGCCATCGTGAAGGAGAAGGGGAAGACGCCGCACAATCCTGAAGTCACTTACAAAAAGGCGAAAACGGCGCTCGCCAAGGATAATCAAATGACTTATCTGAAACCGATGGCGTATCAAAATGGCTACGACCTTGCCGTTAGCCGCAGCTTTGCGAAGAAGTACCATCTTAAAACTATCAGTGACCTTGCAAAGGTCGGCGACAAGGCAACCGCGGCCTTTGACCCGGATTTCTACCACCAAGCAGATGGATATCCGGGGCTGAAGAAGGCTTATGGGTTGCACATCGGCACGGTAAAAACGATGGAGTCCAGTATTCGTTACGAAGCCATTGCTGACCACCGGGTAAAAGTGGTTGACGGTTACACGACCGACCCTGAAATTCAGAAAGATCACCTTGTTGTTCTAAAAGATAACAAGCATTTCTTCCCACCTTATCAGGGCGCACCACTGATGACGACAACGTTTGCAGATCGTCATCCTGAAGTGAAGCGGGCACTGTCAAAATTGGCTGGCAAGATTACGACGACTGACATGCAGAAAATGAATTACGATGTCACATTTAAACATGAAAAAGCTGCCACGGTGGCGCGTCATTACCTGAAGACACATGGGCTGCTGAATTAAAGGCGTATCACAAGACGTTTTAATGGCCGAGCAGACTTGTCTCCTAGTCACGTTCAACCTTACTCAACCAGTCGCGACTCAGTTGCCCAGAAGGTCTCACGAAAATCAAAGGTTTGATTGATCCTGCGAAGCTGCGGGTGACAAAAGGCCGGTTTAATCATAGAAAATAAGGCACCCCAGACAAAAATCCCGAAGTTGGATTTTGTCTGGGGTGCCTTATTTGGTTGCACTCAGTCGCTTTTGAACGGTTATCACGGATTTACTGGGCGTCCAAAAAAACATCAAGCTGTTTACAGAAAAGAAAACTTCTTGTCCTAGTCGTATGGCTACTGTCAACAGGTTTTTGTATTATGCAATAGCCGAAATCACATTGTGGAACGAATATGCCTATTATATTTTCAGCACGTGAGTTAACATGAGTGAGATTTTTTAGAATTAACATTTGATGGTATATACAATCACTAATAGAGATAGGTATTAAAAGAGGTGTTTATCTCAAAAGATTCGGTTCTAAATCCCAGTATTACGCAACACTATTGTTGTTTTCTAAAGATAAACCACTTCGAGAAAAAGTAGTTTAAAATCACAACCACAATCTGGTCAATCAGTTTCACAACGAGATTGTTGCCATTCAACAGTGAAATTCCAATCCACAGAATCAACGCATCCACACCAAGTGATGCGATGCGGAAAAAGAAGAAGGATCCCATTTCCCATAAAAACGTGCCCAAAGCCATTGATTTTGATTTGAAGACCCAAAGCTTGTTTGTGATGAAAGCAAAGAGAACGGACAGAAACCAGGCAATCACGTTGGCAATTTGATAGTTGATGTGCGGACTGAGCCAGATGAAGACCGCGATGTTGATCAGGGTGGTCAGCCCACCGAAGAACAGGTAGGAGATCACAGATTCGTATTTATGATACAGGGTGATGAGGGTTTGCATGTGAATCCTTTCTTTACAGGTCATTGTACGATACAAAAACAAGCCGGATCAGCGACTTGTTCAAACAACACTACTTTTTTTCTTTAACGATATACTTTGGCCGATGCTTGGTTTCCAGATAAATTTTGCCAATGTATTCGCCTAAGATCCCAAGGCAGAACAACTGCAGACCGCCCAACATCAAAATGATTGAGACGATGCTTGGCCAGCCGGCAACGGAACCGCCGACAATCAAGGCACGCAGGACGACAAAAATGAGACCGCAGATGGAAATGAAGAAGGAGATCCCCCCGACCCATGTGGCTAACCGCAGCGGTGCATCTGAGAAATCAATGATGCCGTCGATGGCGTAGTTAAACAGCATGCTGAGTGACCAGTGAGTGGTACCAGCAGCCCGTGGTTGGCTTTCGTAGGTCAGATATTTTGTTTTATAACCGACCCAGGCAAAAATTCCCTTTGAAAAGCGATTGTATTCCGGCAAGGCAGTAATTGAATCGACCATTTGCCGGGTCATCAGCCGATAATCACGGGCATTTGGTTCAATATTAACCTGTGACATTGAGTCGATAACTTTATAAAAGCGTGAGGACAGAAAAGCCCGAATCCGGCTTTGTCCGCGACGTGCCTTTTGAATCGTCCCAACACAATCATAGTTTTCTTCCTCAATCAGCCGAATCATTTCCGGCAGGAGCTCAGGTGGATCTTGCAGGTCAACGTCCATCACCGCAACTAAGTCGCCAGTGGCAGCGTCAAGCCCGGCAGCCAAGGCAGATTCCTTCCCAAAATTACGTGAGAACGAAATGTAGTGCACGGTTTCCGGGTGCTGAGTTTGTAATTGTTTTAATATTTCAAGTGTTTTGTCACTGGAGCCATCATTTACAAATTGGAATTCCGGCTGGTAATTGTCACCGGTAGCATTGATGCCGGTAAAAACTTTGTCCACAGCATCGTAGAATAGCATAATAGATTCTTCCTCATTGTAACAAGGCACAATCAGGCTGATGGTACGCATAAATAAAAACCTTCTCTCCCTAGAACTTTCATACACTATTCTAAGCTAAATCCTATGAAGAACAAAGTGTTTCTTTGTTAAAGTTGGGTAAAGGGGGTAGAGAGTGAAGAAAAGCGGTTAACGACTGGAGCCTAGGGGGACGCTGTCAGGAAGCCTGAACCTGGCTTCCTGACAGCGTCCCCCTAGGTGCAAGCCGTTGCTTTTCGGAGCTCGTTTCGGCAATAGCGCATAGAAGGACAAGCCTGAACCTGGCTTCCTGACAGCGTCCCTCTAGGTGCAAGTCGTTGCTTTTCGGAGCTCGTTTCTGCAATAGAACATAGAAGGACAAGTCTGAACCTGGCTTCCTGACAGCGTCCCACCAGGTGCAAGTCGTTGCTTTTCGGAGCTCGTTTCGGCAATAGAACATAGAGAGGAAATCCGAAAACGGGCTCTGTGACAGTGTCTTTGTAGATTCAGGTCGTTGTGCACTGGAGCACGTCCAAAGAATAAATGAAAGTCAAAAAATTTTCAGTCCCGGCATCCATTACCGCACGCTAAAAACTGGGGAAAAGTAAAATAGGTATCATTCAACGCAGATCTTAGTCACTTGGTTACGACCTTTTCTACTTTCTAACACCATATTATTAAAATAGTTCTTCTGGCCAATATAAATGAATAAAATCCGTTAAACCAGTCGTATGGTATATACAATTAATTTGGCAAATGACGGAAGCTTGTCACTAATTTTAAAAAAAGCCAGTCATTTAAAACTAGAGCGTTGATTGTCGTAGGTATTAATAACGGCTTAAAAAAGTAACTGCAAATCAGAACATTAAACTTCTCCAAGAAAGATGTTATCAATTTCATGGGTTTGCTATAATAATAGACGAAAATAATTGGAGTGAATTTAAAATGACAAAAATTAAAGTAATGACCATCTTCGGAACTAGGCCCGAAGCAATCAAAATGGCGCCCATTGTCCTGCGGATGCAGCAAACGCCGGCTGTTTTTGAACCCATCACCGTGGTCACTGCGCAACACCGTGAAATGCTGGACCAAGTGTTGGCAATCTTTAAGATTACACCTGATTATGATTTGAACATTATGAAGCCTAACCAAACCTTGGCGCAGATTACAAGCCGGGTGCTGACACATCTTGATGACGTCATCAATGAAGCCAAGCCGGACCTGATCCTTGTCCACGGTGACACGACCACCACGTTTGCGGCGAGTGTCAGCGCGTTTTATCATCAGATTCCGCTGGGGCATGTCGAAGCAGGCCTGCGCACCTGGGACAAGTATTCCCCTTACCCAGAAGAAATGAACCGTCAGCTGACGGATGTGCTGGCTGATTTATACTTTGCGCCAACCGAATTAAGCCGTCAGAACTTATTGACTGAGCACCATGATGAAAGTCATATTTTTGTAACTGGCAACACCGCCATCGATGCTTTGAACCAAACGGTGAATGCAGATTACCACCACGCTGTGTTAGACGCCATTGATGATCAGCACCGAATTATTTTATTGACGATGCACCGGCGCGAAAATCAGGGAGATCCAATGCGTCGCGTATTCAAAGCGATTCGGCAGGTTGTTGAGCAGCATCCTGACGTGGAAGTCGTTTACCCTGTCCATCTCAGTCCAAAGGTGCAGTCCGTTGCCCACGACGTCTTAGGCGGCGTTGACCGGATTCACTTGATTGATCCGCTTGACGTGGTTGATTTTCACAATTTAGCTGCTCGCAGTTATTTGATCATGACTGACTCAGGAGGGGTACAAGAAGAGGCACCATCCCTTGGAAAACCAGTTTTAGTGCTACGCGACGAGACGGAGCGGCCAGAGGGTGTAACTGCTGGCACGCTTAAGTTAGTTGGAACTGATCCGCAAAAGGTGACACAGGAATTAACCACGTTATTGACAGACAAGACAGCCTATCAAGAGATGGCGGACGCTAAAAATCCGTACGGTGACGGCCGTGCTTCAGAGTACATTCTTGATGCGATTCAAGCGCACTTTCAACACTAGTTTATCGGGGGAGCAACATGCAAAAACGAAGCTTTAAGTTATTCTTAAAAGCGCTTTGGACGCATTATTTATCGGCTAATGTCAGTGATTCAGCGTCAGTGCTGTCCTACTACATGATGATGTCGGTTTTTCCAATCTTTTTGATTGTGGGTAACTTAATTGCGTTTTTGAACATTAAGTCGGCCATCGTATTAAACTATTTAAAACCAGTCCTGCCGTCATCTGTTTACCAGACACTGGCCCCCGTTATCCGGTCCTTTCTTGAACAGGGAAGTACCGGCACACTGTCAATTGGGATCATCGTCACGATCTGGTCTGCCAGCAAAGCGGTTGCAGCGTTTCAGCGCAGTATTAATCAAGCGTACGGCATTCATAATACCAACGCCGTCATCAGCCGCTTTTTTTCGTTCATTTTCATTGTGGTGCTGGTGATTGCTATCACGCTTCTGGGACTGTTATTTGGGCTCAGTGAAACATTGATGCGTCTCGCTAAACCATGGTTCCAAATCTCACCGAGACTGACGCAATTTGTCGGCAGCATCAAGTGGCCAATTTCGTTTGTAGGTATCTTTTTGTTGGGCTTTATTCTTTATGCAATCGTGCCGTCTGTCCGCGTGAAATACCGCTACGTATGGGCTGGTGCCCTCGTCACGACAGTTGGCTGGTTGGGCCTTGGACAGGTTTTTTCAATTTATATTCGTTACTTTGAAAATAATGTGACCAGTTATAAAACAATTAGTACCTTCATCGTCTTAATGGTGTGGATGAACCTTGCTGGGATGATTCTGCTGATTGGCGGTGTGATCAACGCCACGATCCAAGAGTGGTTTCAAGGCGAGATTCAAGAGATGCACCTTGTCAATCAAATTATGGATTCCGCCCGGCAGAGCCGTAAAAAGCACTTAGCCAAAAAACAACAGGTTGGGCAACCTAAGGCCACCGTGACACCCACAAAGGCAAAGACGCCGCCAAGGGGAACAGGTAAGGTAAAACCGACGACCAGACCGAAAACACGGTCGCAATTAAAGACTAAAAGACCGACAACCACCGGCAAGGGACCCAAAACGGCAGTTAACCGAAAACACGACACCGCAAAAAAATGAGTCAAAAAAAGGAGATGCCGGTGACCACTTGGGAAACCGCCAACTCCTTGTTGTTTAAAAAATGAACTGATTATGCGTTGGCCTTAGCGACAATTTTTTCCACAAAGGCATCCAACGTCTGAATATCTTCTTCATCAGGTTCCAAATTGATCTTAACGTCATCAGCACCCTGAGTTGCTTTTGCAGTTTTAAAGGCTGTGCTAAAAGCATCTACAGCAACGTTGAAATCATCTTCGTAAAAGACATCACCGGAACCGGCAACGCCATAGACCTTACCCGTTAAATCGAGATCTTGCAGGTCTTCGTAAAAATCCATGCCCTCTTCAGGCAGTTCGCCTTCATCATACGTGTATGGGCAGACGACACAGATATCCACATCGTTTAACTCTTCAGCGTCAGTTTGGGAAATTTCAGTTTCTTCAACGTCAACGCCCAGCTCTTCCAGCTTATCAGTGATGATGTCAGCGACGTCTTCGTTGTTACCAGTGATTGTTGCGTATACTACGTGAGCACTTGCCATAATTTTTCTACCTCGATCATGTTTATTATGAATTAACGTCAGTATAGCAAAATCAAACGGGAGGTATCAACCAACCTTGTCTACAGAAAATAAAAAGATTCCTGTTATCACTAAAATTGAAACGCAGAAACGTGCCGGCCGGTACAATGTTTACTTAGATGGCCGCTACGCGTTTCCAGTCAGCGAGGACGTACTCGTCCGCTTCCGCTTATTTAAGGGCAGCGAAGTGGACGACAACCTTCGTGAACAATTGGAAAATGCTGATCAGCAGTCCCAAGCATGGGGAGTGGCGCTTGGCTACATCTCATATCAGCAGCGTACTGAAAAAGAAACCGTGGATTACCTCGTTAAAAAAGAGTATGACCCAGACACAATTGATGCCGTTATCGCCCGATTAAAAGAGGAGCTGGTGTTGAACGACAAACACTACGCCTACAGTTACGTGCGCACGATGCGCCGAACGAGCGATAAAGGACCGACCGTTATTCGCCGGACGCTGCAGCAAAAGCACGTTCAGGTCAATTACATCGATGAGGCCTTGGCCGATGAATATAGTGTTGATCAACAGTTAGAAAAACTCGCAGAACTGATGCCTAAACTGCAGCGGCAATACCGTAAAGAGACGCCCAGACTACAACGCCAAAAGGTACAGAAACGCTTAGTTGACCGCGGTTATTCCTTTGACGTTGTCGGCGAGGCATTGAACGAAGTTGCGTTTGAAATGAGTGATGATGATCAGGCTGATTTAATGGCCCCTCAGGCTGAAAAATTGTGGCAACGTTATCGGGCACAACCGGAGAGTCAGCGTAAGATGAAAGTGCGGCAAGCGCTGTATCGAAAGGGCTTTTCTGGGGAGTTGATCAATGCGTGGTTTGAGAAACTGGCGGATGAGTAGGTATTATTCTTCCACTGCTTTTTTGGACTTGGGTTGTGCTTTATTGGCTTGGCCATTTATTCATTGCAAGGGCATTGCTGAATTGGAAACACCAATATGCTGACGCTCATTTTTACATTTCATCATAGACTCATCAACATCAGGTCTTAATTTTCCTGGTGCCGCCAGGGGACGTCAGAAGCAAGCAGTGTGGTGTCTAAGGGCTTCCGGTCACTTAAAACCAGGTTAATTTTACTGACCAGAAGCCCGAAACATCACTCTTTAATCGCTTTCTGCGGCTCCCTACACAAATAGTATGCAAACATCTGAAAATTTGTTATAATAACAGGTGAATTTTTTATTAATCATACCCGATACTTTAGGAGAAAGTAGGGTTTAAACTATATGGCGCGCGAAGCTAGAGGACCTAAGGAAGGCGACTTCGTTACGATCAAAAGCTATAAGCACGACGGAAGTTTGCATCGAACTTGGCGCGATACAATGGTACTCAAAACAAGTGAAAATGCCCTCATCGGTTGCAATGACCACACGTTAGTCATTGAAGACGATGGGCGGCGGTGGGTGACTCGTGAACCGGCAATCGTTTATTTTCATAAACACTATTGGTTTAATGTGGTAGCGATGATCCGAGACAACGGTATTTCTTATTACTGTAACCTCGCTTCACCATACGTTCTGGATAAGGAAGCATTAAAGTATATTGATTATGACTTAGACGTCAAGGTCTTTCCTGACGGTGAAAAGCGGTTGCTTGACGTTGATGAGTACGAAGTGTTCAGTCGTCGCTGGCATTACTCCAAAGAGATCGATCAAATCTTAAAGGCCAACGTTCTTATTTTGGTTGATTGGATCAATAATCGAAAAGGGCCGTTCTCCAAAGAATACGTTGATCTCTGGTATTCACGCTATCTCGAACTTTCCCGGCGTAGCTAATGGGTTGCTTTCGAGGTCAAATTTAATCAATGAACCCAACCATAGACGATGGCTGGGTTCATTTTTTTGAAATGATTTGCGCTTACAATGGGCTATTCAGCAAGCCATTCCCAATCAAAGCCGACACTTGTCGCGATTTTGCAGTAATCCGGCGCTGGCGCTGGTACCCGCCCGATAATCAAGTTATAATAGACTTATTTTCAACACGAAACGAGGGAGGGCCTATGTTTGATCAGATTCACAGGTCCAAATTACTGTTTTGGTCACTCGAGATCCTGATCGTGGCCACGCTGATTTGGGTCTGTACGAAAATCGATTTTCTATTTTCACCCATCGCGACATTTTTTAACACGATCTTCATGCCAATTCTATTGGCGGGAGTGCTGTTTTACCTGTTAAATCCCGTGGTGAAATTGATTCAAAAAATTAAAATTGGCAAGTATCATATCAGCCGAACTTGGGCAGTTGCACTTATTTTTCTTATTTTCTTTGCCGTTTTGGCAGGGGGTATTGTTTGGCTGATTCCACGCTTGATTCAACAGGTCAGCACACTGGTCAATAACGTGCCGAACATTATCAAGATCATTCAAAATGGACTGACTGATATTAATGATAAGCTGAGCAGCTATAAGTGGCTGCAAAACGTTGACTTTAGTAAGTACGGGGCTCAGATAGAAAAAAATCTGGCGAGTTACGCGCAAAAGTTTATGAATGGTCTGACCTCCAGTGTCGGGACTGTGGTCGGGATGATTACCAGCGTGACGGTGGTTGCTGTGACGGTGCCGGTCATGCTGTTTTATATGCTGAAGGATGGCCATAAACTGATTCCGCGAATCAAAAAAATGCTGCCGTCAAAACGCGCTGATGAAACCGTTGACCTGCTGAATAAAATGAGTCACACGCTGTCCCGTTACATTGGCGGTCAAATGATCGAGATCCTGTTCGTTGGGACTTTTACATCGATCGGATTCAGTCTCGTTGGAGAAAAATACGCGCTGTTGTTGGGAATCTTCGCTGGGATGTGCAACATCATCCCTTATGTCGGTCCCTATATTGGGGTGCTGCCGGCACTGATTGTTGCCATTGAAAGCGGCCTGACCCAAGTAATCTTAGTATTGGTCGTCACCATCGTTGTCCAGCAAGTAGATGGTAATTTTATTTATCCGAACGTGATTGGCCGGACGCTGAACATTCATCCGCTGACCATCATTATTATCCTGCTGGTGGCGGGCAACATTGCGGGCTTGTTTGGGATGATTCTCGGCGTACCACTATACGCGGTGGTCAAGACCATTATCGAATTCATCTACAATCTGGTGCAGCTTCAACACGAGCAGCGAACGAAATCCCAGTCTGAGCAGCCAAAATAGCGGTCAGTTTCTTAAGGGATTACTAAGGACGGCAAACTTTCCCGGGTCAGATATTGGGTTGCTACCCAATTTATGATATTATAGTCGAGTTAGGACTCAGGGATACACAACATTAAAAGCGAAAAAGCGATTAAAGAGATAAGCGGGAGATTTTATGAAAAAAGTTATTACTTACGGCACTTTTGATTTATTACACAAGGGCCATGTTAGATTATTGAAGCGGGCAGCAGCCTTAGGCGACCATTTGACCGTGTGCTTGTCATCAGACGAGTTCAATGCTGTTAAGGGCAAGCGCGCCTACACGTCTTACGAAGACCGAAAGTATATTTTGGAAGCCATTCGTTACGTGGATGAAGTGATTCCAGAAAAGAACTGGGATCAAAAGATTAAGGACGTTCAGGACAATGACATCGACATCTTTGTGATGGGTGACGACTGGAAGGGCAAGTTCGACTTCCTGAAGGATTACTGTGAAGTCATTTATCTGCCACGGACGGAAGGTATTTCAACCACAAAGATCAAGCAGGATCTTGGGTTGACAACCGGTGCCGATTGGAAAGAAAACAAGTAGAATGTGACGACAATATCCCCGGTTGCGACTAGGGATATTTTATTGTAAAAGCGAGGGTAATAATGAAGCAGGCAATTTTTTTAGTAACGTCATTAGCGGGTATCAAAAAGTTGACGTTTAAACAAAAAATCAAGATGCTGCTGAACGAGAATATCCAGATCACAGTGTTGCTGGGTATGGTGCAGTTTGATGAATATGAAACGGCTAAACAGCTGATCCAGTCACTGGTCAAGTCCAGTCGCGTTCAGGTGACATCGCTGGCTGAACTGGTTAGTAAGAAGCCGGGAATTACGGTGACGGCAAAGGATCAATTTGTTGCCGATTATCGTGAGCTTGAGGTAAAACAATTCAGTGCGACGGACAACACAGACAACGTGATCCTACGGTATGTGGCTGACGGCGATATTGTGGCCGAGGAAATTACAGACGCAGCGGGTCAATTGATCACGGCCACCAAAATTTCTCAGAATCGGCCCGTCTCCGCTGCCGTTTATGAAGATGGCAAACAGATCGGTTTGCTGCACTATACGGATGGCAAGCACGATGAAAGCCTGTTGCTCAACGGGGCTGGGGAACTCGTCTATCGTTTCATTCGTCACAATCGTCACGTCACCTATGATTATGAGATGCAGCGAACGTCTAAGATGGCCTTCACGAATCTCATCTCTGAGACTGATGAAAAGACCGACGAAGTCAGCTATCATTTGAGCGAAGAACGGCCGTATTATGAAGTTGTTGACCACGTGGACTTCCACCGGTTCAACTCGATTTTTGAATTTTACGCTGAGTTCATCAGCACCGAATTCGCAGACGTGCCGGCTAGCCTGTTCATTGATCTCAATGACAACCCGCACTTCGCGGCCTATATGCAACAACTATTGATCTTTAACTACTAAGGAGTCGTTCTCGTGCGTGCAATATTATCAGGACTACATCAAAAAAAACAAAAACAAGAACTGGAACTTGAACTGATCGATGTCCCAGGTTCCTTCGATAATTTACGAGTGACCTTCTTGGAAACGACCAGTTTGGCTTCAATAACGATGCCGGTGACCCGCATTATCGATAACAACCTGGTTCGGGTTCAGATGGATCCTGCCAAGCTGCAGTTCAACGCGTTTGACCAGTCGGAATTTACCTGGCAGCTTTTCTTGGCCTTCGATGCCAATGAAGAACAGGTCATTCTTCAGGTTGAAAGTGAGTACTTAAGTGACCGGCACCAGCTGTCCCTTACCAGTCAGTTTCAATTCAACGCTGACTCGGCAGGTATGGCCACATTGAACATTCACATTCGCCAAGCGGATGATGAATTTACAGTTAACGCGGTCAACCTGGTGGACAATACGTTGCAGATTACCGGTTACAATAAAATTAATAATCAAAAAATCACTGATCAAAAAATCATTTTAAAATCGCGTAATTCAGATGCAAAGCTGGCGTACCCAACGAAAAAGGGCACGTTGCGCGGTTTATTTAAGGTCACCATTCCGCTGACCGACCTGCCGCAAGATTCGATTGAAGACCTGTACATTTCATACAAAATGGGGTCGCAACCGATAAACCAGCGGCTGATCCTTGCGCGGTCGCTTGAAGGGCAGACCGTTCAGGCGATTTTGCCAGGCAGTCGGATGGTATTGATTGAAAAGCGGTTCAATAACGGCATCGTCATCAAGGAATTCCCGGCACCATCCTTGGGTGAAAAGATTGCGGCAGTGCCGGGAAAGACCCACGCTGTCGTTGACCTTGGCCGCACCGTTCAAGATAAGGTCAACTTGCGGCGGATGCGCTTCCTGTTTAAATCCGGTCACCGACCATACGATCAGACCACCATTGTGTTTGAATCCTTTGGCGGTCGGCAGGTCAGTGACAGTCCATACGCGATTTATCGCTTATTTAAGGAGCTCTATCCAGGGTTTAACTTTGTTTGGTCAATTGACCGGTCATTGAAGA
Source organism: Secundilactobacillus collinoides DSM 20515 = JCM 1123 (assembly GCF_001435975.1). Lineage (GTDB taxonomy): Bacteria > Bacillota > Bacilli > Lactobacillales > Lactobacillaceae > Secundilactobacillus > Secundilactobacillus collinoides. Next base: position 96,625 of record NZ_AYYR01000074.1, read on the forward strand.
AATTCTGTAAGCAAAACAACATCCCGTTTGTTGTCCGCAGAACCTCGAAGTGGGTCCGGACACTGGAGAAAGCCACGTATTGGATCAGTAACGCCCGTTTTCCTTCTTGGGTAAGAAAGCCAAACTATGTGACTTACATTCAAACGTGGCACGGCACGCCGCTGAAAAAACTGGGTCTCGATATTGAAAACGTATCGATGCCTGGGACGACCACGGCCAAGTACCACGCCAACTTTGTGAAGGAAGCCAACCGCTGGGATGCACTGGTTTCACCGAACGATTACTCAACACGCATCTTCCGGTCGGCTTTTGGGTTCAACAACCAGATTCTCAAAGTCGGGTATCCGCGTAACGATGAACTGCTAAACTCTTCAACCGATGATATTCAACGATTGAAGGCAGAAATGGGAATCCCGTTAGACAAGAAGGTCGTGCTTTACGCGCCTACTTATCGGGATAACCAGTTCGCTGAAAAGGGAAAGTACACCTTCGAATTGCCGTTTAGCCTTGACGACTTTAAGAAACAGTTCGGTGAGGATACAGTCTTGATCTTGCGGATGCACTACTTGATCGCTAATGCGTTAGATATCAGCAACTACACAGATTTCGTTTACGATTTCTCGAGTTACCCCAACATTTCGGATCTCTACCTCGTGTCCGATATGCTGATTACCGATTACTCATCGGTGTTCTTCGATTACGCTTACCTTAAGCGGCCAATTCTGTTCTACCCGTACGATTATCATTTGTATAAGGATGAACTGCGAGGCTTCTATTTGGATTACGAGAAGGATCTGCCTGGTGATATTGCTAACAACGAAAAAGAATTGTTGGCGGGCATTAAGAAGGACCTTCAACAACCAGATATGAGTGACGATGACCGCTTTATGAAGTTTTACAAACGCTTCTGTGCCATTGATGATGGGCTAAGTTCACTGAAAATCGTGAACTACGTCGTCCACCAGATCGAAAAGAACGGTTGATTGCAGCCCGGTTTCGTGGATGTTGCGATGTTCTGCAGTAGGCAAGCGCTAATTGCGTTAAGCACACAACTTATAAATAAGTGTCAGTGGAAGGCTGGGAGTAACGTCCCGGTCTTTCTTGCTGTTTGCCAAACAAGTTCGTGCAGGCAATTGGCTAATACGCGTCAGTAAGTTATACTACTAGATGGACTAAATTTAAATTATGAACGATAAACCAACCGAAAAATTGAAAGGAACGACACTATGACAACATTATCCAATGACGTCGCCACCCGGCGGACTTTCGCCATCATTTCTCACCCTGATGCCGGGAAGACGACGATTACGGAACAACTGCTGCTGTTTGGGGGCATCGTGCGCCAAGCAGGGACGGTCAAGGCCCGTAAGAGCGGCAACTTTGCCAAATCTGACTGGATGGAAATCGAACAAAAGCGTGGCATTTCTGTCACAAGTTCCGTGATGCAATTTGACTATGAGGGCAAGCGCATCAACATTCTGGACACCCCCGGCCATGAGGATTTCTCTGAAGATACGTACCGGACACTGATGGCGGTGGATTCAGCCGTCATGGTTATCGACTCCGCAAAAGGGATCGAACCGCAAACCAAAAAACTGTTTAAAATTTGTAAGATGCGGGGTATCCCGATCTTTACCTTCATGAACAAACTGGACCGTGATGGCCGCGACCCGCTTGATCTCATTGCCGAGCTGGAAGATGTTTTAGGCATCGAAGGTTACCCAATGAACTGGCCGATCGGTATGGGGAAGGAATTAAAAGGACTCTATGATCGTTACCATAACCGGGTCGCTATGTTCCGGCCAGATTCTGAAGAGACCGCCTACGTGCCGTTAGACGATGACGGGGACATTCCTGCGGACAACCCACTGCACGATGATTCGTGGTACGAAGATGCCCGGGATAACATGGAGCTGATCGAAGATGCCGGGAACGCCTTTGACATGGATAAGATTGCCAAAGGTGACCAGACACCGGTCTTCTTCGGGTCTGCATTGGCCAACTTTGGGGTCAAGACTTTCCTTGAGACTTATCTGCAGTTTGCGCCGCAGCCGGAAGAACACAAGACGACTGAAGGTGACGAAGTTGAACCAACGGATGACAATTTTTCTGGTTTTGTGTTTAAGATTCAAGCGAACATGGACCCGAAGCACCGGGACCGAATCGCGTTTGTGCGGATCTGTTCCGGCCGCTTTAACCATGGCATGGACGTCACACTAGGGCGCACCGGTAAGACGATGCGGCTGTCAAATGTGACGCAGTTCATGGCGGATACCCGGGAAAATGTTGATACGGCCGTTGCCGGGGACATTATTGGTCTCTACGATACCGGGAACTACCAGATTGGCGATACGATTTATACCGGTAAGAAGAAGCTGCAGTTCGAAAAATTACCGCAGTTTACACCAGAACTGTTTGTCAGAGTCACGGCCAAAAATGTGATGAAGCAAAAATCCTTCCACAAGGGGATCAATCAGCTGGTCCAGGAAGGCGCCATCCAACTGTATACGTCCTACACAACGGGTGATTACATCCTTGGTGCCGTGGGTCAGTTGCAGTTTGAAGTCTTCCAGTTCCGGATGCAAAACGAGTACAATTCGGATGTCATCATGGAACCGATGGGTCATAAGACTGCCCGTTGGATCGATCCTGAACAACTGGATGAACGGATGTCTTCGAGCCGGAATTTACTGGTCAAGGACCTTGCTGGGGAGCCGCTTTTCTTATTTGAAAACGACTTTGCTGAGCGCTGGTTCAAGGATAAATATCCGGATGTTAAGTTGACTTCAAAACTATAATCATAACGCCGCTTAGGGTACCCATGTGGGGCCTAAGTGGTTTTTTTATTGCTCGGAAACTGGTGCTTATGAAATTAGTGAGCAGCAAAAAGGCGCCCAGTAAATCGCATTCAACTTAATTGACAATTATCGGCTGCTGGCATACCGTAAATTCAGAAGTTTTACAAACAGGGGGCATATTATGACGGATAAGACAGCACATACGTTACCCGTGAGCATTGAGGTTCGCGATGCTTACGTGCATAATTTAAAACACATTGATGTTGACATTCCACTAAACCAATTGGTGGCAATCGCGGGGGTCTCTGGATCAGGGAAATCATCACTTGCGTTAGGGGTGCTCTATGCTGAGGGTTCCCGGCGTTATATGGAGGCTTTGTCCACCTATACTCAGCGTCGAATCACCCAGGCTGCCGCGGCGCAGGTGCAATCGGTCCGGTATCTGCCAGCGGCGGTTGCACTGAAACAAAGGCCATCAGTTCCCGGTGTTCGTTCTACCGTGGGGACGATGACTGAGGTTTTGAATATTCTTCGACTGATGTTCTCACGGCTGTCATCACCGCGCTGTCCGAATGGTCACCAGGTGCCGCCAACTATCGAAATTGCCCACGCCATGGCAGCGGAGGGCGATCAAATGGGTCGCATCACGTGTCCAACGTGCGGCGTGCAGTTTTACGTGCCCGGTGCTGAAGACTTTGCGTTTAACTCAAACGGTGCTTGTCCAACGTGTGGCGGCACTGGCAGTTTGCGGCAGATCGACCCGGCGACCCTGATTGGGGATCCGACCAAGTCGATCAACGATGGTGCAGTGGCATCCTGGCACCTACCCGGCCGGAACTTTATGTCGTTTGTGGTCGCCCAGATGGGGGTTCGAGTCGACGTGCCTTATCAGGACCTGACAGACCACGAAAAGGATCTGGTGTTAAACGGTGAAAAACGTGAATATCAGATTCACATTCCGACGGCCACAGGTAAGGTGTTCACGATGGACCATGCGGTGTATGAAAACGCGTCTAACGCCATTTCGGACACCCTAGCATCAAGTACTAACGAAAGAACGTTAAAACGCTTAGACCGCTTTTATAAGGTCATGACGTGTCCAACGTGTCACGGCTCGCGGTTTGCACCGAAATTACTAACCAGTTTGATTAACGGTAAGAACATTGCTGAAGTGAGTGCGATGACGATTGCCGAATTAAACAATTTTGTGGGTGGAATTGCGCCGGCACTGCCCGACGAGATGCAGCACCTGGCCGCACAACTGGTCGGTGAGCTGACCCGTCTTTTGCAGCCTTTGCTCGAACTGGGGCTAAACTATTTGACATTGGACCGGGCCGGTGAAAGTTTGTCTACTGGCGAACTGCAACGGATTCAGCTCACCAAGGTGCTCCACAGTGAAACCACCGGCGTGCTTTATGTGTTGGACGAACCGTCCGTGGGCTTGCACGCTGCGAACGTTGACGGTCTGATCAGCGTCATGAAGCGGTTGGTGGCCATTGGAAATTCAGTGGTCGTTGTGGACCATAACTCAAGCATCATTTCTGCCTGTGACTACCTGATCGAGATCGGACCGGGCGCCGGGGAAGTTGGCGGCGAGATCGTCACTCAGGGACCGGTCGCCAAAGTGATTCAGGATCCTAAATCATTGATTGGGCCGTATCTTAGCGGACAAGCGCCGATTGAGATTCACCAAAAGACACCTCTTAAGACGTTATTTAAAAAAGGGCATTTACAAGTTGGCGTCAGTCATCAGTACAATCTCAACAATGTGACCGCTGACTTTCCCATCAACCGGTTGACCATGGTTTCGGGGTACTCCGGGGCGGGGAAAACGACTTTGATCCTGCAATCACTCGTGCCGGCCATCGAAGCTCAACGGCACCACCAGCCGCTGCCCAGCCAGGTGACGACCCTTGACAATCACCACATCCGCCAAGTCCGGGTGATCAATTCGGTGCCAGTTGGGAAAAATGTTCGCTCGACAGTTGCCACGTACTCCGGCATTCTGGATCGGATTCGCGACCTGTATGCAGCCACGCCGGAAGCACAGAAGAAGGGCTATTCTGCGAGTCGTTTTTCATACAACTTAAAGGCTGGTGCCTGTCCAATGTGCGGCGGCACGGGGAGTATCAACTTGGACATCCAGTATTTGCCGGATATTGCCCAAGTGTGCCCGACCTGTGAGGGCAAGCGGTATAACCCGGAAACGCTGACGGTCAAATGGCACGGCTACAACATTGCGGAGCTGCTTGCGTTATCTGTGACGGATGCGCTTGATGTCTTCAGCGATGAACCCGCCATTGAAACCACGTTGCAGGTGCTCAATGACATGGGACTCGGCTATCTGATGCTTGGTGAAAACACACCGGCGCTCTCCGGCGGCGAGGCTCAGCGGTTGAAACTGGTCACCCAAATGGGCCGCAAGCAGCAGGGCACGCTGTACGTGTTTGACGAACCGTCTGTCGGGTTGCACCCGCGGGACATTACCGTGCTGCTGAAGGTGTTTGATCAATTGTTGGCTAACGGCGCGACGATTATCACGATCGAACATGACCTGCAGATGATCGCAAACGGCGATTATAACCTTGACCTTGGACCCAAAGGCGGCAATGAAGGCGGTCAATTGCTGGTTAGCGGAACAATTGACGACTTGATCTCAAGCAAAAAATCTGAGACTGGCCGTTACCTGAAAAAAGCCTTAGCGAACCAAAAAGTATAAACAAAAAAAGCAGCTTGCCCACGAAGGACGAGCTGCTTTTTAGGTTAATATTATTTTTCTTTAGATGGTTGTGCTGTAACAGCGGGTGCACGGCGGTGCAGATGAATCTGTGGTCGGCCAATCAAGACACCAAATGGCGGTACCTTGTAGCAGAACCACGAAATCAAGAATGCAATACCGACGACGAATGCGTAACCGATAGGCAAGCACAGGACCAGCAACCATGCTGGCATGTGAATGTAATTCATGATCAGGGTCAGGAAGGTCAACGGAATCATCTGCACGAGATAGATCCCGAATGAAACCTTAGCGCCGTTGTGAATCCAACGGTCGAGCCATGGCCAGAGCCCGTGCTGACGCGCGTAAGCATACTGACGACCAAACCAGAAGACAAAGATGATCATGACCGTATCGTAAACCAGCATGTATGGTTGGTGAACGGACATCGTCGCTGCCATCGACAGCTTAAGGATGTGAATGTTGCACCAGTACAGTGCAACGGTTCCAAGCGCTAATACAGCCGTGAAGAATCCAAGTGCTTTCGCATGGTTGGCGATGAAAGCATCGACCTCTTTGTAATGGATCGAAACAAACGCCCCAAATAGGAAGTAGAACTGGTAAACCAGCACGTTTTCACCATAGTTTTTAAACAGGAACCACCAGTTGCTAGTATCAACGTGCGGCAACCAGTACTTAATGCCGATCATCAGGAACATCTGAATGATAAAACTGACCACCATGATACCGGCATGCGATTTTGGTAGTTTTTTAAACAGCATGACCAGTAACGGGAACAGCACATACAGTTGTAACGTGACTAAGATGTAGTACATGTAGAACTGGTCCCCATGAATGATAGCGTCCCAGTAATCAGCACCTAAATGCTGCCAGGAAAAACCGACACCAAGCACAATCAAGAAGACCATAATGATGGCGTTCCACGCTAAATAAGGAATCCCGGAACTAGAGAAACGTTTCTTCCAGAATTTGATCCAGTGCGGATCACGATTGTAATAGTTCAGTGTAAGCACTAAGCCGGACATGAACATAAAGCCCCATCCGCGTAAAGTGCAAGATGAGGTGGGTTGCCTCAAGAAATGTTTGACTGTTAGTCGTGTTGACAATGTGTCCCATGAACACCGTTGTCGTATGGTTCAGTAACACCCCAAAAATAAAGATGACTCGCATAAGATCAACTTCGTAAAGATAGGGCCGTTTGGTTTTGGTGGCCAAGCCATCACCTCCTAAAATAATTCCCCAATAAGACACAGGGTTGATTGCTAATAGCTATCAAGTAATGATTGCAACACTCTATATTGCAAGTTTTAGCTTAAATGGAGCTTAAAGGACAAGCCGGTGCGTCAGTGTTGCATCCGATGTCAAATTTTGCGATGGGTGCTAGGTTCAGTGAACAGTTGCTGACATTGCTGTCACAAGTGCGCACGGTCGTAACAAGTACAGAATCGCTCATGAAAAGTGGTGTGTCACCACCGGTCAACTTGCCATGAGTCAGCATGACAGTTGATGAACGGCGATTTTTAGCGCCCAATTTGCTAAAAATCCAATGGCCTGCATTTAAAGCGTCCAAAAACTAGAAATTCTCAAACATCAGTCTAAAGAATGGTAACACAAAATCGACCTTGAATGATACACAATAGTCAAAATGAATCAACAATGGGTAGGTGAAAGGTTTTGACTATCACAGAGCGTGAAGCAAGGCGGTTAAGGAGCGGAGCGTAAGCAACTCTGGCAGAAATTCATGGGCCTGGAATTTTTGCCAGAGTTGCTTACGCAGTAGCGCCTTGCCTTGCTGAACGCGTTTCGGCAAGAGAAGAAGGGAACACAGAAAAGTCCGGTTCTGACTTTTGAGACCAGAGTTGCTTCTGCAGGGGCCCATGCCTTGCTAAACGCGCTTCATCAAGCGAACCAGCAAGCAAAACAAATAGCCGCCCAACCAGCACCAACAGCACCAACAGCATCAACAAAAACAGGCCGCACACGTTCAAAAAATTGTAATTGTCCTCACAGTTCCTTTCAGCAACAGTGGGGTATAATAAAACCCAAACACGCAAAAGGGAGATCTTGAAATGAAAGAATCAGCATGTACGTCAGTGTTAGTCGGGAAGGCAGCCTCGATTGACGGTTCCGTCATGATTGCCAGAAACGACGATACCTTTTTACCGTTGACACCGCAGAGGTTTGAAATGAAGCCTGCCGTCAGCGACCGCCACGAGACGTTGGTGTCGAACCAAAATGGGTTTACAGCACCGCTTCCTGAAACAGGGATGCGCTACCAACAGACACCGAATGCGGATGTTGCTAAGGAGGGTATCTATGCTGAAAGCGGCTTTAACGAACGCAACGTTGCAATGAGTGCAACGGAAAGTGTCTACGGCAACCCGAAGACGCTGGCCTATGATCCATGGATCGAAAACGGGTTAGCTGAAGACAGTCTGCAAACAATGGTGCTGCCATTTATCACTTCAGCACGTGACGGTGTTGACTACCTTGGTAAGCTGATCAAACAGTACGGATCGCCTGAAGGTAATGGTGTTCTGTTCGCTGACAATGATGAAGCGTGGTACATGGAGATCGTGACTGGCCACATGTGGGTTGCTGAACGCATTCCGGACGACGCCTACGTGGTGACAGCGAACCAAGTTGCCATTCAAACGGTGGACTTTACCGATACGGACAACTTTATGTGGGCTGAGGGCATTCAAGACTTCGTGAGCGGCCACGGCTTGAATCCGGATCTTTCTGGCTGGAACTTCCGCCATATTTTTGGAACCAGTACTGAAAAGGATCGCCATTACAACACACCGCGGGTCTGGTTTGGCCAACGCTACTTGAATCCTGAAATTGAACAGGAACCCACCTCGTCCGAGTTACCATTCATTTGCCACGCGTCACGTAAAATCAGTGTGGAAGACGTTGAATATATTCTGAGTTCTCACTATAACGAAACGGATTACGACCCGTTAGGCCGCGGACCAGAAGATCTGAAAACAAAATTCCGCCCGATTTCTATGAACCGGACGCAAAATTCCCACGTGCTCCAGTTACGCAATAACGTGCCCGCTGAGCAGTCAGCCATCATGTGGTTATGCTTTGGTGTGCCGGCATTCAGTCCGTATGTCCCATTCTTTGCGAACGCAACGGATACGGATCCGTCGTATTCAACAACGCCATTCCATGCAGATGCGGACAGTGCTTACTGGATGTACCGTAAGTTATCGGTATTAGTTGAATCGCACTACGCAGAATTTATTGAAACGGACACGGATTATCTGACCGCCGCTAAGCAGGCGTTCCAAACCCACTTGGAAGAGTCGGATGCCGCTGCAACCGACTTAAAGGGCGAGGCTCTGACGGCTTACCTGACCAAGCAAAACTACGCTGTGGTAGCGGATATGAAGTCGAAGACAACAAATTTGATGAATGATTTGTTTGAACAGGGGCTTGGTCTTTCTAAGTTGACGTTTAATATGGATGTTAATTTGTAGAGTGTGAAGCAAGGCGCATAGGGGGCGGAGCAGAAGCGACTCTGGGCAGAAAAGTCCGGTCCTGACTTTTGTGC
>NZ_AYYR01000074.1:105733-163346 GCF_001435975.1 Secundilactobacillus collinoides DSM 20515 = JCM 1123
GGGGGCGCGTCAAAGTTATAAGCCTCGGTCGACTTTTGTGCCCAGAGTCACTTCTGCAGGAGCCCCCTGCCTTGCTGAACACGTTTCGGCAAGAGAGGAGGGGCGCGTCAAAGTTAGAAGCACTCGTTGCTTTTGTGCCCAGAGTCACTTCTGCAGGAGCCCCCTGCCTTGCTGAACACGTTTCGGCAAGAGAGGAGGGGCGCGTCAAAGTTATAAGCCTCGGTCGGCTTTTGTGCCCTAAGTTATTTCTGCAGGCGCGCCACGCCACGGCACAAGATCTCGATTGCCAATATCATTGTTAATATAATCCGACTAAGTTAAGTCTAAAAAAGCCAATCAGTGTACAAATACCACTGATTGGCTTTTTTGCAGTGAAGCAGTGTGATTGTCTAGGCTGTTTTGAGGGCTTTCTGCGCACATCCTGGGAAATGGGGTGTTTATACATGTGCGGGTGACATTGCAATGGTGCCGAACAGAAAGATGCTTGTTGACGCGTTGCTGGCGATTAAGGACCGCGTGGTTGTTGGCATCGTTGCTGAAACGCGTTCCGCAAGGCAGGGGGTTACTGCGTATACAACTCTGACCAAAATGCCAAACCTGGAAATTTTTGCCAGAGTTGTACACGCTATGCCCTTTAACCGCCTTGATCCACGCGCTGTTCACAAAATATTCACACAAAAATATTATTTTAATCATAAGTATTTGATTAAATTCTATTGTACAAAGCCGACATTTTCGATAAAATATAAACGAAGACTAGGACTTAGTTTTACGCCTAAATCCCGCTGTTGATTCAAATCCCTGCAGCAAATTCAAGAAAGGACTGCTCGCGATGACAATTCATAACGCTGAACTTACTAAAACGCAACTCGCAACTCAATTGAAGACGGATCTGACCCTCGGGTTGACCGCCGCACAGGTTGCGGAACGGCAACGCGATGGCCGCAATGTGCTTCAGGAGGAAAAGCCGCCTTCGATTTTCCAAAAGGTGTGGCGGCACCTCTCAGATGTGGCCTCCTTGGTACTGTTATTTGCCGTTTTGCTTTCAACCTACCTGGCACTGACCGCTGACGGCGGCTGGACAAAGACCGTCGTTATCGGCAGTATTTTGATTATTAACGTGGCAATTGGGATGTATCAGGAGCACAGTGCCGAAAAATCACTGGCTGCGCTGAAAAAATTAAACGTTCACGAAGTCACGGTTATCCGTGATGGCCACTCACAGGTGGTTGACGCGGCGGATTTGGTACCTGGCGACATTGTGCTGCTGACTGGCGGTAACCAGATTCCTGCTGACGGCCGGTTGGTTACGGCCACTGACCTGCGAATCGATGAAGCAATCTTAACGGGTGAAAGTGAGCCCGTTAAGAAGACAGATCAGCCAATGCCGCAAGCAGAAGAACTGGGAGACCGTGACAATGAAGTGTTTTCTGGTACTGGGGTCGCCCAAGGGTCCGGAACCATGGTGGTGACCGGGACAGGGATGGCAACCGAACTGGGGACCATTGCCGGCATGCTGAACCGGACTAAAACACGGATGACGCCGTTACAAAAACGGTTGAATCAATTATCGGCGCGTTTGACTGCCGTGGCAATTGTTGGTGGTGTGATCATTTTTGCGTTAGGGGTGTTCTATCAAGGCGAACCCATGACGGATGCGCTCATGATCGGCGTGTCACTCGCAGTGGCCGCCGTACCCGAAACGTTACCGATCATTGTGACCATCAGCCTCTCTCACGGCGTGAACGTGATGGCGAAGCAACATGCCATCATGCGACGGGTAGACGCCGTTGAAACGATTGGCGGCGTGAACGTGATTGCTTCTGATAAAACCGGGACGCTGACCCAGAACCAGATGACAGTGACGCGGTTTTGGACGGCGGGCGCCCCGCAGGCCACCAGCGTTGCTAAAATGCATCTCACGGAGCAAAACGTTGAGTTAATGCGGTTGATGGGATTGGCCACCAACGCTACTCGGCAACTGGTCAAAGATGAAATGATCGAAGTCGGTGACTCGACGGAATTGGCTATCGTGCGGTGGTTAGAAAAATTTGACCACAGCCGAACAAAATTTGAAACTGAATTTCCACGGATCAGCGAAGACCCGTTTAATTCGACTAAAAAAACAATGGCAACTCTACACGAAACTCCAGATGGCCGCTACCTCCTGATTGTGAAAGGAGCCGTTGACCACTTGCCGATTCAGTTGTCTGAGACGCAACGCAAGACCATGGAAAAAGTTCATGACGAGTTTGCTCACAATGCCTTGCGGGTACTGGCAGTCGGGTATCGCTACTTTGACGAACGCCCCACCGAGGCCATTGAAGCGTTACAAGAAGACCTGATCTTCTTTGGCTTAATTGGGATGATCGATCCGCCGCGGGAGACCGCGATTGCGGCTGTGCAACAGGCAGCTGAAGCAGGTATCAGAACCGTCATGATTACAGGGGATCATTTGGAAACAGCGAAAGCAATCGCAAAACAAATTGGTATTTTGCACCCTGAGGATGACGTCATTACCGGTGCTGCGTTACGACAACTGAGCGATGCTGAATTGACTGAACGAATCGACCACATTAGTGTGTACGCCCGGGTCTCACCGGAGGACAAGATACGAATCGTGACCGCTTGGCAAAATAAGGGCGCAACGGTGGCCATGACTGGCGACGGGGTCAATGACGCGCCAGCGTTGAAGGCGGCGGATGTCGGCGTCGCCATGGGAATTACCGGGACTGAAGTCTCAAAGAACGCCAGTGACATGATTCTGACGGATGATAATTTTGAAACGATCGTTGCAGCGGTCGCTACTGGCCGAGCCGTTTACCAAAACATTTTGAAGGCCGTTGAATTTTTGATTGGGGTCAATTTTGCGCAAATTTTCTTGATGATCTTTGCCGTAACGGTTGGCTGGGGTGCGCCGCTGATTGCGGAACAGCTTTTGATCATTAACGTGCTTGCCGACGGGATCCCAGGTTTTTACCTCAGTCGGGAACCAGCTGAACCATTCAACATGCAACGACCACCGATTGGCCGGTCTGTCAGCATCTTTGCGGATGGTCTGGGACAACGGGTAGCCTTGCGGGCAACCACTTTTGTGCTCCTAACACTTGGCATTTACGGTCTGGGGCGGTTCGGCTTGACGGCCAACGAACCACTGATGGGGACCACAATGCTGTTCATGGTGCTTGCTATTGGATCTATGATTGATATTTACCCGATCAAACGCCGGTCACCGCTGACCTGGACCAGTATTAAAGCTAACCGAGAAATCAATATTGGTGTGCTAATTGCGGCGGTGATCGTGTTTACCATCGCACTGACACCGGCGTTGCAGATAGTCTTTGGGCTGACGGCAATGCCGATGCTGAACTGGGGCATTGTGTTGGTTGCAGTCTTCATTCCAAGCCTCATTTTGGAAATCAACAAACGCATTCAGGGGAAACGGCAACCAGACCGGATTCAACTGGAAGAAATTGCGGATTGATTACCGCAGCAACGAAAAAAAGCAACCGCTATCTATTGCGCGGCTGCTTTTTTGCTTGCCATTTAGGCAAGTTGAATATTCATTATTTTAACGTACTGTGCCTGAATCACTTGTTTATGATTAAGTTGATACCAAGGGATGTTTGCATCGTCCACTAATTTGCCAGTAATAGTCACCAAGGTCCCATCAGGGATCTGGCCGGTGATTCGCCCGTTTGGTGCATTAAAGAGATTGACAGAATGGTCAGCGATAAAGTCGATCTGCCCGGACTTAGTTAGGGGGTCAAAGGTCGGCTGTTTCAGGGCGTCTTCGCTTTCAAGTGCGGAGGCAGCGGGGTGGTCAGTCACCACAATTTTGTCGTTAAGAATCCATTGCGGTCCACCCAAATTGTACCAAGTTTTGCCATCTGTGAGCGTGACCTTGATAAACGCCCGCCATACGGAATGGTCGGGGAAATGATAGGGTTGGCTCTGGCCATTGGGAGCGTCATAAACGGTAGTCGTTTGATTAAGTTCCAAATAGTAGTTGATTCGTTGAACCGACTGCCAGGTATTGCGCCGCAACATGACGATAATCATTTGCGGTGCCGTTGTGAAATGACCATTCAACGGCCGGCTGGCTTTGATGAGATGGTAATGGTCGATTGCGGGCTGTTTTAGCGCGAACGGTGCGTTGATTTGACCAGTAACGACCGAAGGGGTCTGCAGAAGTTGGCCAGTATCGTAATCAACTGGATAAAGAATCACAGGGTGACCAAGTTTCTGCATGAACTCCAAGGTCATAATGTGGTACGGGCTGGTATAGCTTGTAATGAAGCCCTTAATATTAATGAGAATTTTGTCGTCAAAATTTTTAAACTGCAGCCGAATGGGGTCACCAAGTTGCCCATTGAGCCATTCAGGATCGGCGAGGGAAGTGCCATCTTCATCAACGTAGAGGACGACTAACACGGCATCCATTGTTGTACTCGGCAACGGTGGCACATCTGGGGTGTCATTTTGGGTAGCGGTTTCAGAATCATTTGAGATCGGTTTTGATTTCGTTTTCGTCACTGGAATCTTGGTGGGATCGCCAGTCGGTGAAATATGCGTTGTATGGTGCTGGCTGCGCACATTTGCTGCGTGTTTCGGCGTTGCTTGTCCCTGCCCTGTGATCCAGTGCCATAGTCGATCAAAAATTGCCATGCAACCCCTCCTCCCGCGTTTAATATTAGTATACCGCATGATGAAGCGGATTTTATACAAATTAACGGGAATTTAGGGAAATGTAACGCGTTGCAAAGGGGAGCGGCCGCAACGAGCGGCTTAAAGGTGCACATCACAAAAAGAGCTGAGCAACCAATCCGGTTGCTCAGCTCTCAATCAATCTATTTTGTTTCCGTATCATTTTCGGTGCTTGCAGCAGTAGTAGTGCTGTTTTCAGCGCCCAAAGCGATCTTGTCATGGTTCATTGTAGCAACGAGGTTCTTTACGTCGCTGTGGTCGAGGTAGTAATCAGCAATCCGGTCTTCGATCTGTTCTTGAATGACCCGCCGTAATGGCCGAGCACCCATTGAAGGATCGTACCCAAGATCAACTAACTTGTTCTCGACTGGTTCGGTTACGTGAACGTGCAAGCCTTGAGTGGCTAACATTGCGTTGACGTCATCGATCATCAAATCAACGATCTTCATCAAGTTTTCCTTAGTGAGCGCGTTGAATTCAACGATGTCATCAAACCGGTTTAAGAATTCAGGCTTGAAGTAGTTGGTCAGTTTATCCAAAACAGAGTGGGTCTTGCCACTTGCTTCGGCGCCGAAACCAACGCTGGCTTCAACATCACCAGTCCCCGCATTAGAGGTCATGATGATGATGGTATCCTTAAACGACACTGTCCGACCTTGTGAATCAGTCAAACGGCCATCGTCCAAGATCTGAAGGAACATGTGCATTACGTCTGGGTGTGCTTTTTCAACTTCATCCAACAGAATAATACTGTACGGATGACGCCGAACCTGTTCCGTCAGTTGACCGGCTTCTTCATAGCCAACATAGCCAGGAGGTGACCCGATCAGCTTAGACACTGAATGCGGCTCCATGTACTCAGACATGTCAAACCGGATCATGGCGTCCTTAGAACCAAAGAGTTCGCGCGCCAGCTGCTTAGCTAATTCGGTTTTCCCAACACCAGTTGGACCAACGAAGAGGAATGACCCGATTGGCCGGCCAGTTCCGTTTAACCCGATCCGGTTACGCCGGATGGCCCGGGTGACCTTGTCAACGGCCTCGTCTTGGCCGATGACGTGCTTCTTCAATGATGGGCCGAGATCCTTCAACTGCGTCTGTTCCTTATTGGCTAATTCGCCAACAGGAATACCAGTCTTCTCCTCAACGATTTGCTGCATGTCTTCTTCAGTGACCTTTGGCGTTTCGTCAGGGGAGGCGGAAGCACTGTCCTTCGTCTTTTCTAACTTGTTGACCTGGTCACGATAGTAGGCAGCTTTTTCGTAGTCTTCCTGCTTTAGAGCTGCTTGTTTTTGACTTTCAGCAGTATCGATTTTTTCTTGGATCGTCTTTGGATCAGCCACATTAATGGTTAGGTTCTTCTTTGAGCCTGATTCATCAAGCAGGTCGATGGCCTTATCTGGTAAGAACCGGTCTTGAATGTAACGATCGGATAACTTAACAGCGGCCTCCAGAGCGCCTTCGGAATATTGAACGTGGTGGTAGTCCTCGTACTTCTTTTGAATGCCCTTAAGAATTTCAACAGCCTCTTCGGGTGACGGTTCATTGACCGTTACGGGTTGAAGCCGACGTGCTAACGCCTGATCCTTTTCAATGTCCCGGTATTCGTTCAGGGTAGTGGCCCCAACAAGTTGGAACTCACCACGGGCAAGGGCCGGTTTCAAAACGTTACCAGCATCCATACCGCCTTCAGCATTGCCGGCACCCACGATTTCGTGAATTTCGTCAATAAACAAGATGACGTTTGGATCTTGTTGTACTTCCTGCATCAGTTGCTGCATCCGTTGTTCAAATTGCCCACGGATCCCAGTGCCTTGTACGAGGGAAACAACATCTAACCGGATAATTTTCTTATTTAATAGTTTTTGGGGAACGTCGCCAGAGACGATCTTTTGTGCCAAGCCTTCGACCACGGCCGTTTTACCGACCCCGGCTTCACCGATGAGAACAGGGTTGTTCTTGGTTCGCCGGTTAAGGATCTCAATGACCCGTGCAATTTCTTTATCGCGACCAATGACGGGGTCGATTTTGCCCTGACTTGCCAGTTCAGTAAGGTCTAAGCCGTATTGACCTAGAAGGCCGCCTTGCTTGTTGCTGCGACCATTGCCGTTACCACCTGTTGGGCCCTGAGGCTGTGTAGGCGGAACTTGTTGTTGAAACCCTTGCTGACCGTTGTTTGGGATACCACCGTCCTGCATTGCGCGGAAGATGTCGTCTAAGTTACCGAACCCAAATGGATCTTGTGCCATTTGCGTACCTCCGTTTTCGGAATTTGGATTTTTTGGTTGTTGATCTTTCAAAAGCTGATAACAGTTCTGACAGAGATCAACTTGTTGCCGTTGGCCATTAACGTTCAAGTACAAATGAATTGTTGCTTCGCGTTGATGGCAGTTTTGACAGAGCATATATTGACTCCTTTCTATATAAAGTAGTCAAGCCAACCGGCCAAACACTTTTGCAATGTCTGACCAATATTGACCATTGATTTAATTATACCCTAACTTTAGCTTGAAGCAAGCAGTTTGCTTCGGAAATTAGCACTCGTTCATTTCAGTGCTAATTACAGTGTAAGTTGTATAACATTTACGCAGAATATGCAAGCCATGTGCACTACGCAACCTCATAATAGGCATGGTGTACAGAGATTGAAGGGTAAAAAATAAACTGGCAATGCGACAGCCTTAACTGGCCAATCTGACGTACCACAGACTAGTGATGAGACTAATTTGGCTTTCGCTGGGCAGCATTTGATGGCACTTCATCGTTTTAAGTATCAGTGACCGGTCAGCTGATTTATAGATTATGAAAGTGTTCCTGCCTTAGAACTTAATTGATGATTGCCGACTCGTCCAAGTGAAAACGGGCACCCCATTATTGGCCGGCCCGCAAGTCAAAGAAAATCATGCCGACGCGTGCCATCCCGACCGGTTGTATTGGCACCATTTTGTTCAGACACATTCATTAATTAACGAAAAAAGCTTCTACTGGAATGGACAGTTGACCGTAAACAGCGTACGATAAAGGGCGTGCCTTTCAGAAAAAAGGGGGCTGACTAGCTTGGATAAGGACTACACAAAGATGATGGAACAGCTGAAAGACGGCGAACTAGACGAGTTTGTTGTTAAACCAGACGAGTTTATGGATTTTTACCCAGCCTTCACGAAATTCGAATTTCGAAAGCGAATCGTGGGCAAGGCAGATAAACTTGGGATTCTTACCTATCACTATGATCATGACCAAACTTCATAAAAACAGCAATGTAAGCGGTCACTATTTGCTTACATTCGCTTGTATTTTAGTGAATAAATTGATATTCTTAGGATAAAGGCAAGTTTTCTAATCATTTCGAAGAAGCGGGGTTCTTTGCATCTGGTGGGAAGGCCGCCCTAAAAGAAAAAATATTGTGCTCGTAAAAGGAGATCGATAACTATGGAAAAACGCAACTTTCACATTACCGCAGAAACAGGGATTCATGCTCGTCCAGCAACTTTATTAGTTCAGGCTGCCAGCAAGTATAACGCTGACATTACGCTTGAATATGAGGGCAAGTCAGTTAACTTGAAGTCAATCATGGGCGTGATGTCACTTGGTGTTGGTGCTAACACTGACGTTACCATTGCTGCAGATGGCGACGATGAAAAGGACGCCATGGAAGACGTTGCTAAGACCATGAAAGAGGAAGGCCTGTCTGACTAATGCCAAGTCGGGTACTTAACGGAATCGCCGCCAGTGATGGTGTGGCGATTGCCGAGTCGTATCGGCTAGTGGATCCGGACCTTTCATTTAAGAAAGTAAAGATCACTGATGTTAATGCCCAGGCAACCAGGTTATCCGCTGCGCTCGTGGCCTCAAAAAAGGACCTTGCGCAGATCAAAGAACATGCTATTCAAACAATGGGTGAGGATGAAGCCGCCGCTTTCGACGCGCACCTCACCATTCTGTCAGACCCAGAAATGATTCGGCAGATCGTTAAACAAATCCGTGACCAGCGGGTGAGTGCCGAGGAGGCGCTGACCGTTGTCACGGATTCGTACGTTAAACTGTTTGAAAACATGCAGGATAACCTGTATATGCGTGAGCGTTCCACCGATATTCGGGACGTGACGAAGCGCGTTTTAGCGCACCTTTTGGGAGTTGAATTACCCAATCCTGCGCTGATCGACCACCAGGTGATAGTTGTTGCACATGACCTGACACCGAGTGATACCGCGCAACTGGATCGGCACTTTGTGAAGGGGTTTATCACCGATGTTGGTGGTCGGACGTCGCACTCAGCAATCATGTCGCGAACGTTGGAAATCCCAGCGGTTGTGGGCACCAAACGGGCAACGGAACTTATTTCGGATGGGCAGCCGCTCATTTTAGATGGGCTCCACGGCCGAGCCATTTTGCAGCCAACCACTGAAGAGCGTCAGCAGTACCACGACCTTGCGACGACCTATAAAACGCAAAAAATTGAGTGGCAAAAGCTTCAGAACAAACCTAGTTTGACTAAGGATGGTGTGCATCACATTCTGGCCGCTAACATCGGAACGCCGGAAGATCTTGCTGCCGTGACCGAAAACGGTGCTGAAGGTATCGGGCTGTTTCGAAGCGAATTTTTATACATGAATGCTCAGGATTGGCCAACGGAAGATGACCAGTTTGCAGCGTATAAAAAAGTCGTTCAGGGCATGCCTGACAAGCCCGTTGTGGTGCGAACCATGGACATCGGCGGCGACAAAGGACTGCCCTATCTCAAATTGCCAAAGGAAATGAATCCCTTTATGGGCTACAGGGCGATTCGTATAAGCTTGAATCGAACGGACATTTTTCGGACGCAGTTACGCGCATTATTGCGGGCTTCTCACTTTGGCCAATTGGGCATCATGTTTCCAATGATTGCGACCTTGGCTGAATTTCGGTCAGCTAAAAAGATTTATCAGGAAGAACGCCAGGCGCTCATTGATAGCGGTACGCCAGTCGGTGATCCGCAACTGGGCATTATGGTTGAAGTGCCAGCAGCGGCCATTTTGGCTGATCAGTTTGCCAAGGAAGTTGACTTTATGAGTATTGGAACCAACGACCTGATTGGGTATTCCATGGCAGCGGACCGAACCAATGAACGTGTGTCTTACCTGTATCAACCGTATAATCCGGCCATTTTGCGCCTGATCAAACACGTTATTGATGCTTGTCATCACGAGGGCAAACTTGCTGCGATGTGCGGGGAAATGGCGGGTGATCAGATTGCTGTGCCGATTCTAGTCGGGATGGGCCTCGATGAATTTTCGATGAGTGCCACCAGCATTTTGAAGACCCGTTCACTCTTTCACCGACTGGATTCGACTCGGATGGCAACTTTGGCTGATAAGGCCATCCATGCCAGCACTAACGATGAGGTTATCCAGCTTGTTGACGATTTTGTTTTTTAAAATACACAAGATACATCTGAGAAGCGGTGTTAAAACTGCCTGCAGACAATAAAAATGTCATCTTAGTGCGGCCTGGTTATCTAGCCTGAACGTGCGACAGTTGACCGTTGCCTGTCAGATAAAATAAGCACTCCTAACCTGAAAATCCAAATTGGAATTTTCGGTTAGGGGCGCTTATATTTTTTTGGCGGGATACTCGCCAATGGTGAGCATCGCCGAACTGACGAATAATGCTGGTCTCGACACCTGGTTAATGCGACCTAACGCAACGGTTGAAAGTACGCTTTTCCTTGACAAGAACGGTTGTGTTTCGTAAGATGTATATGAAATCATATTATATGACGTATAGTATTGAGTTACCGCGAAAAGTTACCTTCTCGCAGTCCCAGCTTAGAGGCCGGTGACCACCAGTGTTTTACCCATAAATGACAAGTTGACAGGTGTTAACGAAATCGGTAGGATAGGGTATCTTTGAAATAGCGGACAGTTAAACATGGGATTGCCGGTTGCGTTGAAATTAAAAATGCTATATAGTTAATTACTGAAGTAACTAACCTTCACTGATTTTGTTAAATTTCCCTGCTGATTTCCTAAATGCCGGCCTTTCGGCTTGGTATAAGTGCAGAGAGGGAGTATCATTAGAGCTGATAACTTGGGTAAAAAATGCCCGTTTGTTAGGGTTGCTGAATCAGGCGCCCATTGATTGCTGTGTGACAAACGTTGAAATTATTTTGTTGGGGGGGATAAGTGTGAACATTGGATTATTTACGGATACCTACTTCCCTCAGGTAAGTGGTGTTGCCACATCCATTAAGATTTTGAAACATGAATTGGAAAAACAGGGCCACCGGGTCTACATTTTTACGACTACGGATCCCCATATTGAACGTGACGTGTACGAACGCAACATTTTCCGGTTTCCGAGTGTGCCATTCGTTTCATTTACGGACCGCCGAATCGCATTTCGAGGGTTATTTCATGCCTATCAGATTGCTAAGGAACTTGATTTAGATATTATTCATACCCAAACGGAATTTTCGATGGGGTGGATCGGTAAGTTTGTTGCGCGGAACCTCAAGATTCCGTGTCTGCATACCTACCACACCATGTATGAGGATTACTTGCATTACGTGGCTAACGGCAAGATTCTTAAACCGGTCCACGTGAAACAAATGACGCTGGCTTTTTGTGCGCACCTAGATGGTGTTGTTGCTCCCAGTGACCGGGTCATTGATAAACTGACCGGGTACGGTGTCAAAACGCCGATTCGTGTCATTCCAACCGGGATTGTTTTAGACCAGTATTCACAACCGAGTGATGTCGATATTCGTGGCCAATATGGGATTGACGCTGATGCACCGCTGATTCTCTCATTGAGCCGTCTGGCTTACGAGAAAAACATCAAGGAAGTCATTGACGGGATGCCAAAGGTGGTTGCTGAATTACCAAAGGCCAAATTGATGATTGTCGGTGACGGCCCCGCACGGGCAGACCTTGAAAAACAGGCCAAGGCGCTGAACTTAGGCGACCACGTCATCTTTACTGGTGAAATTAATAACGATAAGGTTGCCGCTTTCTATCAGACAGCTGATTTGTTTGCTTCGGCTTCTGACTCAGAATCACAGGGGCTGACCTATATCGAATCGCTCGCTGCGGGCACAAAAATTGTTGTTAAACACAGCCCGTACACGGACGAGCTGCTTTCAGGCGAGACACTTGGAAGTACTTTTTCAAGTTTCGATGAAATGGTGGACGACATGGTTCATTTCTTAAAAGATCCGGTCATCACAGATCAAAAAACGCTTAAGCACACACTGCACGAATCGTCCTCGGATGCGTTTGGCGAACAGGTCGTTGCCTTTTATCAGGACTGTCAATTGGCCTACGAACAAGTGCATGAAGATTCGGCTGGTATCAGTAATTAAGTAAAAAACTGTGAAGGGCAGAAATTCATGATGGGTTTTTGCCCTTTTGTGGTTACCAGTTCTCAGTTGGGGTTGTCACGTCACTGGTTGTTGCATGAAAACAACTACAGATTATGATGAGGTGTGCTAAATGTTAAGAGTAACCATGTTTTCAACGGCGGATAAGGTGGCTGGACAGGGCGTTGGGAGCGTCTATGTTGAGTTGTTGCGCCTGTTGCAAACACAGGCAAATGATGAGTTGAAAATCGAGGTCAACAAGTATGGCCGGGCGGATATCAGCCACTACCATACGGTTAACCCCCAGTACTATTTGTCCACGTTTATGCCGAATCGGGGTCGTAAAATCGGCTTTGTTCATTTTTTACCGGAGACCTTGGAGGGCAGTTTGAAATTACCGCGGTTGTTTAAGGGTATTTTTTACCGCTACGTGATTGCCTTTTATAAGCGAATGGATCAACTAGTGGTCGTGAATCCCAGTTTTAAGGAAAAGTTGATGGCGTATGGCATCGCGGCCGATAAAATCACTTACATCCCCAACTTCGTCAGCAAAAGTACCTTTTATCCGGTAACTGACAAAAAACGGGCCGACCTGCGTGATGCTTACCATTATCCCCATAAATTCACCGTTTTGGGTTCCGGTCAGGTTCAGGTGCGTAAAGGGGTACCGGACTTTATTGAATTAGCGAAACGCAATCCTGATATGCAATTTATCTGGACTGGTGGCTTCTCTTTTGGCCGGATCACTGACGGGTACGCGGAGCTGAAAAAGGTCGTCGACGATCCGCCAGCCAACCTGAGTTTTCCTGGAATTGTTGACCGCAATCGATTAGTTGATTACTACAATATGGCGGATGTTTTCCTGCTGCCATCCTATAATGAATTGTTTCCGATGTCGGTGCTGGAAGCGTTCAGTGCCCACACACCAGTGCTAGTCCGAAACCTGGATCTGTACGATTCAATTTTACTGGGCGACTACCTTGGCGCGGACGATGTTGACGAAATGGATCGTGACCTGCATAAACTACGGGACGACCCCGCCGAATTACAAGACCTGCAAAACAAGGCAAAGGATGCCGCCGATTACTATTCTGAGGATCGGTTGGTTAAAATTTGGGTCAAATTTTATCAGGACCAAGCACACTTACGTAAAAGAGGATAGAAACTATGTCGAGACGCAATAAACTGGTGTTGGTCCTGATGATTATTTTGGGCCTAGCCGTCTTCGGGTATTCGTTACGCGACATCAAGATCAGTATTTTGATTCACGACTTTACCACCATTAATCTGTGGTGGCTGGCCGTGGCAATCGGGTGCATGTGCGCTTATTTTGGGCTGGAGGGCCTGGTTGTCAAAATTCTGGTCGAAAAACGTCTTGGAAAATATTCCTACAAGAGTGCGTTGCGAATCCCTCTGATTGAACAGCTTTTCAACGGCATTACACCGTTTTCATCCGGTGGTCAGCCGGCCCAGTTGGTGGCAATGCTGCAATCGGGTATCGACGGCGGCCGAGCAAGTTCGATCCTGCTCATGAAATTCGTGGTCTTTCAGGCCATGATCGTGATCAATTTCTTGATTGCGCTGATTGTCGGCTTTCACTATATGGTGGCCAAAATGAGTTACCTGTCGTTGTTTGTGGTGTTTGGATTCCTCATTCATTTCTCAGTTATCGTCGGGTTGTTACTGATTATGTTCTGGCCGCGGTTCACAAAAAAATTGATCAAGGTCATTACCTGGCCGTTGAAGTTTTTTATGAAACCAGAACGTGTTGTGAGCATGGCGACAAATTTGGATGATAAAGTGGATCTCTTCTACGATGAAAGTGTTAGGCTGCTAAGGGAGCGCAAGCTGTTAGTTGAAGTGGTCATCATAACCTTCTTTCAACTCATGTTTTACTACCTTGTGCCGTACTTTATTATGCTGTCACTGGGCTATTCCCACGTCAACGCCGTGATGATTACCTGTCTGCACATTCTTATCGTTATGGTCATTTCCATCTTTCCGATTCCAGGTGGCGAAGGTGGGGCAGAATATAGTTTTGAAGTGCTGTTTAGGAGCTACATTACGAGTTCCAGCAAACTAGTCTTAGCCATGCTGCTGTGGCGGATCTTGACGTACTACTTCGGAATCTTTTCCGGAATCGGCGCGTTAGCCGTCAAACCTGACAAGCTCAAGCCGCACGAACATCAGCACATTGAAGATGAGGCAGTTAGAAAACAAAATAAAAAAACACAACCAAAAGACTGAGCGCAGTGCCCAGTCTTTTTTGTTTGGCGATGGTTGGGGGAAGGCTTGATGGTTACATGGACGGCCACCGCAATTGTACGTCATCTTTAACGACATGCTAGACAAAAAAGCCAGTAAAAATTTAGACCAGGGTTTTCCCACAATTACCAGCTATTGAGACTGTAACCAGCCAGCTTCCAAGCTTCCTACATCCACGACAAATTGCTTCGGTAGCCCGAATGAACGCAGATTCATATGTTTATTCATAGCAAGTTAGATAACCTGGGTTTTCCGTCAGTATCGTGTATTAACCGGTGTGCGCCCACGCTTGATTCAGAACCCTTTTTCATGGTACACTTTTTAGGCAAACATACGTTTTTAAACGGATGAGAAATGGGGGACAGGCACACCATGTTTCAGTATTTAGAAGGACGAATCACAGATGTTCAACCAGCGTATATCGTGGTTGACGTACACGGTGTTGGCTACCTGGTTCGGGCAGCGAATCCCTATCAGTATGAGGTCGGCGACAAACTGGTGCGCGTTTACGTTCACCAGACTATCAGCGATACGGCTCAGGTGCTGTATGGGTTTGGGTCGCTTGACGAGAAACGACTTTTTGAAAAATTACTGGCGGTGTCAGGCATTGGTGCCAAGAGTGCATTAGCCATTCTGGCAAACGGTGACCAGGCGGCTATTATTCGCGCCATTCAGGATAATGATGTCAAATTCTTGACGCATTTTCCAGGTGTTGGGAAAAAAACGGCACAACAAATTGTGCTTGATTTAAAAGATAAGTTAGAAGACTTGGGCGAGGTTGGCTTATTTACAACGGAGACGGTGGCCGATGCGCCAACTTCGACTAACCCGCAGTTGGCAGATGCCATCGCGGCGCTGACCGCTCTTGGCTACCGTGACCGGGACGTGGCAAAAATTGAAAAAACACTCAATCAGGAACCGGGAAAGACAACTGATGACTATCTCAGCGCCGGTTTGAAATTACTCACAAACGCATAGGGGAGGTGACAATTTGAACGATGATGACGAACGGCTCGTTTCAGGTCAGCCGCAGGGGGATGAAGAATCCGCCGTTGAACGGTCGTTGCGGCCAAATTCGCTGGACCAGTACATTGGGCAGTCCGCTTTAAAGGACGAACTCAAAGTCTATATCCAAGCGGCTAAACAACGTGAAGAGGCTTTGGACCATGTGCTGTTATACGGCCCACCTGGTTTAGGGAAAACAACACTGGCAATGATCATCGCCAGTGAAATGCAGGTTGGCCTCAAGACCACCAGCGGCCCCGCCATCGAAAAGACGGGTGACCTCGTGGCGCTGCTCAACGAACTGCAACCGGGCGATGTTTTGTTCATTGATGAAATTCATCGGTTGCCGAAAATTGTCGAGGAAATGCTTTATTCCGCAATGGAAGATTTCTTTGTCGACATTGTGGTCGGTCAAGGACCGACAGCCCATCCCGTTCACTTTCCGTTGCCGCCGTTCACCCTGATTGGTGCGACAACACGGGCGGGCCTCTTATCAGCACCGTTGCGGGATCGTTTCGGTATCGTTGGCCACATGGCATACTATGATGTGGCTGATCTTGAGCAAATTGTGATCCGCTCTGCTGGCATTTTGCATTCACCGATCGATGAACAAGGGGCGCATGAAATTGCCCGGCGCTCACGCGGTACACCGCGAATTGCCAACCGGCTGCTCAAGCGGATCCGCGACTTTGCGGAGGTTTCCACTGACCATGATGGGATTGACCTGAGTATTGTTCAAAAGGCTTTGACCATGCTCCAAGTCGATGATCAGGGCCTTGACCGCACCGATATTAAACTACTTAAAACGATGATCACCTATTACGATGGCGGGCCGGTTGGGCTGAATACTTTGGCCGCCAACATTGGTGAAGAAACGGAAACAGTGGCTGAAATGTACGAGCCATTCCTGCTGCAACGCGGTTTCATTAAACGGACTGCCCGCGGACGAATGGTGACATCACAGGCCTACGAGCACCTTGGTATTCCAGAACCTCGAAACGACTAACAGTGATTCACCCTTGAAAGGAAGACGACCATGACACTGACAACTGACGATTTTGACTATGATTTACCCCATGAACTCATTGCCCAGACACCCATTGAAAAGCGGGATGCATCCCGTTTATTGGTGATGGATCACACGACTGGTGCGCTTGAAGATAAGCACTTTTACGACATCATTGACCAGCTGCATGCTGGGGATGCCGTTGTGATGAATGATTCGCGTGTGATGCCGGCAAGAATCTACGGTGTAAAACCGGAAACCGGCGGCCACGTTGAAGTTTTACTGCTGCATAACACGAAGGGCGACGAATGGGAAACGCTCATGAAGCCTGCTAAACGCATCAAGGTTGGTACCACGGTGACGTTTGGCGATGGTCAGTTAACCGCAACTGTGACGAAGGAATTGGAACACGGCGGCCGGATGATTGAATTCCACTACGACGGTATCTTTATGGAAGTTCTGGAGAAATTAGGCGAGACACCACTGCCACCGTATATCAAAGAAAAATTGGACGATCTGGAACGTTATCAAACCGTTTACGCGCGCGAATCCGGCTCGGCGGCTGCGCCAACAGCTGGTTTGCACTGGACAAAGGCACTTCTGCAAAAGGTTCAGGACAAGGGCGTTAAACTCGTTTATTTGACCTTGCACGTCGGCTTAGGCACGTTCCGGCCAGTTGATGAAAAGAATATTGATGATCACAAGATGCATTCGGAATTCTATCGGCTATCAGAAGAATCGGCAAAAACACTGAACGAGGTTCGAGCAAACGGCGGCCGCATTGTTGCCACTGGAACCACATCGATCAGAACGCTTGAGACCATTGGTTCAAAGTTTAATGGCGAAATCAAGGCAGATTCTGGTTGGACGGATATTTTCATTTTCCCTGGCTACCAGTGGAAAGTAGTTGATGCGTTCATCACGAACTTCCATTTGCCAAAGTCAACGCTGGTCATGCTGGTCGCTGCCTTTACCGGTCGTGATAACATCTTGAATGCCTATCAGCACGCCATTGAAGAAAAATACCGTTTCTTTAGTTTTGGGGACGCGATGTTCATTAAGTAGGCAGCGGTAATGGGGCGCTCAACGCTGCGCCTGCGCCGTTTGAAACAACTCGGGGTGGACCTGCAGCACGTTGGTTGAGGTCATTGCTGATGACTTTCCAGCCTATCTAACCGCTTAATCATAATCATTGAAGCATCAGGGGAGAACGGCCAGCATTGTGCCGGCTTGCCTGATGTTTTTTATTGACCACCATTTTTGTTTTGAGGTGGTGTATTTGTTAGGTTGAAACGCGCGTCGTCCCTAACTTCCTTGCCCCATCCGCAGATTCATGCTACAGTGTAGGAATGATTTTTAAGAACGGAGGCTCACATCTTTATGGAACCAGCGATTAAGTATCGCTTAATAAAAACTGAAAAGCACACGGGTGCCCGGCTGGGCGAACTGATCACGCCGCACGGGACCTTTCCGACCCCGATGTTTATGCCGGTGGGCACGCAGGCAACGGTCAAATCGTTAGCTCCTGAGGAGCTTGACGAGATGGGGGCTGGTGTTATTTTAGCGAACACCTATCATCTTTGGCTGCAACCGGGCGAAGACTTGGTCAAGGAAGCGGGCGGTCTGCACAAGTTTATGAACTGGCAGAAACCGATCCTGACCGATTCCGGCGGGTTCCAAGTATTTTCACTTGCCGACAATCGTAACATTACCGAGGAAGGGGTTCATTTTAGAAATCCTTCGAACGGTGATAAGCTCTTCTTATCTCCAGAAAAGGCCATGCAGATCGAAAACGACCTAGGGCCGGATATTATGATGAGTTTGGATGAATGCCCACCCTTCTTTGAGAGCTACGACTACATCAAACACTCGGTTGAGCGTACTTCCCGTTGGGCCGAACGGGGACTTAAGGCGCACAGCAACCCGGATTGGCAAGGGTTGTTTGGCATCGTTCAAGGGGCTGGTTATGAAGACCTTCGGCGGCAATCCGCTAATGATCTGGTCAGCATGGATTTTCCAGGGTATTCGATTGGTGGATTATCAGTCGGGGAATCCAAGGCGGAAATGAATCAGGTGTTATCTTTCACAACACCGATGCTGCCGACCAACAAACCGCGGTATCTGATGGGTGTCGGATCGCCTGATTCGCTGATCGACGGGGTTATGCGCGGTATTGATATGTTTGACTGCGTATTGCCGACGCGGATCGCACGGCGGGGGACCTGCATGACCAGTCACGGTCGGGTCACCGTCAAGAACGCCAAGTATGAACGTGATTTTGGTCCGATCGATGACAACTGCGACTGCTACGCTTGCCGCAACTACTCGCGGGCTTATATTCGTCATTTGTTTAAGGCGGATGAAAGCTTTGGTTTACGGTTGACCAGTTACCACAATTTGTATTTCTTACTGCATTTGATGAAGCAGGTTCGTCAGGCCATCATGGACGATAATTTGTTGGACTTTAAAGAAAACTTCTTTGAAGCGTACGGATATAACGTCCCAAACCCCAAAAATTTCTAGCGTTTTCATAGATACCATGGACGAACTTACATTTTTTTGTTAAATTATAGAGTAGACGAAAAGGTGGGTGAAACAATTGACAGTTTTAGCAACAAGTTCCGCTAGTAGTTATTCCGGCATCATTTTGATCTTGGTCATGATCGTGGCTATGTACTTCTTAATGATCCGTCCGCAGCGTAAGCAACAACAAAAGCATCGGGATACGTTATCCCAGCTTAAAAAGGGCGACCACGTTGTTACGATTGGCCGGCTTCATGGTGTTGTTGATGAGATCAATAACGAAGCCAAGACCGTAACCCTTGACTGCGATGGTATTTTCTTAGTCTTTGACTTAAACGCCATCGGTTCAGTTTCTCAACGTGCAGCCAGTTCAGAAGTTGCCGCAGCACCAGCAGAGGCCGAAACAAAAGAAGCAAAGCCAGCTGAAGATGCAGCCGCTACTGATGATGCTGCTTCAACTGAGACGGATGCTAAGCCAGCCGACTCAGACGATGCAGCAGATCAAGATGCTGATAAGTAACAGAATGTTTTGTTTGGAATCTCCCAGCGGTGGGGGATTTTTTTGTTGCTGGTGCGTTTAGGGCGATGATTGTACGTTCGTACGTTGATAAGCGGAGCTGGTCGGATACTGCAGAACGGAGACTGGGCGGGAAAGTCAGGAACGGGCATCGTTGGTTTATTTGGCTTAGTGGTGCTTGGTACTGACTTTCTTGGCAGCATCGCCGAAACGAGTTTCGCAAGGCAGGGGGCTACTGCAGAACGGACTCTGATTCAAAAAGTCAGGCCCAGACTTTTTGGCTCAGAGTCCGTTTTGCTCCGCCCCCTAGGCGCCTTGCTACACTCTCTGCAACTTGCCACCAAACACGCGTTCATATATAATGTACTGATGCACTAATACTGATACTAAGGGGGCGTCAACCATGGATAATCCTACGCAAATTGACGATCATCGACACATTATACACGTGGACATGGATGCTTTTTACGCCTCCATTGAAGAGCGCGACACCCCGGCTTACAAAAAAGTACCGTTGATAATCACCCGTGATCCGCGGACAACAGGCGGGCGTGGCGTTGTAACTACCGCAAATTACGTGGCTCGGCAGTACGGCGTTCATTCTGCAATGCCCGCCCAACAAGCACTGAAACTCTGTCCGAAGGCAACGTTTATTCCGCCTAACTTTCCCCACTATCGGGAAATATCCGACCACATTCACGAAATTTTTCATCAGTATACCGATATTATTGAGACGGTGGCTTTTGATGAAGCCTATCTTGATATAACTGAAAATAAACAGCACATTAAAGATCCGGTCATTTTAGCGGCAAAAATGCAGCGTCAAATTTGGCAGGAAACCCACTTGACGTGTTCGGTCGGTATTTCCTACAGCAAGTTTTTGGCCAAGGAGGCTTCTGACTATCGCAAGCCGATTGGCGTGACCGTGATTCACGCGGCAGACGCGCCCGATTTTTTGGCCAAACTGCCTATCGAACGGTTTCGCGGCGTCGGTAAGAAGACGGTGCCAAAGATGCATGACCTCAACATCAATAACGGCGCAGACCTGTTAAAGTGGCACGAAATGGATCTCATCAATCAATTTGGCCGCTTTGGCGAGGTGCTTTATCAGCGGGTCCGCGGTGTTGACAATCGTCCTGTCGAATACCAGCGTGATCGTAAGTCACTTGGTAAAGAGCGCACGTACTGGCCGTTTTTGACGTCTCAGGGTGAGGTCACAACGCAGCTGACGAAACTGGCTGACATGGTTGCCGGTGAAGTCCGCAAGAAGCAGACCCACGGCCGGACGCTGGTTTTGAAGGTGCGTTACGGGGACTTTAAGACGCTGACGAAACGTGTCACGCAAACGGATTTCATTGAGACGACTGGCGAGCCGTTTTTACAATTAGCTCAGCAGCTGATGGCCCAAATGCCGGCACCGGACGATGGGATTCGGTTGCTGGGGATTACGCTGACCGGTCTGGCTCCGCAGGCGTTTGAGAATATGAAATTACCGCTGTTTAACGACCATCGTGATTTTGAATAACCGGCCACAAAACGGTATACTAAAGGGCGATACTGTACGATAACCGACGGAAAGGTGACAACTATGACACTACGCGACACGCAAACAGCAATTTTAGATTTAATTAAACAACATGATAAGATTATTATTCACAGGCACCAACGGCCGGATCCTGATGCTATCGGCTCTCAAATGGGCTTGGCTGGTATTTTGAAGGCCAGTTTTCCTACCAAGAAGGTTTACTGCGTTGGCAAACAATATCCAGGCTTTAACTGGCTGGGGACGACCGATGTGATCGAAGACGATGTTTACAACCACGCACTCGTGATCGTGGTGGATACGGCTAATCAGCCCCGAGTTGACGATTCACGCTACACCAAGGGCGACAAGATGGTTAAAATTGACCACCATCCAAACGATGATGCGTTTGGCGATGTGCAGTGGGTGACCCCCGCAGCATCAAGTACCTCAGAGCTCGTGTTTGATTTTTACAAAGCCTTTGAAAGTGAACTGACCTGTCCGGACGATGCTGCCCGATTACTCTATGCCGGCATCGTGGGTGATACGGGTCGTTTTATGTACCCGGCGACGTCGCCGCACACCATGCGGGTAGCAAGCGATTTGATGACCTTTAACTTCTCTGCGAGTGACATTAACCAGCAGGAAGACGCCATTTCACTACCGTTGGCGCGATTATCCGCATTCGTTTATCAGAGTTTAACAATCCTTCCGTCTGGCGCTGCGTACATTAAATTGTCGGATGAAGTCGTAAAACCATTTAATTTAGGTGACGAAAGCACCAGTGCTGTGGTACCATTACCAGGCCGCCTAAATGAGGTCGTGGCTTGGGCCATCTTTGTTGAGTCCAAGGATCACACCTTCCGGATCCGGTTACGGTCAAAGGGACCGTCCATTAATGATCTGGCTAAAAACCATGGCGGCGGCGGGCACGCACTAGCTAGTGGTGCGGTGGCCCATGATGATGATGAGATTAAACAGGTGATCAAGGAACTAGACGAAATCACCACCGCGTACAAAGGAGAAAAACATGAGTGAATCCTTTAAGGACTTCGGTCTCAAGCCATTTTTAATGGAAGCCCTAACGGAATTAAATTTTAAGACGCCGATGCCGGTTCAGGAAAAACTGATTCCGGTCATCAAAGAAGGCAAGAGCGTCGTTGGCCAATCTCAGACCGGGAGTGGGAAAACCCACGCGTTCTTACTGCCGATTTTCGATAAGATCGACCCAGCAAAGCATGAAGTTCAGGCCGTTATCACGACACCAAGCCGCGAACTGGCCTACCAGATTTACGGTGATGCAAAACAGTTAGCCAAACATAGTCCAGCGGCCATTAAGGTTGGGAATTACGTTGGCGGGACTGATAAAAAACGCCAAATCGATAAGTTACAGCGGGAACAACCCGAAATCGTTATCGGGACACCTGGTCGTGTCCTTGACTTGATTCAAAGCAATGCACTCGACATTCACACGGCAACGCAGTTCGTGGTCGATGAAGCCGACATGACGCTTGATCTTGGGTTCTTGGAACAGGTGGATAAAATTGCCGGTCGGATGCCTGAAAAACTTCAAATGATGGTGTTCTCAGCAACCATTCCTGACAAATTGCGCCCATTCCTGCGCAAGTACATGGACAATCCAGTTGTTGAAGAGATCCCAGTGAAGTCTGTGATCAGTCCAACCATTGATAACTGGCTGTTGTCAACGAAGGGCCGTTCGAAAAATGACCTGATTTATAAATTATTGACGCTTGGCGAACCATACTTAGCGTTGGTTTTCGCCAACACGAAGAAACGCGTGGTTGAGATCGCAAACTTTCTGAAGAGTCAGGGGCTTAAAGTGGCCGTGATCCATGGTGATCTGCCGGCCCGTGAGCGAAAACGGGTCATGCGTGAAGTGCAGAATCTGGACTTTCAATTCGTGGTTGCCACTGATCTGGCAGCGCGTGGTATCGATATCGATGGCGTGTCACACGTGATCAACGACGGTATTCCTGAAGATTTGGATTACTTCATTCACCGGGTCGGCCGGACTGGTCGGAAGGGGATGCAGGGGACTGCTATCACCCTGTACTCACCAGACGATGAAGACCAGATTGAAGCCCTAGAAGATATGGGCATCGAATTTAAACCTAAGGAACTTAAAAACGGTGAAATTGTGGATTCATTCGACCGTAACCGCCGAAAGAAGCGCGGTAAGAAGCCGGTGAAGATTTCCGGCAGCATGGCCGGTGCCATCCACAAGGCCAAGAAGAAGGTCAAACCCGGCTACAAGCAGCGTATCAAGAAAGCAATCAACCGTGAGCAGCAACAGGAACACCGCATTGAAATTCGACAGAAACAGCGTCAGGCGAAGAAACGCAAGAAGGCTTCTTCAGAGCGTTATAAATAAATTGCCAAAAAATCCTGAGTCGAGTACGCCCGGCTTAGGATTTTTGGTGTGTAAATAAAAATGTCGGCGTGGCGGATGAGGCCTAGCCAGACCATTATGATCACTTATCGGTTCGGCAAGCCGCATGTTCTTGACTTCATTTATCGTCTTGTGGTTTGATTGTCCATCCACAGAACCGTCAAACCAAATCGCGCAAATTTTTCTGTGCGTAGATACCGGAAAAGTGTTGACTGACAAACGTTGACACTAACGTATCCCCCGCATTGACAATCACGGCGTGAACACTTATACTAAATTTCGTGTTAACAACAAGGACATGCTTTGAGGCCGGTCTTTCAGAAACGTTTTGGCAGCTGCGAAAAACGATTCCCAGTCAGAGTGCTCCCTTGTTGCTCAGTTGAATAACGTTGCTCAAGCGCATTTGAGCCTAAGAGGTAAACGATCAGCATCGTTGCAAGTAAAGTGGTACCGCGTCCATGGCGTCTTTACTTACAGCGGTGCTTTATTATTTTTTAAAGGAGAAAAACGAACTATGAAGCAGTTAAGCAGCAGCCAGATCCGTCAAATGTATCTGGACTTTTTTAAGAGTAAGGGCCACACCATTGAACCAAGTGCTTCCCTCGTACCAGTAGATGACCCGACACTTCTCTGGATCAACTCTGGGGTTGCCACCATGAAAAAATATTTCAATGGGTCAGTTGTGCCGAAGAACCCGCGTTTAACGAGTTCACAAAAGAGTATTCGGACAAATGATATTGAAAACGTAGGCCGGACAGCTCGTCACCACACGCTGTTTGAAATGCTTGGGAACTTTTCAGTTGGGGACTACTTTAAAAAAGAAGCCATCACGTGGGCCTGGGAGCTTTTAACCTCAGACGACTGGTTTGGTTGGGACCCAGAATTGTTGTACATGACTGTTTATCCTCAGGATGACGATGCAAAACAATTCTGGCAGGAAGCCGGTGTTCAGCCGGACCACATTATCGAAGCAGAAGATAACTTCTGGGATATCGGTGAAGGGCCTTCAGGTCCCGATTCAGAAATCTTCTACGACCGTGGCGAATCGTTTAACAACCTCGCTGACGATGACCCTGAAAATTATCCTGGTGGTGAGAACGAACGCTACTTGGAAGTTTGGAACATCGTGTTCTCACAGTTCAACCATGAACCCGATGGCTCATATAAGCCGTTGCCACGGAAAAACATTGATACTGGGATGGGTCTCGAACGGGTCGTTTCCGTGTTCCAAAACGCGAAGACCAACTTTGAAACCGACTTATTTTTACCAATGATCAACGCCACTGAAGACTTTAGTGACGGTAAAAAATACAACGCTGATCCAAAGCTCGACATCTCATTTAAGGTGATTGCCGACCACTCACGGGCAATCACATTTGCCATCGGTGACGGCGCGTTACCATCAAATGACGGCCGTGGCTACGTTATCCGGCGCCTTATCCGGCGGGCTGTTGTTAACGGCCGGAAGCTCGGCATCAACGGCGCTTTCTTATACAAGCTGGTACCAGTTGTCGGCGAAGTCATGAAATCCTACTACCCAGAAGTTTTGGAACAAGCCGACTACATCGCCAAGGTCGTTAAGTCGGAAGAAGATCGGTTTAACGAAACCTTGACTGATGGCTTAGCACTGTTAAACGACCTGGTTGCCAAGACCAAGAAGAGTGGTGCCAAAGAAATTGATGGTGCTGACGCCTTCAAACTGTACGATACGTATGGGTTCCCAGTAGAATTAACGCGTGAATATACGCTTGACGAAGGCATTACCGTTGATGAAGACGGCTTTAAAGCCGAGATGAAAAAGCAACAGGATCGGGCACGTAACGCCCGCAGTAAGAATGAATCCATGGGGGTTCAATCAGATTTGCTGATCAACGTTAAAAGTGCCAGTGAATACGTCGGCTACACGCAGTTGGACGTGAAGGCCGCTAAGGTGACCGACATTGTCGCTGACGGGGCATTGGTCGACGGCGCTGAAACGGGCACCGTTCAAGTTGTTTTTGATAAGACACCGTTCTACGCTGAAATGGGTGGCCAAATCGCTGATCAGGGTGATGTTTTAGCCGCTGACGGCAGCGTGGCAGCAACTGTTGCGGACGTGCAACACGCGCCAAATGGGCAGAACTTGCACACCTTGAAACTGCAGCAACCGATGCACGTAGGCGACACTTTTGAATTAAAGGTCGACGCTGCGTTCCACAGCAAGGTTGAAAAGAACCATACGGCAACTCATTTGTTGGATCAAGCATTACGGAATGTCTTTGGCGGGCACACCCAACAGGCTGGGTCACTGGTCGAACCCAACTATCTGCGGTTCGATTTCACCCACTTTGGTCAGGTTACAGAAGATGATTTGGCTAAGGTTGAAGCCATCGTCAACGAAAAAATCTTCGAGGAAATTCCGGTCACCACGGTCGAAACTGACCAGGCTACTGGTAAGAAGATGGGGGCCATTGCGCTGTTTAGCGACAAATATGGCGACAAAGTCCGGGTCGTTTCCATCGGCGACTTCTCCATTGAATTCTGTGGCGGGACGCACGTTAAAAACACGAACGAATTAGGACTGTTCAAAATCGTTTCCGAAACTGGGATCGGCGCGGGGACTCGGAGAATTGAAGCCGTGACTGCCGGCGATGCCTACAAGTACCTGAAGGGTCATGATGATCTGCTGACGACGACCGCAACAGTCTTGAAGACGCCGCAAGTCGAAGAAGTCCCTGCCAAGGTTGCGCAGTTACAAGAACAAATCAAGGCGTTGACTAACGAAAAGGCCGCTGTAGAAGCCAAATTAGCGGGTCAACAAGCCGATAAAATTTTTGACAACGTTCAGGAAATTAATGGTAAACAATTGATTACTGGTGTTGTGCAAGTTTCATCCATGGATCAGTTGCGTCAACTCGCTGATACCTGGCGGCAAAAGAAGTTGTCCGATGTCCTCGTGCTCGGCGCTCAGGTGGGTGAAAAGGCCAACCTGATCGTGGCAGCTAGTGATGACGCCATGAAGGCCGGCATTAAGGCGGGCGACTTAATTAAAGCTATTTCGCCTAAGATCAACGGTGGCGGCGGCGGTCGGCCTAACCTCGCCCAAGCTGGTGGGAAGAAGCCTGCAGGTTTAAACGATGCGATGAGCGAAGCTGCTAAATGGCTGTCAAATTTGGCATAACGTGGTAAACTGAAGAGTACGTGACAACGATTAAAAAGACGACAGTGTCATTCAGGACCGTTGGGTTGTTGACGACACTTGACCTTTGATAAGTTGGTGCGTCGGTTTGAGAATAAGCGAGCAGTTTGTCATATTTTGGTTACTCGTGTGATCAAAATAAGCTGCCCGAATTGGGGTTCTATTTGTTACGAATTAGTTACATCGGGCAAACCCGATTGTTGTTAATCTCGTATTCCGGTAGAATTAGAGCAAAGAGTAATGGTGGAGGTGTGATCATGAGTACGTTAGACAAAACCATGTATTTTGATTTTGGTGACAAAAAGCCAAAGGATGTTCACGATACACTTGTCACAGTGTATCAAGCACTTGAGGAGAAGGGGTACAACCCGATCAACCAGATCGTGGGTTACCTGCTTTCTGGTGATCCGGCTTATATCCCGCGTTTTAACGACGCCCGAAACTTGATTCGTAAGCATGAACGCGACGAAATTATCGAAGAGTTGGTTCGCTTCTACCTCAATGAGAATGGGACGTTGACTAAATAAATGCGATTAATGGGATTAGATGTCGGATCGAGAACTGTCGGTGTGGCAATGAGTGATATGTTGGGATGGACGGCTCAAGGAATTGAGATTATTCCAATCAACGAAGATGAGAAAGAGTTTGGAATCGACCGGGTCAAGGAAATCGTTGCACAGTATGATGTGACGGGTTTCGTGGTCGGGTTACCCAAGAATATGAACAATTCCCTCGGACCCCGTGCGGAAGCAGCCAAAAATTATGGTGACCTCTTGAAGGCCACCTTTGGGCTACCCTATGATTTTCAAGATGAACGCCTTACAACCGTTGAGGCGGAACGGATGCTGGTAGAGCAAGCAGACGTTTCCCGAAAGAAACGCAAGAAAGTCATCGATAAACTGGCAGCCGATTTGATTTTGCAAAATTATTTGGATCGCAAGGGTCCGTTAACACAAGAAAAGTGAGGCCGATAACATGAGTGAAAACAAAGAACAACAAATTACAATCGTCGACGAAGATGGTAACGAAGAGTTATATAACGTGCTCTTTACGTTTACCTCAGCTGATTTTGGCAAGTCCTATATTTTACTTTACCCATCCGGTAAGACCGACGATGAGGAAGTTGACATTCAGGCTTATCAATTAGCTGATTCCGATGATCCAGCTGACCCACAAGGCGGCGACCTGCTGCCAATCGAATCTGACGACGAATGGGACATGGTTGAATCCATGCTCAATACCTTCCTTGATGGTGGCGGTACTGATGCTTCCGACCAAGACTGGGGCGTTCCAGATCCAAAGTAGCCTGCCGATTGGCGGTTACCTGTGTTGTGCAACAAACGATTAATCGACACTGAGCAACATGATTTAGCCGCTGGTCCGAGAAGGGGTCAGCGGCTAAATTAATTTATGATTATGAATAAGGGAAGTGATGGTTGTGGGTGAACAAAACGATACTGGTAATAAGCGACGGTTCAAAGCGGTGATCGATGGCCAATCGTATACGATTGTCGGCAATAAGACTGAGGCACACATGCAAGCAGTAACTGAACTCATGAATCAGCAGCTTGACCAGTTAAAAAAACTGGCACCGTCAATGACCAAGCAGGAAGCTGCCACGTTACTGGCTTTTAATGCCATCTCTGACCAACTGGATAAGGCAGCCGAATTGGACCAGCTTAAACAATCACAAACACCTGCAGATAACTAAGTCCCATGACATCGGTTTAACCGACAACAACACTATGTCAGGGTGACCAACAGCATTTGGGAGAAACAAAAAATGAACGAAAAAATATTTAAAACGATGGCGTTTGACCAGATCAAACAACAGTTACGCGCGCACTTGGTGTCAGCCTCAGGGGAGACTGAATTAAACCATCTGATGCCGGCTGCTGATTCGGACACGGTTCAACGCGCCATCGATGAAACAAAAGACGGCGCCGATGTTTTACGATTGGAAGGCGGAATCCCGTTGCCGAAGATGGCTGACGTGACGCCGCACGTCAAACGTTTAGCAATTGAAGGTACCCTGAGCGGCACCGAATTGGCGCAGATCGGTCAGATTTTAAAAACGGTCAGCCGAGTTGTTGATTTTTTTGACGGGTTACAGGATAAGGCACTTGAACTGCGGCGTCTGTATGACATTGTGGCGGAATTAGTCCACTTGCCAGACGTCACTCGGCGGCTGAACATGTCGGTCACGGAAGACGGCCGGCTGACGGATGAGGCTTCATCAGAATTGAAACGCATTCGTCGTCGCATTACGCAGATCGAAGGCAGTGTTCGTTCACAGATGAACGGGTACACCCGCGGTAAACAGGCAAAGTATTTAAGCGAAACACTTGTGACGATCCGGGATGACCGGTATGTATTACCAGTCAAAGCGGAATACAAGAACCACTTCGGCGGTATCGTGCACGACCAGTCCGCTAGTGGATTAACCCTCTATATTGAACCCGAGGCGGTCGTTTCTGAAAACAATCGTTTGCGGGAAGCACAAATCGCAGAACGACAAGAAGAACGGCGTATTCTATTGGAACTGTCCAACCTGTTACGGCCTTATCAAGACGATATTGCGGCCAATGCAACCGTCCTTGGTCACTTGGACTTCATTAACGCAAAGGCTCGTTACGCACACGCTATTAAAGCGACAGAGCCATTGTTGTCGAGTGATAACCACGTCAACTTGCGCCAGGCAAGGCACCCGTTGATCGATCAGAAAAAAGTGGTTGCCAATGATATTGAAATTGGCGGCGACTACAAAGCTATTGTGGTCACTGGTCCAAACACTGGTGGGAAAACAATCACTTTGAAGACACTGGGACTGACCCAGTTGATGGCTCAGTCCGGTTTGTTTATTCCGGCGAATGAAAACAGTCAGGTTGGATTGTTTGATGAAGTTTTTGCTGATATCGGTGATGAGCAATCCATTGAACAAAACCTGTCGACCTTCTCGTCTCATATGGATAATATTGCGACGATTTTAAAAGCGGCCAGCGACCAAAGTCTGATTCTGTTGGATGAAGTCGGTGCCGGGACCGACCCGCAAGAAGGGGCAGCCCTTGCTATGGCTATTTTAGATAATATCGGCACCATTGGCAGTGAAGTGATTGCCACGACCCACTATCCGGAACTGAAAGCTTACGGGTATAATCGGCCAGAAACCATCAACGCCAGCATGGAGTTTGATCAGGAAACACTGAAACCGACCTATCACCTGCTGATTGGGATTCCTGGGCGCAGTAACGCCCTGGACATTGCACAACGGTTGGGTCTGGATCAGTCGATTATCGACGAAGCGCGTGGCTTGACCGATCAAGATTCTCAGGATCTCAATCAGATGATTGCCTCGCTGACCGAGCAGACTCGGCAGGCCAACGTTGACGCTGCGGCTGCAGCTGAAAAACTGCACGAAAACGAAGCGTTGTACGCTGACTTGCAAAAGCAGTTTGACACTTATCAGAAACAAAAAGCGCAACTGATGGAAGATGCCAAACGCCACGCTAATGAAGTCGTTGATGAGACTAAAAAACAGGCTGATAAGATCATCAAGGACATTCGTAAGAAACAGATGACTGCCGGTAAGACGGTCATTAAAGAGGATCAGTTGATTGGCGCTCAGGGTAGTCTTAATGCGCTCCATCAGGACGAAACACTGACCCAAAACCGAGTGCTTAACCGTGAAAAACGCAAGCATCAGTTGAAGAAGGGCGACGAGGTCATGGTCAAATCATACGGTCAGCGCGGTGTGATCATGGATAAATTGGACGCCCATAGTTACGAAGTTCAGATGGGTATTTTGAAGATGAAGATCGACGACCGGGACCTTGAAAAGGCAGCTCCGGAAACCACAAAGGAAAAAGCACCGAAGGCCACTATCAGACGGACACGTTCTGACGGCATGACACCAACGCTTGACCTGCGGGGCCACCGGTATGAAGAGGCCATGGCTGAAGTGGACCGCTACATTGATTCGGCTTTGCTGGCAGGTTATCCTTCTGTGACGATCATTCACGGTAAGGGTACCGGTGCACTGCGCCAGGGGGTCATTGACTACTTGAAGTCTAACCGGCGGGTCAAGTCGTTTGGCTTCTCACCAGCCAACGCAGGGGGCGATGGGTCGACCATTGTCAAATTATAAATTTGTTAATGATTAAGCAGAATGCTTGTGCTTTTATGAGATTCTGGTAAACTTACATTTAGTAATTAAACAGGAGGCGTCGATTTATGGCTGTTGTAGAAACAACTGATAAAACATTTGAAGCAGATACATCTAATGGTGTAACATTAACTGATTTTTGGGCAACTTGGTGTGGTCCTTGTCGGATGCAATCACCAGTCGTTGAACAACTTTCTGATGAAATGGCTGACGTCACTTTCAACAAGATGGACGTGGATGCTAATCCAGACACACCTCAAAAGTTTGGTATCATGAGTATTCCAACGTTACTTGTTAAAAAGGACGGCCAAGTAGTCGACTCCATCGTCGGTTACCACACAAAAGACCAACTCAAACAACTGTTGACACAGTATGTTGAGGCTTAATTCTGTTCGTTAAAATTCCTGACTCGAACTGGGTCAGGATTTTTTTGTGTTTTATAATGGATTGCTGGCGTGTTGCACAACGTTTGGTTAGCAAACTTACAATGATCTGCAATAACCGTTGAGCGGTGTTCAGACTATCAATCGTGCTGAACTTTTAATCCAATAGTACCAGTCTTACGGTTGGGCATTTTTGAATTAGGAAAAACGACTTCATTTGATGCTGATGCCGTCACCGAAAAAGCGGTCGCCGCTAACAATTAAGAGCCAAAATTGTTAGCGGCGATCGCTTTTATTTTGAGTATTGATATGTTCCTCACGAAATCCTATTTTCGCAGGAATGATTGGGTGCTGTTGGCTGACATGAAGCTTAGCCAACCTTGTAGAAATCAGTCACATGACGTCCTAATTTTTGTCTGCCACGTCTGAAGTTTCTGGGTCGGGTTCCCGTTCCGGTAAGATGAGTTTCATAGGGATCAATTCTTGCGGGTCCGAGGTTGGATCCTTGGGGTCAAGATGAACGGTCATATTGACCGCGATGGACTTGTGTGTTTTTGTGACCGGTGTGACTTCGGTCTCAGCAACGACGCCAATCATTTGTTCTACCGATTCAGCGAGGAAGCCCGCTTCTAATGTAAATGCGGCTTTCGGGTTGCTGGCGATCCGCATGTTGACCGGGTCGCCAGTTAGTTGAAATTGCCACTGGGTAGCCGTTTGTTTAGTCAAAGTCAAAGTGCCAAATTGCGCTTGAGAAAAAAAGATGGCAAGTTCATTTGCACTGCCAATTTTGAAGCGGCGTGCCAACTGTTTTCCTTCCCAGTAAGCGATATTTGACGCATCAGGACCTAAAATATCAGTTAAGATGACATCGCGTAAAAGAGCCTGACCGAAAAGTCCCGCGTTATTGGGGTCAGTTAGGTATTGCGTATAAATCTGTGTATCCATAGTGAGCCAACCTACTTTCTTATTACGTTAAGATTACAATGAAATTAAGTCTAAATGCAAGATTATTTCTAATTATTGGAAGAACTTAAGAATTATTCTGAAACTTGGCTGAATTCTTGCAACCAATCTCAAAATGGTCGATAATTAAGACTCAAGATTACTAAAAAAGGGGATTAGTTAAATGACATCTCAAGCAATTGGCTTTTTAGATTCCGGTGTTGGGGGTTTAACCGTTGTTAAAGAGGCATTTAAACAGCTCCCAAACGAATCGTTTATTTTTATTGGTGACCAGGCGCGGGTACCATATGGACCGCGGCCAATGTCTGAAGTGCGGCGATTTGTTTCGCAAACGGCGGCTTTTCTTGTTGCAAAGGATATTGAACTGCTCGTGATTGCCTGTAACACAGCCACAGTCGCTGCCTTGCCAATGCTGCAGGAACGGCTTTCGATTCCAGTTGTCGGCGTGATTGAGGCAGGCAGTCAAAAAGCCGTTGCTGTGTCTAAAAGCGGGCACATTGGCGTCATCGCGACGGAGGGGACAATTAAAAGCCACGCGTATCAGCAAACACTGACACGGTTGCGGCCGGGGGTCACCGCCCGCGGGTTAGCGTGTCCTCAGTTTGTGACGTTAGTTGAACGCGGGGCTGCTGGTTTGCCAAGCACGACGGCAAAGGTCAAACGACAGCTGCGGCCGTTTAAAATGCAATCAATGGACACGCTGATTTTAGGCTGTACCCATTTTCCAATTTAAAAAACAGCGATTCAAGCCGCTGTTGGACCCACGGTACACTTGGTTGATCCGGGTGCTGAATCGGTGGCCATCGTCAAACAGGTGTTGACGGCTAAACACCTGTCTGCGCCAACGGACAATGTGCCCACCGCGCAGTTTTATACCACTGGCGGTGCGGCTCACTTTAAGAAGGTTGCGGGTCAGTGGTTGCAGCGCGATGATTTAGATGTGCGTCACGTTTCTTTAACTGATATTCAACAGTACACATTACCAACTCAAATGGAGGGTTCTTTAGATGAAGCATGACCAATTGATTATTGCAACGCGTAATCCAGGTAAAGCGCGAGAGTTTCGTGAAATGTTTGAACCAAAGGGCATTACGATCAAAACCTTAGCTGATTTTCCTGACATTGGTGACATTAATGAAAATGGGACGACGTTTGAAGAGAATGCGACAATCAAAGCAGAAACCATCAGTCAACGGACGAATCAGCCCGTTTTGGCGGATGATTCCGGCTTGGAGGTCGTCGCGTTAAACGGCGATCCGGGTATTCATTCAGCCCGCTATGCTAGTGACCACGATGACGCTGCCAATAATCATAAATTGCTGACAAATTTAGCCGGTGTACCGGCCGAGAACCGACAGGCGGCCTTTCATACGACACTGGTCTTGTTGAAGCCAAACGGCGATAAATTAGTTGCTGACGGTGAGGTTCAGGGCTCAATTCTAACTGCACCGCGAGGCGAAAACGGCTTTGGCTATGATCCGTTATTCTGGCTTGCTGATAAGCAAAAATCAATGGCAGAACTTTCCGATGACGAAAAGAACGCCATCAGTCACCGGGGCAGAGCATTACGTAATTTGATGACCAGGTTCGACGAATGGTGGGAGGCGTAGACCGTGAAAATCTTAGTGATCAGCGATAACCATGGTGATCAAGCTATTTTAAAAACGGTATTTGATGGCTTTCGTGACCAGGTAGATGCGATTTTTCACTGCGGGGATTCGGAAACCGACCAGACGAACCCGGTTTTTAACAACGTTGCTGTTGTTGAAGGCAACAATGATCCACGGGGCGTGTTTCCAGACGACGTTGTACAGACAGTTGGTAACGAAACGGTATTTATGACCCACGGTGACCTGTACGGTGTCAGTATGGGGT
Organism: Secundilactobacillus collinoides DSM 20515 = JCM 1123; assembly: GCF_001435975.1. Classification (GTDB taxonomy): domain Bacteria; phylum Bacillota; class Bacilli; order Lactobacillales; family Lactobacillaceae; genus Secundilactobacillus; species Secundilactobacillus collinoides. The sequence continues at coordinate 139,586 of NZ_AYYR01000074.1, forward strand.
TGACGCACCTCAGTTTGAAGGCTCAGGAGGTCGGAGCAACATTGGCTTTCTTTGGCCATACGCATCAGTTGGGTGCTGAATCTGAGGAGGGCTGCGTTTATGTTAATCCGGGCAGCATTTCATTGCCACGCGGCGAATACGCATCCATTGGCGGCACATTTGCCATTGTGACCTCGACACCTACCGCAGTCCAGGTCGACTTCTATGATCGACACTTGGACCGCTTGCCAGAATTGCAAACAAATTTCGAACGTTAATAACAAATGAGGTAATAGTAAATGATTGACCAACCGATTCAAACCATGCTGATGCAGGCGCATGGTCAATGGATCATTCCCGCGAACATCGTCGCTAATGTGATGGTGAACAATGATTGTGAACACGCGTTTCTCGTTCTGACCAAGATCGGCTACTCGAAAATCCCCGTTTTGGATAAGAACCAGCACCTTTGCGGTCTTTTGTCGTTATCCATGATTACGGAAAAAATGCTTGATACGGACCACATTGCGCCTGAAAATCTCCGGCGGATGAAGGTCAAAGATGTAATGCAGACGGACTTTCGAGTGGTGGAAGATCCGGATGATTTGGATGAAGTGATGCATCTTTTGGTCGATGATTCCTTCGTGCCGGTTGTTTCGGACGACCGCACGTTTACCGGAATCATTACTCGACGAGAGTTATTAAAACGTGTAAACTATCTGGCGCATAATTTTGATGACTGTTTTGAAACGGTTAAACGACCTGATGCGGCCACAAAACAAAAGGAACGGTAGAAAAAAAGATTGTGCTGATTGTCAAATGACAACGCACAATCTTTTTTTTATTGGTCGTTAAGCATTCGGTGTCGCATCATCATGATACACGGTTGGAATAACAATATCAGCATCGGAAATGGCCTTCAGGTAGGCGGCTAACAATTCTCGCTGAACGGTGAACTGATCGCCGGGTTGGGTAAAGGTCACCACTTGAATGACAAGCTTGCCATCAGCAAGTGGTGTCGCACCCATGTTAGTGGGTTCTTGCGTGATGCCGTTGAGTGATTTGACTACCGTTTGGTTGGTCGTTTCAATAATGGCATTGATTTTGTCGATCGGTGAATCTGGGAAGATTGGGATTTGTACTAATGCTCGCATTTCGTGGCGAGATTTGTTGCTGACGATGGAAATGTTACGGTTAGGGATGAAATTGAGTGTTCCATCCGCACTGATCACCTGGGTGGTCCGAATACCGATAGCGGATACGGTACCTTCCACCGTCCCAATTTTAACTGAATCGCCAACGTTGATTTGCTCCTCCATCAGGATGAAGGCACCAGTGACGATGTCTGAGACGAATCCCTGCGCACCAAGTCCTAAAGCTAAACTGAAGATTCCGGCACCGGCAATCAGCGTGCCAACGGGAACCCCAAGAAACGACAACAGGGCGTAGATCCAGAAAAAGAGAATGGTGTACTGAAAGATGTTGAGCACCAGAGTATAAATGGTGTTGATCCGATTCACAGAAATGGTATTCAATTTTGTGGCTTTGTAACGGTTGAATAAATGCTTGATAATCTTTTTACCCAGCCAGTTAACAACCAAAAGACCGACTGTTACTAAAACGAGTTGGAAAATCGTTAACGCGATTTGCTCAGCAATCGATTGCCAGTCAATGTGTTTAATGAAATGGTTCATGAGTGATGAAATGGTGGATTGTTTAAGTATCATGGTCGTTGCTCCCTTATTTAAGTCACCTCCTAGTTTACCAAAGGCTGGGGGCTACTGCACTGATTTTTCTGTCGGTGAATGAACGAGGAGATCACTTGTGAGCCGGAGATTATAGTAGGCTCGACTTCCGGTAAGAAAGTCGGGGGGCGGAATTTTACTTTCCGATTGACATGGGTGGTTCTGGAAGCACTGTTCTTGGTCATGTAGTCGAAACAAGTTTCGCAAGGCAAGGGGCTGCTACAGAACGGACTCTGAGCAAAAAAGTCAGAACCGGACCTTTCGACTCAGAGTCCGTTCTGCTCCGCCCCCTTAGGCGCCTTGCTTTACTCTCTGTCACTTTTTATTGCTTCCACCGGTTGTCAATGCTATTCTTAATGCAATAAGGTTTTTACTTAGGAAGGGGCGATATGCGATGACTGGAGGACAAGTTGCCGGGATGATCGCGGCAGTTGCATTTTTGATCCTCGTGCTTTTCATTGGCATGTTTTTATCCAAAATGTTGACCACTTTAAAAGAAGTGAATCGCAGTATTCAAACATTGACGGATGACGTGGACGTGGTGTCAAAACAGGCAGAGGATATTATGGCCAATGCCAATACGTTATTAGAAGATGTGAACAAAAAGGTGGCAACGGTGGATCCCGTCTTTCAGGCGGCCGCCGATCTCGGTACCAGCGTTTCCGATTTGAATGATGCCACCCGAAACCTGACCAGTAAGGTCTCTAAATCAGCAAAAAAGACAGCTTCAACGAACATTCTAGTACGTACCGGCGAAGCGGCTTTTAATTTCTACACCAAACATCGTCGTTCTAAAGACGAAGACTAGAAGGGAGTTTTAAAAATGGCTAAAAAGACAGGTTTATTATTAGGACTCTTAGCAGGTGGCGCCATCGCCCATTTGGCTTATCACCATCTGTCAAAGGATCAGCAATCGCAATTGAAGGATGACGTTCAGGATAAACTGGACGACCTTAAGGACCGCGCCGTTGACTATGCGTTCTATGCAAGCGATGCGTGGGATGATTTTAAGGATACGTTTGAGGACCAATCCCAACACGTTTCTGATAAGGTAAAAGACGTTGCCGGTCAAATCGATACTGATAAATTGAAGCAAGCGGCTTCAGCATTCGGCAAACGCAGCGATGACGAAGATCCCGATTTGCGTTCAGAATTGGCTGATGTTTCGACCTCAGCTGATGACGACTCGGATGACATCGTTTTGAATAGTGAAGAAACGTTTGGCGGTGCTGACGTGAGCGGCGCTAGCGAGGGTGAAAAACCGACTGAAACTATTTTACCAGATGGTACCAGTGAGCCTGTTGAGTATTAATTAATCTAATACAACAAAAAGCGACTGAGATAAGTTTTCTCAGTCGCTTTTTTGTCACTAATAATTGTTGGTTTAGCCCACATAAGTTAATTCTTTTGAAGTGTGGGTAAATGGCAGACAGCCGTTTTCAGTAATGTGAACACAGTCTTCAATTCGGACGCCAGCAACATTTGGAATGTAAATACCGGGTTCGATTGAGAAACACATGCCGGGTTTGAGAATCATGTCGTTGCCCTCCATAATAGATGGGAATTCGTGCTCGCTCATGCCCATGCCATGTCCAAGCCGGTGAATGAAGTACTCGCCGTAACCGGCCTTTGAAATGATATCACGGGCAATTTTGTCCAGCGAAGCAGCGGTGATACCTGGTTTAGCAGCAGCCTGCGCTGTTAATTGTGCTTCCAAACAAACCTTGTAAATATCAAGCTGTTTTTCAGTTGGTTTGCCGATAGCAACTGTTCGTGAGGCATCAGAAATGTAGCCGTTCCAAACAGTTCCCAGATCGAATAAAACGAGTTCATTATTTTCAATTTTTGTTGCATTCGTTGCACCATGGGGTTCAGCGGCGTGCGCACCAGCCTGGATCAGCGTTGCAAAGCTCATCTCCATAATGCCTTTTTGCATAAGTGCGTACTGCAGTTCAGCAGCGACTTGGCCTTCGGAAACACCGGCTTTAACAGCGGCGAATCCTTTTTCAAAGGCGAAATCAGCCCACTTGCCGGCAATTTCAAGTTCTTTGATCTCCTCATCGGATTTGATTAAACGCAGTTGGGTCACAAAATCGGTGATATCCAGATTGAAAGTCGCTTTCGGGAAAATTTCTCGTAGAAATTCAAGGCGGTCGACGGTTAATTGATTCTTTTCAAGTGCGACGTTCTGCGGGTTTGCGACCCGCTTTTGAACATCTGTCTTAATCATCTTCCATGGATTTTCATGATCAAGGTACCCGTAGACCGGATATTTGAATCCAGTATCCTTAATGGCCTCAACTTCCAGTGCTGGCGCGAAGATAAAGGGGTCTTGATCAGGGAACACAATCAATGCCAATACCCGTTCAATTGGGTCACTGTAAAAGCTGGTTAAATACTGAATAGTTTTGGGGTTACTAATGTAAGCAAAATCCGCGTGGTTTTCGGCAGTCCATCTTTGGATCTCTTGTAGTTTAGACAATGTAATCACCTCTTGTAAGAATACTTCATTATAGCATTGCTCATCTTGAAAAGTGGGGCTGAATAGAGTATCATCAAGATGAAAACGTTTTCAAATTGATTTCTGAAAACATATCTGTTATATTGGATAAGTTGTTGAAAATCTATGAAAACGAATAATATCAATAAAGAAAGGGCTATCGCAATGGATAAACAGACTGTGACAATTTACGATGTTGCCCGTGAAGCCGACGTTTCAATGGCGACGGTTTCACGGGTGGTTAACGGGAATCCAAACGTTAAGCCAGCAACTCGTAAAAAAGTTTTAGATGTGATTGAACGGCTGGATTACCGGCCAAACGCAGTTGCTCGTGGCTTGGCCAGCAAAAAGACGACCACGGTTGGGGTGATTATCCCTGACGTGACCAACATTTACTTCTCAGCACTGGCTCGAGGTATCGATGATATCGCAATGATGTATAAGTACAACATCATTTTAACGAATTCTGATGAGAACGGGCGAAAAGAAGTTCAGGTGTTAAACACCTTAATGGCTAAGCAAGTAGACGGAATTGTCTTCATGGGCAATGCTGTCAGTGAAGAACTTCGGAAAGAATTTGACCGGGCTAAGACGCCAATCGTTTTGGCCGGTTGTGTTGATGAAAAGGGCCAAATGCCTAGTGTTAACATTGACTACACAGCTGCGGTTGAAGAAGCCGTTAAGAACCTGATTGACCGGGGCAACCAGAAAGTTGCTTTCATTTCAGGAAGCTTAGCCGATCCAATCAACCGTGATTTCCGTCTAAAAGGCTATAAACAAGCTTTGAAGAAGGCTGGCATTCGCTATGATGACAAGCTAGTCTTCGAAACGGATTACACATATAAAGCTGGCCAATTACTGCAACCAGCATTGCAGTCAGTTGGCGCCACAGCAGCGGTCATCGGTGACGATGAACTGGCTGCCGGTGTGATGAACGGTGTTACCGATGCCGGTCTGAACGTACCAAACGACTTTGAACTTATTACCAGTAATGATACTAAGTTGACTGAAATGGTTCGGCCTAAGATGTCATCGATCACCCAACCGCTGTATGATATCGGTGCGGTTGCCATGCGTCTGTTAACCAAGTTTATGAACAACGAAGAAGCCGAGGAAAAGACGGTCTTGTTGCCATACGGGTTAATGAAGCGTGACACCACTAACTAATTTAAATTATTTCTACTGTAAGAAGGTCAGACTCGCTAATGGGGGAGTGTGGCTTTTTTTGTGTTCTGAGCGGCGCACAGCGGTTAAAGGCCAGTGGAATCACTAAAGATGAGGTAGCTCAATGGTTCATATTGCGTATACCCATACTAAGTTGATGAACTTTGATGCCTCCAATCTGTCCAGGCTGAATGGTCAGTAAAATCGCATTTGGTGCCAAGTTCACCGAAGATAGGATCTGATTGAAAAATCACTTATCGCTGTCGAAAATAGTCATCCCTGACCCAGGTTACGCGCAAAAAAACAGTCAGTAGAAAACCAGCGTCAATCAATAAACCGACACAATAGCGTGATTTTCCAGTTATCTCAATATTCACAGAATCAGCTTGCCAGGCCAACGGTCAAAATAGCTTTAATTTATTAAATTTCCATCGCAACGTTAGGAATAATTTGTAACTTGTCATATACTTGTAATATACACGATGCTTTAAACAAGGAGGGAAGATTGGTCATGGATCTTGTACAACATAGCAACCTGTATTTGTATTACAAATTAATGCCCAGCACTTTTGCAACCAGTATGTTAGCTGTTGCTGCGCGAAACGAGTTGACGTATCGGTCACAACATGGGGATGAATCGGCAGGTTATTATCTAGCCTTGGACGCGTTTCGTGAACAGCGGCTAGCCCATCGCCATGCCCATATTAAGGTGATTTGGTAACTTTGGAGGAGAAGGATTTTGAGAAAACATTTATCAGTGTTTCTGCTCGGACTTTTCGTGTTGGTGCCGATTGTGCTCTCATTTGCGAGCGTTGTTAGCCATATTGTTTTTCATTATTCATCACTCGGATATGTGACGAACGGCGAAGCGGCGATTACAGAAATAATTGCCTTTGGTGTTTTTTGGGCACTTAACCGGTTCTATTTGAAAACACGTGTCAGTTGGTGGGCGAAGATTGACCGAAACTGGCTTTGGGGACTCGCACTGCTGATCGTGCTCGTCGGGGATGCAACACTGAACCCCCAATTTACCCTCACAGTGGGTGCAATTGTGTGGGCACTTGTGCTGGGCGTAGTAGTTGCCATTTTTGAAGAATATGTTTTTCGCGGTTTGTTGGTGACCACTTTACGTGCACATTTTGGGATGTCAGAATTCTGGACCGCACTGTGGAGCGGTATTGTTTTTGGCCTGGCACACACGGTGAACGTGCTTCAAAGCGGTAATTTGCTCGACACGATCGCCCAGATCATGCAAGCAGTGGGGTTAGGTTTCTTTTTGGCCGCACTGTATTTAATCAGCAATAACTTATGGTTGCCGATAATCGGTCATGCAATCATTGATAGTTTTGATCAATTAGCTTTTGGCACGCTGAGTAACGCAGCTGGCACAAGTTTGTTGACCGGCATTATTTATGCCATCGTTTTCTTAGGTTTAGGGGTTCTAATCATTAAAACACATGCTGATCTGCCTAAAGCAACACCACATCAGCATGTGACACAGAGGAGTCGGGAGAAAATGGATTTTAACAGAAAAACAAATGAATCTGCCAGCATGAAGATGGCGTTTTACGCCATATTAATTCCCATCGCAGAATTGATTTTTGGGACACTTTTGAGCATTCCGTTCCATTCTAAATTGGTAAAAGTAATCATTGTTGACGTGGTTTTCTTTCTTGGCTTCTTGGCCGCGATTTGGCTATTTAAAGACGTCTTGAAACGCGACTGGCAAACGTTTAAACTGCATTTTTGGCGGGGCTTTTTCTTGGACATAGGCGCTGTAGTGATCACTTACTTGTTATTACCGGCTGTGAGAATGGGTCTTAATCTCTTCATTCACACTTCCTCGGCGGCAGGGGGGCTTGATGTGCTGAGTGTGCAGACTGCTGGTTTGGCGCTGGTAGCTAGTCTAACTACTCTGATGGCGCCGTTTACGGAAGAAATCGTGTTTCGTCACGCGTGGTTCTACCAGTGGCGCAACCGAGGCATTGTCACTTGGCTGATGCTGATTTTATCCTCTATCTTGTTTGGACTATTTCATTGGAACAACTTTAATGGGGACGTCACACAAATGATTCCGTACATGGTCGTAGGTGCTTGGTTCGGCTTGATTTACTACTGGTCTAAAAACATTTGGCAAAATATTTTGACCCACTTTTTATTCGATTTTCTGCAGGTTTTGGCGGCATTGTTTGTTCTGGTCATGACGCTGTTGCACGCGGCAGGGTAATACGGGTCGCTGTCACCACGTATACGATCTGGACTACCGGCTCGTAAATTTAGTCACAAGTGTTGAACTCTCGCGTTCTGCGTGCTAATATAATGTAGTCTGTACAACGATAAATAATACAAGAAAAGAGGAGTTAACGATGTCAGGACATTCAAAATGGCATAACATCCAAGGCCGTAAAAACGCCCAAGATGCTAAGCGTGGAAAAATTTTCCAAAAAATCTCACGTGATTTGTATCAAGCCGCTAAAGCAGGTGATCCTGATCCAGCAAACAACCCTCAACTTCGATTGGTGATGGATAAGGCCAGGGCTGCTAACATGCCTAAGGACAACGTTCAACGTGCAATTGACAAGGCTTCTGGCCTTGGCGGCGCGAAGTTCGAAGAAATCACTTATGAAGGCTACGGTCCTGGCGGGACAGCCATCATGGTTGCTGCTTTAACTGACAACAAGAACCGGACAGCCGCTGCTGTTCGTTCTGCGTTCACACACCATGGCGGTTCGCTTGGCGCAGCCGGTTCCGTTTCATATATGTTTGATCGTAAAGGTTATGTTGTGATTTTACGCGATGGCTTAGATGCCGACGAAGATACTGTTTTGATGGATGCATTGGATGCTGGTGCTGATGATATGAAGACCAGCGACGACCAATTTGAAATCTACTCAGATCCTTCGAGCTTGACTGCCGTTCGTGACGCACTTCAAGAAAAGTACGATCTGGATACTGCCGAAGTGCGGATGTTCCCAGAGAACACCACTGAAGTACCAGAAGCAAAGATTTCTCAATACACAGGTTTAATTGATGAGCTTGAAGACAACGATGATGTTTCGGATGTTTACGAAGCTGCGACGTTACCTGAAAGTGTCGACTAGATCGTAAAAGCATACCTGATGGGTGTGCTTTTTTTGTGTCCAGATTGACAGCTAAAAGCTTGTCATAAAGAAGTTCAATAAAATAATCAAAAAGCCACGAGAAAAATTCGTGACTTTTTTTGTGGTTTCAAACAATCTTGCGTAGGTATTGGGTATGGAGGTGATAAGCATGATTGAAGCACTTGGTCAGCAGTTACTAAAGGGCGCAGTGACTGCTGGAAGCTCCGATCTTTACATTTTACCGCGCGGAAATGCCTACGTTGTTTACGAACACGGTATCGAAGGATTAATTCTAATTCAGAGTTTACCCCAGGAGACTGGTGTCCAACTCATCGCGCACTTTAAGTATCGCGCAGATATGGCGATTACGGAAAATCGTCGGCCCCAACTCGGGGCAATGACCGTCCAAATCGATGGAACCGATATTAATTTGCGGTTGTCGAGCGTGGGTAATTTTCTGCAGCAGGAGTCCCTTGTCGTCCGATTATTGTTTCCGCTTGGTCAGCAACAAACTCATTTTCTAGTGCCGGGTCAATGGGAAACATTACAGGAGTGGTGCGGCCTGCGGGGATTGATCTTATTTGCGGGCCCGACCGGATCTGGCAAAACGACCACGATTTTTCAATTAGCTCGCTCTTTAAGTGAGAAACAGTCTGTGTTAACGATCGAAGATCCCGTTGAGATAACTGAAGCCTCGTTTTTGCAGCTTCAGGTCAACAATGAAGCAGATATGTCCTATGACGCCCTGATCAAAGTCGCACTGCGTCACCGACCAGATGTGTTGGTCATCGGGGAGATTCGGGATCGGCAAACGGCCCAGGCAGCCGTTGATGCGGCTTTAAGCGGTCATCTTGTTTTCAGCACGGTCCACGCTTTGAACGTCTACGGAATCATCACGCGCCTGCGTCAGCTCGGTATTCCGGAAGCTGCCATCCATCAGGCTGTGACGGGCGTTGCCTACCAAAGACTACTTCCTGCTGTTGATGCAGGATCAACAGCATTACTAGATTTAAAACGTGGCCCAGTGTCACCTGAATGGGAACTAAAAACGGGGATGACCCCAGAATGGAGGCAGCATTTAGATGATTGCGAACGAGCGGGTCAAATCACAGCAACAACCGTCGACCGTTTCAAAGAAGGTTAAACCCTGGCCAGCAAAGTTTCAGGCTGAAGTGTTTCAACTGGTAAGCGACCTGCTCAACGTTGGTTTTTCGGTACGGCATGCGTTTCGATTTTGCGAGGTGGTTTTTAAACACCATCTTTCAGATCTGAAGGTCATTAATGCCCAGCTGCAGGCGGGAAAGTCAATCAGCGGAACCTTTGATCCCTATATCGATGAACAGATCAGCACGCAGTTGCAATTAGCTGAAAAGCATGGTCAGTTGAGTCACAGTTTGAGCCAGATCAGCCGGTTGCTGACAACGGCCCATCAACGAAAAGAGCGTATCAAACGATTATTGCAGTATCCGTTTGTGCTGATGATAATTTTAGCGTTTGTTTTCACCGGGCTAAAAATCTTTGTATTCCCGGAGATTCGTGAGCTGACGGATGCGCCGGCCCCTAGTGGTCATGGAGTGTGGATCGCACTAAGCGGCCTCGTGATCGGATTGTTTGGCCTGGTCATTTGGATGCAAGTGCGACAGTTACCGGCACTCAAACGAATTCAATCGTTGGCTGGAATGCCGGTCATAGGCGGTGTGGTTCAAACATACTATGGCTACTATTTGTTGTCCCTACTTGCAATCATGGTGCAGGGAGGTCTTGGCTTACAAGACATTTTGACCACGGTTCAAGATGCTAAAAAAACAAGTCTGCTTTATCAATTTGGGCATGAATTAGACGGTTATTTAAAACAGGGTCAGCAACTTGGGCCAATCTTGGAGAAGTATCGGTTTGTTCCTAAAGAATTACGGTTGTTGCTTGAAACTGGTAAAAATACGGAAGAAATGGGTGCTGAATTAGGTGCCCTGACAGAAATCTATTATGAACGTTTAAAACACCGGTTAGAATCACTCATGAGTCTCATACAGCCGCTGGCCTTCTTGGTGGTTGGTTCACTGATCGTGGGTACCTATGTGAGTTTGTTTTTACCGATGTATCAAATGATTGGAGGATTTAATTGATGAATAAATGGCCGAAAAAACGCAGGGTAACGCATGGCAATCGTAAGGGGTTTACTTTACTGGAAATGTCGATCGTTATTTTTATTATTGCCCTGCTGATTATGATTATTGTCCCGAATATCACGAAGCAAAAGGATCATGCAACGTCTGTGCACACGGAAGCCTTGCAGACGATGGTCCAGACCCAAGCTGAATTATATTTAGAAGATCAGCAAAATGAAAAGGAACCCGACACCGATGTTTCCCTAAAAGAATTGTTTGAAAAAAATTATCTGACACAAAAACAGTACAACAAAGCTAAGGAAACAATGACCATTGAAAAAAATCATGTCGTTCCAGATAAAGCATCGTAACGCCTTTACTTTAATTGAATCCGTAGTGGTTATTGGCATCGTGGCGAGTATGTTACTTTTGACGATGATTGTAAGTCAAGGTGTCAGCCGCAGGTCTCCACGTGTTGAACAGACTTTTTGGCACACGTTTAACAGTAATTGGCAGGAGGCTGAGTATGCTTCAAAATACCGTGTCCGGCACACGTTTATTGATTTTTATGCGCGCAAAGTCGTCTTTCGAACTTTTAAGGGCGAGGGTGAAAAATTCCAGGTTATCAAGTATCCCAAGACAATAACGTTCCTTGGCTTAGCAAAAAAGGGAGAAAATAAGCCGCAGGATGTACCACAGAAACCAAATTCTAAAGATCCGCTGCTGATTGTGCATATTTACGCCGACAGTCACGCCGATCCACAGACACTTTTGTTTCGTTCCCAATTAAAGAATGGTAACAGAAAACTGACAGTACAAATGGGATGGGGGTTATACAGACTTGAAAAATACTAGACGGCGGGGTTTTGTTTTAAGTGACGCCTTAATTGGTCTTGTGCTGATCGGGTTAGGCGTCTTAACATTTGTTGGCATGCATCAGCTGATGTCGCAGCAGTCTCATAAAAAACAGCTTCAGGTGTATCACCTGCGCCAAAAATATGAAACACTGATTCCAGCAAGTGATCCTAATACCAAACAGAAAAAGTCGACGAATCAGGAGAAAAAAGCAAAGAAAACTAAGACATCTGAGTCATCTTCATCGCTGAACGACCCCAAAAACAGCGCATCACAAGCGCGTCCGAACCAACCAGAGGCATCTCGTCAAAGTCAGTCGCAACCGGAAAATGACAGTAAAACCAGTGAATCGATTATCGCTAGACTTCCGGACGAGCCGAGTCGTCAGAAAAGTGAGCACGCATGACGCGACGGGGGTTTACTTTATTAGAAACAATGATTGCATTGTTTGTCACTGCATTGGCGCTCTTAACAGTTCAGATGGGGTATCAGTGGCTCAATAACAATCAACAGCAACGTAATAGTGAACAGTTGGACTGGTATGGGTTCCTTGGTATCATTGAGGGTGGCCGGTATAGATTTGATTTAGATCACGTTGACGGTGATGAAGTTTTTGTTCACAGTAAAACGGAGGACAAGGATTATATCATTCGCTTTCGTCCGAACAAGCACGAAATCATGTTGACGGGACTCCAAGGTGGCTACGTTCCCCTCATGCAAAACATCGCCTCCTGTAAATTTACTGAGAAATCAGACTACCTCAACATTCAATTGACCACATCGATCAAGCAACGATTCGAAGGCATGACCATTGTAGGAGAGAAAAAATGAAACGAAACGGTTTTGTGACTTTATTTGCGGTGGTTTTCCTGAGCCTGTTAATGGTGCTCTTATTACTCGAGGTGCAGGGGCATGCCCAACAGCAGCACGCTTACAACGACCTTATACACAATTATTCACAAGCGATAAATGACGTCTCGCATTAGTAAAGCTGGGCTTAATTTTACATTGTTTGCTTGAATTAGTGAGCAATTATTTGTAAGATAGATTCTGTGGATAATCCTTAAAACAGAGGAGGTTGACAACACTGGCTCTGAAAGAAACCGAAGCGCTGTTTAATGTGCTTGATCAGTCGGCTCAGTTGTTACGTTCGGCATTGGATACTTCGTACGTTGACGCCTTTATCGAATCAGGTGATAACCTGATCGCGGGCAATGTACAAGTGGAAGACGGCAAACCAGCTCGGCAGACTGTTGAGCAATTGCAAGCGCTTTATGACGACGTACATTTGGACCAACTGGCAACTGAGAGTATTCGCCAGGCAGTTCAGCTGGTGATGCTCAAGGCAATCAAGGAAGACGAGATCCAGGCAAATCATCAATTAACGCCTGATACGATTGGCATGGTCATGGGGTACATTGTGATCCGGTTAGTCGAACATCAAGAAAAACTTGTGGTCCTGGATCCGGCTGTCGGCACTGCTAATCTATTGACGACCCTTATGAACCAATTAAGCGAGGCCACGAAACACGAGGTTTCCGGGATTGGAATTGATAATGACGACTCAATGCTGGCGGTGGCTGACATTAACGTAACGCTCCAACACGCACCGGTAGAACTGCGGCATCAGGATGCACTGGGTGACCTATTAGTGAACTCAGCTGACCTGGTTGTCTCAGACCTGCCAATTGGTTATTATCCATTGGATCAAAAAGTGACCAACTTTATGACTCGTGCAAAGGAAGGTCACTCATACGTACATCATCTATTGCTGGAACAAGCCATGCAATCGGTGAAGCCCGGCGGATTTGGAATCTTTTTAGTTCCAAGTCAGCTCTTTCAATCGGCAGAGGCGAAGAACCTGCTTGGGTGGCTGCAAGACAGCGCCTACTTGCAAGCTTTTCTCAACCTGCCGAAGAATCTGTTCGCGGCGAAGGAATCAGAGAAAGCAGTTTTGTTACTCCAGCGACACGGCGGAGCTGCCAAGCAGGCTAATAAGGTCATGCTGGGTGAATTTCCGTCGTTCAAGGATCAGGACGGTTTTTCAAAATTTATCGCTGAGATCGTTGATTGGGAATTAAATGACTTACTCGCTAAGTAAATAAAAAGGAGACTTGTCAGACATGGGAAAGACACTTGCGGTCAATGCAGGAAGTTCAACATTAAAGTTCAAATTATTTGAGGTACCATCAGAAAAGGTGCTCACTAGTGGTGCAATCGAACGAATCGGTTTAGGCGATTCACTCGTTTCCATCAAGTATGGTGACGGGAAAAAGTACGAAAACACCCAGGATGTTAAGGATCATGAAGAAGCCATCCACATCATGTTGGACCAACTTCTGTCCTTAAAGATCATCGCGAGTTACGATGAAATTACTGGTGTTGGTCACCGGGTCGTTGCCGGTGGTGAATTCTTTACCGACTCCGTTTTAGTTGATGCTGATGCCTTAAAGAAGATCGAAGACCTTTCTGAATATGCACCACTGCATAACCCAGCTGAAGCAATGGGTATCCGGACCTTCCAAAAGATTTTGCCTAACGTGCCAAACGTTGCGGTCTTTGATACTTCATTCCATACCTCAATGCCACAAGTGAACTACATGTACGGGATTCCTTACGAATATTACGAAAAGTTTGGTGCTCGGAAGTACGGCGCCCATGGGACCAGCCACCGTTACGTTGCTGGCCGGGCTGCAGCAATGTTGAACAAGCCGCTTGAAGACCTGAAGCTGATCACTTTGCACATTGGTGCCGGTGCGTCGATCACGGCCATCAAGGACGGCAAATCATATGATACTTCAATGGGCTTTACCCCATTGGCAGGGATCATGATGGCTACCCGTTCTGGTGATATTGATGCCTCATTAGTGACTTTCCTGATGGAAAAATTAAACATCAAGGATCCTAATGACATGATCGATATTTTGAACAAGAAGTCAGGTTTGGTTGGGGTATCCGAATACTCTGCTGACATGCGTGACCTTGAAAAAGTTCAGGATAAAAATCCTAAGGCGCACTTAGCCCGTGATATGTACATTAACCGCATCGTCAGATACATTGGTCAATACATCGCTGAATTAGGCGGTGTTGACGCCATTGTCTTCACTGCCGGTGTTGGGGAAAACGATATTCCGATTCGCCAAGAAGTGACTGACAAACTGTCTTACTTCGGCATTGGCGTTGACCCAGAAAAGAACAACATTCGCGGTGTTGAACGTGATCTGTCAACAGCAGACGCAACGGTTAAAACTTTATTGATTCCAACAAACGAAGAATTAATGATTGTTCGTGATGTTGAACGATTAACTAAATAGTAGGGTGGCTTAAGTCACTCGATGACGAGTCCGAGATATATTTCTTGGGCTCTTTTTTTGACCTTTTTTCTGAAACGCTTTGCTAAAAAAGAGAATATATACGTGCTATGCCGTGGTGTTTTACTTTTTGATGAGTTGGGAAGATATTTGGTGGAACGGGTACACATGACAAGTGTTTTGTAAAAATGTGCATAGTCAGGTGATTGAGCAAATACAAAAAATATCATTTGTATCACCAGCCAATACTGAAGGCTGAATCTGGTTGTTATCAAGTCATTGCTTAGTCGGCGATATGTGTCAGCGAGGCAACACGCACCGCCGACCAACACTGGTATCGTGTACTGCGTGAATCCTCTTCACCTAACCTTGAATAACTCTCATCATTTTCAAAGACGCTGTTATGATAGGGTTTGCGGGTGTCTGATGATGATTATTCCACCGTTTCCGGTCCGGCGCATTAAAGGATGCTCATTTTGCCGTGTATAATATTGACACATAAGGAGTGAGATGCATGGCAGACAAAGAGACATCAACAACTGAATTTTCACGAGGGTTGAAAAACCGCCACGTGCAACTGATTGCACTGGGCGGGACGATTGGAACGGGGTTGTTCCTGGGGGCTGGCGAGTCGATTCATTCGGCTGGACCATCAATTTTACTGGCGTACTTACTTGCTGGTATTGCCTGTTTCTTACTGATGCGGGCACTGGGAGAGTTACTGCTTTCTGATTTGAGTGCCCACTCCTATATTAAATTTATCACGAAATATCTCGGCGAGCGGTGGGGCTTCGTGGCTGGGTGGACGTATTGGGTCTGCTGGTTGACGATTGCCATGGCTGATTTAACGGCAGCTGGGTTATATATGAAATTTTGGTTTCCTAATTTACCGCAATGGGTAACAGGCTTGGTGATTCTGTTGATTCTTCTGGGGATTAATTCAATCACCGTTAAAGCGTTTGGCGAAACGGAATTCTGGTTTGCCATCATTAAAATTGTGGCGATTATTGCGCTGATCGTTGCTGGTGTTGTTCTGGTCGTGATCAACTTTAAGACACCAGTTGGTCACGCGTCGGTCAGCAATCTGTTTGCGGGGAAATTCTTCGCGAACGGCTGGAAGGGATTCTTCCTTTCGTTTCAAATGGTGTTGTTTGGGTTTATCGGGATTGAAATGGTCGGAATGACGGCTTCAGAGACAACTGATCCCGCCAAGATCATTCCTAAAGCCATCAATGAAATTCCGATGCGGGTTATTCTGTTTTACCTGGGTTCTTTGTTAGCACTAATGTGTATTTACCCGTGGCACTACATTTCACCATCTACGAGTCCCTTTGTGCAAGTGTTTTCAGCTGTCGGCATCAAAGCAGCGGCTGCCATCATCAATTTTGTGGTGTTGACCGCAGCAGCTTCAGCCTGCAACAGCTCGCTGTTCACGACCGGCCGGATGTTATTTTCCTTGACCTACAACGGTAAATCACCGATGGCAAAACGATTTGGAAAACTTTCTAAATCGCAGGTGCCCGTTAACGCACTGTTGTTCTCAGCTGTTATTATTGCCCTTGTTGTCATTATGAACATGTTTATTCCTGGCAAGGTCTTTACGTTGATCTCAAGCGTAGCGACGACCTGCTTCCTCTTTATCTGGGGGTCGATCGTCTTAGCCCATTTGAAATATCGGCGCGAAGTTAAGGCTAACCATCAGGAAGACCAGTTAACGTTCAAGATGCCGTTAGCACCATATTCTGACTACTTTGTGCTGATTTTCTTGGCCATGGTCGGCGTTGTGCTCCTGTTCAAGTCCGAGACGCTGATTGCACTGATTGGATCGGTTATCTGGCTGGTCGGTTTGTGGGCGTTTAAGACCATTAAGGACCGGAGTAGTAGTCGAGAAGACTTAGACCGGAATTATGATTAACTCAATTGTATGATTACGTTGTTTTGGTCGCGTTTGCTGTGAGTGTACTGGCATCATTACCGTAATTTAATAACTAACAACTCATTTAGAGCGTGAGACAAAAGGCGTTTTTGTTCCCGAAATATAAGAGGCCCCATCTGAAACCCATTTGGTTTTAGGTGGGGTCTCTTATATGGCTGGATATCACCGTTTATGCGAGGTAAACTGAAACACTAATCCCGCAAGTTTTGTGTATTTACCCGAAATATGGTTACCTGAATCGGTTTCCTTAAATTGTTCTGGCGCGAAATTAGGCGGTTGGGACAAGCAATCGTGTAGTCATTATGCACGACAGGCTGACAGCTCAAACTAGGCACTCTTCATACAGCATGTTAAACTAGTAAGGAAAACAACGCCTACTGGGCTTCAAATGAAATTAGCAAAGAAGGGGTTTACGTGAAGGATTACTTTACGGCGGACACACATTTTTTTCACAAGGATCTACTCGGCGACTCTAAATTCGCCCCGCGGCCCTTTGCAAGTGTGGCTGAAATGAATCAGACAATCATTGATAATTGGAACAAGCGGGTGACACCGGAGGATACGGTGTATCATCTTGGTGATATTGCGCTCTACTTTACGCGACCAGAAAAGGTTTCTCACGAGGCCGTTTTAAAGGTGTTGAACGAATTAAACGGCCACTTGGTTTTGATTAAGGGAAATCATGATAGCCGGTCGTTTTTTAAATACTTGGCGGCCCATAATTATGAATACGGCGGCAAGCCAAAATTCACGTTCCATGATGTGGGCGTGCTGATCAAGGTCAATCACCGACAGTACTACATGACCCACTATCCAATGATGATGGGCATCGTGAAGCAGATCATCAATCTTCACGGCCACATTCACCACTATGCCGTGGGTATCAAAGAAAATATTAACGTCGGCGTGGACACCCCAGAATCGGATTATTTGGCTGAAAAGCCGCCGTTTGGGACACCGTTTTCCATGGCTGAGGTTGAAGAAATGGTGAAGGGGAAATACGATGACTTTCAAAAAAGACGGTAAGCAGGACGATGGGAAAATCGTTGAAAAAATCACGATTCTCCACACAAACGACTTGCATTCACACCTGGAAAACTGGCCGCAAATTCGCCGTTATCTTAGTGAGGAAAAAGAGCGGTACCAGGCAGCCGGCCACACGGTGCTGACTTTTGATATTGGGGATGCCATGGACCGCGAGCACGCACTGACCGAGGCAACCGATGGGACGGCTAACATTCGGCTGATGAATACGATTCACTACGACGGTGTGACGATTGGCAATAACGAGGGGCTTGGCAACACCAAAGACCAGCTCAATCACCTTTACGATGAAGCAAATTTTGACGTTATTTTAGGCAATCTTCTGACGGCGCCAAACAAAACACAGCCTAAATGGGCCGTTCCAGCAAAACTTATCGAAACCGCCGCACACACCCGTATCTTGGTTCTGGGATTGACAGCGCCATATACGCTGACGTACCCGCTGGTTGGCTGGCAGCCGATTTCAGTTGAACGGATGCTGCCGCGCTTGTTGGCACAATACGCTGGTCAGTACGACGATGTGGTCCTGTTATCGCATTTGGGTATTGATGTTGACCGGATGATTGCTAAACGGTACCCGGAAGTAAACGTCATTATCGGGGCGCATACGCACCATCTATTAGTTCACGGTGAACTCGTGAATCAGTCACTGCTGGCAGCTGCTGGTAAGTGGGGTCAGTACATCGGTACCATTCAATTGCAACTAGAAAACCACCATATTGTTGCGAAGGAAGCCTCAGTTGTTAAAACGGACACGCTGCAACGGGCAACCACGGACCGTGATGAGATCAACGGCTACATTGCTGAGGGGGAACACCTGCTTAGCCAACGCAAGATTGCGACATTGCCCGTTGCCATGGATCATAGTTGGGAAGGCCATTCACGGTTGACCAGCGAGGGGCTGGCCGCGTTGGAAGATTATGCACAAACGGATGCGGCTATCATCAATGGCGGCTTGTTCATGACTGATTTGCCTGCCGGTGAGGTTACCGCTAACGATTTTCATAACTTGCTGCCCCATGCCATGCACGCCATGCGCGTCACACTCAATGGGTATGACCTCTGGCGGCTGATTCGGGAAATGGAGAAGAACCGTGTTTTTCTCAGCCGTTTTCCCATTAAAGGAATGGGGTTTCGCGGCAAGGTCTTTGGGTCGATCAACTATTCAGGTATCAGTTACGATGAGCACGATCAACAAGTTTTATTCCGCGGCGAAGTGTTGTCGCCCGTCCGGCACTATACCATTGCTATGCCTGATCACTACCTCTTTATTCCGTTTTTCCCGACCATCAGCATCGTTGGGCAAAACGAAATTATGTATGGTAAACTATTACGGAACGTCTTAAGCGACTATCTTGCAAAACGTTACCCACTTCAACTAGGAAAGGAGGATGTTCATGGATAAAAAATCATTACAAGAACTAATCGATGAATCGCGGGCCAGCCGACCAGCTGGTGGCGTGGTCGTTAGCGAAGATGAGACGCACTACCAAATCAATGATCACCCATACGAACTATTGACGAACTACCGGGACGCCTTTGATAAAATGGAACTTAGCGACCGGTTTAATGCCTATTTTTCGAAGTATGATTACTTAGTCGGCGACTGGGGTTTTGGCCAGTTGCGGCTGCGCGGCTTTTACGGCGAAGAACGAAATGTGCCTGCCGAGGCTAAGATCACTGCTTTACAGGATTATCTGGACGAAAACTGTAACATCGGCTGCCCCTATTTTGTGTTAAAGAACCAGGACGTCCGTGTCGTGGAACCAAAGAAGCGCAAACCGCGGCCGTCAAATAGTCGTCGCCATCGCAATGGGTCTCACCGCAACAATGCGACGCCTCAAGACGGTGAGCAACACCAAGCGAATGCCCGTAATCAATCAAGTGACACGCGGCATCAAAATAACGCCAATAAAAATAATAATCACGGTCGCAGCAATAACGGCCATAACGGCAGCAATAATGGAAACGGCCAACACCGCAACAGTCGCAATAGCGGCAACAACCGGTCAAACCACCAGCCTAAACGCCAGACGGCTTATGTGACTGAACAGATCAAAGAAGTGAAGCAAACACCGCTGAGTAAACGTGACGGTACCGTCAAAACGGTGGGTCATAGTAAGCACCGGCGCTTTACCATAAGAGAGAAAAAGGACTGACGCGTTTCATGAAAAAACACTACGACGGTTACTTTATTGACCTGGATGGCACAATATACGCAGGTAAACGCCGAATTCCGGCCGCTAAGCGCTTTATTGAACGCCTCCAAGATACAGATACCGATTTTATGTTTGTGACCAACAACACCACAAAATTGCCCATTGATGTTGTCCAAAACTTAGCCGATAACCACGACATTCACGTTGCGGAAAAGAACGTGTACACCGCGGGGCTTGCTAGCGCAGACTATGTCGCTCAAGTTGCTAAGCCTGGACAGGATAGTGTCTACATCGTTGGTGAATCGGTTTGATCCAAGCTTTTTTGGATCGTGGGTTTCATTTGACCGAACATGACCCTGATTTTGTCATTGTCGGGCTTGATTCAGATGTGACTTATCACAAGCTATCGCTGGCCATCTTAGCGATTCGAGCTGGGGCCATTTTTATTGGGACAAATCCAGATTCCAATATTCCCAATGAACTGGGGATGCTGCCGGGTGCGGGTTCATTTGTCGAAATGGTGGCCTACGCAACTCAGCAGCGGCCAGTTTATATCGGTAAGCCGCGATCAATCATCATGGCAAATGCGTTGAAGCGCAGCGGATTGCGCAAAGACCAAGTCGTGATGGTCGGGGATAATTACCGCACTGATATTACTGCCGGCCTCGATTTTGGTATCGATACACTGCTGGTATACAGCGGCTTATCAAAACGAGCAGAGGTCGAACAAGAAGACAGGCAGCCAACGTTTGAGATTGACTCGCTGGATGACTGGGAGCTGATATAGATGTTACGATTGCGGCGTTTTTTTGCCTGGACGGTGTTTTATCTGGCGTTGGTTTCACTGATTATTTTTTTAACGATCAACAGTTTTTGGCTGTACCGGTTAAACCTGAATTTTAGTACGATTCCCCACCAGGTTGGCTTATCGGTTGGTAAAATCATGACAAACTATCATCAGCTGCTTGCCTATCTTGAACTGCCGTGGGTCCACCATCTTGATATGATGAATTTTCCGACGTCACCAAACGGCCTGCAGCATTTTATTGATGTGAAGCATTTGTTTTTATTAAATAATGTTATTTTGCTGGTCACGATTATACCAGCGGTCATTTTTGTGGTGCGATTAGTGCGTCATCAGCAAAGTTGGATGTTCATTCGGACGTTTCAAATTGCTGCGGTGATTCCGGTGCTGTTTGGCTTGATCATGCTGGTCAACTTTAACGGTTTCTTCATTGCTTTTCATAAAATCCTATTTCGAAATTCAGACTGGTTATTTGACCCTCAGTTTGATCCCGTGATTAACGTTTTGCCGGAGAGCTTCTTTGCGCAATGTTTTATTATGGCATTTGGATTGTTTGAATGCGTGATGATTTTTGGCATTGTTTTCGGGAAGCACCAATTGAAAATGAGTACACAATAAAAGACAGTGCCGCGTTCCGATTGGAATACGGCACTGCCTTTTTGTTTTAATGATGCCATCATGTAAGTTTGATAACTAAGGACTTAGTCTGCCAAGCAGCAAAGCGGATTGTTGCGCGCTATTCTTCTCCCGCTGGCGACCGGCGTCCCTTAAGAAAGCCCACGAAGGCTGGAATCATGGAAACGATGATAATTCCGATGACGACCAGTGAGAAATGATCTTTGACAAAACCGATGTTCCCGAAGAAAAAACCGCCCGCGGAACAGAGGCCGACCCAACAGATGGCAGCAGCAACGTTGTATTTGATAAACGATTTATACTCGTAATTCGAGGTCGCAGCAACAAATGGTGCCAGCGTCCGGATAATCGGCATGAAGCGGGCTAAGAATATCGCCATCGCACCATGTTTATCGAAAAAGCCGTGCGCTTCATTAAGCTTTTGCTGACTGAATACGCGACTAAAGAATCGGTTCTTTGTCAGGGCAACGCCAAGGTGTCGGCCAATGAAGAAGTTCAGTGAGTCACCACCGATGGCAGCTGCCAAGAAGATGACAATAAATACTAAAATACTCAAGTGATATTCAGGGTTTGCAGCAAGCGCAGCTGCGGCAAACAACAGGGAATCACCAGGCAGGAACGGCAGGATCACCGCCCCGGTTTCAACCAAAACAATCAAAAACAGGATGCCGTACGTCCAACCGCCGAATGTGTTGACAATCGCGATCATATGCTGATCAATGTGGAGTACGAAATCAATGAGGGTCGTTAAAAAGGTCATGTAGGCAATTAGTCCTTTCAAATCATAGATATCCAATATAGTTTCATAGATGTCGTCATTGTATCAAAAACCCAGCAGAATACCAGTGGTTTGTGGAATCTTAGGAAAAACGCATGAAGTTTATGGTCGAATCGGCAGGAAAGTTGCTTTTTAATTTCAAACATGGATAATAGAATAGGTATCAGAAAGATAATGGAGGTTTTGCTGGTGAGTTTTCCACAACTACATCTCGATACGGTCAATGGCCCTAAAGCGGTCATGCACACATCGCTAGGTGATATTAAGATTCAATTGTTTCCAGAACAAGCACCCAAGGCGGTTGAAAACTTTGTGTCGCTTGCAAATGATAACTATTATGATGACGGCGTTTTTCACCGGGTCATTAACGACTTTATGATTCAGGGCGGCGACCCTACCGGAACTGGCATGGGTGGCGACTCTAAATGGGGCGCGCCTTTTGAAGATGAATTTTCAAAAGAGGTTTATAACCTGCGTGGTGCCCTTTCAATGGCCAATGCTGGACCGAATACGAATTCGAGCCAGTTCTTTATTGTTCAAAATCAACATTTGTCTGAGCAATTAAGTGAGCAGATGAAGGATGCACATTTCCCTGATGAAATCGTGACTGCTTATCAAAAGGGCGGCACACCATGGCTTGATTTTCGCCACACTGTTTTTGGCCAAGTTGCTGAAGGCATGGACGTGGTGGATGAAATTGCGACGGTCAAGACGGATGGCAGTGACAAGCCATTGACGGATGTTAAACTGACTTCTGTTGAAATCATTGACGACTAACAAGCGCAACTTAAGACGTTAAATGACCGGTTCAGTGCAATCGACTGGACAGGTCATTTTTTGTCTGATAGTGGCGGCGTGTATTGTGCGGGTATGGTGGTATAATGCTACTAATTGATTCAAGACCGACATTTCTAGCTTTGAGAACTGCTTTTTAGCGGATAAATAATGTTTATTTTAAGGAGGGAACAATTATGTATCATATTGGAGAACAGGTCACTGGTACAGTTACTGGGATTCAACCGTACGGCGCATTTGTTGATCTTGGTGACAATACGCAGGGTTTGATTCATATTTCGGAGTGCCACTACGGTTTCGTCAAGGATATTCATCAATACTTATCAGTTGGCCAGGCGTTAACGGTCGTTATTTTGGATATTGATGAATTTACAGGGAAGATTTCTTTATCACTTCGGTGTCTTGAGGAACCTAAAGCTGTTACGATCGATCAGCCGGAAAATCATCACAAACATTATTGGACAAGCCGCAATGTTCATGAGGGATTTACACCCATTGCGGATCGGCGTCACGGTTGGGAACAAGAGGCGCTTCGTGAGTTTGTTCGCAAATAAATTGACTTTTTTGAAATAAGTGCTTGACCGACTCTTGATTTGCTGGTATTATTTTACCTGTTGTTAAAGACGACGTCACTCATTGAACGCATAATTATTCAAGGTGGTTGTTGTTGGATGACCGAATTAATTCATTTCAGCGAGTTGATAAACATTTGGCTGAATAAAGATTCAAAATAATGGTTGACACA
Source organism: Secundilactobacillus collinoides DSM 20515 = JCM 1123 (assembly GCF_001435975.1). Classification (GTDB taxonomy): domain Bacteria; phylum Bacillota; class Bacilli; order Lactobacillales; family Lactobacillaceae; genus Secundilactobacillus; species Secundilactobacillus collinoides. The sequence continues at coordinate 163,244 of NZ_AYYR01000074.1, forward strand.
ATTTTGAATCTTGGGTATACTAAATGAGTTGATTCGAACAAGTAGATCTTTGAAAACTGAACAAAGTTTTGTTTCACAAAGTGCAGGGCATATCAACTTTAGT
>NZ_AYYR01000075.1 GCF_001435975.1 Secundilactobacillus collinoides DSM 20515 = JCM 1123
TCCATGGCCTATTTGTATAATTTGAACTTGTTGCACTTAGATTTTAAATCCGGGAAAGTAACAAAGCATGTAAACCCCAGAAACATTTTCCTGGGCATTAAATGTTCCCCACATTCTTTTTACAAATGCTTCCATCGAACCATGCTTGTACCAGTCACAAATGATTCAAATACCATAGCATCCTGTAATCCGAATGATGCAATGAATTGAATATGATCCAAGGGTGCAGTTACCTGTATTTAGCAGGACACATGGGAAGCTGAAACTGAAGAAATATATCGTACACGAGTGATAAAATTCTACCGCCAAATACTGTTTGAAGCTCATTTAAGTCAGCGTTAGAGATACGATGATTTGTAATGGAGCGTGTTTCCCGACAGCTCATTTTTGTTTTTGTCAAGGTTGCTTTTTCCAAATGTTTTTGAATTTGTGAATAATTTCGTTATTTTTAAGTAGTTCCTATAAGTGCTTCTAAATGTTATGCATGCTGTTGTTGGCTCAAACAAGTTTTAATAATCGAATATTCATAATTTATTATTGGTAAAATCATTATTTAAAAACGAGTGCTATCAAATCTGATAGCGCTCGTTTTTAATTTTTAGTGCATAGTGATCGAAAATAAAATCGTATGATTAAACTTCTACAGGTGTATCAGCAGTTTTGCCATTGATTAACTCGCAATTATTATCAAAGGCTTTCAGAACCATGTTTCGAACTGCGTGTGTCGTATAGAATGCCGTATGAGGGGTGACAAGTACATTTTGCCGTTGAATTAAATCTTTGAGACGATTGTCAGGGAAACTCTTGTTACGCCAATCAGCATTGAAAATACCGACCTCATCTTCATAAGTATCCATTACAAAACCAAACACCTTACCACTATCAAGTGCTTTAACCACAGCATCAGTGTCAACAAGTGCGCCACGTGAGCAGTTAACCAGAACAACGTCGTCCTTCATCTTGGCAATGGAAGTGCTGTTAATCATATGCGCATTCTCTTTTGTAGCGGGGACATGTAGTGAAATCACATCAGCTTGGGCATATATATCATCCAGACTATTGACATAGTAACCTTTTTTCTTTAACTCTGGATTTTCGTATGGATCATAAGCAATAACTTTAGCGCCGAATCCCTTCATGATTTGCATGTAGACCTGTCCGATATGTCCAGTTCCAATTACCCCAACTGTTTGATCACGAACCTCGCGACCAATCGTTGGTGCCCAACGAAGATCGCCGTTCGCAATCTTCGTGTCTAGTACCTTCGTTTGGCGAAGAATACGAGCAGTTTGAATTGCAGCATGTTCTGCGATAGCATTTGGTGAGTAAACTGGGACATTAGTAATTTGGAAACCTAATTCCTTAGCTTTATCCATGTCAACATTATCCACGCCAACATTTCGGAGTGACATTTTAGTGATTCCTTGATCAGCCAGTGCTTGTAAAGTGTCAGCGGTGTAGTCAAGTTGTTGATAGACAACCACACCATCAGCCCCTTTAGCGTATTTAGCCGTTTCAGCAGAAAGCAACTCATCAGTATAACCGACCTCTATCTTTGGATGCTTACTGGCCCATTCTCTAAGATATGGTTCTTCATCTTTACGAATACTGAAAGCAAAGATTTTTTTGCCGTTTGTTGAATTAAAGCCTTTTGCAGCATCCGAATCCGTATTAGACCCTGAAGCAGCTAGAACTTGTTTAACAACTTCTCTAATTAAATCTTCATTTACATCTGACATTAAAATTCCTCATTTCTATTGTTCGGTAAGAATATAAAAAGTAAAATTTCAAAAAACAATCATCGTACTTTTTAGAAATAATTATTGGGCGGTGTATCCACCATCGACTAAAAATTCGGAACCAGTGCTGAACGATGATTCGTCTGATGCAAGAAACAAGGCCATGTTTGCTACTTCAACTGGTTTTGCAAGCCGACCCATAGGGTGTAATGAAACCAAGTGGTCTTTGACCTTTGGATCAGTTTTTTCGAGGTTTGCAACTAATGGTGTGTCAACGTAGCCAGGGTGAACTGAGTTGATTCGGATATCGTAACCTTTTCGAGCACAATCCAAGGCTGCAGATTTTGTTAATAGGCGTACGCCACCTTTGGAGGCGTTGTAAGCAAGCAAGTCAGGATCACCAATTAAACCTTCAACCGAGCAAAGATTTATAATAGAATTCTTTTCGTGGTTTTCCTTCATAGCTTTGATACCATATTTCACACCCCACATGGTTCCAGTAAGGTTGACGCCAATTGTGGCATTCCAGTTCTTTTCGTCCATTTCCTCAATGTCAGCATACAAACCAATTCCGGCATTGTTGGCGATGATATTAATTTTTCCGAATTTGGCTAATGTTGCTTTGATGACCCGTTCCCAATCAGCCTTTTTTGATACATCCTGCTGCATAAATACAAGTCGGTTGGGAATAAGTTCTTTTTCCAAGTCTTCGCCTGCCTCTTTTTCAATGGCTGTAAAGACAACTTTTGCGCCCTCTTCGGCAAAACGTTCAACAATGGCTTTACCGATTCCTTTTGACCCACCAGTAACTAACGCGACCTTACCTTGCAAGCGTCCCATTTAAAAAGCCTCCATTTCGAAATTCATTACATAGTTGTTGTTAAAATATATTACAAAAACATTATATAGCACGTCTTCAAAGTGTGTAAAGCGCTTTCATAATTTTGAAATGCTTATTTTTGTTAAAATCATTACAAACATTTTTGAATTGATAAGTTTTGTTCGGCCATTGTTAAATATTGCTATTCAAGAACACAAGTGACGAAATTACTTATCGAAAACGAACCGCATGTGAATAAAATGTGGTTTAATTTTTTCTTAATCAGCACTTTTGCAAAAAGCAATAATCATTATGTCGCATTTATTAATGTCAGTAGTTCTCTTGATTAAAGCCTCTAAATTAACTTTCGGCTCAAGATATCAAAAAGTGGAATCAATTCAGTTTTTCACAACAGAATAATTCCTTTTTGTGAATTTACACTATATTGCTTTTGTTGGTAATTTTTTCAAAAAGGCATTTTTATTGTTTGTGTTTACACAAACTATCTCATAATAACCTTGAAAGCAATAATTTCATTTTATTTTCTTCATTAGAATAACGTTTCAGATTGGGACTAAAGAGTAACGAAAATCCACTGAATGACTGATTTATCTTTTACATAGGATTCACTGGGAAGTGTTTGGGGTTGCACACCATCGATTAAATAGATCCATCCATTTTTGTTATCAGGCGATGATAAGCCATCTATTGATGTCAGGCAGGGATAGCCATTGATGATTTCTTCCTTTAGAGTAACACCTTGTTTTTGAAAATATTGCCGTGAGACTGCGTATACAGAGATGTTGTCATTCCATTCTAACTCTCTGTGAATGGTATATATTTTTTTTGCACCAGTATACATTTTTCTAAATTGTAATGGCGTTAGGTTGGTAGTTTCTTTAAAAACTTTATTAAAATAGTTTGCTCTTGAAAAGCCTATTTTTCTCGACACTTTATCAATAGGTTCATCTGTTGAGATAAGTTGGGTCTGCGCGAGTGCTATTTTTCTGGCGCGGATATAGTTGGAAAAATTGATTTTAAAGTACTCTTTAAATAATCTGCTTAGGTATGCCGGTGACAAGTAAGAATTTTTGGAAACATTAACCAGAGTTAGCTTTTGGTCAATATTATGTTCAATGTAAGTAAGCGCAATGTCGATGTTGTTGACACCATCGCTATTTTCGAAATCGCTTGAGTTCTCAAATTTGCTAGTTGAAATCTTGTTTTTGCTAGCCAGTCCCGAGGCAATAAGACTGAACAGTTTGCCGCCTTTTTCCAATTCGTCTTTTGCCAGGGGGGATAAAATATCAATCTTCTGATAGTAAGCACTAAGAACGTTTAAAGAAATACTGTGTAAAGCTTCTTGATAGAGCGTTGTTACATTTACTGGAATACTATTTTTATTGACAATAAACATGCCATTAAATTGATCATTAGTGATTAGTGGAAAGAACAAAGATGGTCCCTTTTTGTAAAAAAAAGAAACAATTTTTGTAGAATCTAACAATAGACCATCACTGGATACTAGGTGTAACGATGTGTCAACAAAAGAAAGATGTGTCTTTGTTAACTGGTTAAAAAGAGACAGGATTCTCTTGATTCTGATATAGTGACTCTCTTGTGAAGGAAAATTCATAAAAAAATCTCCTTTTTGGTATATTGGTCCTTTTCATGAAACCACAATATCTTATATTTTGACAAAAATCAAATATCTGTCATCTAAAAGATATAACATTTTGATAATTACCATAATTTAGAAATGAAAAACATCAATAAAATGAAAATCACTTGTTATATAATAAGCATGTAGTGAAAAAGCAAGCGCTTTCAAAAGCGCTATCTTATCAATTTTAGGAGGCTTTCAACATGGAACAAGAAGCACTTGGAATGATTGAAACGCGGGGTTTAGTACCTTCTATTGAAGCAGCAGATGCAATGGTTAAGGCCGCTAATGTAGCCTTAATTGGGCAACAAAAAATTGGGGCAGGACTTGTTACTGCCATGGTTCGTGGCGATGTTGGAGCTGTTAAGGCGGCTGTTGATGCAGGTGTTCAAGCAGCTGGAAATGTCGGCGAAGTAGTTTCAAGCTACGTTATTCCACGCCCTCATACTGATGTTGAAAAGATTCTTCCTCACAAAGAATAATCTTCGAAAAAGATTCTTATTTTGTTTGAGTGAAGGACAAATAAGAATCTTTTTTGTTAACACATGATATTATTGGAAAATCTCCGTAATAACTACCAGGAGGCGGTCATATGATTGACTTTTTAAATTCCACCAGCGTTGCGCCAGAATTTGTTGGTGCTGACCCGGCAGGGGATACCATTGGGTTGTGTATTCCTAACGTTGACCCACAACTTCTAGAAAAAATGCATGTTAAGAAAAAGTATTCGGTTATTGGCATTGTTAGTGATCGTACAGGTGGCGGGCCACAATTGTTTTCTATGGATGAAGGTATTAAGTCCACGAATACCGAATGTATTGACGTTGAATGGACTAACGATACTAAAGGCGGTGGGGGGCAAGGTTGCATGATCGTTATTGGCGGTTATGATCCTTCAGACGTTCGTCAAGCCATCAAAGTGACATTCGAAAACCTTCATCATTACTTTGGCGATGTGTATGGAAATGATGCTGGGTACATTGAATTACAGTACACAGCTCGAGCCGCGGGTGCGCTTACTCAGGCCTTGGGCGCGGATGAGGGTAAGGCTTTTGGTATATTGAACGCTTGCCCTGCAGCAATCGGTATTGTTATGGCGGATACGGCTTTAAAAACCGCTGGTGTCAAAGCGATTGCAGTTGCAACCCCTAGTCACAACAGCAGTCCTTCAAATGAAGGGACCTTGTTAATTAGTGGTGACTCAGGCGCCGTACGTCAGGCTGTTATTGCAGGACGTGAACGTGGATTAGAGCTGTTGGGACAAATGGGAGATAAGCCGAAAAACGACTACCCTTCTTATATTCATTAAGATTCTTATACCAGGAGGAATGATTAATGAAACGTCAAAAACGATTTGAAAAATTAGAGAAACGTCCAATTAACAAAGATGTCATTGTGAAGGAATGGCCTGAGGAAGGTTTCGTTGCGATGAAGAGTCCTAACGATCCTGAACCAAGCATAAAAGTAGATAATGGCATCATTACCGAAATGGATGGTAAAAAGCGTGAAGACTTTGATCTTATCGATATGTATATCGCAAACTATGGTATTAATATTGATAATGCTGAAAAAGTCATGGCTACAGACTCGACTAAGATTGCAAAGATGTTAATTGATCCTAACATCTCACACCAAGATGTTTTGGCATATACGACCGCTATGACGCCGGCCAAAGGTCAAGATGTCATTAATCAACTTGATTTTGGTGAAATGATTATGGGCGCAAAGAAAATGCGTGAACGTCGTAAGCCAGCAAACCAGTGTCACGTTACAAATTATATCGACAATCCTGTTGAACTTGCGGCTGATGCAGCTGAGGCTGCTTTAAGAGGCTTTGCTGAAGAAGAAACTACAACTGCTGTCAGTCGTGACGCGCCTTTTAATGCATTATCCGTGCTCGTAGGCTCTCAAACCGGTCGACCGGGTGTGCTTCACCAATGTTCAGTTGATGAATCCACGGAGTTGCAATTAGGGATGCGTGGTTTAACTTCCTATGCAGAAACTATTTCAGTTTATGGGACGGATCGTTCATTTACTGATGGGGACGATACACCATGGTCAAAGGGTTTCTTAGCCTCATGTTACGCCTCTCGTGGTATTAAAATGCGGTTTACCTCTGGCTCAGGTTCTGAAGTTCTTATGGGTTATCCTGAAGGGAAATCAATGCTGTATCTTGAAGCTCGTTGCATCTTATTATCTAAGGCTTCAGGTGTGCAAGGACTTCAAAATGGATCACTAAGCTGTATTTCGATTCCGACAGCAGTGCCAAATGGGCTACGTGAGGTTCTTGGCGAAAACTTATTAGCAATGATGTATGATCTTGAAAGTGCAACTGGGAGTGACCAATCATTCTCGCACTCTTCTATGCGTCGTACTTGGCGGTTTATGGGGCAATTCATTGGCGGTACAGATTTTATTTGCTCAGGTTTCGGTGCCGAGCCAAATCCAGATAACACTTTTGCCGGTTCAAACGAAGATGTCTATGACTACGATGATATTCATTTTCTTTCACGAGATTATGGGCAATCATTTGGGATTCACTCTATCAAAGAAGAGGATGCCATCAACGTTCGTCGAAAAGCAGCTGAAGCATTACAAGTCGTATTCAAAGGCTTAGGGCTCCCAACTATTACTGACGAAGAAGTAGAAGCTGCTGCTTATGCTGATGTCCATGAGGATATGCCTAAACGTGATAAAGTTGCTGATATGAAAGCAGCACAAAACATGATGGATCGCGGGATCACTGCTGTTGATGTCATTAAGGCGCTTATTGATGGTGATTTTAAGGACGTGGCGGATGCGATTCTTAATTTACAAAAACAAAAGGTTGTCGGTGACTACCTTCAAACTTCAGCAATCTTTGATGAGGATTGGAATGTGCAATCAGCCGTAAATGAGAGTAATGATTATCAGGGTCCAGGCACTGGTTATCGAATCTATAACGATCCGGATGAGTGGAAGAAAGTTACTGATATTCCACAAGTTATTGACCCAGAACATTTTGACATGTAAAGGAGGGAGTTATTATTATGGCTGATATCGATGAAAAATTAGTTCGTCAAATTGTACGTGAAGTATTGGCACAGACTCATATCGACAAACCAATCAATTTCCAGAAAGCTAGTACACAAGCTAATAATATAAGCTCTTCTGAAAACGCTTCCGGTAATGTGCATGCAGTCCCAGAAAATAATGTTGATTGGTTTCAACCCTTAGGACAAGCTAAACCAGGCTATTCTAAAGATGAAATCGTGATTGCAGTGGCTCCGGCATTTGCGACTGTCCTGACAAAGACAGAATCAGGTATTTCGCACCAAGAAGCACTGCGACAAGTGGTTGCTGGGATCGAAGAAGAAGGATTAAAAGCACGAATCATTAAAGTGTATGACACTTCCGACGTTTCATTCCTTGCTGTGGAGGCAGACCACCTTTCAGGCTCCGGTATTTCGATTGGGATTCAGTCAAAGGGTACGGTTATCATTCACCAAAAAGACCAAGAAGCGTTGAATAATTTGGAATTATTCCCAGAAGCGCCAGTTATCGATGCTGAAATGTTCCGGGCAATCGGTAAAAATGCGGCACGCTATGCTAAGGGCGATTCACCGGAGCCAGTTTCACAACCTAATGACCAAATGGCTCGGCCAAATTTCCAAGCAATCTCAGCAATTTTGCACATTCGGGAAACCCATCAAGTGATTTCTGGTAAATCTGCTGAAGAAATTAAGGTAACACTATAGGAGGGGTATCATGAGTGATATTAACGAATTAGTATCAAATATTTTAAAACAGGTTGATAATTCTGATACCGCGTCTACTCAATATACCGGAACAGCAAATGACAGCTCAAGTGCAGCTGGTAAGCAATATGGTGTTGAGGATTACCCGCTTTATCAAAAACATCGCGACATTATTAAAACACCATCTGGCAAGTCATTAAATGATGTCACACTAGATGATATTGCTAATAATAGAGTCGATCGTAAAGATTTACGAATTACGGCTGACGCACTTAAAATGCAGGGCGATGTAGCAGGAGCAGCTGGTCGAAAAACCTTACAAATGAATTTTGATCGTGCAGCAGAGTTAACAAAAATCCCAGATGATCGTTTGCTGGAAATGTATAATGCTTTGCGTCCATACCGTTCAACCAAGGATGAATTACTACAAATCGCTGAAGAATTAAAGTCTAAATATAATGCAAATATTTGTGCTGCATGGTTTGAAGAAGCTGCAAAATACTATTCAAGCCGTAAGAAGTTAAAAGGAGACAGATAGAAGCTGAAAAGGGTGTTTAGGTATGGCAATTGAGAAAGTTATTGGCGTTGATATTGGAAATTCGTCAACTGAAGTTGCACTAGCTAATGTTTCTGATACTGGAGAGGCTAATTTTATTGAGTCAGGGATAGCTGCAACAACAGGTATCAAAGGTACCAAGGAAAATTTAATTGGTATTCGTGATTCAATCAATCAAGTTTTAGATAAAGCAAAATTATCTATTTCTGACATTGATTTAATTAGAATAAACGAAGCCACTCCAGTTATTGGTGATGTAGCCATGGAGACTATTACAGAGACGATTGTTACGGAATCAACAATGATTGGCCATAACCCTGATACTCCGGGAGGAATTGGGACTGGATCTGGCGTGACAATACCAATTTTAGACTTGGTTTCTGAAAATGATAAAAATCGAGACTATATTGTCATTGTGTCTAAGGACATCGATTTCGAAAATTGTGCAAAGCTAATCAACGCATATGGTGAGTCTGGATATCATATCTCAGCAGCTATTTTACAAAATGACGATGCGGTGCTTGTGGACAATCGGTTAACCACAAAAATACCGATTGTTGATGAAGTTGCGCTGATTGATAAGGTGCCAACGCGCATGCTTGCTGCAGTTGAGGTGGCTGGTCCTGGACAAGTTATTTCACAACTATCCAACCCATATGGCATTGCAACTTTATTTAAATTAACGTCTGAAGAAACCAAAAACATTGTACCTGTATCACGAGCATTGATTGGCAATCGCTCGGCAGTTGTTATTAAGACACCTGCAGGGGACGTCAAAGCAAGAGTAATTCCTGCTGGTAATATTATTATTAATGGCAATACAGGAAAAGATGAAGTCGGTGTGTCTGAAGGCGCAGCGGCGATCATGAAAAAGATCTCTCAATTTCGACATATTGAAGATATTACGGGTGAGTCTGGAACTAATATTGGCGGAATGCTCGAAAAGGTACGCCAGACAATGGCAACTTTGACAGGTAAGCAAAATAAAGATGTTGCGATTCAAGATTTATTGGCGATTGATACTCAAGTTCCAGTTAAGGTTAAAGGTGGATTAGCTGGTGAATTTTCCAACGAATCTGCTGTGGGTATCGCGGCAATGGTTAAATCTGATCGTCTGCAAATGGAAGTAATTGCTAAGTTAATCGAAAAAGAATTAAACACCAAAGTTGAAATCGGTGGTGCGGAGGTTGAATCAGCAATTCGTGGTGCGTTAACAACGCCAGGTACTTCCAAACCAATTGCAATTCTTGATTTTGGCGCCGGCTCTACCGATGCTTCGATTATCAATAAAGAAGATCAAACCGTTGCTATTCATCTTGCGGGTGCAGGTGACATGGTCACAATGATTATTAATTCCGAACTTGGTCTTTCTGATGTTCATTTAGCTGAAGATATTAAACGATACCCATTAGCTAAGGTTGAAAATCTTTTCCAACTTCGACATGAGGATGGTTCTGTTCAATTCTTTGAAAAACCGTTACCGTCTGAACTATTTGCGAGAGTGGTTGTGATTAAACCAGAGGGATATGAACCGGTTACTGGTAATCCAAGCATTGAAAAGATAAAACTTATCAGACAAAGTGCTAAGAAACGTGTTTTCGTTACCAACGCTATCCGAGCTCTGAAATACGTCAGTCCTACAGGAAGTATCCGTGATATTCCATTTGTAGTAATCGTCGGCGGTTCAGCACTTGATTTTGAAATCCCACAACTTGTTACGGATCAGTTGGCGCATTATAACCTTGTTTCCGGTCGAGGGAACGTACGAGGTATTATGGGACCAAGGAATGCAGTGGCAACTGGTCTTGTACTTCGGTACGCAGAGGAGAGAGGGCAAAATAATGGCTGATAATCCTGAACGTCCGACCATTGTAATTGGAATTAATGGTTCATCCGATTCTGTACGTGGCAAGTTAAAACCAATTCTCAACGGAATTGAAGAAGAACAGATTCCGGTTTCATTGGAAGACATTCACGTTGATAATGTTGTTTCTCGAGCTTATCAAGCTGCATTGTCTTCACGACTATCGGTCGGCATTGCATATGATAATCATCGATTTATTGTGCATTACAAAAATTTACCAGAATCGGAACCTTTATTTGATATTAATATCAATGATGACCTTAAACTTCGCATGTTAGGTGCTAATGCTGCACGGCTTGTTAAGGGAATACCATTTAAGAAAATATCATAAGTTAGGAGGTGAAAACATGGAAGCGCTAGGATATGTAGAATGCAATGGCTTATCTAGTGCAACGGTTGCTGCTGATCGTATGTTAAAGACAAGTGATGTTACTTTGAATAGAATAAGGAACGCTGATAATGGTTGGATCACCCTTGAAATCACTGGGGATATTTCTTCAGTTAAGGTTGCGGTAGAAACTGTTAAACAAACGTTACCTGACGAATATATTGCTGGGCTTGTTATCGGCAGTCCCTCTGAAGGACTTAATGGTTTAGGCACTTCAGGCGCTAGTGATGTCGCACCACAGAATTTCAATCCAGAAAAATATAATCCTGATGGTTCGATGAAAGAATCAGCTATGTTCGGGCCACACGCTGCATCAAAATCAAAAAAAGTTGAGCGTGCTGCTTTAAAGTCCACGGCAGTGCCAGAGAATGTGGCGAACGAGACTAGTGAAGTCTCGACGGATGATGAACAGGATGATAATCATTTTGACGAAGTGGTCACTTGTAATTTATGTGGTGATCCCAAATGTCCTCGTAAATTGGGCGAACCTCACAACAAGTGTATCCACTATAATGAATTAAAGAAGAAATAGGAGGAAAAAACGATGAATAATGCTTTAGGAATGATTGAAACTAAGGGCCTTGTTCCTTCAATTGAAGCTGCAGATTCTATGGTTAAAGCAGCTAACGTTGTTTTAACTGGTCAAGAAAAAATTGGTGCCGGACTTGTGACAGTTATGATTAGAGGAGACGTGGGTGCTGTAAAATCAGCAGTTGATGCAGGGGTTCAAGCTGCACAGTCTGTAGGAGAAGTGGTTTCATCTTACGTTATTCCACGTCCACATGATGAGGTTGAAAGCATTTTACCAGCTCTTCCAGAAACCGATACTACCGAAGAATAACAATTTAAATCATACTTAATAAACTGGGGGTGTGCTGATGGATGACTTAATAAATAAAGTTATTGAGAAATTAAAGAAAAGACAAGCAGCAAACAAGATTCTTTTCCTTAATGAATTACCATCTCCACCGAGTGAACAGTTATTTGTTAATTATGGTTGCTTGATCTTGGAAAATGTTTCTGTCCAATTTATTAAAGAGTTGTACACATTAAATTGCGATGACGATTGGGTATCGTGGATATTAGATGGCATTAATTTAGATGTTCATTTTTACCTTAAGGTCAATGAAAGTATTGTTAACTTTATTCCTAGGTTAATGGTCTTGGATTGGCCAGTCAATTTCATAGTTGGTCGGAATTCTCTGATTGTTGCCAATTCTAACAGGGTTATTTCCAGAGAAGAAATAGCTCAATTACCAGATAACGCAATATTCATAAAAACTACTGGACAAGCGTTAACTGATGAAGGTTTAGAAACCTGTGATATGAAACATATTAAACTAAAGATTAGGACTGAAGAAAATTGTATATGGCTAAAGTAATCGGTAGCGTTGTTTCTACCCAAAAAGATCAGTCACTGGTCGGGAAAAAATTAATGATTGTTCGCCCTATTGATTCAGACCAAGAACCCATTCGGTTTGAGCAGGTAGCTGCGGATACTGTTAACGCAGGTATTGGCGATAACGTCTTGGTTGTCAGAGGTGCAGGTGCTCGGAGGGCGGATAACGGTGCTGGTAACAACGCTCCGGATGTTAATGATTGCACTATTGTTGGCATAATTGATCGGTTTGATAAATAGATTGGTTGTGAGGAGGCTTCCGCTTATGGCTATTTATACAAAGGGCGGTGATAAGGGTAAGACAAGCTTGTTTGATGGTTTGCGTGTTGAAAAGGATTCCGTCCGTGTAGAGACCTATGGAACTTTTGATGAATTGAATGCAAATATTAGTCTTGCAGAAAAATTTTGTATCAATTCAGATAATAAAGTACTTTTACAGGCTGTTGAATATAAAATGTTTTATCTCCAAGGTGAAATTGCCACTAAGGACACTAAGAAGTTCCTAAATCAAAGTAAGTCCATCAATGATGAGGATACTCATATACTGGAAAATGTAATTGATCGATACACTAATGAATTGCCTCCAATTCAAAGCTTCATCTTGCCAGGTACCAGTGTTGCAGGTGCTCAACTCCATGTTTGTCGGACTATTTGTCGTCGTGCTGAAAGATCATTTGTGAAATTATCTAAAGATGTCAGCTTTCGTCCAGAGTTAGAGAGATATATAAATCGCCTTTCTGATTTCTTGTACATTATGGCCAGATCGGAAGATTATGAAGACTTGATTAATGACGTGACTAATAAAGTAATTCGGGCTTATTCTAAAATTGAGGACGTGCGAAAAGATGAATGATGATCAATTAAATCAAATAGTTAAAAACGTACTAAAAAAGCAAACTCAAAATTTCTTTTCATTAGAAAAAATGGAAAAGGTCATTCAAACAGCGGTGAATCGAGCAAATGATTTTGACATTGGCGTTACGATTGTCATTATGCGTGATAATCAAGTCGTTCAAATGAGCTATCATATGCCTAATGCAAATTTAGTAAGCAGCACGTTAGCACGCAAAAAAGCATGGTCCGCTCTAGCAATGATGGATGCCACGATTAATTTATCAAAAGAGGTCCAACCCGGAGCTGATTTATACCAAATTGAAACTATGATGGGCGGTAAATTGACTTCATTTGGAGGTGGAATTCCTTTAAAAGTCGATGGTCACATTATTGGCGCTATTGGTGTCAGTGGCGGAACCGTAAAGCAGGATCAGGCCATTTGTGAAACCGCTGTCGATACTTTTGTGAAAGAAAGTGAATAAAGATATGGATCAAGGAAAAATTGAAGAAGTTGTTCGAAACATTTTAGAGCAAGAAATTGGACATAAAAAAAACGACAATATTTCCCCGCTCTTACAGGATGTTCGGGATTCTGTTGAAGCAAAGATCAACACTGCCTCTTCTGATTCGGATGATACTTCTCTGTTAGACAATATTACAGAGGAAGTTAAAAGTAGAATAGGATAGCGAGGGATGATACACTATGAGCCGTGATATCGAGCGAACAATCCAGGAATATGTTCCGGGTAAACAGGTTACATTGGCACATATTGTTGCTAATCCCACTCCCGATATTTATGAAAAACTGGGCATTCAGACACCTAAAAATGCACTGGGAATTTTAACGATTACACCTAGTGAGGCTGCAATTATTGCTGGAGACATTGCTACTAAATCAAGTAATGTCACGCTTGGATTTATTGATCGATTTAGCGGGTCCGTAGTTGTTGTCGGTGAAGTTTCTGAAGTTGAGTCTGCCTTGAAAGACGTTGTTGATAAGCTGCATGAACTTTTAGGATTTGATGTTCCCGAGATTACTAGAACCTAATCTAAATGAAGGAGCCTCAAATTATTATATATTTGGTGGCTCTTTTTACTTGTGCCTGCTGGTTTAACTTTAGGGGGAATGGCAATGAAAGCCGGAAGAGGAATAAGCTTACAAAGAGGCTTTAATTGTCGTGATTTAGGATGCTATCCAACTTGTGACGGTTTGACTGTTAAAGCGAAACGCTTAATACGAGCGGGTTATTTATCAGATCTTAATTTTAGAGATCAAAAAAAACTTTACGATTATGGTATAAGAACTGTGATTGATCTTAGATCGCCTTTTGAAGTCAGAAAATTTCCTGATTTAATCGATAATAGAATTCAGTATATTAAAATGCCTATCTCGAATGAAGATTTAACAGAGAGTACAGTTAATGTCAGGAATTTAGTGGGGCAGTTAACGGATAAAAAAGCAGGACATCATCAGATGGTTCAAACGTATCAACGATTGCTTACAGATTCAACCGTTTGGTTATCGTATCGACATTTTTTCTTAACCTTGTCGAAGCTGTCGGCCAATGGCGTTCTGTTTCACTGTTCAACTGGGAAGGATAGAACGGGTATATTAAGCATTTTTATTCTGTCAATCTTAAGGGTGCCAGAAAAAGCTATTATGAATGATTATCTCCTGAGTAATGAGTGTTCTTCGATTAGAATCAATAATCGTTTAAATGAGGCCAAAACGGTTAATAATAATCCGGCGTACTTACAATCAATTTTTGATCTTTCGACTGTGCGCAAAGAATATTTTGAGTTAGTGATTTCGATTATTAATAATTATGGTGGTTTTGATTCGTTTTTTCATAATCAGATAGGGTTGAGCGATGCCGTGTTGAATCAAATTAGAGATAATTATTTGACTTAAGCATTTTTTGAGGAAGTTCTTAAAGGCTTAAAGGATGGTACTGATTCTTGGCCACTTTGGTATTTTGACTTAAAAGATTCAACAGAATTATTGAGAAATATTATGGAGTGATCTGTATGTTAAACATTGGTGTATTAGTGGGTAGTTTGAGTAGCCGGTCATATAGTCAGAAAATTGCAAATTGGTTGATGAGCAATCAAACTTCTGTACATTTTTTTCAGATAAATTATGAAATTTTACCATTGTATAATCCTGATTTAGAGGATAATTCAATTCTTGAGTGGCAGGTATTTCGTAGCGTGATTGATAAAATGGATGCTTTGATTTTTGTAACTCAGGAATATAATTTTTCTATTCCCGGAGGATTAAAAAACGCGGTTGATGTTATGTCTGTTCCGGTACCGCAGTCTCACGTTACAAATAAACCGGCCATGGTCCTCACTGATTCATCAGGTGATCGTGGTGGTGCTAATGCTAATGCACACATACAGCAGCTGCTTCGCTACATGGGGATGGATGTAATCAATAATTTTATCACCATCGGAAAAGTTCAAGCACTATTTAATAAAGAAAATGAACTCATCAATCAAGAGCTTGCAAAGCAATTAGATGATACACTCAAACAATTTGTTTATTACATTCAAAAACGGCAAAATGAATAAGAACAGTACAGGCATAGTGGATGCTACTGAACAGTGTTCATCATGCTTTTTTTGTGGGATGAATTTTTGTATCTTGGTTCCTTGTGAATCTTTAGGGTACAATTCTGCCAAAAAACTAAAAGGCATTTAAGACAACATTTGCTATTTTTTTGCAGCACTCACAAGTGCGTCTGTAAATTTGGCCAGAGTCTCAACGTCATCTTCGATGGGCTCCAAATCAATTTTAACGTTCTCAGTGCCCTGGGTCGCTTGAGCGCTCTTAAATGCCTCGCTGTACTCATCGACTGCTTTGTTAAAATCATCACCGTAGAACACGTCACCAGAGCCGGCAACACCGTAAATTTTGCCTGTCAGGTCCAGATTCTGCAGATCATCGTAAAAATCCATGCCTTCTTCTGGAAGGGAACCCTCATCATAAGTGTACGGGCACACGACACAGATGTCGGCGTCCTGAAGTTCTGCAGCATCGGTTTGCGAAATCTCGGTCTCAATGACTTCGATATCGTGTTTTTTGAGCTGATCAGAAATAATGTCGGCTATGTCTTCATTATTCCCTGTAATTGTAGCGTATACGACGTGTGCGTTCATAAATAAATCCCTCTTAGTTTTTTTATTAAATGAGACTGGGCTGTTAATCTAGGCAAGGAGCGCGGATACCTTATCAATATTGGTGTCATTATAGGACGAGATGGAGATGATTGGCTCCGCGCCCGCATCGTTTAACCGGTCTTTGACGATTGCAACGTCCGCATTCTTAGCGATATCTGTTTTGGTCACTATTCCGATGGTCGGACTGCTGAACATGGAGCTAAACCCGGTGGGAAGAATCACCCGCAGATCAGTGGCACTCTGCATTAACACAATAACATCTGCCCCCATGGCTGAAGTCATTAAATTTGAATACATAAACCGGTGCTCCACGTATTCGCCTGGTGTATCGATAATATTGTCGTAGTATTCGATTGTTTGCGTTTTATTATACTTGATTTGCATTTCGTTTAGACGTTGAATCAGTGTGGTTTTGCCGCAACCTATCGGGCCGATGAACATTGCCTTTTTCATAATAAAAGGCCTCCATAATTAAGTATTTGGGTTAAAATGCATTGTTCCCGGATTTAAAATCTAAGTGCAACAAGTTCAAATTATACAAATAGGCCATGGA